>NZ_JBHFFP010000014.1:0-137855 GCF_042611105.1 Neorhizobium fuzhouense | reverse complement strand
GCGCGCGATCTCAGCCTGACTGATCTTCTTCTCATGCATCCGTGCGATGATACGACGTTCATCCAAACTCAACTGCATAAAAGAGCGGGCCATTCCATCCTCCTGAAACCATGGCCATTATTGTCTTCGTTGCATTTGAAAATGGAATCTGCCACCCTACAACACAAATATACATAATATGAATTATGGAATAGGCAGGCGTTTGACCAGGGACTTTCAGGTCTGCGGCGCCTTTTCTGTTTCCGGCCGCGTCGGAAGCGAAGGGGCCGGGGGTAATCGTGAGCTTTATGATCTCCTGCCTCCAACAGGGTTGGAGTAAGGGGGAACTGGCAGGCGCTCACGGCGCCGTGTCGCCGCCTCACCCACAGCGTTCTAGGCGCATCGATGCGGAAAGGCCATCGCCGGGCGCCAGAACGGCAAGCCCGCCGGCGTGCGGGTCGCCATGCGCATTCGGCCGGTGGCTCATCGGCTCGACACACAGGAAACCGGAGGGGCCAGCGGGTTTGTAGAGCATCAGATAGCGGAGCGGCGGGGAGGCTTCGAGGATGAGGGCGGCACCCGAGACCTCGCCGATGACGGCGCGCCCCGTCCAGCCCTCGTAGCAGTTGTTGATCCAGCCCTCGGGGACGGCGCGCGGCGTGCCGAAATCGATCTCATCGGCCGGCGTGCATCGAATGCCGGGCAGGTGCGTCTCCCGCTCCGTCCACACGCCCCCCGCCTGGAATTCCACCGTCGAGCCCGGTCCGACCGGCAGATGAGGGTGGAAACCGAGCCCGTAAGGAAGCCGTCGCGCCCCCTGGTGGACGACCGACAGCGTCAGCATCAGCCCCTGCGGCAAAAGCGTGATCCGCTGTTCGGCCCGGTAGGCATAAGGTGAGCGGTCGTCGGCCGCAACGTCGAGGCAAAGTAGCACGGTGTCACGGCCAACCTCGGCCACGGACCATGGCCGCAGCCAGCCCTCGCCGTGCAGCACCAGCGGATCCTGCGTATTGCGGGCAAGCCGATAGTCCGCGCCGTCGATGGAAAAGCCGTTGTGCTCGATGCGCCCGCCGAAGGGCACCAGCGGAAAGCAGGCCTCGCCCCCATGCAGCCGTGTCGCAAGGCCGGGCGTCTGCGTCGCAACCATCAGCGGCATGCCCGACACCGTCGCGCTCAGGATGGCGCCACCAGCCGGCGCGATTGTCGCGCGGCAGTCGCCATTCCTCAGCTCGATCCGGTCGGCCATGGCCCGCCTTTACCGCCGGCTCATCGTCGCGGCCGAAACCCGAAGATTGTCGAGGAGGACGGCGAGCAGCAGGATCATGCCGCGCACGACATACTGGTAGAAGGCCTGGATATTGAGCAGGTTCATGACATTCTCGGCAATGCCCATGATCAGCACGCCGACGATCACGCCGGTCATCGCCGCCCGCCCCCCGGCAAGCGAGACGCCGCCCAGCACGCAGGCGGAGATCACCGAAAGCTCCAGTCCCGTGGCGGCGTTCGGCTGGCCGGAGGTGATGCGCGAGGCAAGCAGGATCCCCGCCACGCCGCAGACGAGCCCCTGCAGGGCAAAGATCCAGATGCGCATGGTCACGACATTGACGCCGGCAAGGCGTGCGGCCTCGGGATTGCCGCCGATCGCCAGCGTGTTCTTGCCGAACACCGTGCGGTTGAGCACGAAGCCGAACAGGACGAAGAACAGGCCCATCACCCAGACCGGAGCCGGCACGCCGAGAATGCGCGTCAGGGCCAGATCGTAAAAGGCGGGATCATTGATGCCGACCGCGCGGCCATCAGACGAAATCAGGGCAAAGCCGCGGACGATCTGCATGGTCGCAAGCGTTGTGATCAGCGCATTGATGCGAAACCGTGCGATCACCACGCCGTTGATGACGCCGACGATGGCGCCGCAGGTGATGGCGGCCAAGAGCCCGAGCAGGATCGAGCCGGTGCTGTTGGAGGCCATCACGGCCACCATGCCGGAAAAGGCGACGGTCGAGCCGACGGAGAGGTCGAAATCGCGCGAGGCGAGGCAAAACATCATCGTGCAGGACACGATGCCGATCGTCACCACCGATTGCAGCAGGCCCAGCATGTTGCGCTCGGTCAGGAAGTTCGGAACCGTGATCGACACGAGCACGAAGGCAAGCGCGAAGATGACGACGAGCCCCTGTTCGCCGAGAAGGATTTTCTTGAGTGATTGCATGTGTCGGTTCTCTGTCAACGGGTCTCGATCGGGATCAGGGCAGGCTCTGGCGGGTATCGGGAAAGGCGGCGGACAGGATCTCGCGTTCGTCATACGCCGCCCGCTCGAACTGCCGGGTGATCTGGCCGCCGCACATCACCTGGATGCGGTCGGTGATGCCCATCACCTCGGGAAGCTCGCTGGAAATCACCACGATCGCCATGCCGGCGGCGGCAAGATCGTAAAGGAGCGCGTAGATCTCCGACTTCGCGCCGACATCGATGCCGCGCGTCGGCTCGTCGATCACCAGCACGCGAACGCCCGCTTCCGCCAGCCAGCGCCCCAGAATGACCTTCTGCTGGTTGCCGCCGGAGAGATGCACGATGTCCTGCTGCCGCGAGGGCGTGCGGATCCTCAGCTGGCCGATGAAGCGGTCGGCGAGTTCGGCTTCCTTACGCGGCTGCACGAGGCCGAAGGGCGAAAACAGGCGGCGGGCGGAAATGGCGATGTTTTCCTCGACGGAACGGCCCTGGATGATGCCGTCATGCTTGCGGTCCTCGGGACACAGCACAAGGCCGGCGCGGATCGAGGCAGGCGGACTGTCCGGCGCAACCGCCTGTCCGTCGATGACAACGCGCCCCGTCCGGCGGCTGTCGGCCCCAAACAGCAGGCGCGTCATCTCGCTGCGGCCCGCGCCGATCAGCCCGAAGAAGCCGAGGATCTCGCCGGCCCGCACCTCGAAATCGATCGGGTGGGGAAGACGGTCGCCGGAGAGGTTCTCCACCTTCAGGCGCACCTCGCCGTGCCGGCGGGCGCGGTAACCCCAGATATTCGTGATCTCGCGACCGACCATCTCCGAAATCACCTGGTCGCGGGTCACGCGGGAGAGATCCGGGTGATGGGCGGCAAGCTTGCCGTCTCTCAGCACGGTCAGGCTGTCACAGAGGCGAAAGACCTCGTCGAGGCGATGCGAGACGTAGAGAATGACGGTGCCGCGCGCCTTCAGCCGCGCAATCAGCGAAAAGAGGATCTCGCTTTCCTTCGACGACAGCGACGAAGTGGGTTCGTCCAGCGCGATCACCCGTGCATCGAGCATCACCGCCTTGGCGATCTCGACCATCTGGCGCTCGCCGATGGAGAGCGAGGCGACTTTCGCCGAAGGATTGACGTCGATGCCGACGTCGCGCAGCCTCGCCCCGACCTCGGACAGCAGCCGCTTGCGGTCGAGCACGCCGGCGCGTGCTGGAAAGCGGCCGAGCCAGAGGTTTTCCGCAACCGTCAGTTCCGGAACGAGCTGAAGCTCCTGATGGATGACGATCACGCCGGCCTCGAAGGCATCGCGCACGGAGGCATAGGTCTGCACGCTTCCATCGATCAGGATGTCGCCGGCATCCGCCCGCTGGTCGCCCGACAGGAGACGGATCAGCGTCGATTTGCCCGCGCCATTTTCGCCCATCAAGCCATGCACGGCACCACGCGCAACGCCGAAGCTCACATCGGCAAGCGCCTGCACGCCGGGATAGCCCTTCGACAGGGCGCGAAATTGAAGAAAGTCTGACACGGCTCCCCTTCCCCTCACCCGGCCCGGCGGCGCACCGCCGGACCCTGTCCGTCCATCCGCAGACGGCGGACTTACTCGATGCCGAGCTGCTTGCGCACTTCGGCGTAATTGCTGCGCAGCGCCAGCTGGCCGGCGGTGAGGATCAGCTTTTCCGGCTGCTTGCCGTTCGCCACCCAGTCATACATGTTGATCGCCGTTTCATAGCCATGGCGCTTGGGCGAGATGATCACCGTGCCGACAAAGCCGGTCGCCTTCGGCTTCTTGAACTCGTTGATCGCCGATTCCGCCCCGCCGATACCGACGGCCACGACGTTTTCCGGTGCGATGCCGACGCTTTCGGTGGCGCGGACAGCGCCCAGCGCCGCTTCGTCATTGAGCCCGAAGGCGACCCAGTTCTTGATCTCGGCATGCTTGTTGAGAACGGTCGTCGCGGCGTTGAGCGCGGCCTCGGTATCGGTCTTGGCCTGCGGCGCATCGAAGATATTGGCAGCCGGGAAACCGTTGGCCTTCAGGATGGAAATCGCCCCTTCGACGCGGTCGACAGCGGTCGGAAGCTGGTCGTAGGAGACTCGGATCGCGCCGACCGTCTTCGGGTCCCAGCCCCGCTTCTTGACCTCGTCGACGATCGCCTGACCGACGGCCTCGCCGATCTTGGTGGCGGAGATGCCCATATGCGGAACGGCGTCCAGCGGCTTGCCATCGGCGCCGACCAGCCGATCGTCGACCGTCATGACCTTGAGATTGTTGGCAGCCGACTTGGCCACGATGCCGGGTCCGAGCTTCACGTCCGGCGTGCAGATGATGAAACCCTGCGCGCCCTGCGCACCGAGATTGTCGATGGCCGACTGGACCTTTTCGCCGTCTTCCGCGCCGATCTTGACGAGCTGGAAGCCCTTTTCCTTGGCGGCTACCTCCGCAAACTTCCATTCGTCCTGGAACCAGGGTTCCTCCGGTTGCTTGACGACGAAGCCGATCTTCACATCGGCCGCAAAGGCCGAGCTGGCGGCGATCACGGCAACGGCACCCGCCAGAATGGCGGCCTTGAACAAGCGCATTGTCTTCCTCCCCAAAAAGGCTGCTCTCCCGCAGCGGTGGCAGTGTTAGGCTTTTTCATCGTACCAGTCAATTGTCTTGGTATGATGAATAAGCTATCAGTGTCTGATGCGGGTTGACGTTCATCGGGGCAGGCCGTGAAACAATGGCGTTCGGCCCTGGATCGTACTATGCCGGCGGGGTGGAACAGTGCGCTGGGCAGGGAGATGCTGGTGGAAGAGAGAGCGGTCGGTCGGGATGGCGATGAGGGGCGCGACCGGGGGCGGCGGCCCCGCGTCAGCAAGAATGTCACCGCGGCGCTGGCGCTCGACATCTGCGACGACCGTTATTCACCCGGCACCCTGCTGCCGCGCGAAAACGATCTCTGCGATCTCTACGGCGTCAGCCGGACGGTGATCCGCGAATCGCTGAAGATTCTCGACTCGAAGGGCATGGTGAAGAGCCGCTCGCGCGTTGGCACCGTCGTCTGCGACAAGGAGGACTGGAATATCCTCGACGCGCAGGTGCTCGACTGGATCGGCCCGCGGATCTACGATTTCGATCTGGTCGGCTGCATTCTGGAGGCCCGCCGCACCATCGAGCCGGTGGCGGCCGAACTGGCGGCGACGCGCGCCACGACGCAGGACGTCGCCGATCTCGAAAAGGCCTGGGTCGCCATGCGCGAACTGGAAGGCAATAACGAGCGCTTCACCGAGGCGGACGTCGCCTTCCACACCATCCTGCTGCGCGCCAGCCACAATCAGGTGTTCCGCCAGCTGTCCGGCATCATCCACGCCGCGCTCAAATATTCGCTCTCCACCTCCAACAAGGCCGTCGAACGCCATGACGAGGCGCTCGATATCCACCGCGAACTGGTGGAGGCGCTGAGGATGCGCAATGGCGCGGCCGCCCGCGACTGTTCCACCCGCATGCTGGACCTGGCCGCGCGCGACCTCGCCTTCGCCCTCAAACAGACGTGAGCCGCCGCCCGGCTCTTCTCTCACCTGACGGATATGCCCATGAAGATCACCAAGCTGACCACCTATATCGTGCCGCCCCGGTGGCTGTTCCTGAAGATCGAGACCGACGAAGGCATCGTCGGGTGGGGCGAACCGGTGGTGGAAGGCCGCGCCCTGACGGTGCAGGCGGCCGTGCATGAGTTGGAGGACTACCTCATCGGCAAGGACCCGTTCCTGATCGAGGATCACTGGACGGTGCTTTATCGCGGCGGCTTCTATCGCGGCGGCGCCGTGCACATGAGCGCGCTTGCCGGCATCGACCAGGCGCTCTGGGACATCAAGGGCAAGGCGCTCGGCCAGCCGATCCATTCGCTGCTCGGCGGCCAGCTGCGCGACCGGATCAAGGTCTATTCCTGGATCGGCGGCGATCGGCCGAGCGATGTGGCGCGCAATGCGCGCGAGGTGGTGGCCCGCGGCTTCCAGGCGATCAAGCTCAACGGCTGCGAAGAACTGCAGATCGTCGACAGCTGGGAAAAGATCGACAAGGCGGTCGAGACCATCGCGACCATTCGCGATGCGATCGGCCCGCATATCGGCATCGGCGTCGATTTTCACGGGCGCGTGCAGAAGCCGATGGCCAAGGTTCTGGCCAAGGAACTCGATCCCTACAAGCTGATGTTCATCGAGGAGCCGGTGCTCTCGGAAAACCGCGAGGCGCTGCGCGACATCGTCAATCATTGCTCGACCCCGATCGCGCTCGGCGAGCGGCTCTATTCGCGCTGGGACTTCAAGCAGGTGCTGGCCGACGGCTTCGTCGACATCATTCAGCCGGACCTGTCGCATGCCGGCGGCATCACCGAATGCCGCAAGATCGCGGCGATGGCGGAAGCCTATGACGTGGCGCTGGCGCCACATTGCCCGCTCGGCCCGATTGCGCTTGCCGCCTGCCTGCAGGTGGATGCCGTCAGCCACAATGCCTTCATCCAGGAGCAGAGCCTCGGCATTCATTACAATGCCAGCAACGACATCCTCGACTATATCTCCAACCCGGAGGTCTTCGCCTATGCCGATGGCATGGTGGCGATCCCACAGGGGCCGGGCCTCGGGATCGAGGTGAACGAAGACTACGTGATCGAACGCGCCAAGGAAGGGCACCGCTGGCGCAACCCGATCTGGCGACACCAGGACGGGAGTTTTGCGGAATGGTGACGGCGGCGGAAAAACCGGGCCGGCTCGCCGGCAAGCGGATCGTCATCACAGGGGCCGCCCAGGGGATCGGGCTTGGCATTGCACGCGCCTGCCTTGCCGAGGAGGCAAGCCTGATCCTGCTCGACAGCGACGGCCCGCGCCTTGCCCGCGCCGCCGAAGACCTCGACCACTCGGCTGGGCGGCTATTTCACGCTGCAGCCGACATTGCCGATGCGCCGGGCATCGCGGCGGCCATCGCGCAGGGCGCCGACGCGATCGGCCAGCCGAACGCCCTCATCAACAATGCCGGCGTCAACGTGTTCGCCGAACCGCTCTCCATCCGCGACGACGAGTGGGATCGCTGCTTCGACATCAATCTGAAGGGCGCCTGGAACTGCTGCCGGGCCGTGCTGCCCGGCCTGATCGAACAGGGCGGCGGGGCGATCCTCAATATCGCCTCCACGCATGCCTTCACGATCATTCCGCACACCTTTCCCTATCCTGTGGCCAAGCATGCCCTGCTTGGCCTGACACGGTCGCTCGGCATCGAATATGCCGATCGCGGCATCCGGGTGAACGCGCTGGCACCCGGCTATGTCGAGACGCAGAAGGTGGTCGACTACTGGAACAGCTTTCCGGATAAGGAGGCGGCGCGCGCGCAAACGATGAGGCTGCATCCGCAGGGCCGCATCGCGACGATCGCCGAAATCGCGCTTGCCGCCGTCTTCATGATCTCCGACGAATGCCGCTTCATGAACGCCGCCTGCCTGACGGTGGATGGCGGGCTGAGCGCGATCCAGCACCAATAGAGATAGATGGAGAAAGCGTATCGGGAAAGTTCGCGACCGATCGCTGTCTCTGCCCCGCCCGGTTTGCTGGCGGCGGAATGATGGGAAAACCCTGAACCTTTGGACCGCCGCCGCAATGGCCTTGGCCAACCATTCCCTTGTACCCGCAACACGACGGGCCTATTTGAATCTGATCACGGATCGCACATTTGAGGAGAATAGCCATGCAGCTTGATCTGGCCGGCAAGACGGTTGTGGTCACCGGCGGCTCCAAGGGCATCGGGTTTGCATGCGCGCAATCCTTGTTGGCCGAAGGCGCCAGGGTCGTTATCTGCTCGCGCTCGCAGGCCAACATCGACCGCGCGCTGACAACCCTCCCCGGCGCCATCGGGTTTGCCGCCGACCTCACCTCGGAGGAGGAGGCGCTGGGGCTTGTCGATCAGGCGGAAGCAGCGGTGGGACCGATAGACATTCTCGTCAACTGCGCGGGTGCCGCACGACGCACTCCACCGCAGGATCTGAGCCCGGCGCACTGGCGCGCGGCGATGGATGCCAAATATTTCTCCTATATCAACGTCATCGATCCCGTCGTCAAACGGATGGCGGCCCGCGGGACGGGCGTGATCGTCAACGTCATTGGCGGCGGCGGAAAGGTCGCCTCGCCGATCCACCTTCCCGGCGGAGCCGCGAATTCGGCGCTGATGCTGGCGACGGTCGGCCTGGCGAATGCCTATGCCGCAAGCGGCGTGCGCGTCGTCGGCATCAATCCCGGCAGCACCGAGACGGAACGGGTCACCGAAGGCTTGAAAGCGGAAGCGGCCCTGCACGGCATCAGCGAACAAGCGGCTTTGGAGAAGATGGTTCAGCGAATCCCCTTCGGTCGCATGGCAACGGCAGAAGAAATCGCCAACGTCGTCACGTTCCTCAGTTCGTCCAAGGCAAGCTACGTGACGGGAGTTATCATCGGCATGGATGGAGCATCGACCCCGATCGTGGTTTGACGGATCGGCGGCCGAGAGCGACCGCCGGGCCACAAGTCGATGGAGATTCCCCTGCGGGCTGCAAGTCTGTCTCTGGACCAGTCAAGGCTACGTGTCCGGTAGACGTATCAGCAGCGATAGATCTCGACCGGCAGTTCGCTGAACACCTCTGGCGCTCCCTCGGTGATTGCAAAGGTCTGCCCGACGCCGGCCACCAGGCCTGTCGTGGCGTCCGGTATCATGATGTGGACGAAAAACACCATGCCGGGCGTCATGATCAGCGGATTGCCGGAATAGATCATCGGAGGCACGTCCATCCATGTCGGCTTGAACGTGCAGCCGAGCGCGTAACCGCAAGCCGCGTAACGGGCCTTTGCGAAGCCGGCCTCGTCGAGCACCCGCCGGTGGATATCGTCGAGCGTGCCGAGGGCCACCCCTGCCCGCGCCGCATCCTTGATCTGATCAAGCGCCTCCCCGGCCACCTTGAGCATCTCCAACTGGCGCGGGTCAGGCGTGCCCGTCACCAGCGTATGTTCGATGACGACATGGTAGCGGCAATACGAACCGGCGAGTTCGACAAGGATTTGATCCTGCTCCTCGATCAGGCGCGGCCCACCGATGCCGCGGCCATAGAGCGCGCGCGATCCCGAATTCACCAGCGGGCCGCCGGAGGGAATGTCTCCCCCATTGGCCAGCATGGAGGTGAGGGCTGCCCCGGACAGCGCGGCATCCGGAATGCCGGCGCGGGTACCATCGATCGCCGCGCGAACAGCGTCGTCGGCAAGCTTTCCTGCGATGCGCACGTATTCCAATTCCGCCGAGGATTTCACCAGACGGCCGGTGCGAACGATGTCGGACGCATCTTCGGTCACGCAAAATCCATCCAGTGCCTTGTCGACCATGCGGGAATTGGCACCGGTCAGGCCATAGGTGGCATATTCAACCCCGACCTTTTTGCCGGCAAGACCTTTCTCGGCCATGATCGCGCGCAGATCCACGGCCGGATTGGCATCCTCGGCATTCAGCCAGACGCGGATATCGTCGTAGAGCGAGGCGACCGTCGCCTGCCGCAGATCCGGCGTGCGGGTGAGCAGCACCGTATCGCTGCCATCATCGGCAAGCAGCAATCCCGCCTGGAAGAACACATAGCCGGC
The DNA here is from genome assembly GCF_042611105.1 of Neorhizobium fuzhouense. Classification (NCBI taxonomy): domain Bacteria; kingdom Pseudomonadati; phylum Pseudomonadota; class Alphaproteobacteria; order Hyphomicrobiales; family Rhizobiaceae; genus Neorhizobium; species Neorhizobium fuzhouense. Next base: position 128,026 of record NZ_JBHFFP010000014.1, on the reverse strand, counting down.
CGTGTCATAGCTGGTCAGCCAGTAATGACTTTCCTGCGCAAAGACGACCAGCGCATCGAGCCCCCGTTCGCGCATGCGGCGGCGGGTGGCGGTGAGCCGGGCGGCAAATTCGGCTTGCTCGAATTTCAGAAGCACATCACGGCCGGAGGATGTGCGGCCGGTAAATTCCTTCGGAACGGAGAGGGTCATGCGATCTCGCAGATGTCGGTCATGGTGATGAGATAGATGCGGATCATGTCCAGATAATCGGCGATATCGACCCGCTCGTCCGGCATCGTGTTATAGCGCCCGCCTGGACCACACACGACACCTTGCATGCCGCCTTCCGCCCACAGATGGCCGGCATCCGTGCCGAAATAGGCCGGAGGCGCGATTGCGCCGGTCGGTTGTTTTTCGCCGCGTACCGCCTCGTAGGCGGCATTGATCGACGTGACGATACGTGCGTGCCGATCCACGGCAAAGGCAGGCATGGTCGGTTGATCCTCGGTGGTCTCTGCAAAGACTTTGGCCTTCAGCCCGGGATAACGATGGCAAAGGCCATCGAGTACCCTCTGAATATCGGCAAGCGCATTGTCGCGGCTCTGCCCCGGCCCGTAACGGCCAGACCCCTTCAGGCGAACGAAATCCGCCACCTGGGGCGGACGCCATTCGTGCAGATCGCGGCCGAGCGCGCCGTGAATGACGCCTACATGCACCCGGTTGACCTGCCGATGTTCATCGGTCGGCGCGTCCGAGAAGGTCATTTCACTGAGTTCGGGAATAAGCTCACAGGCGGCCCGGATGGCATCGACGGCGGCCTCGCGCTTGGAGAGATGCCGGGTGACGCCCTCGATCTCGATTATGAAGGTGAAGGCCGCCGCATGCATGGTGATCGCCTGCAGATCGGAGGGCTCGGAATTGATGAAATAATCGGCGCGGGTGCCGGCCCGCACCGCCTGCAGCGTGCCGATGCCGCCCTGAAGCTCGCCGATGACATAGGTCAGGATCACATCGCCCTTCAGCCGGATGCCGTTGTCGATCAGCGTTTTGACCGCGCAGAGCGACGAGGCGTCGCCCGCCTTCATGTTGGAAACGCCGATGCCATAGATGAAGTCGTCATCGACGACACCGCCCCAGGGATCGACGGTCCAGCCTTCGGTGACCGGGTTGGTATCGAGATGACCGTTGAACAAGAGGCTCGGCCCGCCGCCGGTGCCACGCCAGATCCCGATCGCATTGACGCGATCGCCCACGACGGGTTGGAGCTCAACCTCCAGCCCCATGCCCCGCATGAGCGCCACCATATGTTCGGCCAACACCCGCTCACCTGGCGTTTCGGAATAGCTCTTGTGCCGAACCATGTCGGCGAGGATATCGAGGCACGCCTTGCGATCGATCCGGCCGGCGAGTTCAATGGGGGTTATCATGGCTTGCTCCAGATCAGACATCGATGGTCACCGCCGGCTCCGTTTCAGCAGGAACAGGGACCGCATCGAGAAGTGCCTTCGTATAGGCTACGCGATCACTCGACCGGGCATCCGGGCCGTCGAAGAAATCAACCAGCCTGCCCTGATGCATGACGGCAATGCGGTGCGCGAGCTGGCGGACCAGGTTGAGGTCGTGGGTGATGAAGACGCAGGCCGTGCCCGTGTCCTTCTGCAGCTTGACCAGAAGATCGGCCACTGCCGCCTGCACGGACACATCAAGCGCTGCCGTCACCTCGTCGCAAATCACCAGGTCCGGCTCTGCGGCGAAGGCGCGGGCGATGGCAACGCGCTGCTTTTCGCCGCCGGAAAGCTGGTGCGGGTAACGGTTGGCATAGTCCCTCGGCAGGCGCACCATTTCGAGCAGATCACCGACGCGCTGCGTCACCCCGTCTGCCGGCACGATGCCATAGAGTTTCAGGGGGCGGCCGATAATCGTGCCCACCCGCTGGCGCGGGTTGAGCGATGCATCGGGATGCTGGAAGACCAGTTGCACGCGGCGGCGATAGCTGCGGTCGATCTCCTGGCGTTTCGCAAACGTCCGGCCGTCGAATTCCAGTTTCCCGTCAAACGCCTGTAGACCGGCCATGGCCTTGGCAATGGTGGATTTGCCGGAGCCGGATTCTCCGACGACGCCAAGCAACTCACCTTTGCGAATGTCGATGCTGACGTCCTTCGCAGCCCAGAAGCCGGCGGTCTGTGCATCTTTCGGCCACAGAAACTGCTGAAGCCTGCCCGGTGCGCCATAACGGACGCCGAGCCCGTTCAACCTCATCAAGGTTTCAGGAACGGCCGGCGGCTCGACGCCGATCCAGCGATCCGGTTTCGGAACGGCGTTGATCAACTGGCGCGTATAGTCCGCCTTCGGGCGTCGGAAGACCTGCTCCACCGGACCGCTTTCAACGATCACGCCCCTGTGGAGCACCGAGACCTCATCCACCACGCGCGAGACAAGGCCCAGATCGTGCGAAATATAAAGCGCCGAGACATTGGTTTCCTCCCGCAGTCTCGTGAACAGGTCGAGGATCTGTCGCGCCGTGAGGATATCGAGCGCCGTCGTCGGTTCGTCGAAGATGATCAGTTCCGGCTCGCAGGCGAAAGCCGTCGCAATGACCACACGCTGCTTTTCGCCACCGGATGCCTCGTGCGGGTAACGCTGCAGCATTTCCTTGGGTCGCGTGATCCCGGTCCGCGCCAGCGCCGCCTCCGCATAGGCATAGGCCTCGGTCTTCGTCAGGCCGCGGTGGCGCATCAGCACTTCCGCAATCTGTTCGCCAATTCTCATGGTCGGATTGAGCGAGGTCGACGGGTCCTGGAACACCATCGCGATCCGGCGACCGCGGATATCTGCCATCTGGCGGGGCGTGTAATCCAGAATTTCCTCGCCGGCGAGACGGATCGCGCCTCCCTCCTCGACCGCATTGGGCGGCAGATAGCGCATCACCGACCAGGCCATTGACGACTTGCCCGAACCGGATTCACCCACAAGGCCGACCGTTCGGCCCTTGTTGATGGTCAGGTCGATCATCTTCAGCGCCGCGACAAGGCCATTGTCGGTGCGATAGGACAGCGAATAGTTGCGGATGGACAGTGCCGGACTGTCGTTCGGCGCGGCCATGCCGGACATCTGTACAGCGCTCAATGGCTTTTCCTCGGGTCGAGGGCGTCACGCAGGGCGTCGCCGAACAGGTTGAAGCCAAGCGCCGCCATGGCAATGGAAAGCCCTGGAATGGCGACGCACCAAGGGTTTCGAAACATGAACTGACGCGCCTCCGCGACCATCAGTCCCCATTCGGTGCTGGGCGGTTGGGCGCCGAGGCCGAGAAAGCCGAGGGTGGCGCCGATCATGATGGCGAAGGAAATACGGATCGTGGCTTCGACCACGATCGGCGACAAGGCGTTGGGCAGGACTTCGCAGCCGATGATGTAGAGGCTCGACTCTCCCCGGGCCATGGCTGCCAGCACGTAATCACGGGTGCGTACCGACAGAACCGCACTGCGCGCGATGCGCGCCATGCCGGGGGTAAAGGCAATCGCCACGGCGAGAAGCGCATGCTGCATGCCGCCGCCGAGCACGGTGACGATCAACAATGTGAAGAGCAGGTCCGGCACCGCAAGCAGACCGTCGAGGATGCGCATGATCGTGGAATCCACCCAGCCGCCGGATACGCCGGCAATGACGCCGATCAGGGCGCCGAGGCAGACCCCGATCATGGTTGCGAAAAGCCCGAAGGCGACGGTCGCAGGCGCGCCGTGCAGGATGCGCGACAGGAGATCACGACCAAACTGGTCGGTGCCGAGAAGATAGGTGGCAGACGGCCCCTGAAGACGGGCAACCGGATGAAACTCCTGCGGATCGTAGGGTGCGATCAACGGGCCGAACAGGGCCGCAAAGAGCACGATGGCGAGCAGGACACTGCCGACCAGAGCCGTCGGGGATGAGAAGAACTTACGCATAGCGGACCCTCGGATCGAGGAGGGCGATCACAATGTCCGAGACAAGATTGGACACGGCATAGACCCCGGCGAGAAGCAGGGTGACCGCCTGGATCACCGGCAGGTCTCGGTTCTCAAGCGCGTACATCAGCACGCGACCGAGCCCGGGCCATGCAAATATCTCCTCCACCACGATAATGCCGCCCAGGAGATAGCCGATGTCGAGCGAGATGACCGCGACGGCCGGCGCCAGGGAATTCGGCAGCGCATGCCGGCGGATGACCCGCCGTTCCGGAAGCCCCTTCAGGCGGGCAGCGCGAACATAATCGGAAGACAAAACCTCCGACATTTCCGATCGCACCTGGCGGGAGACGTGGGCCAGCAGGATGAGGCCGAGGGTACCGGCCGGCAGCACGATATGCCATGCGAAACCGGCCATGTCTTCCCAGGGAGCGACGAAGCCGCCCGCCGGAAACGGCCCCCTGTTCGGCGCCGCAAGAAAGACAAGCAGCAGCGTCGCGGTGACGAATTCGGGAAGTGCCGTCCCCAGATAGGAGAAGAGACCGATGAACAGGTCTATCGCGGTCCCGCGTTTGAGAGCGGCAAGCGCGCCGAGCGGGATGGCGATCAGCGTGACCGCGACGAGCGCGGTCACGGCGAGCAGGGCCGAATTGACGAAAGCCTCGCCGACCACCTGGGAAACAGGCAGAGACAGGCGCAACGAGGTGCCAAAATCGCCGTGCAGCAGAATGCCGGAAATCCAGGCGAAGTACCGCACATACCAGGGCTGATCGAGATGAAGCTGTCTCTCCAGTGCCGCGACAGCATCCGGCGTCGCATATTCACCGAGGATCATGATGGCCGCGTTCCCCGGCAGGACCGTGGTGATGGCAAAGACGGCAAATGTCACGATCGCCAGCACCAGGATGATGGCCAGCAATCGCCGGATCAGATAGCCCCAGGTCATGAGGTCAGGCCTTGTTCAGCCAGACGTTCTCGACATAGAAGTAGCGGGACAGCGGCGCGATCGTCCAACCTTCCGCACCCTTGCCGCTTGCGGTCAAAACATCCTCGAAGATCGGCACGATATAGGGCGTGTCCTTCAGCTGCAGTTCCTGCGCCTTGGCATAGAGGTCGCGACGCTTGGCGTCGTCGGTCGTCGCGCGGGCGTCCTCGACAAGCTTGTCGAAATCCTTGTTCTTCCAGGCTGTGTCCTCGTAAGAGGCATTGGAGGTGAGCAGCAGGTTGAAGGTCGCATCCTCGGTGGCCTGCATGCCCCAGTAGCCCATGTAGAACTGACCCTTCATCCACACATTGGCGAGATAGGTGTCGTGCGACATGGTCTCGACCTCGATGTCGAAGCCGCCGGCCTTGGCCATCTCCTTGACCGCGACGGCGACCTGGGCGCGGATTGCCGGACGGTTCGAGGCGACAAGCTTGATCTTGATCCCCTGCGGATAGCCTGCCTCCGCGAGCAGCTTCTTGGCGGCAGCAGGATCATACTGGATTTCGGGGGTTTTGATCGCGTACTGGAATTCCGGAGATACCAGATTGTCGTAGGCCGGGCGGCCCAGTCCTTCCAGAACGATGTCGACGAGGGTCGGGCGATCGATCGACATGGCAAGCGCCTTTCGCACGCGCACATCATCGAAGGGCTTCTGGTCCTGACGCATGGTGATGTTGACGAAACGGCCCGACGGAATACGCTTAGCCTTGATGCCGGTCGCCTTGGAAATGCGCTCGAAGTCGGCCTGCTGCACCGTGAGCATCACGTCCATCGAGCCATTGAGGAAATTCGCGCTCTCGGCAGCGAGATCCGGGAACAGATGCATTTCAACCGCATCGAGATATGGCTTGCCCTTCTGGTAGTAGTTTTCGTTCTTGACGAGGCGAACCATGCGGGCGCTGTCATAGGTCTCCAGCTTGAAGGGGCCGGTGCCGTTGGCGGTTGTATCCAGCTTTTCCTTCGGGCCGGACAGGGCAGCCTTTGATACGATGCGGGCGTTCGCATGCGCCGTGGAAATCGGCAGATCGGCGAACGGTATCTTCAGAGAGAATTTGACGGTCGTCGGATCGACAGCCTCGACCTTGTCGATCATGTTGAGAACCGAGCGGGCCGCGGCGGGCACATTCTTGTCGAGGATCGCGGTAAAGGTCGCAACCACATCGTCTGCGGTGCAAGGCGTGCCATCATGGAAGGTGAGGCCCTTGCGCAGGAAATAGGTGAAGGTCTTGGCATCGGCGCTGGTTTCCCAGCGCTCGGCGAGATCCGGAATAGCCTTGTTTTCCGGGCTCATGCGGGTCAGGCCGGAATAGAGCATGTCCACGACCGGATATTCGGCCGGCCCCGAGCAGTTCAGTACGTTGAGCGTCGCGATGCGCGTGGAATGGCTGATCTTCAGCGTGCCGCCGGCCTTCGGGGTTTCGGCAGCCAGAGCGTCAGCAACATCGATGCCGGGAAGCAGCGCGGTCGCAGCAAGGCCCATCACCATGGTGCGGCGGGTAATCATAAAAGTCGTCATTTCGCCCTCTTGAGATTTGGTTCGACATTGGGCCGGGCGGCATTGTTTTTGTGATTGTCCCGACCGATTTCATTCATTCTCAGCCGATCACCGTCAATTCATCCGGCAGACCGGTCAGAACCTCCGGGGCGCCCTCGGTGATGAGCAGCGTGTGCCCGACACCCATGGCAAGCCCTGTATCGGCATCACCGTTCATCACGTGATAAAACAGCGTCATGCCCGGCTGGCAGATCGTCGGGTTGCCGGAATAGATCATCGGCGGCACGTCCATGCTGGTCGGCGCAAAGGTGCAGCCGACCGAATAGCCGGTCGCGCCATAGCGGGCGCGTTTGTAGCCACCCTTGTCGAGCCCGTCGGCATAGACATCGAAGATCTCGCCAAGCGTGGTGCCCGGACGCGCGATGTGCGTCATCCTGTGCAGCGTCTCCATACCGACATCGTACATCTTGCGATGCGCATCCGAGACGCGGCCGAACAGGATCGTCCATTCGGTCTTCACGTTGTAGCGTCGGTAGGCAACCGGATATTCGACCAGGATCTGGTCCTGGGCCTCCAGCCGGCGCGGGTCCGAGACGCCACGCCCATAGACCGCGCGCGGGCCGGAATTGAAGAGCGGTGCATTCGGCGGCATGTCGGCGCCCTGGCCGAGGATGGTCGTCAGGTAGACGGCCTTCAGGTCGCTGTCCAGGATGCCCGGACGCGCAGCGGCGATCACTGCCTTAAGCGAGTCATCCAGAATGCGGGCGGCTTTGCGGGTATAGTCGATCTCCGCCGGCGATTTCACCAGGCGCAGCCAGCGGATCAGGTGACGATCATCTTCCAGCTGGCACCAATCCCCAATCGTCTGCTGGGTGCGGTAGAGGTTCCAGCCGGTCAGGCCATGGGTATTCAGCTCGATGGCAATCTTCTTGCCGCCAAGCCCAAGTTCTTCCAGAATGACCTTGAGATCGGCTGCAGGATTGGCGTCCTCGGCATCCCACCAGATCCGGATATCCTCGATAATGCTCGTCTGGCGGGCCTGAACCAGATCCGGCCTGCGCGTCAGAAGCACCGGCGCACGGCCGTCCGTCGGCACCACGAGGCACTGATAGTAGACGTAGCCGCCGGTATCATAGCCGGTCAGCCAGTACATGCTCTCCTGCGCGAAAACCAGCATGGCCTCGACGCCGCGCGCTGCCAGCTCGGCTCGAAGACGCGCCTGGCGCTGCATGTGTTCTTCCCGCGTAAAGGGCAGGCTGGGGCTGATGGGAAACGTCACGGCACTTCCTTTCAAGGCAAACTCAAAAGCCGGCTGTTGCATCACCCTAGAGTTTGGTATACCAGTCGTCAACCATCGGAATACAAATAATTTGGCGCTGTCACGAAGGACAGGTGGCCTTCTGCGCCTGCTCCGGGCGCAGCAACGAAGCAGTGGGATGACAACCGCCCGTGTCTGTGGCACCAGACTTCAATCCGGCGGTGAGGCCGTACCGTGCGGGAGGAATGCAGAAGACGATGCTGATCGAAACCGATAAGAGACTGGCCCTGCAGGCCTATGAACAGATCCTCAACCTGATCCTGACAGGCCAGGCGGAACCGGGTGTGATGATTACCGAGCGACGGCTCGCCGACACGCTCAACATGTCCCGGACACCGATCAGGGACGCCTTGCTGATGCTGGAAGGCGAAGGGCTGCTGATCCGTCAGGGCAGCCGTGGCCTGCAGGTCAAGCAGATGCGGATCGAAGATTACATGGATGCCCTGCAGATCCGCGCCCTTCTGGAACCGGAGGCTGCACGGCTGGCTGCGGGGCGCATGGCACGGGAGGAACTGGACGAACTTGCGGCGATCCTGGCCTCTCTTCTGGAAAGTGCCTCACAGCCCGGCTCCAAGCCCGACCGCAGCATTGTCCGGGACGTGGACGACAGGCTTCACGGCGGCATCGGCGAAGCCGCCGGCAACCAGCAACTGGCCCAGATCATCAAGACGCTTCGCCGCCAAACCCAGATTTTTGACCTGCGCAGCGTGCCCGAACGGCTCGAAGCGACCTGCCGGGAACATCTCGTCATCATCGATGCGCTGAAGGACGGACGGGGCGAGGACGCGGCAGCAGCCATGCGGCAGCATCTCGGCGGCGTCCGCGAAAGCATCATCCGGAGACTGTCCCGCTCATGACCATTCAAAGCGAGCGCGCATGCTCCGCCCCGGAAGGCGGCAACCGGCCACCCGTCGATATCGGCCTTGCGGAGCGCCTGTTCGATGAGCTTAGGCGGCGCACTGGCACCAACCGCGGCATCACCCGCACCTCCTATGGTCTTGGCGAACAGATTGCCCATGACATGATGCGCCGCGAAGCCCACAAACTCGGCCTGGAGGTCCGGACGGACCCCGGCTGCAACCTCTATATGACCCTCAAGGGCCGCGAGACTGGCCCTGCCATCTTCATCGGATCGCATCTCGACTCCGTTCCCATGGGCGGCAATTTCGACGGCGCCGCCGGTGTCCTTCTCGGCCTTGCGGTCATCTCCGGCTATGTCCGCGCCGGTGTAAGACCCCCGCGGGACATCACGCTGATGGCGATCCGGGCAGAGGAAAGCACCTGGTTCGGCGCCTCCTATATCGGCAGCCGCGCCGCCTTCGGCCTACTCACAGACAGAGAACTCGATGAGGTCAAGCGCTCGTCCGACCAGATCTCTCTCGGCGCGGCGATTGACGCGGCAGGCGGAGACACCGCCTTTCTGCGGTCCGGCAAATCGTTTCTTGATCCGTCCGACATCGCGATGTTCCTGGAGGCGCATATCGAACAGGGTCCGGTTCTGATCGAACGCAACCAGCCGGTCGGCATCGTCACCGGCATCCGCGGATCATTCCGGTATCGCGACGCAAAATGCCTGGGCGTCTACGCCCATTCCGGCGCAACCCCGCGAGAGTATCGCTCCGACGCCGTCAAGGCTGCGGCAGCCCTCGTCATGGATCTGGACACGGCCTGGGAACAGCTTGCCGAGGATGGCGCCGATCTGGTGGTCACCTTCGGCCAGTTTGCAACGGATGCATCCGAAGCCGCCTTCAGCAAGATCGCCGGCCGGTTGAGCTTCTCGCTCGACGTCCGCAGTCAGGAGGCCGAAACTTTAAAATGCGTGCATAAAATCCTGCTCGACGCTGTCGCCCGCATCGAAGCCAGCCACAAGGTGAGGTTCGAGCTGGGTCGCCTGACTGACAGCAAACCTGCCAGCATGGACAGGTCGCTCGTCGATGCCCTTTCCGGCTTCGCAGCAGAAGACGGCATTCCCGCCCATGTGATGGCTTGCGGCGCCGGACATGACGCAGCGGTCTTCGCCGATGCCGGCGTTCCGACCGGAATGGTCTTCATTCGCAATGCCAATGGCAGCCACAACCCGGATGAACAGATGGACATCGCGGATTTTGCCGAGGCGGCGAGGCTCGTCTCAGCGCTTTGCCTCTCCCCTCCAGTTGAGATCTTGAAGGCCCGAGCATAATGCCCCTCGCCCGGGGTCGCTGATCGCGCGACCGAGCGGGGCGCCAAAGCCGGATGGCGGGTGCAGATCGTGTCGCAAATGCACCTGATGCCGACGTGAAAGCGGGTGGCCAACAGCGGCAAAAATTATCCTGACAATCCGATTGCGTCCTGAACACCATTGGCATACCAATGGTGTTCAAAGACTGAACCGGATGAAATCACATGGTGGGACGCCTTCTTTTTCTCGGCAATGGACGCAAGCTTCAGTCCGTCGCCAAACTCGATGACAGGTTCGAGGCCTGGGGCCTGCAGGTCGACCGCTACTGGGCCTATGGCGGCCAGTTCCCCTCGTCGCTGAAGGGCTATGACGGTATTTTCCTGTCCGGCAGCCCGCACGGAGCCTATGAAGATCTCCCCTTCATCCTGCGCGAACACGACCTGATCCGCGAGGCGGCAGAGATGGACATCCCGATGCTGGGCATCTGTTTCGGCAGCCAGATCCTGGCTTCAGCGCTCTGCGGACGCGATCAGGTGTTTCGCCGCTCCTATTGCGAAATCGGCTACAAGGATCTGCCGCTCACCGAGGCTGGAAAGAGCGACCCGCTGTGCCGTGATCTCGTCGACAGCGCCTACATGTTCGTCTGGCACAATGACGAAGTGAAGGCCGATCATCCCGACATGACGACCCTTGCCTATTCCGACGATTGTCCCAATCAGATCTGGCGCTACCGGGACAAGGAAATCTGGGGCATCCAGGGCCACCCGGAAGTAACAAAAGCGCAGGCGATTGCGTGGTTTGAGGAAAATCGCGCGCGAATGGAGCAGGACGGCGCCACGATCGACGACCTCAAGGCCCAGGCTCACGAAGCTGCGGAAGCCAAGACCATGCTCACCCGCTTTGCCGAACGCGTTCACAACGGCTGACAGCAAAATCTCGCAAAGGAACAAAGGACGATGGTCACGCCCGCCTATTGGTTCGAACGCCAGGAATTCCTCTCCCGCCTTGCCCGTGTTCAGGCTTCGCTGAAGGAAAAGCAGCTCGACGGGTTGATTGCATTCCTGCCGGAAACCGTCACCTGGCTGACGGGCTATTTCACGCGTGCCTATGGAACGCTGCAATTTGCCATCATTCCCGCAGATGGCGAACCGACCATGTTCTGCCGCGATGTCGAGGAATACTATCTCGACAGCACCTGCGTCTTCCACGACCGTGTGATGTGGACCGACAGCGACGATCGAATGAAGGTCGCCGCCGGCGCCATCGAGAGCCGCATCGGCAGCAGAGTGAAGCTCGGGATCGAACTTTCCGCATGGCCGCTTTCCGCCGGTCGATACGACTATCTGAAAAGTGCCCTGCCCGGCATTGAATGGCAGGACGAAAGCCTGATGACGCCGCAGATGCGGCTGATAAAATCTCCCTCCGAAATCGCCTATCAGCGTCGCGCGGCGAAAGCAGCCGAGGCCGGCATGCAAGCGGCGATCGACAGCGCTGCCGTTGGCGTCAGCGAACGGGAGATGGCGGCGGAAATTTGCGCCGCGATGATCCGCGCGGGGTCGGACCTGCCAGGGCCGGGCGTCATGTCTTCGGGTGAACGCGCCTTCCACCTGCATGGCGGCTATTCCGATCGCGTGCTGGAAGCCGGTGATATCGTCCAGATCGAGACCACGCCCAACGTCAAGCACTACCATGCGCGCTTCATGCGCCCCATCCGGATCGCGCCGATTGAGGACGACGACCACCGCGTTGTCGAAAAGCTGATCGCCATTCAGGACGCCGCGCTGCGGGAGGTGAAACCGGGTGTTTCCGCGGCTGTTCCGGATGCCATCTATCGCGATGGCGTTCTCTCGGCAGGGCTACGCGACACCTACACCAACAAGACATTCTATTCCGTCGGCCTGCTTCTGCAGCCGAATGGTGGCGAACCTCTCGAAGCGGCATCGGGTAGCAGTTGGGTCTTCGAAGCGGGCCAGACCTTTCACACCTATGTGCTGGCACGCGGCTTCGGCATGTCCGAAACGATCGTCATCACCGACACAGGCTACGAGAGGTTAACGAATTTCCCCCGCCAGCTCTTCGTGAAGTGACTTATTGTGACATCGGCAATCGGCCAACGCGGCGGCTACGAGGATACCTGCCCCCTAGCTCCTCAAAGGACCGAACTTGCCGGAGGATTTGGACGAAAAGGCTGGCAAGCGTGCTGAAGTTTCGTTAACCGCTGACCAGGGCCAACATCTGCTTCTGGTGAAGCAAGCGAGAAGCGGCACCCGTTTCCCATATCCCTCCGCTGGCCAGCCCTATGGAATTTGAAAACAAGGTGTGATTAGCCGAACTCGGGATCCGAAAAACCGGCAGCAGGCCATCGCGAACACGACCGCTTACACCGAAGGCGCTCCAATCCGCTGTCATCCGGCACGTCACCTTCCTGGTTGGCGTTTTGGCAGTGCCGTCGCTCCCCCCGCCGTCTGAACGGCGAGACTGCCGGCATCGATACCCGCCGAAAGGCAATCCGAGATGGGACTTTTTTCAAGCCACTCGTTCAAGAAGCCCGCATTGAACGCATCTCCTGCACCCGTTGTATCGACAACAGACACCGGTTTTGCCGGAACGTGAAGAAGAGCGTCACCGGACGCCGCCCAGGCACCAGAAGCGCCACCCTTCAGAACAACAATGGGGAATGTGCTCTTCAGCATCCTCAAAGCCATTTCCGGATCGGGACTGCCGGTGATTGCTTCGGCCTCTTCAAGGTTGGGCAGGAACACGTCTATCCCCTCACATCGGCTCAGCAGGGCTGGATCATAAATGAGGCTCGCATCCCAGCTTGGGTCAAGCGAGACAGTCAGCCCCTTGGCCTTGGCACGCACAACCAGATCGGGGATCTCGTGCAGGGTCGCATATTCCGCGATATGGAGGTGGCGAGCTTCGTCCCAACTCAGTGCGACTTCAAGGGTTGTCGGGCACACCGCCCCGGCACGACGTGTCAGAAACGCTCGCTCCTGGCCGACGACGGCCGCGACCGTCACCTGAGGACCGGCATCGGCAGCATAGTCGGCAAAACGCAGGTCGACGCCGGCGCTGTCTATCTCGTCACGAACACCTACAGACAGCGCGTCCGTTCCCAGGCGAGCGACGAGCGCTGCTTTGCGGCCAAGATGGGCAACATGCGCAGCCGCGATGAAGGCGCCGCCTCCTGCCGCAATGTCCATTCCGCCTGCAAAAAGCTCGCGCCCCAGCACCGGCATCTCGTCAAGTCCGGTGAAGATGAGGTCGCAGTAAACCCGTCCGATGCTGAGCACCGCGGAAGCTGTGCACGTCGATGCCGTCATGACCGACCCAGGAACGTCTCTGTCCGGGCATCGAAGAGGTAAAGGCTACCGGGCGGCGCCGTGCAGGTGAGCAAGGTTCCGACTTCCGGTATCCGTTTATCACGCACGGTGGCGATGACAGGCGTCTCGGCAACGTCAAGATGGACCAGCGTTTCCGGTCCGAGCGGCTCGACGGCCGTGACCGTGCCGCTCAGGCTGATCCGGGCACCCGGATTGCCTTGATCGGCCGTCAGGTCGTGCGGTCTAATTCCGATCAGGATGTCGCCACCGCTTCCCGCTTCGATGGTATCGCCGCTGCGTCGTCCACCGATGAGGTTCATGGATGGGCTACCAATGAATTTCGCAGTGAACACATCGACCGGTTTCTCGTAGAGTTCGGAAGGCGTGCCGACCTGCAGGATGCGACCGTCCTTCATCACGACAATCCGATCGGCCATCGTCATGGCCTCGATCTGGTCGTGGGTCACGTAGACGGTCGTTGTCTTCAGCCGCTGGTGCAGCCGCTTGATCTCGATACGCATCTGGGCGCGAAGCTGAGCATCGAGGTTCGAAAGCGGCTCGTCAAACAGGAAGGCGGACGGATCCCGGACCATAGCCCGCCCGATGGCCACACGCTGACGCTGGCCACCCGAAAGGGCTGCCGGCCTGCGATCGAGAAAGGCCTCAAGACCCAGGATACGGCCAGCCTCCTCAATCCGCGCATCTTTTTCGGCTTTGCTCATCTTCGATGTGTAAAGGCCAAAGCCGATATTCTTGCGGACGCTCAGGTGCGGATAGATCGCGTAGTTCTGGAACACCATGGCGATATTGCGCTGCTTCGGCTCGCGTTCATTGACGACCTCGTTGCCGATCTTCAGCGTGCCGGCGGAAATCTCTTCAAGGCCGGCGATCATGCGCAAGGTTGTCGATTTTCCGCAGCCAGAGGGGCCGACGAAGACGACGAATTCCCCGTCGGCGATCGACAGGTCGATCCCTTTGACCGCCTCCACTTTGCCGTAGCGCTTTACCAGCTTTTCAAGCTCGATCTTTGCCATCAGCGGGCTCCTGTCAGTGCCGTGAATTTCTGTTGCAGTTCAGCGGCGGCGGCGGATTGCCGTGCCGTGAACGCGTCAGCCTGCGCCTCCAAGGCCGCAAGCTGCTCGCGGTAGCTCGAAAGTGCAGACTGCATCGGTTCCGGTGCCGGCCCGCCAAAGCGGCTGCGCACAGCAACAAAATGCTCAGGCGATACGATTTCCTGGAACGCCTGGAGATCGATCGACGGTGTCCGCCCGACGGCCTGGGCGAAAGCCGCACGGAATGGTTCGAAGCCATGGTTGGGAAGGTCGCCTCCGGCTGCAACGACACTCCTGGCCGTTGCCGCTGCGATCTCATGGGCTTCGCGGAAGGACAGGCCTTCGATGCGCACCAGCGAATCGGCAAGTTCGGTGATGGTGATGCAGGAGCGACGAATGTTCTGGTCCACCCGTTGCGGGTCGATGCTAATCTGGCCGATCAGTGACGCCATCAAGTCAAGCACCCGTGACGCCGATGCGAAGGCCTCGTAGCCCATGCCCTGCGTTTCACCCTCGCTGTCGTTCATGTCGGTGAACGGCGTGTTGTGAACGACATCCAGCATGGCCCGGGCACGCCCGAAGGTCTGACTGGCCAGATGGCGCAGATGTTCGATCGGCACCGGATTGCGCTTTTGCGGCATGATCGAGGAGATCTGTACCAGCGCGTTCGGCACATAGATCTGGCCGACCTCAAAACTCGTCCAGACCTGGAAATCCTGGATGAGCCGACCCAGATGCAGGAACATCAGCTCGATGGCGGAATACGTCGATGTGATATAATCGGCTGCGGCGATGCAGGAATAGGAATTGCGCTGTGCGGCGGAAAAGCCGAGCAATTGCGCCACCCGGGCACGGTCGATGGGAAAGCCGGATGTCGTAATCGCGGCAGCCCCCATCGACGATAGATCGACGATCTTGCGGGCCTCGCCAAACCGCTCGATGTCGCGGATCAGAATTTCGATTGCCGCGGATAGATAATGACCGAAAGTCGTCGGCTGTGCCGGCTGGCCATGGGTGTAGGCGACAATCAACGTCTCTTTTTGGGCGTCGGCCACATCGATCATGACGGAAAGAAGTGCGCGCGCCTTGACCATCAGCGCATCGATCCGCTCCTTCAAGCCAAGCTTGAACAGGGTATGATCGATATCGTTGCGCGACCGCGCGGTATGCAGCCGTCCGGCAACATCCACCCCGACGCGGGCCTTCAGTTCCTTTTCGATCAAGAAGAAGAAGTCTTCGACCTCGCCGGTGTAAGTGAGGGCAGCGGGGTCGATGTCTCTGTCGATCGCGTCGAGGGCACCGGCGATTTTGCCGGCGATGTCGGTGCCGAGAATGCCGGTCTCGACGAGCATCACGAGATGGGCCCGGTCGATTTTGCGAAAGGCATCGACATGGTGGCTCTTGGCGCCATCGAAAAGCGGACGAAGCACCGTTTCCTTATAGACCGGATCAGGGAACCGGCTGGTGTCGGACAGGCGGGGGTTGATGTCAGTCATGCCATTATCCTTTCAGGCCTGCCAGCATCACACCGCGGACGATGTAGCGCTGCAGAATCAGGAAGACGAGAAGGGTGGGAAGAGTGGCGATCGCAGCCCCAGTCATGATCATTTCCCACTGGATGGATTGCTCCACGGCAAAACTCGAAAGTCCGACCGGCAGCGTATACAGTTCCTTGCTGGTGGTGACGATCAGCGGCCAGAAGAACGCCGTCCAGTTTCCGAGGAACGTGAAGATGGCAAGCGCCGAGAGTGCCGGCGTCACAAGCGGCATCGCAACCTTCCACCAGATCTGGAACTCGTTCAGTCCATCGACCCGTGCAGCCTCAATGAAGTCGTTCGGCACCGTTTCAAAAAACTGCTTCATCAGGAACGTGCCGAAAGCCGTCATCATGCCGGGGAACATGATGCCCCAGTAGCTGTCCAGCCAACCGAGCTGGCTCGACATCAGGTACCAGGGGATGACCAGCATTTCGGTCGGGATCATCAGCGTCGACAGGATTGCGATGAAAACGAACTGACGGCCGCGAAACTGGAATTTTGCAAGCGTGTAGCCCACGAGACTGTCGAAGAAGCAGTTCGACAGTGTGACGACAACCGCGACCACCGTCGAATTGAAGAACCAGCGGATGAACCGACCGTCCGCCAGCACGCTTATGTAGTTGGCAAGCGTCGGAGCCGCCGGAATGAGCCGCAGGTCATAGACCTGATCGGCGGTCTTCAGCGATGTCGAGAACATGAAGGCGATCGGCGAGATCATGATAAGGCCGCCGATAAAAAGGAGGGTCCAGGCAATGATGCGGCCGGGGCGGATATTGGCGCGGTGAAGAACTGGCGTTTCGCTCATTTCTTTTCCCTCAGGATGAACAGCTGCAGGAGGGAGACAATCAAGAGGATTGTGAACAGCACCACCGTCTGTGCCGCCGCATACCCCATGGCATAAGTGTTGAATGCCGTCTGGTAGATCATCAGCACCAGAGGCTTGGTCGATCCGAGCGGGCCGCCGGGATCGTTGGTGGTCATGTTGTAGACCTGATCGAAAATGCGCAGGAAGCCGATGGAGGAAAACACCACGAGGAAGACGGTCGTGGGTTTGAGGAGCGGCAGCGTGATCTTGCGTAGGATCGCAAGCTCCCCAAGGCCGTCGATGCGCGCAGCCTCGTAGAAGGTGGAGGGAATGGCGCGCAGGCCCGCCATGAAGATGATGATCTGGAAACCGAGACCTGCCCAGATGGACGTCACCATCACGGAAAAAAGCGCCTGGTCGGTCGAGCGGATGAAGGGCTGCTGCGGAATGCCGACCATGCCAAGGATATCATTGATCACGCCGATCGGCGGCGGCTGATAGAACCAGCGCCATACCCAAGCCATCGCCGCAGCCGTGGTGAGAAATGGCAGGAAATACAGCGCCCGGATGAAATTGTGCATGAAGCGGACACGGTCGAGGAAATAGGCGATCGCAAAGGCGAGCGTCAGACTGATCGGCGTGCCCACGATCAGATAGGTAAAGGTATTCTTGAACACCTTCCAGAACTGCGGGTCCTTGAATAGCTTGATGTAATTGGCAAAACCCACCAGTTTTGCCGGACGCAGCAGATCCCAGTTCGTGAAGGACAGATAGAAGGCCTGTGCCGTCGGATAAAAACGGATCACGGCATAGAAGAGGATCGGGAGAGCCAGAAAACCCCACACCCACAAAAGACGCTTTGTCTGCATGGAAAAGCGGTCGCCGAAAGCCCCGCCGGGACGGCCCTGCACCGTCCCCTGCTGTTCGTTCATCGCCATGACCCGCTCCCGATCTTACGGCTTGGCCGCGTCGATGATCTCCTGCTCCGCCTCTGCGGCCTGCTTCAGGGATGCTTCAACAGGCTGTTTCTCCAGAAGAATGCGATTGACCATGTCGATCGCATTCTGGCGCTGGGCAGCCTCGTCCTTGAACATCGTGGTATGGGCGTAGTCGAGGCCCTTGAGGAAGGGCCCGTAGATCGGATCCTTGAGATTGGCCTCCGTCAGAGCTGCGGAGCGTCTGGCCGGCAGCTCACCCACAGTCTTCAGCCAGATATCCATGGCCTCCGGCGACGAGATATAGGTCAGGAATTTCTTCGCGGCTTCGAGTTTCGGCCCGGTGGTCTTGGCACTGATGCCGTTGGCAAAATAGCTGGCATAGTTTGACCGGACGCCTTCGGCATTCGCCGGAAGTTCCGTGACGCCCCACTCGAAATCCTTGATGGTCTTGAACGAGCCCAGCCGGAATGTCCCGTCAATGGTCATTCCCGCCTTGCCGCCGCGAAAGGCTGCCTGGCCTTCGTCCATGAAACCGGCCTGACCGATCTTTTTCTCCAGCTGCAAGCTCGTGTAGAAATTCAGTGCCTTCAGGCCCGCGGCACTGTCATAGGCAACCTTCGAATCGCCGTCCGTATAGGGCGCTCCGCCGAACTGCCGGATCAAGACTTCACGCCACCACTGGTGATCCTGCCCCCCCATGTCCAGCGTCGATCCTTCGACCATAATGTTGCCTGACGCATCGTGCTTGGCGATCTTTTGCGCAGCAGCCACGAATTCGTCGAGCGTCTTCGGTGGATTGTTCGGGTCAAGACCGGCTTCCGTGAACAGCTTCTTGTTATAGAAAAGCGCCAGCGAACGCACGGCTGTCGGCAGGCCGTAATAATCATTCCCACGCTTCATCGCCGATACAATGGGGAAGAACTCGCTCTCGATCTTGTCATGCGGGAAAGTGTCCTTCGGAAGCGGCTGCAGAATGCCGCCCGTCGTAAACTTGTCGAGCCAGCCGTAGAACAACTGCATCACGTCAGGCCCCTTCCCCGACATGTTCGCGGCGATCACCCGCGTCTGATAGTCTGCATAGGGGAAAGTAACCTGTTTGACCGTGATGTCGGGGTTGGCTTTCTGGAATTCGGCGATCAGCTGGTCCATCGCCTTGACACGCGTCTCGTAGACGTACTGCCAGTATTCGATTTCGACCGCCTGGGCGGCATTGAATGCGAATGTGCTGAATCCGGCGACGAGACCGGCGAACAAAGTTGCCTTGCGCATGTGAACCTCCAGTTTCCCCGCCGGCTTTGCGGTCTGGGGAGATTGTTCCCTATGTCCTCCACGCGGGGGCGTGGCGCGAACTTATCCACACCAGGTTTCCTCACCCTGGCCACGGCGGCGTGCTTGATCCAAGCCGTCGTTCATGCGCTACGGTCTCCTGACACAGGCGTGATGTCAATAAGATAATTTACTTGAATTATTGTATTGCCGCCCTTGGGTTTCGGCGGCTATGAATTCAGAGCGAGGATATAACGATGACGATGCATCCAACCGGCAGCCACCCCGTGGCCATTGGAAAGAACCCCGAGCGTAGCCGCGAGCATAACCGGCGTGTGGTTCTGGACATCGTTCGTCAGCACGAAAGCCTCGGCCGTGCGCATATTGCCAAGCAAACCCAGCTGACACAGCAGGCCGTCGCGAACATCGTCGATGAACTGGTCGGCGAAGGACTGCTGATCGAAATGGGCCGTTTGCGCAGCGGACGCGGGCAGCCTCCGGTCCAGTTCGCTGTCAATCCGGATGGCGGCGTCACCATTGGCGTCGAGATTGCCGCCGATCACATCGTGACCCTTGCCCTGGATCTGTCCGGCCGGCTGCGTGCGCAACGATTTGTCCCTCTGACCGCCAGAACGCCTGACAACATTCTGAAAACCTTTGCGGACGAGTTTGAAGCGATCAGAACCTCTGTCGGATTAAAGCTTCTTGGGACCGGTGTTGTTCTGCCCGGTCCTTTCGAGATCGACGGCATGACATCCGTCGGCCCGACGACGCTGCCCGAATGGGCAGGCCACTATACCGCCCAGGCCCTCAGCGATGCGTGCGGCCATACGGTCATCGTTGAAAACGACGCCACGGCGGCCGCAGTCGGTGAGCGGCTTTTCGGGAGTGGATTGTCGATTTCCAACTTCTGCATGCTCTACTTCGGCGTTGGCCTCGGCCTTGGCATCATGCAGGAAGGCGCCCCCTATCGCGGCGCCTTCGGCAATGCAGGCGAGATCGGTCATGTGACCGTTGTGCCGAGGGGAAGGCCTTGCCCCTCCTGCGGCCAACTCGGCTGCCTGGAAGGCTATGTCTCGACCTATGCGCTGAAACAAAAACTCATCGCAGCCGGGATTGCTGACACCGGCTTCGAAGACCTCGAACGACTGCATGCGCAAGCCCATCCCACCATCGTTGAATGGGTCGAGGACGCTGCCGCCTATCTTGCGCCGATGGTGGCGATGCTGGAAAATATCCTTGATCCGCAAACGGTCATTCTGGGCGGCGCATTGCCCGATGCACTCATCGATGACGTGATCGCCCGTCTCGCCCCCCTCCCCACATCTGTCGCAAGCCGGAGAGCCCGTGACCTGCCGCGTGTCATGCGCGGCAAGACCGGACAACTGACCGCGGCTCTTGGCGCTGCCGCGCTGCCGCTTTTCGACATGGTAACGCCGAAGCTCGAACTGTCGCTTCGGACCTCAAGTGACGTTCACACATGATATTCTGAGGAGATTTGCATGCTGACCGCCCGCGAACGCATAGAACGTCAGATGAACGATCCGGCGCTGGTGCGCCTTCATCGAAAGCTCAGCCGGCTCTCATCGACTGTCACGATGATGAACACCGGCGCCCATCCGGATGACGAGCAGAGCGGGATGCTTGCCTTCATGCGTCTCGGCCTGGGCATACGGGTGATCATCGCCTGCTCGACACGGGGCGAAGGCGGTCAGAATGCCTTGGGGCCCGAGCGGTTGGGAGCGCTCGGCGTGCTGCGCACACGCGAACTCGAGGAGGCCGCGCGCGTCCTTGATGCGGACGTCCTCTGGCTTGGGCATGGCCCGGACGATCCCGTCCACGATTTCGGCTTTTCCAAGGATGGCAACGCCACCTTCGGCCGATGGGGCGAGCAGCGTATCGTGGAGCGGCTCGTGCGCGCCTATCGCATGGAACGCCCCGATATCGTCGTACCGACCTTCCTCGATGTGCCGGGTCAGCACGGTCATCATCGTGCGATGACGCGCGCAGCCGAAACGGCGATCTCCCTCGCCGCCGACCCATCGGCTTTCCCCGAGCACTTCAGCCAGGGACTAACGCCCTGGACGGTCGCGAAATACTATCTGCCGGCATGGTCGGGCGGTGGCGACACCTACGACGACGAGGTGCCTCCGCCGGATGCCACGGTCACACTGCGCGCCGTTGACCGCGACCCGGCAACCGGCGTGGAATTCGACCGGATTGGAGAATGGTCGAGATATTATCACGCCTCGCAGGGCATGGGACATTGGCCGCAAAACCCCAAGACGAACTGGCCGCTGCATTTGAAACTGGCCGCTGAGCGGGTCGAAACGGAAACGTCCATCTTGGACAACATTCCGGCATCCCTTTCCACACTGGCCGAATGGGACGCGCTGTCCTCGACAATCGCCAATGCGCTGCTGACAGCAGATGCTGCCATCAGAGCAGCAATCGCAGCTTTCCCGGATCGCAAGACGATCGCGCGTCACCTGGTCGAGGCGGCAGAGCAACTGGACCTGGTCTCCACCTCGGCACCGCAGGCTTTCCAGGCACTGCACCGACACAGGATCACGCGCAAGCAGCGGCAGATCGATGCTGCGCTTCTGGAGGTGGCCGAGATTTTCGAGCGAGCCTATGCCAGTCCTTCCAGCATCGCGCCCGGCGGTTCAGCCGTTCTGAGCGTCACGCTCGGGCGGGGCGCTGCAGAGGCTGCGGTCGACGTGGTCCCGATCCTGCCGGAAGGGGTGACCTTTATCACGCAGCACGGGAATCACGATCAGTCCATTGTCCTAGAGGCTGCCTCGGAGATGCCGCTGTCGAACCTCTATTTGCCGTCCTGGTCGTCTATGGGCGGCAACGGCCATGCCCATGTTGGGATTTCTGCGTCAATCGGAGGACGCACGGTTTCCGGCAGCTTCGATCTTGAGGAACCCTTTTCCATCTCACCGGCGCAATCGCTGACGATGTCGCCGGAAACCCTGCTGGTTCCATTTCAGAGTGACCAGACCGAATGGTCAATCAAGGCAAGCATTGACGGTATTCAGGCCCCCCTCTCCTTTCGAGTGCCGCCGGGCCTTAGCCTCAAGGCCGGCGACGACGGTTGGACGGTTTCGGCCACGAAACCGCTGAAGCCGGGCCTCACCGAGATCCTGCCACAGCTTGGCGGCCTAGAGGCCTTCTGGGTCACGCCTATCGCGTTCCGCCATATTGGTCGAACAAGCTTTCGACAATCGGCGGCACTGAGCATCCTGTCCCTTGATCTGAAATTACCGCAGGGAGCACGCGTCGGATATGTGGGCGGCGGTGCGGACCGCATCGGTCTGTGGCTATCGCGTATGGGTCTTCAGGTCACCGAGATGGACGCCGCGGCGTTGGCGGGCGACCTTTCACGCTTCACGACAATCGTCGTCGGCATTTTTGCTTTCGGCATTCGCAAAGATCTTGCGGCGGCAACCGCTCGTCTGCATCGTTTCGTTGAGGAAGGCGGACATCTGGTCACCCTCTATCACCGTCCAAGCGACGGCTGGCATCCGCAGGAGACTCCTCCACGGCACATCGAGATCGGATCGCCGTCGCTGCGTTTCCGTGTCACCGACCCTGTGGCGGAAGTCACAGTGCTTGCACCCGAGCATCCATTGCTCGCCGGCCCAAACAGCATCGGGTCCCAGGATTGGCAGGGCTGGAACAAGGAGCGCGGGCTTTATTTTGCGGCCCGCTGGGACGATGCCTACGAGCCGCTGCTGGCCATGCATGACACTGACGAGCAGCCTTTGAAAGGTGGATTGCTCTCGGCGGTAATCGGTCGCGGACGCCATACTCATACAAGCCTTGTGCTCCATCACCAGATGGACAAACTCGTGCCGGGCGCCTTCCGCCTCATGGCAAACCTCGTGCAGCCCGCATGACCGCCGAGCGGTCGCTCGACGATGCGCGCGAGCAGGCTGCCAATGCCCGTATCGCCGTCGGCTGGCTGCTCATCGACATGACGCTGGTGTCCGGCGGCATGACGGCCTTGGTCAAGGCCCAAGGAGCGACCTATCCCGCTTTTCAACTTGTCTTCATCCGCGCGATGATCGGCCTCCTGTTCATCCTGCCGCTCATCTGGCACCACCGCGCCGAGATGACGCGTATCCGTCACCCGTGGCGCAACATCGTGCGGATTTCCTGCAACGCCGTAGCGCTGACCAGCAATTTTCTGGCGATTACCCTGTTACCGCTCACAACGGTCAACGCCGTCGGCTTTTCACGCCCGCTGGTGACGATGGCGATGGCCGTCATCATGCTGAATGAGAGGGTGAGTCGTATCCGCTGGGTCGGCGCGGGGCTGGCTTTTACCGGAGTGTTGCTTATCGTCGCACCCGGAACATCGGGCTTCGACGTGAACATTCTGGTCGTTCTGGTGACGGTTGTGTTCGGATCGCTGGCGATCATTCAGACGCGAGCCCTGCGCGACGAAAACACCACAGTGATGATGGTCTTCTACACGGTCGGTCTTGCCGTTATCACCGCCGTGCCGGCTATCGTCACATGGCAACCTGTCTTGCCGCTGGACTGGCTGCCGCTCCTCGGGATCGGCCTGCTGGCCCAGCTTGGCCAATATTGCTTTCTGCGCGCCTACCGCATGGCCGATGCCAGCATTCTGGCGCCGGTCGGTTATCTGTCGATTGTTTTCGTCACCGCTGTTGGCTACGTCTTTTTCGATGAGGTGCCACAGTGGCGTGTGGTGATCGGCGTCATCATGATCATCGCCTCTCTGCAGGGTGCAGCCTTGCTGGAGCGAAGGCGTGCCCGCGGACGTTAGTGCTCTGATCCTGCCCCTCCACTCATAGTGCCCGCTTGCCACCGATATAAGCTGGGCCGTTTGTCACAATCGGTCTGGGCCTCCCTTTCCGACCGATAGCTACCACACCATCCCCGCCAGCGCTTCGCTGACGGACGAAGCATCACCGAGTGCAGCCACGATGCCGTGCATTTCGTCGCTTTTGATCCCGCCCCAGCGCAGGCAACCGGTAAACTTGGAACGCTTTTCCTCTTCCGTCAGCGGGCAGGCGATCGATCCCCTCGCGTGAAGCCGCTCGGCGTGCAGCATGCGGCCGTCCTGCAGCGTGATGGAAACCTTGTGTGGCAGACGCTCGACACCGCGCTCTTCCTCGGCACTGTAGGCGTCCATGGCAATCTTTGCCATGTGCGTGCGCACTGCAGATCTCGACACCGCATCCGGGGTGAAGTCGGAAAGCGATAGCCTGCCCTGCAAAAGAGCAACCGCGAGGCAGTACTGCATCGAAAAGCGCGCCTGCATCTCGTCGGCCGGGTCTGGATAGGCGAGATTATCGCGGGCGGACCGGCCCACTTTCGTCTCGATGCGGATGACCTCGTCAAGCGAGAAGCCGTGCTCAGTCTGAAGGTCGAGGGCGGCATCGATCGCCCGATGCGTGGAGGCGCAGCAGGGATGCAGCTTGGTCACCAGCCCCCGGGTTTCGATGACATGCGCTCCATCCAGGGGCAGACCCGCCCAGCCGGCAGCCTGATCGCCACCGAACAGGTCGAGAAAGCCCTGGGGTCGCTCCAGAATATCCAGCCGGCCGGTCAGCCCGGCGCGGCTGAGGAGTGCCGCCTCGATCGCATTGCGGGCAGCCATGCCGGCATGAAAGGGTTTTGCGGCCGTTCCGAACTGCCCTTTGGGGCCGGCGGCCATGCTGGCTGCCAGGCTCATGGCCTGCGCGACGCGATCCGCACCGAGCCCCATCAGGCAGGCAACCCCGGCCGCGGCCCCGATGCAGCCCACCGTCGAGGTGCCGTGCCAGCCCCTGTTGTAGTGGGAGGGATTGACCCCGAAGCCAACCGAGGTCTGCGCCTCGAGGCCGACAAGATAGGCCGCAACGAGCTGATAGCCTGAGATCGACGCATCGCCCGTTGCGACCGCCAGGAGCGCCGGCACGAGCACGGCGGAGGCATGGGCGCGGGCCGGATGGAAGTTGTCATCGAAATCGAGGCAATGCGCCGCCGTGGCATTGACCAGCGCGGCAAGCGGGGGCGATCCGCGGCCGCCGGTCACGAGTGGCGATGCTCCCTCTGCGCCGATGTCCCCGGCAAAGGCTCGTGCCACCGCCTGCGGCGCGGCGTCCACGGCGCCGGCCAGCATGCAGCCCAACGTATCCGTGATCGCATCGCGTGCCCGCGCCAGCGCGACGGGGGAAAACGTGTTGCGCGACGCCACCTGCGCTGCGATCAACTCGAGAACCGTTGCCATTCCATCCAACCCCTGCAAGTCTCTGTTTCGGGCCGCATTGATGGGCAGCGATGCCCGACAGCGCAATCTTATGCAGATTGCGGGTGGTGCTATTCAGTTTGAGGAAGCAGGCATGCGGCAGAACAACGACATAACGATCAGCGTCAAGCACATCCAGACCTATGATGCGATTGCCGCAACCGGCTCCACCATCGCGGCTGCGGCAGACCTCGGCATTTCGCAATCCAATGCCAGCCGTCTTCTGCACCAGCTGGAAGTCTATCTCGGCGTGCGCCTCTTCGAGCGCGATAAGAACCGGCTGTCGATGACCCGCGAGGGCCTGCAGCTCGGCCCGGAAATCCGCGCGATCTCGGACCGGCTGACGGCGCTGAAGGTGACGGCCCGCGAACTGGAACAGGGGCGTTCGCTGGAGATTCCGCTCCGGCTCGCCTTTCCCGCCAGCCTTTCGGTGACGCTGGTGCCGCGCCTGATCAAACGGTTTCTTACGGACAACGGTCCGGTGCGAATCGAGATCGCCTCCGGCAATTATCTGGCGATCGAGCGTATGGTGGCGGATGGCCAGGCGGATCTGGGTTTCACCCGGCTGCCCTCTCCCACGGCCGGCCTGCGCGAGGAACATGTCATGCGGTCGCGCAACATCTGCGTGATGCACCGGGATCATCCGCTTGCCGGACAGCAGGCCCTGACGGTGCCGGAGTTGAAATCGCATGATCTCATCCTGCTGAACCGCGAGCGGCCCGTGCGCCACGAACTGGAAGCGCTGTTCTACCGGCAGGGGCTGCGCCAGCGGCCGGCCATCGAGGCCCATTCGGTCGGCTGCGCCTGCGCGCTTGCGGCGGAGGGACTGGGCATCGCCATCGTCAGCGCGCTGCTGGCGCGGGAATATGCCACGCTGCCGCTTGCCTTCGTGCCGCTGGAGCCGGCGCTTGGCGTCGACTATGCCATCGTCAGTTCGGACCGGCAGCCACTGCCGAAATCGGCGGCACCCCTGTTGCAGTATCTGCGCGAATGGGCATGAGAGGCAGAGGCCGCTTGACGGCATGGCATGAAGGTCCCCACGCTCCATGATCAATTTCCGACAGCTCGAAGTGCTGAAAACCCTGCTGGCCACCGGCTCGACGATTGCCACCGCCAGGAGCATGGGACTGAGCCAGTCCGGCGTCAGCCGTCTTCTCCAGCAGCTGGAAACGGATCTGTCGCTCCGTCTGTTCGAACGCGACAAGGGCCGGCTGATCCCGACGCCGGAAGCGCATATTCTGGCCCGCGATGCCGAGACCATTCTTCTCGGGCTGAACCGTTTTTCCGGATTGGCGGAGGATCTGCGCAGCGGCGCCAAGGGGCCGGAAGTCGTGCGCCTTGGCCTGCCGAGCAGCATGTGGGAAAATTTCGCACCCGCCATGCTGGTCGATTATGCCCGCGACTATCCCACGGTTCGCATCGAAACCTTCTTTGAGACGACCTCGAACATCGCCCGGCTGGTGGAGCAGAAGGTCATCGATTTCGGCTTCCTCCGCCATGAGGACCAGGTGCCGCCCGGCATCGACATGGAGATCGTGGCAACGGGCACCGGCGTCTGCGTGATACCGCAGGATCATCCGCTCGCCAGCCTCCTGGAGATCACGCCAAAGGATCTGCGCGGCGTGCCGCTGATCCTGATCGGACGCCAGAGGCCGACCCGCATGCTGCTCGATCAGACCTTCCAGCGCGCCGGCGTGAAGCAGAACGTCAAGATCGAGACGCATACCAACAGTTCGGCCTGCGCCTATGTGGCGCACGGGCTTGGGGTGGCGATCCTCAGCAGTTTCTTCGCCAACCTCTATCGCCATCTTCCCATCGTGCAACGGCCCTTCGTGCCGGTGACGACCCAGGATTTCGCACTGGCGACGCCTTCCGGCACCTCCTCCTCTCTGGCTGCCAAGGCGCTGATGGAAACGCTGAAGCGCCAGATCGCCATTTCGCAGCAACAGACTCCCGCGACCTGAAGCACCGCGTCCGCAGATTGCCGCGAGGGGCGGTCAGACTGCCCGGAATCCGCATCAACATATGACAAAAGCGCATAATATTGCGCCATTTTTCATCAACCTTCATAGTCTCAGCATAAACAGCCGGTGACTTTGTCAGATCCGGCCCCGCCAATCGCGTTCAGGGGAACCGATGATACGTTTCATACTTCACCGCCTGCTGATGGCGGTCCCTACGCTTGTGATCGTCGCTGTCACGGTCTTCGCACTGATCCGCTTTATTCCGGGCGATCCGGCCGCCCTGATGCTGGGCGACATGGCAACACCGGACCAGATAGCCGCGATGCGCAGCGATCTCGGGCTCGACAAGTCCATGCCGCAGCAGTTCCTCGTCTGGAGCGGCAATGTGCTGAGCGGCGATTTCGGCCATTCGATCGTCAGCAAGGAAGCGGTCCTGCCGCTCGTTCTGTCGCGTTTCATGGTATCGGCCGAAATCGTGGTGGTCGCCGTCATCCTCGCAAGCCTGATCGCGGTTCCCGCCGGCGTGATTGCCGCATGGCGGCAGAACAGCGTCACAGACCTTGCCCTTGTCGGCACGGCAACGGTGCTGTTGTCCATCCCCACCTTCTGGCTCGGCCTGCTGCTGCTCTTGTTCTTCGGCCTGAAACTGGGCTGGCTGCCGGTGCTCGGCTATGTCTCGATCGGCGACAACATCGTGGGCGGACTGCTCTATCTGGTTCTGCCGATCATGACGCTGGTCATCCACGAATCCGGCGTGCTGATCCGCATGGCACGCGCCTCCACGCTGGAGGTGCTGCGCCTGGACTACATTACCCATGCCCGCGCCAAGGGCCTCTCGGAACAGGCAGTGCTGTGGAAGCACGCCTTCAAGAATGCCTTCGGCCCGACCTGGACGATGATCGGCCTGATCCTCGGCAACCTGCTCGGCGGCATCGCCGTCATCGAAACGGTCTTCACCATCCCGGGTCTTGGCCGGCTGATGGTCGACAGCATCTTCCAGCGGGACTACCCGGTCATTCAGGGCTGCCTGCTGCTGGTCGCGCTCTCCTACGTGGTCGTCAACCTGATCGTCGACCTGCTTTATCCCCTCTTCGATCCGCGTGTGGTGGCCGAATGAAGTTCTTGTCTCTCAACGGCCTGATCGGCGGCATCCTGATTGCCGCTCTCCTGATCGTCGCAGCCACCAGCCTGTTCTGGACACCCTTCGATCCGATGAAGCTCAGCTTCACCGCACGCCTCGCAGCCCCCGGGGCCCAGCATCTTCTCGGCACCGACGAGTTCGGGCGTGATGTGCTGAGCCGCCTGATGATCGGCGCCCAGGCCAGCGTGTGGATCGGCGGCCTGACGGTCAGCTTCGCGGTCATCGCCGGCACCCTGATCGGCCTGATCAGCGGCTATGCCCGTGGCGTCATCGATGGCGTCATCATGGCCATCAACAATGCGCTTCTCGCCTTTCCCGGCATCCTGCTGGCGCTGGGCCTGCTCGCCGTGTTCGGCGCCAACCAGTACGGCATCATCTTCGCGCTCGGCATTGCCTACACGCCCTCCATGGCGCGTGTGGTGCGCGGCGCCGTGCTGTCGCTGCGCGAGCGGGAGTTCATCGAGGCCTCACGGGTGATGGGCAACGGCGAGATCTACACCATGCTGCGGCATATCCTGCCCAACTGCCTGGCGCCGATCACCGTTCTCGCCACCTCCATGTTCGGCTGGGCCATCCTGTCGGAAAGCGCACTCAGCTTCCTCGGCCTCGGCGTGCCGCCGCCGGCACCGACCTGGGGCAACATGCTGGCGGCCGGCCGGCCCTTCCTCGAACAGGCGGTCTGGCTCGGGCTGTTTCCCGGCCTGTGCATCGCGCTCACCCTGCTCGGCATCAATCTGCTCGGCGATGCGCTGCGCGACAAGCTCGATCCCCGCATGAGAGGTTTGAAATGACACAGGAAAAGCTTCTCAGCGTCAAAAATCTCTCGCTCGAGATCGCCCGCCGCAACGCCACCGTCGTCAACGATGTCAGCTTCGACGTGGCGCCCGGCGAGATCTTCGGCATCGTCGGCGAAAGCGGCTCGGGCAAATCCCTGGCGACACGGGCACTCGTCTCGCTGCTGCCGCCGGTGATCCACAAGACGGCGGGGGAGATCATCTTCAAGGGCCGTGACGTGACCGCCATGAGCGACAAGGATCTGCGCAGCATGCGCGGCGCCGAAATCGGTCTCGTCTTCCAGGAACCAATGACTTCGCTCAATCCGTCCATGACCATCGGGCGGCAGCTGGAGGAAGGTCTTGCCCTGCATAGCCGGGCGACGCCGGACGAGCGACGCACCAAGATCCTCGCCATGCTGCACCGTGTCGGTATCCGCGATCCGGAAGGGGCGCTGACCGCCTATCCACACGAGTTTTCCGGCGGCATGCGCCAGCGCATCATGCTCGCTTCCGTCATGCTCCTGAAGCCGGCCCTGCTGATCGCCGACGAACCGACCACGGCGCTCGATGCCGTCGTGCAGCGCGACGTCATGGAACTGATGGTGGAACTGACGCAGGCGGAAGGAACCGCGGTGGTTCTGATCAGCCATGACCTGCCGATGGTGGCCCGCTACACAAGCCGCATCGTCGTCATGGAAAAGGGCCGGATCGTCGAAGCCGGCAGCACCGAGGACATCCTCGAACGGCCGCAGCACCCTTATACCCGCAAGCTGCTCTCCTCTCTGCCGATCCGCGGTGCGGCGCGGACGATCGGGACCGCCTCGGCGCCGGTTGTCTCGGCGCGCAACATCGTGGTGGACTATCCTGGCCGCAAGTCGCTTCTCAAGAAGGGGGCGCCCAAGCGGGCCCTGCATGGGGTCTCCATCGACATTCATGCTGGCGAAGTGGTGGCGCTGGTCGGTGGCTCCGGCTCCGGCAAGACCACGCTCGGACGCACCATTGCCGGCCTCGTGCGGGAAAGCGGCGGCGAGATCCTGTTCGAAGGCCGGCGGCGGGATGCCGACTGGCAGGACTATCGCCGCAACTGCCAGATGGTGTTTCAGGATCCCTATTCGTCGCTCGACCCGCGCATGACGATCCTAGCGCTGGTAGAGGAGGCGCTGCGTCTGGTGCCCGGCATCGACAGGGCCGCCAAGAGGAAGCGAGCCTATGAGACGCTGGAGGAGGTCGGGCTCGGCGCCGACTATGCGCTGCGCTATCCGCACGAACTGTCCGGTGGCCAGCGGCAGCGCGTGGCGATTGCACGCGCGATTGCCCGTCGTCCCCGCTTCCTCATCGCCGACGAGCCGGTCTCGGCGCTTGACGTCACCGTTCGCGCCCAGGTGCTGACGCTCTTTTCCGACCTGCAGAAACGCTACGGCTTTTCCTGCCTGTTCATCAGTCATGACCTCGGCGTGGTCGAACAGGTGGCGGACCGGGTGGTGGTGATGCAGGACGGGCGCATCATCGAGGAAGGCGACCGCGACACGATCTTCGACACCCCGAAACAGGCTTACACCCGTCGCCTGCTCTCGGCCATTCCCGCACTCGATCTCAACGAGACCGGCGGCGTCCGCCTGAAGTGGCGCCTGGAGACCTGACCATGACCGATACCACAACCATCGAGAACACCGCCGTGGCCGAACGGCTGAATGTGGTCTGCGACGCGCACCCCTTCGTCACGCGCTTTGCCATCCGCAATCTTGTCACCGGCGAAACCTTCGAGCGTGGCGCGGACGAAGAGACCCCGTCCGCCAGCACCCGCAAGACATCGATCATGATGGCGGCGCTGAAAGCCGTCCGCGATGGCAGGCTCGATCTGGATGAGCGCATTACCTATGAGGCGCGCTTCGCCGAAGAGGTGGCAAGCGGCATGTTCCGCTACCTGACGCCGGGCATCGTGATTTCGCTGCGCGATGCCATCACCGGCATGATGGTGCTCTCCGACAATGTCTGCACCAAGATGGTGTTCGAACGCCTGACGCTGGAGGAAGTGAACGCCTACTGCCAGGCGATCGGAATGAGCGGTACGCATCACCGTTTTCTCATCCCGCCGCTTGCCCTGTCGCCCGATCACGCCCTGAAATCGGTGACCACCACCACTGCGCGCGACCAGATGCTGCTGCTTGAGTGGATCCTCGACGCGCAGACCTCGGCTGCCGCAGCCGAACGGCTCGGCGTGACGCCAGAGCTTGCGGCCTATGCCCTGCAGACGCTGAAAAACCAGATCCTGCGCTACGCCATTCCGTCGCGCCTGCCCTTCGGCACCGTGGTCGCGCACAAGGGCGGCACCGGCAAGCGCGGACGAATGAATGCCGGCATCGTCTACCGCGACGGAAAGCCCTTCTACATCATCGCCGCCTTCACCGACGCGGTGCCCCAGGAAATGGCGGATGGAACACCGGGCTACACGCTGTCGCTCGAAACCATCGGCCGCCTGTCCCGCATCTGCTGGGACGGCTTTCACGCCTGACATTTCCGGAACAACGAACAACAGAGAGGGTAGAACACATGAAAAGCTTACT
The DNA here is from genome assembly GCF_042611105.1 of Neorhizobium fuzhouense. Classification (NCBI taxonomy): domain Bacteria; kingdom Pseudomonadati; phylum Pseudomonadota; class Alphaproteobacteria; order Hyphomicrobiales; family Rhizobiaceae; genus Neorhizobium; species Neorhizobium fuzhouense. The sequence continues at coordinate 96,512 of NZ_JBHFFP010000014.1, read as the reverse complement.
TCTGGCCGGCACCATTCTGATGGCGCTGACCTCGGCCTCCGTCGCCCGCGACATTGTCATTGCCCAGAGTTCGGACCTGCGCAGCAACAATCCCGGCGTCAACCGTGACGGCAATACCGACGGCGTGATCCTTCACATCGTCGAGGGGCTGGTGGGCTATGCCAACAATGGCGAAGTGAAGCCGCTGCTGGCTGAAAGCATTGCCATGTCCGCCGATGGCCTGACCTACACCTTCAAGCTGCGCCCGGACGTGAAATTCCACAATGGCAAGGCCCTCACCGCCGACGAGGTTGTCTGGAACTGGAACCGCTACATGGATCCGGCCACCAAATGGACCTGCATCAAGGACTTCGATGGCAGCGGCACCGTGAAGGTGACCGGCATCCAGGCAACCGATGCCACGACGGTGGTGATGACGCTGGAAAAGCCTTCTGCCGTCTTCCTCGGCCTGATGTCCCGCCCGGAATGCGGCTATACCGGCATCATTGCGCGGGAATCGCTGGCGGCCGACGGTTCGTTCGACAAGCCGATCGGCACCGGCCCCTTCCAGTGGGACGCATGGAAGAAGGGCGAATACATCCACCTCAGCAAGTTTGCCGGTTATGTCTCGCCGGCCAATGACGGCAAGCCGGATGGCATGGTGGGCTCCAAACGGCCACTGGCGGATGGCATCAAGTTCATGGTCATTCCGGATGCCTCCACGGTGAAGGCCGGCCTGCAATCGGGCGTGCTCGACACGGCGGAAATTTCTCCCGATCTCATCCCGGAATTCGAAAAGAGCGAAAAGACCAAGGTCATCATCTCCCAGAACAACGGCAAGAACCTGTTCTACATCCAGACCCGTGATCCGGTGCTCGGCAAGCCGGGCGTTCGCCGCGCCATGGCCATGGCGCTCGATCTCGACGAACTGGTGGCCGCCGCGTCGAACGGAACCGGCAAGCCGAACGGCTCGATGGTCTCGTCGGACTCGGTCTATTTCAGCGACATCCAGAAGAAACGCCTGCCGCATGATCTGGCCGCCGCGAAGAAGGAACTGGCGGCCTCCGGCTACAAGGGCGAACCGATCAGCATCATCGCCAACAAGCGCGGCAATGTCCCGAGCTTCCCCGCTGCCGTCATCGCCCAGGCGATGCTGCAGCAGATTGGCCTCAACGTGCAGATCGAGGTGCTGGACTATGCCACGCAGGTGGACCGCCGCCGCTCGGGCAACTACCAGATCATCTCGCAATCGGTGGCCCCGCGTCTCGATCCCGCGCTGATGTACAGCTTCTACACCGGCGACAAGGACAAGAACGCCTCCCTGATGTGGGACAATCCGAAGGCGATCGCGCTGATGAAGGCCGCCTACACGGAAATCGACGGCAAGAAGCGGCAGGCGATCTTCGACGAGTTCCATGAACTCATGCTGCAGGATATGCCGGGCATCTTCCTCTACGACATGATCGATGTCTGGGGTGCGGCCAAGTCGCTGAAGGGACAGCCCGTCTGGCAGTCCAATGCGCGGCTCTGGGAAGTCTCCTTCGACAAGTAAGCCTGTCTAAAAATGAGGGTGCCGCAACCGTCAGGCGGCACCCATCCGCCTGTCCGGATGGCCAACAGCCTGCTTTCCCCGCTCCCCGCCATCCCGTCTCCCCAAGGATGCATCATGCCCGACATGCCCGCCCTCCACGCGCTGACCCGATCCATCGACAGCCTTGCACCCGACATCGTGACGCTCAGCGACCGGATCTGGGATTTTGCCGAGCTGAAATTCCAGGAGTTCCGCTCCGTCGACCTGTTGATCGGGGCGCTCAGACAGAACGGCTTTTCGGTGCGCCAGGACATTGCCGGCATGAAGACCGCCTTCATCGGCGAATTCGGCGAGGGCAAGCCGGTCATCGCCTTTCTCGGTGAATATGATGCACTGGCGGGCATGAGCCAGGAGCCGGATGTGGACTATCCGGCGGAGCAGACACCCGGCGCCAGCGGCCATGGCTGCGGCCACAATCTTCTCGGCTGCGGATCGCTTCTTGCCGCCGTCGCGCTGGCGCGGCATCTCGCCGAACACAAGCTGCCGGGAACCGTGCGCTACTACGGCTGCCCCGGCGAGGAAGGGGGCTCGGGCAAGACCTTCATGGCGCGCGCGGGCGCATTTGCCGATGTCGATGCCGCGCTCACCTGGCATCCGGCACCCTTCAACGGGGTGCGCTCGACCAACAATCTCGCCGTTCTCGAATATTACTACCGGTTCAAGGGCACGGCCGCCCACGCCGCCAATGCAGCCCATCTCGGTCGTTCCGCGCTTGATGCCGTCGAACTGATGAATGTCGGCGTCAACTTCCTGCGCGAGCACATGCCGCAGGATTGCCGGGTGCACTATGCCATCACCGATGCCGGCGGACGGGCGGCCAATGTCGTGCAGGCCAGGGCCGAGGTCCTCTATCTGGTGCGTGCTCCCGAAATGTCGCAGGCGCTGGCGCTTGCCGAGCGGGTCAACCAGGTGGCGCAGGGTGCCGCCATGATGACCGGAACGGAAGTCGAGATCGTGTTTGACACGGCCGCCACCAACCTGCTGCCGAATCTGGCGCTGGAAGCGGCGATCCACGCCAATCTGGTATCGCTTGGTCCCGTTCCCTTCGATGAGGCCGATCTCGATTTTGCCCGCAGGATCCAGGCAACCTTCACGCGTGAAGCCATCAGGAGCAGTCTCCGGCTCTACCAGATCGACCGCGACGTCTTCTCCAACGAGAAGATTGACGGATCAACCCCGCTGCATCTCGGCCTGCGCGACTTCGAGGGTCGCTCGCATTTCCGCGCCGGCTCCACCGATGTCGGCGACGTCAGCCGGGTGACCCCGACCGCGCAGTGCTGGGCTCCGACCTGGGCCATCGGCACCAATCCGCATACCTGGCAGGTCGTGGCGCAGGGCCGCAGCCCCGGCGCCCACAAGGCCATGATCCACGCCGCCAAGGCACTGGCGACCACCGGCCTCGATCTGCTGACCTCGCCGGCTCTGCTGGCAAAGGTCCAGGCGGAATGGTCCGAAAAGATCAGCCGGGAACCCTATGTCTGCCCGATCCCAGACCACATCCAGCCGGATGTCGGATGATGATAGGCGATTTTGGCGCGGGATGTTCTGGAGATCTGCATCCCGCGTGCCGCCCTTAAAAACTAGCCTCATTTTCAGGTGCGGCAGTGTTCTGCTGGCCGAAGGCGACCCCGGCAGATAGGTGGTTCGAAGCTCTTGAAGGGGTGCATGGGGTCTGCCCCTGCCACATGGCCTGTCAGATGGATCGAGAAGAACCTGCGGCGCCATCGCTCTGGCCCGATTGCGCGCGAAGGCTCGTTCGATCTATCAGGGTGTCGCGGGCTTTCGACGCAAGATCATGCCGCCATGGTGCAAGGTGTTGGCATCGACGAAATCGCCGTCGGCGGTAAAGCCCGTATCGTCCCAGTACTCGATATGCGTCCCGTCGACTTCATAGCGGCCTTCATAGGCTCGTTCGCGCTGACCGCGCGCTTCGACATAGCGTCCGTTCGGCAGAAGTTCGTGGTGGACACGGTTGTCGTCGGTGACCCACATGCCGGCGTAGGGATGGTTCGGCTGCAAATTTGTTTCCTGTGCTTCTACGGATTGAAACGAAAGGGTGGCTGTGACGAGTGCTGCAAATGCCGGTCGCATGGTCTGGCTCCTTTAGGCGTTGCTGTTGTCGGTCTGGTGAGGGCGCGAATACGCGCGCGGTGCCGGTTTGGCAGACGCGCAGGTTTGCCGAACCGCAGCATCGGTCATGGGGAACGCGGGGCGTTGTTATCCACGACCTGTTGATAGGCAACAAGATCCAGGAAGGCTTCCGCATTGACGACGAGGCCGTCCTTCATCTTGAGAATCCAGACGAACTGGTTGCGGTAAGGTGCGCCGGACGTCGTCGTCGCCGTCCCGTCGAAGCGGATCACGACGGTGTCGCCATCGGCAAAGATGTCGTGCACCTGCGGCATGATCGGCGTCGCAAGGCGGCTGGTCAGGGGACGAGAGGCCTGTTCGACGAAATCAGTCTGGTTGCGATAGGTGCCGGCCACCGGGCCCGAGCCATGAATTGTCCAGACGACGTCGGGGGCGAGGAGTTCCGCAAAGACATAGGTGCCTCCACGCCATTTTTGGAAGGCCGCATCGACGATCGCCTTGTTCCTTTGCTCGACCGCGGCGCTGTCGGCAGCCTGCACCTGCGTTGCCGTGGTGTTGGCGATGGCTGGACCCGGCAGGGCGAGCGACAGCAATGCCAATGTGATCAGAGCCATATGGCTCGCGCCGGCGACCCGCGGGCGTGTCGGAAGAATGGTCATGGTATCGGTCCTTCTGTTGCTGAGGGCTTGGCGGGGCCTATCGACGAGTGATGAAACCGGATGCACCGTCGACAGGACGCGCGTTTGAACGGTCAGTCACGGCGTTCGACCGCCGCACCGCCGAAGATCAGTTGCTGGACAAGGGGACGTTGCGTGAAGCGGGCGGGAAAGACGGGGACTGGCGCGCTGATCCGGTCCAGACGATCCAGTTGCTCCGGGGTCAGCGCCAGATCCAGAGCCTTGAGATTGTCCTCGGCCTGGGCAAGCGTGCGCGCGCCTAAGATGGGGGAGACGACGGCCGGGTTGGCCAGCGTCCAGGCAAGCGCCACACGCGACGGCGTGGAATCGGCCTCTTCCGCGACGGTTCGAACCTCGTTCGCTATGTCGATCGCACGCCGGTTCAGATGCCCCGACGACGCTATCACCCCCTTGCGGGTGGCGGACACGGCTGCCTCTTGCGAATCCTCGACATCGGCAAGGGAATACTTGCCTGTGAGCACGCCTCCGCCGAGCGGCGACCATGGAAGCACGCCGAGACCCAGAGCCGCTGCTGCCGGCAAAAGCTCATGCTCGACGGTCCTCTCGACGAGGCTGTACTCGATCTGTAGTGCCACGAATGGAGACCAGCCACGATTGTCGGCGAGGGTCTGCATCTGTGCAACGCGCCATGCAGGTGTGTTGCATATGCCGAGATAGAGCACTTTCCCGGAACGAACGAGGTCATCGAGTGCCCTCATCACCTCTTCAGGCCGGGTCGTCATGTCCCATGCGTGAAGATAAAGAAGGTCGATGCGATCCGTGTCGAGCTGCTTCAGGCTCTGCTCGACGGAGCGAACCATGTTCAGGCGGTGGTTGCCGCCCGAGTTCGGGTTGCCCGGATCGCGTGCCATGGTAAATTTGGTCGCAAGAACGATCCGCTCGCGCTTGTCGGCGATGAAGGTTCCAAGCAGGCGTTCGGCACCGCCATCGGTGTAGTTGACCGCCGTGTCGAGGAAGTTGCCGCCTCGATCGACATAAAGATCGAAAATGCGGCGCGCCTCGTTGCCGTCGGCACCCCAACCCCATTCGGAACCGAAGGTCATCGTTCCCAGGCTTAACGGTGAAACGCGCAAGCCCGACCGTCCAAGAAGTTTATAATCATCAAGCGCCATGTCAGCTCTCTCCTGGTTGCGAAAACCAAGGTAGGCGGCTCGATAAGATCAAACAACTTGCCCAATGATGACCATGCTGTTAAATCAATTTAACCAATGGCGATCGATCTGAACGGCATTTCTGTTTTCCTGGCAATCGCGGAAGCGCGCAGCTTTCGTGTGGCCGCGGAGAATCTGGGCGTCACGCGGCCAGCAATCAGCCAGGCCATCCGTCGTCTCGAAGATCGGCTCGGCGTGGCGCTCGTGCGTCGCACGACGCGCAGCGTCAGCCTCACGGAGGCCGGCGAACGACTGTACCAGCGGGTGGCGCCGGCGATCTCCGAAGTTGGCCTGGCGCTCGACGCGACGACGGACCGCCACAGCGCGCCGAGCGGACTGTTGAGGCTTGCGGTGTCATCCATCGCCGAGCAGTTCATCTCCGGTCCGCTTCTGGCTCGTTTCGCGGATGCCTTTCCCGCCATTCAGATCGACGTAACAGTTACAGACGAGGAATTCGACATTGTCGCGGAAGGCTATGACGCTGGGGTACGTCTGGGCGAAGTCATCGATCAGGATATGATTGCCGTTCCGGTTTCGGGCGACCAGCGCCAAGGCGCCTTCGCCGCGCCGTCCTATATTGAACGTTTCGGCACGCCGGAACATCCTTCTGAACTCTCCGCGCATCGCTGCATAGGCTGGCGCCCAACACCAGCCAGCGCGCCCTATCGTTGGGAATTCGGCCAGCATGGACGCGACTTCGATGTGGCTGTAGACCCGCAAATCACCACCAATGACATGTGGCTTATGATCCGAACAGCCTGTGCCGGAGGCGGCATCACCTTCGGAATGGACGACACTTTCCAACCCTACGTCGAATCCGGCCAGTTGGTGCCTCTCCTTCAGGACTATTGCCCTCCGTTTGCTGGTTTTTTTCTTTATTACCCAAGTCGGCGCAACCTCGCTCCGAAGCTCCGGGCACTCATCGAACATGTGAAGCGCTGGCGATAGCGCCCATCGTGACATCGCTGTGTCTTACCTGGCTCACCTCTCCCCGAATTGACATTCGTTTGCTACCTTGCAATTATCGTTAGGTAGCAAACAAATGAGTTCTCAATGCGGGATCAGGCGGACACCAAAAATCTCTCTGTGGGCGACTGGTCCAAGCGGTGCTATTTCGCCGGTCGGGCTCTCATGGACGAGCGGCTGCGACCCTTCGATCTAGGGTCCACGCAGTGGTATGTCCTCTGGTATCTTGTCAACAACGGCCCGTCCGTCCAACGCGACCTCGGTCGCGCTCTGGAACTCGAACGCGCCACCTTGAGCGGAATCATCGCAACGCTCGTCCGCAAGGATCTGGTTGTGCAGACCGCGGATGGCGGCGATCAGCGACAACGTCTGCTGACGCTGACGGCGACGGGAGAGGCCCTATGGCGACGGCTACCTGATCTTTCTTTCATTCACGACGCTGCTTTCGGCGGAATTAACGAGGCTGATCTGGCAACGACCATACGTGTCCTCCAAGCAGCGACAGAAAGACTGCAGACCCTGTTGAGAAAGGATTGAGCGGATGACCGTACTGATTACCGGGGCCACCGGGCTTGTGGGTGAGCGACTTGTCCCGCGGCTGGCCGAGACCGGCTTTGCCTGCCGCGTCCTGCTTCGGCCAGGCAAGGATTGCCCCGCGGGCGCAACAGGCGTTACGGGCGACATCCTCGACCCTTCGAGCTTGGCGAAAGCCGTCACGAAGATTTCTGCTATCGTGCATCTTGCGGCCGTCTTCCGCACGCAGGACACCGACCTCATCTGGAAAAGCAATTTCGATGGGACGCGCAACCTGATCACCGCCGTGAAGGCCCATGCTCCCGATGCGCGCTTCATTATGTCGAGCACCAGCCATGTCTACAACAGGGACAATCCGCATCCGGGACGGGAAGATGATCCGGTCGATCCACAACACGCCTACCCCGCAAGCAAGGTTGCAGCAGAACGGGAGCTGCGTGAAAGCGGGTTGAATTGGTCGATCCTTCGCTTCCCCTTCGTCTATGGCGAGGGTGACGGACATCTCCAATCTCTTCCTAAGCACGTCAGCACTTGGCATCCGGCGCAACGCATGAGCACGATCCACCATCGTGATATCGCACAAGCAATCACGCTGGCGCTCAAGGGGGATCTCGATCGGCACATCGTCAATTTGGCCGACGAGGCGCCCTCCTCCATCTATGAACTTGCCGGTTTAGTCGGTTCCACATTGCCACAGAATTCCGAGCCTCTCGCGAATCCCTGGTACCTGCATGTCGATGCGTCCCTCGCCCGCAGCCTGGGTTTTCGTCCCAGTATCAGGACCGTTTACCAGGCCTGGCAGGAAGGGCTTTCCTAGAGTCTGTCAGATTTAAATTGAACCATAACCTGCATGTCTAAAATAGTTTGAGCACTCCTGCGGACTGAACGCCTTGAGGAGTTCTCCTATTCGTCTTCATGTTGTTTCGACGGCTCTCTCGTCCGCCTTTCTGACGAGCGTCTTGAGCTTGGCGAACATCATCTCGATGGGATTGAGGTCTGGACTGTATGGCGGCAGGAAAAAGATATGTGCGCCGACATCTCGGATCGCGTCTCGGGCTCGTTTTCCTTTGTGGCTCCCGAGATTGTCGAGGATGACGATATCGCCAGCCTTGAGAGTTGGACCAGGCTTTGCTGGACCCATGCGGTAAAGGCGATGCCATTGATCGGGCCATCGAGGACGAAGGGGGCAACGATGCTGTCGCGGCGCAGGCCGGCCAGAAACGTCAGCGTCTTCCAATGACCATGAGGGACTTTTGCGATGAGTGGCTCGCCGCGCTGACACCAGCCGCGGGTGCGCGTCATGTTGGTCTTGAAAGGACTCGAACGGTCGACCCGCGACTTAATGCGCTAAGCAATTGAATATAAATCGCTTCGTGCAAGCCGAACGTGGGCTGTAGCGTAACGTCGAATTATGGAACCTGTATAAGAGCGCAGGCATCTGGTGACTGCCTCTGCCAGCATGGCCCGACGCAAACGGCCGAGAAATGCTGCCTGTCCATCCGCGGGTTGGCGCATCCTGTATGCCCTTTGATCGAAGCCATAATCTTGTCACCGACAGCCGAGGACGGGGAAGCCGACCTGATCTCTGCGAGAACGGCTTTGGTCGTTGCCTCCGCCCGCCGGGCGTAAATGCATACGGGCGGACTTCAATTATGGCGGCTTTCATGTCGCGATTGGCATCGTCGAAGGTCAGCTCCACCTGGAACAGGCGCATATTGCCTCTTTGATCCCATAACCATGACATTCCGACAGTCCTTCAGTCGCGTCTCTGGTGCCCGTATAGATCCCTGAACATCCCCCAAAACGTTTTGGTATTGACTCCCAAAACGTTTTGGGAGATGTTTCCGTCATCTCGGGAGGAGATATGGCCAATCTGAAGCAACTTGCCCAGTCGCTGGGGCTTTCAATCACCACGGTGTCGCGCGCATTGGATGGGTATGCCGATGTGTCGGCGGCCACCCGAGAACGTGTGCGACAGGCGGCAGATCAGGCTGGTTACCGTCCCAATGCATCGGCCCGCCGATTGCGCAAGCAGCGCGCCGAACTGGTGGCCGTGACGTTGCCGAGCGAACCGGGTCATATCGGCCCTGCCCATTTCCTCGAAATGCTCTCCGGCTGTGCAGAGCACCTCGCCGCTGCCGGCCTCAATCTTGTCATTGCACCGGTTCCGAGCGGCGAAAGCGAGCTGGACATGTGCCGACGTTTCGTGGACGGGCAGAGGGTGGACGCCATGCTTCTGGTGCGGACCAAGCGCCAGGACGAACGCGTCGAATTTCTGCAGTCTCGCGGCATCCCTTTCGTCACCAATGGCCGCACGGAATCGTCTACCCCGCATCCCTTCATCGATGGCGATGGTCTGTCCGGCTTTCGTCGGGCGACGCTGCGCTTTTATGAGGCAGGCCATCGGCGTATCGGCCATATCGCCGGCCCTCAGACGTATTTTTTTGCGCATGAACGCAAGAAAGGCTGGCAGTCGGCGATGCAGGATTGCGACCTGCCGGCAGATCTTTGCGTCGAACAGTCTCCCACCGAACAGGGTGGCTACGAGGCAGCGCTGACGATCTTGAACCGGACCGATCGGCCGACCGCGCTGGTCTGCGCCACCGATGAAATGGCGATCGGTGCACTGCGGGCGCTGCGCGAGGTCGATGGAGGGGACGTGATCAGCCTTGTCGGCCATGACGACCTGCCGATCGGGTCTTTCACCAGCCCGGCGCTTTCGACGATGCGCATGACCGGCGGCAATCTAGGGCGCAGCTTTGCATCGCTGCTGCTGAGAGCCATTGCCGGCGAACCGGCTGACACTCTGCAGGAACTGCATGCGATCGAATTTGTCGATCGCGACAGCCATCGCCGCCCATTTGGCGAAATGAACAAAAATCACAACTGACGACACAAGGAGGAGAAAAATGAGGAACCTGTTGTCACTCGCAATCCTGGCCTCGGCGGCCATCGGCATCACTGTGCCGGCCGCAGCCCAGACCGTTTTCCTGTCCACCCAGCTACGCCCGATCGAGGAAGCAACGGCCGTGCGCGAGGAATTGCTGAGCGGTCTCGACAAGCCGGCCGACTATGTCGTCGAAGAACCACCTCAGTTTGCCGTGCGCATGGAGGCCGAACGGCAGGCGGGCAAACACACGATCAGTCTCGTCGGCGCCCTGCATGGTGAATTGTCGCCGCTCGCCGACAGGCAGGCGCTTGAACCGCTCGACGATCTCGCCAAGAAGCTCGCCGGTGCCGGCATGCCACAAGCGCTGCTAGATCTGGGCAAGCTCGGCAAGACCGAACAGCAATATATTCCCTGGATGCAGGCCACTTATGTGATGGCCGCCAATAAGGACGCGCTGCAATACCTGCCCGAAGGCGCAGACATCAACAAGCTCGACTACGATCAGTTGATCGCTTGGGGCAAGAAGATGCAGGAAGCGACCGGAGCGCCCCAGATCGGCTTTCCGGCCGGACCGAAGGGGCTGATGGCCCGCTATTTCCAGGGTTACTTCTACCCGTCCTTCACAGGGGGCGTGGTGCGCACCTTCAGGAATGCAGATGCCGCAGCCGGCTGGGCCAAGCTGAAGGAACTCTGGACCGTCGTCGCGCCGACCTCGACCAATTACGATTTCATGCAGGAGCCGCTGGCTGCGGGTGAAGTCATGGTTGCCTGGGATCACGTCGCCCGCCTGAAGAACGCTATCTCCGCATCTCCGGACCAGTATGTCGTCTTCCCGGCACCGGCCGGTCCGAAGGGACGCGGCTACATGCCGGTCGTCGCAGGTCTTGCCATTCCCAAGGGTGCGCCCGACAAGGCCGGTGCCACGGCGATCATCGAGCATCTCGCAACCCAGGAAGTGCAGTTGAAGACCGCATCGCTGGTCGGCTTCTTCCCGACGCTCAATGTGAAGCTGCCGCCGGATCTCGATCCGGGGGTGGCGTTGCTGGCAGGCGCCGTCACCGCGACCCAAAGCGCTCCGGACGCGGTGATTTCGCTGCTGCCAGTCGGGCTTGGCGACAAAGGCGGCGAGTTTAACAAGGTCTATATGGATGCCTTCCAGCGCATCATCCTGAAGAACGAGCCGATTGATGCTGTCCTCAAGGCGCAGGGTGAAGCCATGACCAAGTTGACGGCCGACACCAAGGCAGCGTGCTGGGCACCCGATGCGAAAAGCGACGGCCCCTGCCCCGTCGAATAAAGAGAGCCTCCCAGCTGATGGTGACCGAACGAGAATGTCCGGTCACACATCGCTGCGTCGATCGAACGGTTCCCACCGGCTGACCGCCGCGGCCTTTCTAGATGATGTCCAATCCAAATGACCGAGGTCTGCTTTTGAGAAGCGAGAGCCGATGACCCAAAACCGATCCTGGATCCCTTATCTGCTGATCCTGCCCACCGTGGTTTTTCTAGGCCTGCTGTTCGTCGTTCCGCTCGTACAGACGCTGTGGCTTGCGGTGTCCGACAATGGTGTGCCGTCGCTTGCCAACATGCAGACGATGGTGAGCGATATCAATTTCGGCAGTTCCATCCTGAACACCTTCCTGCTGACGCTCGCCGTCGTGCCGATCCAGATCGTCATGGCGCTGGCGATGGGCACGATGGTGTCGAAGGTCAATGGCGGCCGCGAAACCATCCTGTGGATCTGGACGATACCGCTCGGCATTTCCGACCTTGCCGCCGGCATGGTCTGGCTGTCCATTCTGCAGAATACCGGTTATCTCAATACGTTGCTGTTCAGCATGGGCCTCATCGAGCGGCAGACGGCCTGGCTGACCTATCAAACGCCTGTCGCACTGTTTGTCGGCATCGCCATCGCCGAAATCTGGCGCGGCACCGCGATCGTGATGATCATCATCGTCGCCGGTCTCAACCAGGTGCCGAAGGAGTTCAAGGAAGCAGCCGAAATCTTCGGCGCAAGCCCATGGACACGGTTCACGCGGATAACCTTGCCGCTAATCCGCCCTGCCCTGCAGTCGGCACTGATCCTGCGCACGGTGCTGGCCTTCGAGGTGTTCGCCGTCGTCTACGCGCTGGGCGGACGCAATTTCCCGGTCCTCGTCGGTGAAGCCTACAATTGGCAGAACCAGAACCAGAATTACAGCGTGGCCGCCGCCTATGCGGTGCTGATCATGGTCATCTCGCTGGCCGCCACCCTGTTCTATCTCAAGGTCATCAAGGTTGATCCGGAGCGCCTGCCATGAGCACAGCCAGCAATACCGGCTTCATTTCCGCCCGCCGGTTCCTTCTGTGGAGCGGCATCGTGGCGCTCTGCGCCTGGGTTCTCGTGCCGATCTATCTGGTCGCGCTCGGCGCACTGGGCGGTCGCACCGGCGTCTATCAGTGGCCGAAGTCAATCCTGCCGACCAATGTGTCGCTGCAGCCCTTCATCCTTTTCCTGCAGACGGAAGGTGTGTTTCAGTCGTTCCTGAACTCGCTCGGGGCTGCCGGCATCACGGTTGCGTTGTCGATCCTGCTCGGTGCACCGGCAGGTTACGCGCTGGCACGGTATGATTTTCGCGGCAAGGACAGTTTCCGGCTTCTCGTCCTGCTTACCCGCGCCTTTCCGCTTGCGATCCTGGCGTTGCCGCTGACCGTCTCGTTCATCCGTCTCGGTCTCTATGACACGGTCGTCGGCGTTGGCCTCATCCACACCGTGCTCGCGCTGCCATTCGCGGCTCTCGTGACACAGGGCATCTTCCTCGGCGTTCCACGGGAATTGGAAGAAGCCGCCTGGGTGTTCGGATGCACCCGTATCCAGGCCTTCTTCAAAGTTGTTGCACCCCTTGCGCTGCCGGGCCTGGTGGCAACCGCTGTGTTTGCCTTCGTCATCTCGTGGAACGAGGTGTTTGCGGCCTCGGTGCTGACCGTGCGTCACCGCACGCTAACCGCCTATCTGCTGACGGTGCTGTCGGAAAGCCCGATGCATTACCGCTTTGCCGGTGGCCTGCTGCTCATCCTTCCTTCTGTTGTCTTCATCTTCGCGGTCAGGCGTTACCTCTTCGCGATCTGGGGCATCTCCTCCAAGTAACGGAAAAAATCATGGCCAACATTGTCATCGACAATATCCGCAAGAGTTTTGGCGCCTTTCAGGCCCTCAAGGAAGTCTCGCTGACGATAAACGACGGGGAGTTCGTCTCACTGCTCGGCCCGTCCGGCTGCGGCAAGACCACGCTTCTGCGCATTATAGCCGGCCTGGAGACCGCCACGTCAGGTGACATCAGCATCGGTGGCCGCTCGGTCATCGGACTGCCCCCGAAAGACCGCGGGCTGGCCATGGTGTTCCAGAACTACGCGGTATTCCCGCACATGACGGTCTATGAAAACGTCGCCTTCGGCCTGCGCATGCAGAAGGCCGATGACGCACGCGTTAGGAAACAGGTCGAGAAGGCGGCAGGCCTGCTGCATATCGAACCCTATCTCGACCGGTATCCGAACAAGCTGTCGGGTGGCCAGCGCCAGCGCGTCGCCGTTGCGCGTGCGCTCGCTGTGGAACCGGGCGTACTCTTGATGGACGAACCGCTGTCCAACCTCGACGCGCTGTTGCGCCTTGAAATGCGCACGGAACTCAAAACCGTCTTGCAGGCAGCGGGCACCACCACGATCTATGTCACTCACGACCAGACCGAGGCCATGGGTCTTTCAGACCGCATCGCCGTCGTGCATGACGGACGTATCGAACAGCTCGCCACACCGGTGGAAGTCTACAATCATCCTGCAACCCGCTTTGTCGGCGGCTTCATCGGCAACCCGCCGATGAATTTCATCACAATGCCGGTGCTCGACGGACAGGTCACGCTCGGCAGCGAGCGCCTTTCCGTTCCAGCCAGCAGCGGCGACATCGTGCTCGGCCTGCGCGGCGAGACAGTCGAACGGGCACCGACCGGCCAAGGTCTGGAAATGCAGGTCCGTGTGGCCGAGCCAATGGGATCGCATCTGCTTCTGACCGGCAGCATTCTCGGTCAGCCGGCGCGCGTCATCCTGCCCGCCACCGAAACCGTCCGAAATGGCGAAACGATCGGCCTCACCCTCGACGCCAAGCGCGTCACCTGGTTGTCGCCTGTGGATGGCGTTTCCTATCCGGCTGCAGCCTGAAAGATCTGGAGTTTTTCGAATGACCAAGCACTTTGACGAGGCCAAGCGTATCCTTGCCGCCAATGATCGTGGTGGATACACCGTCCCGACCGACAGGCTCTACCCCTTCCAATGGAACTGGGATTCGGCCTTCGTCGCCATGGGCTTTGCCACCTACGACATCGACCGTGCCTATCGCGAACTGGAACGCCTGATCGAAGGCCAGTGGGCTGATGGAATGATCCCGCATATCGTCTTCCATCAGCCGAGTGACACCTATTTTCCAGGCCCCGGTGTCTGGCGCACCCGTCACACGATTCCGACATCGGGAATAAGCCAGCCACCGGTCTTCGGCATGGCCCTGCGAGTTGTCCACGAAGCCGCAGAAAAAGCCGGCGTGGAGAATGGCCGCGCTCGCACCATTGCGCTCTTTGAAGCGGCGCTGAAATGGCACCGCTGGTGGTATGCGGCCCGGGATCCTGAAGGTACCGGCCTCGTCGCCCTGCTGCATCCGTGGGAAAGCGGCAGCGACAACTCGCCGGCCTGGGATATTGCACTTGCCCGCGTCCCGACGACGACCGACACCGCGGTCGTGCGCAAGGATACCGGACATGTCAACGCCGATATGCGCCCCCGCGACGAGGATTACCGCCGCTTCATCCATCTGGTCGATACCTATGCCGCCTGCGGCTGGGATCCGGCGAAGCAGTGGGAAAAGGCGCCGTTCAAGGTGGCCGAAGTGCAGACAACCGCGATCCTCCTGAAGGCCGGTGAAGACCTCGAACATCTGGCCCATATGCTCGATCTCGACCAGGCCGCACAGGAACTTTCCATCTATAACGACCGCTCCCGCCGCGCCCTCATGGCACAGTGGCGACCGGAGCTTTCCCGTTTCGTCTCGCGTGACCTGATCTCCGGCGCCGATATCGAGGCGCCGACCCAGGCCGGTTTCATTCCCTTGCTCGCACTCGATCTGGATGCCGGCATGGGCGGCGCCGCTGCAGCCGAAATGCGGCTCTGGTCGAACGACATGAAGGTCGCATTTCCGACCACCAAGCCGTTCGTCGAAAGTTTCGAGCCTAAGCGCTACTGGCGTGGCCCCTCCTGGGCGATCATCAACTGGCTGCTGATCGACGGACTGGCCCGCAATGGCCAGACAGAGATGGCAGAGGCCCTGCGCTCAAACACAGTCGCTGCCATCGAAACAGAAGGTTTTGCCGAATATTTCGATCCAATCACCGGCGAGGGATGTGGCGGTCTCGGCTTCTCCTGGACCGGTGCGGCCTATCTCTGGCTGGCAGCATGAGAGCACTCACCGTCGCGGAGTAATGACGGTCGAGCTTCCGATAGATGGTGGATCGGGAAGCCGAAGTCCCCGCACTTATAAGGCAGACATCGCCCATGTCGTGGAATGATCAGACCGTTCGATCCCTGTTGCGCCGGATGTTCGATGCTGCCGTCGAAAGTGCGGCCCCATCCACGGCCGTATTGCGCAACCTGCCGCCGAAGCCAGCCGGCAGATGCATCGTCGTCGGTGCCGGAAAGGCATCGGCTGCCATGGCGGCAGCACTCGATGCCGCTTGGCCCGATGTCGATGTTTCCGGTATCGTCGTGACACGCTACGGACACGCGGTCCCGGCAGGGCGCATTCGCATTATCGAAGCGTCGCATCCGGTACCGGACGACATGAGCCTGAAGGCAGGCCGCGTCATCCTGGAGGCGGTGCAGGGGCTTTCGGAAAACGATCTCGTCATCGCCATGATCTCCGGCGGGGGGTCAGCCCTGCTCGTGGCTCCGGCAGGAGACATGACGCTGTCGGACAAGCAGGCCGTGAACAAGGCCTTGCTCAAGAGTGGCGCCACCATTCGCGAGATGAACGCCGTGCGCAAACATCTGTCGCTGATCAAGGGCGGACGTCTGGCGATGGCGGCGCGGCCGGCGCGCGTTTTGACGCTGGTGATCTCGGACGTACCGGGCGACGACCCGTCCGACATCGCCTCCGGGCCCACGGTCGCCGACGAATCGACCATCGAGATGGTCCGCGAAATCGTGCAACGGCGCCAAATCCAGTTGCCGGCGCGCGCGCAGGCCGTGCTTGAAATGGGTCATGAAACCCCGAAGCGTGAAGAACTCTCCAGCAATGTCCGGGTTATTGCCGCCCCCTCCCTGGCCTTGGCTGCTGCCGCACGTGTCGCAGACGATGCCGGTGTCAGCACTCTGATCCTGGGCGACGCACTGGAAGGTGAGGCCCGTGAAATGGGCACGGTCATGGCGGGTATCGCGCTTTCCGCTCGAACCCAAGGAAAACCTGTTCGTGGACCAGCTGTCATCTTGTCCGGCGGAGAGGCAACCGTATCAATCGGAGCCGCTCAGCCCGGGCGTGGTGGACGCAACACCGAATTCCTGCTCGGCCTTGCCGTGGCACTTGCAGCCAATGACGGTATATGGGCGCTCGCAGGCGATACAGATGGCATAGACGGTACGGAAGACGCAGCCGGCGCGATTGTATCGCCATGCACTTTGACGAGGTCTCAGCAAGCCGGTCTTGATGCGAAGCTATTCCTATCCTCGCACGACAGCTACTCGTTCTTCGAAGGGATTGGCGATCTGATCAAAACCGGCCCTACCCTCACCAACGTCAATGATTTCCGGGCGATATTCGTCCGTTGAAGTTGGAGACTATGACGCCTTCAGCCGGAAAAGGCATTCGTCGCTATCGTGACGAGACATATCGCGGCGAAGTCAAAGTTACGATCCATTTCTCACAGCCCTGATCGGCGCATTCAACCAGATGAGGCCGGAAAGGCCCAATGCTGCTTCGACCGGCAGCATGAATGCGCTCATCCTTGGTGGAACAGATCCGGCAAGCGGCTGCTCCTACCCCTAAGTCGAAACCTATGCCGGGGGCCAGGGCGGCCTTCCAGGCAAGGCCGGCGCCGATGTGGCTCGATCGAGGGAGCGATAGAGGTCCTTGCAACACCACCTCGATCCCGAACAACTGGTCTGGTGGGGCCCATCGCCATTCCGACTATTTGGGCTCAGGTGCAAAACGGCCGACCGGGACATTCATAGGTTCGATAGCGCCACCGCGAAGGCCCACCGCTGTTCCGCTGGCAGAAAAGGAGGGCGGATTTTGAAGCGATCGGTCGATCAAGAGGCGGCATACCGACAAAATCCATGCGGTTGTCGACGGTTGCGGCAATCCAGCCGCGTTGCGAATAACGTCTGGGCAACGCGCTGATGCACCCATTGCCATCCCGCTCCTTATAAATCTGCCGCCAACACGTCTCTGCGCCGCAGATACGGCTTACGACAGCGGTGCCTTGCGCAGCTTCCTGACAACGCGCGGCATGGAACAGTCATTCCTGACAATCAAAACGAAGGGGATACGACCGTTCGAACCGATCGCCTACCGAAGACGCTATAGCATTGAGCGAATACTCTGCGGTCTCAAGGACTGGAGAGGTGTCGCGACGCGATACGACAAGCTTATGATAAACTTCGCAGCAACCTGCTACATCGCAGCTATCGTCACATGGTGGATCAATTGATCCTGGAGCCTCAAGCACGCGTTATGACTGACGCACGCAATGACCCGCCGGCTCTGAATCCAACTCTGCAACGGAGCGAAGGCGGCTTTCGATAAGAAGACCGCTGTTATCCAGGATCGGATGGGCGACCGAGACGATGTGGGCATTGATCCGCTTGAGATCGCGCAGGATGTCCAGATGCAGCGAACTCGTCTGAAGGCTTTCCAGCTTCCCGTCACGCAGTCGTTCGATATGGCGCTCGGCGGATTCCTTTTCCATACGACGCACCTCGACTTTCACTTCCATCATCTGGCGGGCAAGGCGGAAGTCGCGCGTGACGAAAATGGTCTGCGCGATGCGCACATTATCAAGCGTCAACTCAAACAGCGTGCGCAGCTCGCGGTGACCGTCTTCGGAGAATCTGAGGCCGAGCGTCGCCTTCTTTGTGACCTGCGCCAGCAGACCCTTTTCGATGATATCGCCGATATGTTCGAGATTGATCGCGTAGTCGATGATATCGATGGAACGACGGCTGTCTTCCGGGGAGAGACCCATGCGGCCGAGTTTGGAGAGATAGACCTTGACCTCTTGCTGAAGCCTGTCCACACGCGCTTCCAATGGCGGGATGTCCATCAGCTTGGCCAGATTGTCCCGCTCGAAGGAATCGGACGCGCGCATCAGCATGCGCTCGATGAGGTCGCCGATGCCTAAAACCTCGCGCGTGGCACTGGCGAGAGCCACGGTCGGCGTCGACAGTTCGTGGATGTCGAGATATTTCGGCCCGGTGTCTTCCTGCGCATCGTCGGGAACCAGTTGCTGCATCAGGCGGGCAAGCAGGCGCGAGAATGGCCAGGCGACGAGGGCAAGTCCGATGTTGAACGCCAGATGCGCATCGACCGGCAGATTGGCCGGTCCAAACGGCAGCGTCATGAGGAGATCAGCACCGAAGCCCGCCAGCGGCAAGGCCACCAGGCAACCGATGGCCCGCACGATCAGATTTCCAAGCGTCACCCGCCTGGCCGCCGCCGCCCCCCGTAAAGAGGCCATGACGGGCGGAATGGCGCCGCCAAGGTTTGCCCCGAGAACAAGGGCGATGATCAATCCGGGTGACAGGATGCCTGCCGATGCCAGGGAGAGGATCAGGACGATGGCCGCAAGGCTGGAGGACGAAATAAAGGCAATGACCGCCGAAAAAATCATGGCCACCGGCCAGGCATTGTCCAGCAAACCGATAAAGGCGGCCAGTGCCGCAGATGCCCGCATCGGTTCCGTCGCGCTGCTGAGCAGGTGCAGCGACAAAAGCATCAGCCCGATGCCGACCAGCGCCAATCCAGCCCCCTTTCGCGCTGTCGAGCCACCGCGATAGAACACCAGGCCGGTTCCGATGATCAGAGGCGACAGCCATGCGACGCCCGCTGCAACGATCCAGGCCGTAACGGCTGTTCCGACATTGGCGCCTAGCAGAACAAGCTGGGCCATGCGCGGCTGGACCAGTTCACGCTCGACGAAAGAAGCCACCATCAGCGCGGTTGCGGTGGAACTCTGCAGGGCCACCGTTGCCACGAAGCCCGAGGCAAAGGAGCGCAGGCTGCCCCGCGTGCCGCTCGCAAGGCCGGTTCGCAACTGGGCTCCGAAGGCCCGCGTCACGCCGTCCTTGACCTGTGCAAGGCCGAACAGCAGCAAGGCAACCGCGCCGAACAGGTTGATCATGACGATTGTGGATGCCATCGGTGTGTCTTCCGTTCCGTTTACACCCTATGCCCGCAGACAAGGAGGCCGCTCATCCGGCGCGACCCCTGCCCTTTCCATCCAGCGCCGAAGACAATGCAGAAAGACATACAGGAACGCGGCCATAGTCTCCGGTGAACCTGAGGGGCTGTGGGCCAAGAGACGACCGGTCAGCAGGTGGTAGATGGCCAACCGCTCGGCGGAAATGAACGGAAGTGCCAAGGCACCGGCCTGCCGCAAGCAGTACCAGTCCGTCACCAGATCCATCATCGAGGTTGCTTTCAAGGCCTCCATGGTCAGGCCGAAGCGGGCGCATTCGTCTTCGAGAAGGCCCATGTTGCGACAGGAGATGGCCGAAAGGGGTTCCTCGCCCTCCCGCCTCTCCCCGGCCAGCATCAGCAGGCCGATCTCGGCAAGATTGGACGTGGCGACATATTCGACGATTTCCGGTGGCCATTCCCTTGGAAAATATCGGTGCGTGACCAGTGCCCTCGTATGGGCAAAAAGGAAGTCGCCGTAGGAGGGCGTGTCAAAGGCAGGATCGGGCACCTCCCCCTTGAACGCGCTTTCCAGACGATAGAGCGCCATCAGGCGCGGATCGAGCGGGAGGTGCGAAAGCCCCACGGTCTCCACGTCCGGCAGGCTTCTGCCGGGTTGCACGACCTTGAAGGCCGGGGGAAACGCAACGAGAGAAGGAACGGCGATGTTGACCAGTTCGCAGCCGTCAAGGTGACGGCGCGTCGTTCCCTCCACATGCAGATGCCCGCTGAAGTGAACCCTCATGCCGGTTCCCAGCAAAGTATCGGCAACCGCTCCGACCGGCGTGCGCCGCACGACATTGGTGTTGCCGAAGAGCGCCGCCTCCGATCCGGTCGTGTCGTCGAAGGGGTCGATCACCGGATAATGGGAAAACGACAGGACGGTCTTGCCGAGTATTCTGGCCCGTGCATGAACATCCCTGATCCAGTCGATCAGGAAGGGTTTCAGACGCAGAACCGCATTCCATCCGGCGGCCGTGCTGTCGATGAACGTCTCATCGTCACAGGGATCATGATAGCCGTCGCGCGGCTCGAACACATTGGCATCGATCATCAAAAGCCAGAGCCCCTCTGCGGGCTCGACGAGGTATGACGCATCCATCAGACTGAAGGTCGAACGGCCATCCGCCGAGGAAACCAGATATTGCCGATCCTCAATGCTGTCGGAGCGGCCAAACGGGCTTTCCCAATGGAGGTATTCGGGTTGCGCGAAAAGACCGAAGTCGGCGATCGGCAACAGGCCAAGCGGGTACCCTTCGCAGTACATCCGCGCGCTGAGGCAGGCCTGCGGGTTCGACCCCGCCACCTTCGCATCGCTGGTGACGATAACGGAACTGCCGGATCCGCTAAGAAACCCCTTTGAATGATGCCTGCCATTGGCCGCGAAGACATCATGATTTCCGGGGATCGCATAAAATGACAGCCGGTGTTTCCGGCGATACTCCTGCAGCAGACGCCCAACGGCATCCGTCGTCTGTCTTTGGCCGTCGTCGGTATAATCGCCGAGAAGCACGACGTGGCGAATGCCGCGGCCCGCGATCTCGTCCAATGCGGCGGGAAGAGCCTGAAAGCTTTCGTTGAAAACGCGCGTCGACGCACGCGTTTCAGCCCAGCTGCGCACGGCAAGCCGCTGTCCATTCACCTCTACACCGTCACAACCATAATCGCCTTCGAGATCATGGTAATGAGCATCGGCAATGACGGCGACCGCGGGCAGATCACGATGTCGCATCGGCCGCCTTCCTGGCCTCGACGAGATCGATCCAGTCGGACGCCCGCCTTGCCGCCTCGTAGAGCATGGGCTTGGGCGTTTCGAACCACTCGTCCTCACGCAATTCCCGCTTGTCGCGGATATGCGCGATTGCCGCGTCCAGCGTTGGAAACAGGTCCGGCTGCTGCTTGTGCAGAAACAGTCCAACCAGCGAAACGGAACGGCTGCGTCCGCTGCGACAATTGACCAGAACATTGCCGCCGTCCTTGAACGGATAGGTTTCACGCCGGGGAAGCGTCTGGTTCAAGGCGCCCTGCAGGATGTAGTAGCCACCGAGCATCATGGTATCGGGGCTGCCGCCGCCATCGATCATGCCGAGCTTGTAATAGCGTATATCGGAATAACCGCTCGCGCACAGTGCGCCGTCTTCGGCAAGGCTTGGACTGCGCACGAAGTTGATGTCGAGATTGATGGCACAGTTCACGACGATCGTAATGCCGTGTTCCTTCAAAAGATCCAGATCGCGTGCACCTTCAAGCCCGCCGATATAGAGCGCCGAATTGTGCGGGGCGAGCCCTTGCGTGATCAGGCTGATAGCCGGTCGCGAATATACCGGGGCTTTCATGCTGTTCATTCCCTGTCAAAATTACCAATCCTTCGGAACTCCCACCCTTTCAGAAGGGTGGGTTCCTTCATGCCGGCAGCCGGTTCGACTGTCCGTTCAATCTCAGGCGGCGTTCGAATGCGTCCTGACTGCCGTCGTCGCGGTTATCAATTTGCCCGTCTTCGGATCGAAGACCATCATGTTGCGCGCGGCAAATTCCAGCCAAACCTTGCGGTTCGGCCAGCTTTCGACAAAGCGCGGAATGAGCGCGGTCATCGGTGTGCCGTTGGCCGAGAGCGAGAGGATGGTCTGCGAGCCGGTCGGCTGGACGACATCGACGTCTGCGGCAAGGCCCTGGTCCAGGGCAGCCTCATGCAGATTGAAATGCTCCGGCCGGATCGCGCAGGTCACAGGCCCGGCGTCACGGGCGATGACCTGTTCGAGCAAGACCTCAATCCCGTGAAGCTTCAGTATGCTCCTGCCGCCTCTTTGCTCGAGAATGCCTTCAAAGACGTTGATCCGTGGATCGCCGATGAATTCGGCCACAAACAGGTTGGCCGGTTCATGGTAGATTTCGTAGGGGCTGCCGATCTGCTGGATGACGCCATCCTTCATCACCACGATGATATCGGACATGGTCAGCGCCTCGACCTGGTCATGCGTCACGTAGACCGTGGTCGCGCCAAGATCCCGCGACAGGCGCTTCAGTTCCGTTCGCATTTCCGTTCTCAATACCGCATCGAGATTGGACAGCGGCTCGTCCATCAGCAGGATGGAATTGCGCGCAGCGATCAATCTCGCAACGGCCACACGCTGTTGCTGGCCGCCGGACAGTTCCGATGGGAAACGCGAGCCATACTGTTCCAGCTGCACCTTCTTCAGCGCCTCGGCCAGCCGTGCGTCAATCTCGTCCTTCGGACGTTTTGCCTGATGCAGCGCCAGCGTGATGTTCTTGTCGACCTTCATGTTCGGCCAGAGCGCATAGCTCTGGAAGATGAAGCCGAGACCGCGCTTTTCCGGCGGCACGAAGCTGCTGTCGCGTCCGGAATAAACCGTTTTTCCCGCAAGCGTCAGTTCGCCGCCGGAGGGCTGTTCGAGCCCCGCAATGATGCGCAGCGTCGTCGTCTTGCCGCAACCGGATGGCCCGAGCAGCGTCACGAATTTCCCTTTCGGGATTTCCAGATCAAGCGGCGGAATGGCCAAGTGAGAGCCGTAATATTTGGTGATGCCTTTCAAGGACACTTCGTTCATCAGATTTCCTCCCCAAGCTTTCCGGGTTGTCACGACAACCCGGCGCTCTGGTTTTCCTCAGTTGCTGGTCTCGACCACCCAGAAATCGTTGACTTCGGCGACATGGTCGCGCTGATATTCAGCCGATCCGAAAATCTTGCGCACTTTCGGCCAGTTCTCTCCGTCCTTGGGCAAAGGCACATCCGTGCGCGGCGAAAATGTACCGACCTTGAAATAGGCGGCCATGCCCTGCAGCTTCTTAAGGCTTTCGCCGTCGCGGTAAGGCTTTTCAAGCTTGGTATCGGGGGTCAGATCCTTTGACCCCATCTGGAAGGCAATGAACAGTTTGGCTGCATTGGGATGCGTTGCCTGGCCGGCAATCGCCACATAGGTCGAATAGGCAAATACACCGGCCGGATCGATGTCATAGAGAACGGCATTGGCATAATCGTCGCTGCCGTTCTTGTTGATGTAATGCATGCTGGAGAAGGTGATCGGCGGCTTTGCCTGTCCCTTCAGACCGGAGGCCGTCGCAAGCTTTGAGCCGGAATCGTAGATGACAAGGTCATTCTTCAGGAGGCGGTGCAGGAATTCATAGCCGGCATTTTCGATGCCGTCGGACAGGACGAGCGGCTTTCCGGCATATTTTTCGTAGGATTTGGCAAAATCATCGGCGTGCTCGACGATCGAGGTCAAAAGTGCCAGCGATGTGAGGGAGCCAAGCGGGCTCTTCATCGCAAAACGCTTTTTCCAGGCGGGTTCCGTCAATTGCCACACATTGGTAACCGGCGGTGCGTCCTTGTAGGTGTCGGCATTGTACATGAGCACCGTGGCTTCGATCACCTGCGTCAAGAGCGGTTCGCGCAACTCGGTCGGGATCTTGTCCTCCAAGTAACGCGGCACGTAATTGACGATGCGGTGATTGGGCAGGAGGTCGTAGAACATCTGCGCGGTACCGGCAGTGTTGACAACATCTGCGGCAAAGATGCCCGCCTGCTGCTCTCGCACCACCTTTTCGATCGTCTTTTCCGAGCCGAGATCATAGGCGGTGACCTTGATCTCCGGATAAAGCTTCATGAAATCCTCGGCCAGCGCATTGACGGAAGAGGAGGAGGAATAAATGGTGACCTCCCCTTCGGCCTTGGCCTTCTTGACGACGTCCTCCCAGTTTTCTTCCTTCGGCTGGTGCGCACCAAGCTCTGCCGTCTTCAGCCAGGCATCGAATGCAGCATCGTCAGAATAGGCTGCGGTGCCGATAAGGCATGCAACTGTGGCAATCACCACCCGTTTCGTGAACAGTCCCATGTGAATTCTTCCTCCCTGTTGCAAAGGTTGCCTCCTCAAGCAAACCCCATCTTCGTATTGCGGAAAACCAGCCGGAACAGGATGTTGCAGCCCACGACCAATGCAACGAGCAGCAGCGTTGCCGCTCCGATCAACTGGGGAACATCATCCGTCTGATAGGTATAGATCACGCTTGCAAGGACCGCCGTGGAGGGCGTGACAAGCAGGATGATCAAAGATAGCTCGCGCATCGTGCCGATGAAGCTCAACAGCATGCCGGAGACCAGTCCCGAGGCGGCAAGAGGTGCCACGATGTGGCGAACACGGCTGATCCAGCCTATGCCCTGCACGCGTGCGGACTCTTCGAGGGACTTGTCGATCTGCAGCATCGCGGCAATGCCGGTGCGCGATGTGTAGGGCAGGTTCTTGACCGCTGCGATCAGAACCAGCAAGGCAAATGTCCCGTAAAGTGCCGGGATCGGCCCGACCGGTCGCGAGAACATGCCGATATAGATGGCGCCAAATGCCACCGCCGGAAAGATGTAAGGCAGGAAGGCTGCCAGCTCCAGCGCCCGCGACGACAGGCTTCCGCGTGTCTTCACCACCACGTAACCGATGAGGAAGCCGAGAATGCCGGTGGCAAGAGCCGTGAAGAATGCCAGGCGAAGGCTGTTCCAGGCGGCATTCAGGATCTGCGGGTTCTGGAAGACACCCGCATACAGCGCGTTGACGCCGCCGCGTGCACCAATCCAGTAATGCAGTGTGAGATTGGACAGATCGTAATTTCCCGCCGTGCGCGACAGGGACTGCAGGACCAGCAGACCGAGCGGCAGGACGACGGTCAAGCACATGAGCGCCACGACAAAGGCGAAGACCAGCCACCGGGCACGGCCGAGATCGATTTCGCGCCGGCGAAATCCCTTGCCGGACATGGTCACGAAGCTCTTGCGCACGCCGATCATGCGCTGATTGATCCAGATGAAGAGAATGGCCATCAGCACCAGCACGAGTGCCAAAAGATAGCCATCTCCGACATTGCGCGACCCGATCGCAGCGTAGATCTGCGTAGGCAGCACGAAATAACGGATGGGCATGCCGAGCACGGCGGGCGTTCCAAACGACCCGATCACGCGGATGAAGGTCATGACAACGGCCGAGCCGACGGCTGGAAGAACAAGCGGCGCGGTGATCGACACGAACTGCCGCAGCCGGGACATGCCGGCAATGGCGCCCGCCTCTTCAAGCTGGCTGTCGACCGTGGCAAGCGAGCCGGAAATGATCAGGAAGCCGTAGACATAATAATGCAGGGACAGGCAGATGATGATGGGAATGCCGCCAAAGGCGATCCAATCGGGGGGCTGCACGCCGAAAAGATAGGCAAAGACGCCGGACGCTCCCCCCACCCGGTCATTCTTGAAAAAGGTGACCCAGGCAAGCGCCATCACCCAGGATGGCAGCATATAAGGCAGCACGACCGCCGTGTTGACGAACTCGCGATAGGGTACGTTGGTGCGCACAACGATCCAGGCAAGCAGGGCGCCCAGCGCCAGGCAAATGATCGTTGCCCCGAACGCCGTCACCAGCGAGTTCATGAACGGCTTGTAGAACAGTGCCCAGGAAAGCCGGCTGCCAAAGACACGCTCGTAGTGGAAAAGCGTCAGTTCTCCCGGCTGCCGCCCGGGCAGATAGGCAGAATCATAAGGCTGGACAGTAATTGTCTCCCGGACCAGCTGGAACAGCGGCACGATGACGAGGAGCCCAAGCAGGATGGCAAGTCCCAGGGCAATCAGCCGCTCCGGCGCCGAGACGAAATGCGCCACACGGCGCATCCAGCGCTGGCTATCGCGACTGGCTGTTTCTGAAATTAGGGTCACTCTGTCTCTCCTCCCAGACGGCGCTCCAAGCCGTTCATTCTGCAGATCGCGATTTTGGCGCGATCCCCCCACTTCAGGCAGCGTGGTTCCTCTCGCGCCTGTCCAGCGGTTCAGCCAGCACGATGCCGACCGCGTCGCTAACGCCATCGGCAATTGCGGGCGCGCTTGCAAGAACTGCTGCGCCCGCCTGCAAAGACCCAATTTCAAAGAAAGGGCAGACGCGTCCGCCCGCTTCGGCCACCAGCAGCAGGCCCGGCACGCAATCCCAGGAATTCATGTGCAGTTCGACATAGGCATCCGACCGGCCATCCGCGACATAGGCGAGCGCCATGGCACCGGACCCTGCCCGTCGCACGTTGGCGCCCTTATCCAGAAGCCGCGTCATTGCTTCAAGATATCGGGTGTTCGGGATGCGGGTCGACCAGCCCAGCTCGACGGATGCCATGTCAAAGCGGGTCGTCCGGGCGGCCGAAATCGGCTGACCGTTGCGGGTCGCCCCCTCGCCAGCCCGGCAAAAATACAGCTCGTCCAGTGCCGGATTATAGATCGCCGCAAGCTTTGCGACATTTTCCTCCACATAGCCGATGGAAATGCAGAAATGCGGAATGCCGCGGGCAAAATTGGCAGTCCCGTCAATCGGATCGACCACCCAGACCCGCTCACGGATGTCCCCGCCGCCCTCCTCGCCAAAGAAGCTGTCTTCCGGAAAGGCTGCCGCAATGCGCTGACGGATATGCGCTTCGGAGGCCGCGTCGGTTTCCGTGAGGTAATCCTGCGGTCCCTTCATCGAAAAATCAGCCGCCTTGCCATTCTCAAAGCCTTCAAGGACCAGGGCTCCGGCAGAGAGAATGACATCACGGCACAATTGCGCGCGGCCATCCAGATCGTTTGCATAGGTCATTGATGCAGGCATGCGCATTCCTCTCCCTTGAACACGTGTGCAACATTGCACACGTGTTCATCGAGCGCAAGCACGTATTTGCTGACTGAATTGAAAACCCGCTACAGACTGGAGATGGTCAGCGTCGGACGGTGTTGCGTTCGATCAGCGTCACAGGGATATTGGTGATGACGGATTGACCAAGCTCATGATCGAGCGCCTCCAGAACGGACTGCGTCAGGATTTCAAACGACTGAGCGATCGTCGTCAGTTCGTAGCTTCGCCAGGAGGCCTGCGGGATGTCGTCAAAGCCGATGACGGACAGATCTTCCGGCACGCGGCGCCCCATGTCGTTTCGAGCGCCATCGAGAAAGCCGATGGCCATGATATCGGTTACGCAAAACGCTCCATCAATCTGTCGGTCAGACAGAAGCTCCCGGGCCGCCTTCAGTCCCGTCTCATAGGTTGTCGGGCCATCATGCCAGACGACGATATCCGTGCCGGCGGCGGTCATGACGTCGGAAAAAGCCTCGCACCGGCGCAACTGGGTCGGCGTTCCGGATGCACTTGTCACGACGGCGACCTTTCGACATCCCGCCGCCTTCAGGCGTTCTGCCGCAAGCGTTGCGCCGGCAATGTCGTCGCTGAGGATGATGTCGGTGTCGGACCGGGCGAGCTGTCTGTTGATGACGATGAGCTTGACGCCATTGGCAAGACATTCATCCACGATGGACATTGGTGGCTCGCCCGACAGGACGACAATCGCGCGGGCCCGAAACTCGAAAATCAGTTCGATGAGAGGTGCAATGTCACTTCGTGCATCCGCAGCATTCAGAAGCAAGCATTGCAGGCCGCGCCGCAACAACCCGATGCTGAGCATATCCAACTGCTTTGCCATGAAGGGCAAGGAAAGGTTCGCCCCAACCACGCCAACGAGATTGGACGAGGAATTATTGAGGCCCTGAGCGAGTCTGTTGACGCGATAGCCCAGTTCCTGAGCGGCCTGAAGCACCTTGCGACGCACTTCAGGCGAGACGCTGGCGCCTTCCGTGAATGTCCGGGACACGGCAGAACGCGAAACGCCTGCTCTTTGAGCGACGTCGACGGACGTGACAAAGGCCTTGACCATGGTAATCCAATGGGAAAAGAGGGTGTACGGCGTTCATCGCAGTACGATACTTTTCCGATCCTTACAATCTGGGCATGCGAGGAAGAACCTCGAAGTCCAAGCCTCACTGTTCGTCACTCGAGCCGAAAGATCGCCGGACACCACCTGAGCGCGGCCAGCGACATGCGGCCCTCTATAGCATCAATCGCGGCCAAAATCTGCTGATCGCCAGCCACGCTGCATAAATGGGTCAAGAAGACGAAGTCGACAGCAGCGAGCGAGCAAGTCCACCTTCGCGTTGCTGACGCGGTTGATCAGATCGCAAGACACGTTCGCATCAGAATTTTGTCGCGAAGTTCACCCAGACCGCGTCGCCTTGAGCGCGATTTTCCGCGTAGACGTCGTGCTGCCACGAGGCGCTGAGCTGCAGCTCCGGATTGAAGCTGTAGGTCAGCGAAGGGCCGATGGCGAAACCTTCGCCGCGATGGCCATCCGCAGCAGTCGTTGGCCCCTTGTCGTCGGTAAACTGCTTGATGAAGTAGCCGACGGCTCCGGCGCGGATCTTGCCGAAATTCCAGCCGGCGGCGTAGTCCAGCACGAATTCGTTGCCGCTCCTGTAGTCCGTCGCGGTGTTTTCCGTGTTGAAGATCACGCGTGCCGAGGCTGCCAATTCCAGTCCTTCCGGATCCGAATAATGATAGCCCAGGGTCGGTTGAATGGACCAATGGTTCAAGCCCGTATTGGCCAGCGCGTTTTGATCGTAGGGGCCCGTCGGTATGCCGATGTCGAGGCCGAGCACGAAAGTCTGGTTCCTGTCCGGATGCCAGGCGAGGCCAATTGTGGTCGTGGCGTCACCGATATTGAAGGCGTCGTCGGAGCCGAAGGCGGTATCGAGATCCAGTCGAATCACCGGCAGGACGAGTTGCCCCCAGAGTTGCGCTTCGCCGATCTTGATATCCGAGACATACATGAAGCGCATGGTTTCGACGGCAGCCTTGACGCTAAAATCGATCGGGATCTCGTTTCCATGGCCGTCATTGGTGCGGTCGGCAGTGAAATAGCTGGTTTGAGACAGGAAATAGAACCCCTCATAGGGTGGTATCGCGCCCGCATAAAATTGCGATGCGCCGGGTGCGTATTGGCTGTTGCCGTTCTCCGCCGCGAAGGCGGGCACAGCCATACAGGCCAAAGCGGCCACGAACATGCTCTTGCAGATCTTCAATTCGTCCTCCTCATGATCCCGACGCCAGCCGGCAAGCTGGCTGTCCGTGTTCCCTCCAGGAGATCGCCGCGCCGTCCGGCCGAATGACGATTGGAACGGTCTGTGGCGCCGACCAAGCTCATGGCGACAAATGCGCAGCAACGATGACGTCAGAGCGTTTAATATCCGCTCATGGCGCTTCAGGCCGGATAGTGTCTGATGATCTCCCCGCTCTTGGGTACGGCAGGAACTTGGCATTTGTAAAATTTTGATTGGGAATATTATGTATTCACGGCCGTAATGCCTGAAGATCCTGAGGCCCCTGCCCCCGAGCATCGAGACTGCTTGCGGCAGACTTCAGCTTTTCGCGAACCCAGGTCAGGGCCGGATCTCGGGAGCGATAGTTGTCCCACTGCACCGATTGTTCAAGCAGCGGCAAGGCGAGCGGCGGTTCAACCATGGAAAGCCCCCCGGTCTTGATCATCTCGGTGGCGAGGCTTTTCTGGACCAGTGCCAGACGGTTGCCGCCGCGCACAAGCACCGACAAGGTGGAAAAGGCGAATGTCGTGACCTCCACCCGAATGGCGAGACCGATTTCCCGGCACGCGCGCTCGGCAAAACTTTCTCCGCCATTGGGCGGCCGCATCACCACATGGCCTGATGTTTCGAACTGCTCTTTCGTCATCCTCTCTCCCTTTGCAAAACGGCTGGAAGAATCCGTGACGCAGCAGATTTCATCGGCAAACAGAATGTCCGAGGGATGCTGGGTGGAACAGAACACTGACGGAGCGATCAGAAGATCCGCTTCGCCCTTTTCCAGAAGCAGATGAGGGAAGTTCTGCTGCGGCTTGAAGTCGAACTGAAGGCCCGGTGCTTCCGCCGCAGCGATCGCCAGGAAAATCGGCACAAGCGTGTGAAGCGAATAATCGGAAACCACCATTCCGATCACACGCCGTGAATCCGCGGGATCGAATGACGGCGTCGAAACGACAGCGCCGTCGATGCGCACGATGATGTCGCGCAAGGGCTGCTCGAGGGAGACGGCAAGCGGCGAAAGTTCCATGGTTCGCCCGACCTGGATCAGCAGCGGATCGTCGAAATATTCGCGCAGCCGACCTAGCGCATTGCTCATCGCCGATTGGGTGATGAACATCTCATGGGCCGCACGGCTGACATTGCGCAGGCGGATCAGCGCGTCGAGCGCAACCAGCAAATTGAGATCCAGATTTTTGAAACGCATGGGCTCCTCCACCTATTCACCATATCAATAGAAAACATTGAAACAACCAATTTCATAAACGTTTTGATTTTCGTTAAGCCTTGGCCAGGGAGGAGCCATGGGTCGGCCGCACACGCGCGCCGCCTCAGGTTGCCGCCTGTCGCGCCGAAGCGGTCGGCGCCAGAGCGTAGAGGAGGCGTCATGTTCAAATATTTCCCCACCAATTATGTCTGGAATCTGTCCGTCGATCTGTCGATCGAGATGGGCGCGCGGATCGGGGAGATCGAGGAGATGTGCGCCCCCCCTGCAGGAGGCCGCCAAGGCTCCGGATGCGGCGGGAGTCATGGCCTTTCGCCAGACCTGGGTGACCATTGGCGATAAGCTGATCTCGCTTGCAGACGAGGATGAGGCGAGAGGCCGCACGCTGTCTGCCGGCGACAAGCTCATTCGCGCGGCAAATTATCTGCTGACGGCCGAGCGGTTGCAGGCACATGGTTCTGAAGGACGCGTGGCGCTTTATCGTCGCTTCCTGGACACGTTCAAAAAGGGGCTGCGCCTGTCGGGCTCCTTCTGTCGTCGCGTCGAGATCCCCTATGAGGGAACGTATCTGTCGGCCCTTTATGTGTCGGCTGAGGGCGTGAGCGGACCGCAGCCTTTGCTGGTTCAGGTCAACGGCCTCGACAGCACCAAGGAAATGAAATTCCTCGTCGGGCTGCCCCAGTTGTTGGCAAAGCGCGGCGTGGCCTCGCTGGTCGTCGATCAGCCGGGAACCGGTGAGGCGTTGCGCCTGCAGGGCCTGACGGCCCGCTTCGATAGCGAACATTGGGCAAGCCGCGTGGTGGACTGGCTTGAGACCCTGCCCGAGGTCGATCCCAGGCGGATCGGCATGGAAGGCGTTTCGCTGGGCGGTTATTACTGCCCCCGCGCGGTCGCGTTCGAGCCGCGCTTTGCCTGCGGCGTTGTCTGGGGCGCCAATCACGACTGGCGCGACGTGCAGAAGAAGCGCCTCGCCCGCGAAGGCAATTTTCCGGTGCCGCATTACTGGGCGCATGTCCAGTGGGTGTGGGGCGCCAAGGACTTAGGCGAGTTCATGGCAATTGCCGAAAATGTCCATCTCGACGGCGTGCTCGACCGGATCCGCGTCCCCTTCCTCGTCACCCATGGCGAGAAGGACAGCCAGGTCCCGCTGCACTGGGCTGAGGCGACCTATGACCAGCTGGTCAACAGTCCCGGGCGCGAATTGAAGATCTTCGATGCCCGCACCGGCGGCGTCCAGCATTCGAGCTTCGACAACTCGGCCAATGCTGGCGCTTACATTGCCGACTGGGTGGCGGAAGTTCTCGGCGGGCGCACTGCTCAGGGAGATGCGGCATGACCGTCAAGACGATGATGTTCGGACGTCGCGCTGCGGGCCAGACCATCGCCGAAAACCGCCGCCACATGAAGGACGTGCATGGCCGGCTGGTCCTCGATTACATTGCAGCGGATCCGCAGAGCGGGCCGCGCAGATACACGCAAAATCACGGATTGGACGGCGTCTTCCCGGACGACGAGGCAGCACCGTTTTCCCTGCGCCTCTGCCTCGATTTCGTGACCCAGATCTGGTTTGAGGATCTTCAATCGCTGAAGGCCTCGCGGGAAACGCCGTTCTACAACGAGCACCTTCGCCCCGACGAGTCGCGCTTTGTCGATGTGGCCCATGTCATCGGGCAGCCATTTGCCGAAGAACCCGTCGGCGCGCCTGTACCGGAGACAGCCGAGATCAAGCTGTTCGTCGTCCGGCCGCGTGGAGCGGATGCGATAGACCTCGTCGACAGGCTCACTGCAGTAGGCGCCCGCTATGCCGGCTATTGTCGCAACACGGCGATCACCCCAGGGCCGATTGCCGCCGTGGACGAATTCTGGACTGACGGCGAAGACGCGGCGCGCCTTCTTCTTAATCACTGTCGCCAAGCGCTCGACGCCGAAGCGCCGGAAGCCGGGGCGCCGCAAGCCAAGCGCTCTGCCGCCTATCTCATCGCCCGCGAATACAGACTGTTTGCCGGCCGCTGAGGCGCCGGTCGAAGGGAGGATTACCATGAACATCATCGGACCGGACTATCTGGTTTTCGGCGTGGACGATGTCGCCGCCGCCGCCGATTATCTGCGTGATTTCGGCTTGCAACCCGTTGATGTCGATCACACGGGCGGCCTGTTTGCCGCACTCGACGGCACCGGCATCATCATTCGCCACAAGGCCGATCCGTCTCTGCCGGCGCCGCTCCCGACCGCCAATCTTCTGCGCCAGCAGGTTTACGGTGTCCGCTCCGCGGAAGATCTGGATGCCATTGAGGCGGAGCTCTCCCGGGATCGGCGTGTGACGCGTCTCGCCGACGGCTCCATCGAGACCCGCGACGCCCATGGCTTCGAGCTCAAGTTCCAGGTCACGATCCGCCGCGAGCTCAGCATGCCGGCCGAGAAAATCAATGCACCAGGCGCGCCGGCCCAGCGCAAACCAGACGAGATCGGCGTGTGGGAGGAAATGCCGGCTGCGCCGCGCACGCTCAGCCATGTCGTTTTGTTCGTGCCCGATATCGAAGTCGCCGCGGAGTTCTGTTGCAACCGCCTGGGCTTCGTGATCACCGATGTGCTGAAAGGTGCGGGACCGTTCCTCAGGCCGAAAGCCAATGACGATCATCACACGCTGTTCTTCATCCGCACGCCCGAATACATGAAGGGCTGCGAGCACCTCGCCTTCCATATGGGCGGGCCGACCGAACTGATGGCTGCGGGCACGCGCTTCGTCAAGAAGGGCTATCAGAGCTTCTGGGGTCCGGGTCGCCACAAGTTCGGCTCGAACTGGTTCTGGTATTTCAACAGCCCGCTCGGCTGTCATTTTGAGTATGACGCCGACATGGACAAG
This sequence comes from Neorhizobium fuzhouense, assembly GCF_042611105.1. Lineage (NCBI taxonomy): Bacteria > Pseudomonadati > Pseudomonadota > Alphaproteobacteria > Hyphomicrobiales > Rhizobiaceae > Neorhizobium > Neorhizobium fuzhouense. The sequence continues at coordinate 63,133 of NZ_JBHFFP010000014.1, read as the reverse complement.
CATGACAACAGCTGGGTGGCGCGCGAGGCGCCCATGAACGCTGAAAACTCGCAGATCGTGCTGTTTGAAATGCGCGAAAAATGGGCGCCCGGCGGCCCGCCTCCCGGTGTGAAAGGCTAAGACGATGTCGGCCGCGGCTGCGCATCTTGTGCGTCTCTGCCAGGCCGGCGATATCGGCGAGGGCGAAGCGAAGGGCTTTGGTCCGGTGGGAGGATATCGCCGGAAAATCATCGTTCTGCGCAAGGCGGGACAGCTTCATGCCTGGCTGGATGCCTGCCCGCACTATCCGCAGGGCACGCCGATGGCCTGGCGGTCCAACGCCTATCTGAATGGCGACGGCACACACATCGCCTGCCATTCGCATGGGGCGCTGTTTGATATGGAATCGGGAGAATGCGTCTTGGGTCCCCTGCCTGGGTCAGGGACTGGCACGTGTGGAGTTGAAGGTCAGCGAGCAGGGCGAGGTTTTCGCTGCTCTGGCCGCGGAGGAGGAAGAACTATGAATGCAGGCATCAGGAAAGCCTTGATCATCGGCGGCGGATTTGCCGGTATGACGGCGGCGGCGCGACTGGCGCGCCAAGGAATCGAGGTTGATCTTCTCGAAGTCGATCCGGGTTGGCGATCTTACGGGGCCGGCATCAGCCTGCATGGTTCGACGCTTCGGGTCCTGAACGAACTCGGCCTCATCGACCGCTTCATGGAAGAAGGTTTCGCCTCTGATGGCGTGGAGATGCGTGGTCCCGACGACCGCATTCTCGTGACGCTGCCGACGCCGCGCGTGGCCGGTCCCGAGATCGCCGGCGGCGGCGGCATCATGCGGCCGGCGCTCGCCAGGATCCTGCAGGAGGCGGTCCGCGCGGCGGGCGTCAATGTCCATCTGGGGACAACCTTTTCGACCATCGAAAACCGCAAGGACGGCGTCTGGGTCTCATTCGGCGATGGCGAGCCGCAGCGTTACGATCTGGCCGTGGGCGCGGATGGTCTTTATTCCAGCGTTCGCGCCAAACTGTTTCCGAACGCGCCGAAGCCCCGGTTCATTGGACAATCGGTCTGGCGGGCTGTGCTGCCAAGGCCTGCAGAGATCAAAACGGTTACAATGTGGATGGGACCCAATCTGAAAGTCGGCATGAACGGCGTCTCGCCTGATTTGGCCTATCTGTTTTTGACCGAAGACAAGGAAGTCAATGACTTCGTGGCTCCTGAACGCTTCGTGGAGACGCTAAGGGCGCTTTTGCGAAAGTTTCCTTCGCCCATCATCCAGGCCGTTGCCGATCAGCTGTCCGAAGAGCACCACGTCATCTACCGGCCGCTCGAACAGATGCTGATGCCGCGCCCCTGGCGTGACGGACGCGTGGCGCTGATCGGTGACGCCGTGCATGCGACGACGCCGCATCTTGCCGCAGGCGCCTGTATCGGAATCGAGGACGCCATGGTGCTGGCCGAGGAAGTTGCAGGCGCATCGACGGTGGAAGAGGCGCTTGCCGCCTTCGAGGCACGGCGCTGGGAGCGGTGTCGCATGGTCGTCGAGAATTCGGGACGCCTGGCGGATATCGAGATCCATGGCGGCAGCCGCGACGAGCACGCCGCCATCATGCGCCAATCCATGAAAACACTCGCGGAGACGATCTGACCACGCGGACGCATACCAAGGGAGAGGGACCGCGTCCGCGATGAGCGGCGGCGGATCGGGAGGAGTGAAAATGGCAGGACAGAAATATGGCGCGGGCGGCACGGCCGCGCTGGTGGCGGCGCATTGCGCCGGCATGCTCGATCTTATCGCATTGCCGGTCTGGGTCGGCGCACTCGTGGAAAGATCGGGTTTCAGCCCGCAACAGGCAGGCGCTGTTGTGACCCTGTTCCTTCTCGGCGCGGTGGCGGCCAGCCTGTGTGTGGCGCCGCGGATCAACCGGATCAATCAGAAACTGGCTGCAACCGTCGGCTATGGGGTCGCAGCACTCGCCTTTTTGGCCGCTTCGACGCAGACAGGCTTCACGGAGCTGGCGGGGCTTCATCTCGTGGCCGGTTTGTCGATTGGCGTAGCGCTCTCGATGGTGCACGGCGCGATCGGGAAATCGGCCAATCCCCATCGCCTCTTTGCGCTGGCGGGGATTGCGATCGGTCTTCTGGGCATCGTCCTCCTCGGTGCCTTGCCGCAATTGATGATCGCCTTTGGTGGCGCCGCACTCTTTCGCACATTCGGTGCTGTCATGGCCACCGCCTGCCTGTTCTGCGCTACCCTGTTCGTCAATCCTGAGCCCGGCGAAGCGCACGCATCGCCGCCGCTTGGCCGCGCTGTCTGGTTCACGGTCTTCGGCATCAGTGTCATGACGTTCAACCAGTCGATGGTCTTTTCCTTCGTGGAAGTGATCGGCAAACTGCGCGGCTTTCCCGCCGAAGGGGTGCTGGGCGTGCTGATTGCGCTTGGCGTCGTCAATTTTGTTTTCCCTTCGCCCCTCGCCACAATCCTGCAGAAAAGGCTTGCTGCGGAGCGTGTGGTGCAGATCGGTCCTGCCGTTCAGGCTGTGTTTGCCGTCATCGTCACGAGCGCCACCGCTTTTACCCTTTGGGCGCCGGTGGCGGCGTCTTTCGTCGCCATCCAGATCTTCACCCACACCTTCGCCTTCGGTCTGCTCGCACGCCTTGATCCGACCGGACGGGCCGTGGCGGCCACACCGGCGATGCTGATGATCGGCGCAGCACTTGGCCCGATCGCCGGCGGCGCGCTGGGGCAGAATCTCGGTTTCGGCGCGCTCGGGGCAGCGGCAGTGGTCGTGGCGCTGGTTTCCATTGCCTTCTTCACCAAAGCGAGGTCCGCATGACACCTTTTCCCCCCATTACCCGGGTGATCACCGGCCATGACGAGACCGGTCGGTCGGTCATCGCGGGTGCCGGGCCGTTGCCGACTGTGGTCGAGCTGGACGCCATACCGGGCACGGTGTTTCACGAAGTCTGGGCGACCACCGGTGCGCCCGTCATCGTCGGTAATGGCGACGACCCCACGCTCGGGCCGCTCGTGCTGCCGCCGCCGCCCCACGGAACCCGTTTCCGCTTTGTCGACATTCCGCCGGACACGGAAGAATTCCTGGCGCATGGCGCGGCAAAGATGGGCGCGGCCTTCTGTGAGATCGGCGACGAAGCCGCCTCGACGGGCACCGAGGAATCTCCGCATCCGCTGATGCATCGGACCCAGTCCATCGACTACGGCGTGGTCATCGCAGGCGAAATGACCCTGGTGCTCGACAAGGGCGAGACGGTGCTGAAGCCGGGTTCCGTCGTCATCCAGCGCGGTACCAATCATGCCTGGGCCAATCGCTCCGGCCAGATGTGCCGGATGCTGTTCGTGCTCATCGACGGAATTTATGAGCGTGAGATCGCAAAGGCCTTATCCGGCCGCTGATGGCAGTTTGATCGTTGGGAGAGAAAAATGAAGCTTGCGACCTATAAAGACGGCAGCCGCGATGGCCAGCTATGGATGGTCTCCAGAGATCTTGCCGTGGCCGCCCCTGCGGTCGGCATCGCCTCGACAATGCTGGAGGCGATCGAGACATGGGATGCAGCGTTTCCGCGACTGCAGGCTCTCTACGAACGCCTGAACGCGCGCGAGGAAGCCTTCGCCACCCGCTTTGAAGCAGAACGCTGCATGGCCCCCCTGCCCCGCGCACCGCAATGGCTCGACGCTTCGGCCTTTCTCAACCATGGCCGTCTGATGGACAAGGCGTTCAACAATCCGTCCAATCCCGATTTCGAGACGATCCCGCTTGTCTATCAAGGCGCAAGCGACGACCTGCGCGGCCCCGTGGATGACGTCGAATTTCTGGACGACAGCCTGTCGATCGATATGGAGGGCGAGTTCGGCGTCGTCGTCTCTGACGTTCCCATGGGGATCAGCTCGGAACAGGCAGTCTCGCATATCCGGCTTCTGGTGCAGATCAACGACTGGTCGCTGCGCAAGCTCGGGCCGCGGGAAATGAGGGCGGGCTTCGGTTGGCTGCAGGCCAAGCCTTCCACTTCCTTTGCTCCGCTTGCCATCACGCCGGATGAAATTGCCCCCTTCTGGGACGACGCACGCGTGAAACTGCCGTTGCATGCGGCAATCAATGGCCGCGAGGTCGGGCGCGCAAACGGCGCGGAAATGCATTTTTCCTTCGGCGACATCATTGCCCATAGCGCGCGTACAAGACGGCTGTCAGCCGGCTCCATTATTGGTTCGGGGACGGTATCGAACGCCGATCGCGCCGCAGGCTCCTCCTGCATTTCGGAAATCCGCGTGATCGAACTTCTCGATCAGGGCAGCTCCGTCACGCCCTTCCTCACCTGGAACGACCAGGTGCGCATGGAGGCGCGGCTTCCCGATGGCTCCGCCCCGTTCGGCGTCCTCGATCAGCGGGTGGTGAGGGCCTGATGCGCGTTCTCTTGACCGGTGCCGGCGGCTTTCTGGGCTCAGGGCTCGCAGAGCGTCTGGCGCGCGGCATGCCGTCCTTGAGCAGCCTGACGCTGACCGACCGCCAGTCCAGCTTCTCTGGCAAAGAGATCGCCGGTGCTGAGGTAAAGCCCGGCGACTTGACCGACACGGTTTTTCTCGACGAGTTGTTCGAGCCCGGCTTCGATCTTGTCTTTCACCTTGCCAGCCTGCCCGGCGGCCAGGCCGAGGGCGAACCTGAGCGCGGCCGCAGGATCAACCTCGCGACGCCGCTCGAGCTTGCATGGCGCACAGCCGCGCGCCGCCCTGGCGCACGCTTCGTCTTTGCCTCCTCGATCGCCGTGTATGGCGAGATCGCCGCAGAGATCGTGTCCGAATCGACGCCAGCCGCACCGGGCCTTTCCTATGGCGCCCACAAGCTGATGACGGAGATCTTCTTGAGCGATCTTGCCCGCCGCCGGGACCTGTCGGCGGTGAGCCTGCGCTTTCCGGCCCTCGTGGCGCGCCCACCAACCGAAAGCGGGCATGGCTCGGCCTTCATGAGCCAGATGTTTCACAAGATCCGCGCGGGCGAAGAGTTTGCAAGTCCGGTTCCGGCTTCGGCGCGGTGCTGGTGGATGTCGCGGTCCGCAGCGATCGATGCGCTTCTGCACGCCGCCTTTCTGCCTGCGGATGCGCCCACAATGCTTTTGGCCCCGGCGCTCTCAGCCACCATGGCGGAGATGGCAGAGGCCATCGAGACCGTGACAGGACCAAAAAGCTCGATCCGCTGGGGCGAGGACGCGCGGCTGACCCGCATTTTCGGCTCGATGCCACAGATCGACGTGTCGCTGGCGCACAGCCTTGGTTTTGCCGGCGACGGCGACCTAGAAACATTGGCCCGCGCGGCCCTATCCGGAGCATGACCATGAAGATCATCGATCTGTCCGTCGCTATCGACAACGACACGCCCGCCGACCCGCCGGGGCTCGGGCCGAAAATCGTGTATTCCGATCATCAGGCCGGCGCCGAAGAGGTGATGCGTTTCTTCCCCGGCCTCAACCAGGCCGATCTGCCGGGCGCGGAAGGCTGGGCGGTGGAGCAAATGACGCTGACTGCCCATGCCGGGACCCATCTCGACGCACCCTGGCACTTCGCCTCGACCATGAATGGTGGCGAGCGTGCCTGGACGATCGACGAGGTACCGCTGGACTGGTGCATCCGGCCCGGCGTGAAGCTGGACCTGCGCCATCTGCCGGATGGCCATGTCGCCACCGCAGACGAGATCCGAAGCGCCGTCGAGGCAACCGGCGCACTGCTTGAACCTTTCGACATGGTGCTCGTCAATACCTTGGCCGGCGCGGCCTATGGCCGACCCGACTATATCGGCCGCGGCTGCGGCATCGGCCGGGACGCAACGCTCTGGCTGCTCTCACAGGGCGTGCACATCACCGGCACCGACGCCTGGTCCTGGGATGCGCCATTCAGGGTCACCGCCGAACGCTTCGCCGCGACCGGCAATGCGGGCTTGATCTGGGAAGGCCACAAGGCCGGCCGCGACGGCATCTTCCTGCACATGGAGAAACTGGCGAGACTCGAAGAACTCCCTGCCCGCGGCTTCACCGTCTCCTGCCTGCCGGTGAAAATCAAGGGCGGCTCGGCCGGCTGGTGCCGGGCGGTGGCAATGTTTCCGGGTGATTAGGGGCCGAACCTATGTGTCCTAACCAGAAGGTGACAGTCGCCCTCCGACACATGATGGCAATCACTCACCCCAGCTGCGCTCGAGGACGGAGATCCAGTTCTCGTGGGCGATCTTTTTCAGCTCCTGATCACCAAACCCGTGGCGACGGAGGGCGTCGAGGAGACGCGGCAGGCCGGTCACGTCCTTCATGTCCGCCGGGATGGTCGTGCCGTCGAAATCGGAGCCGAGCGCCACGTGGTCGATCCCGATGCGGTCGGCCACATAGGCGGCGTGCCGCACAAGCAGGTCGAGACTGGTATTGGCGTCCTTGATGCCGTCATCGCGCAGGAAGAGAACACCGAAATTGATGCCGACCAGGCCGCCCGTGTCCCTGATGGCATCGAGCTGGCGGTCGGTCAGGTTGCGGCTGTGCTGGCAGAGCGCATGGACATTCGAATGGGACGCAACGAGCGGCGCGTCGGAGATCCTGGCTATCTCCCAGAAACCCGCTTCGTTCATGTGCGACAGATCGATCATGATCTTCAGTTCATTGCAGGCGCGGATAAGGTCTCGGCCGGCCTCCGTCAGGCCGGGGCCGATATCCGGCGAGGATGGATACCGGAAGGGAACGCCATAGGCGAACACGTTCGGGCGGCTCCAGACCGGGCCGAGCGTGCGAAGGCCTGCCTGGTGGAGAACGTAGAGGGCGTCGAGATCCGCCGCGATCGCTTCGGCCCCCTCGATATGGAAGACAGCCGCAAAACTGCCGATCTCCATCGATCGGCGGATGTCGGCGGCGCTGCGGCATACGGTAACGGCACCCTGCGAGCGGGCTTCGATATCAAAGAGCAGGCGCGCCATGGCGAGCGTTTCATTGAGCGCATCGGCCTGATCCGGCGTCGGGAAGTCACCATTCGCATCCTTGGCCGTGCCCGGCGAGGGCACGTAGATCGCGCAAAGCCCACCGGCAAGACCACCCGTCCTTGCCCGTGGCAGGTCGATGTGGCCTGCCTCCTCGCCGTCCAGAAAACGTCCCGCCGGATCCTCTCCACCGCTGCGTCTCAAACGAAGAAGTACATCGTTGTGGCCATCGAAAACGGGAATTGGAGGGGTGAGCATAACGTCAAACAGCCTCTGCGCGCATGGTGTGTGCGGATGTTAGTAGGCAGCCGGTGCACCCGCCGCAAATGCAAACCGCGCATAACCCGTTCGAAAAATGGAATTGGTCGCTCGAAAAGACGCCTGATATGAGGCTTGCATCATTTTTCAGCAAAGTCCGGGGAAGTCCGGGATTGCGAACATCTGGTCGTTCAAGGGGAATTTCATAATGGTATCCAGACGCAATTTTCTGATCGGCAGTGCTGCCCTGCCCTTCCTGTCCTATATCGAACTGGCGGACACGGCATTCGCGGCCACGCCCAAGGATATCCTGGTCGTTGCCCAGCAGCTCGACAACATGACGAGCCTTGATCCGCATGAGGGCTTTGAGGCCGTCGGCGGCGAGATGATCAGCAACATGTACCAGAAGCTGGTGCGCGCCAGTAACGACAATCCCGATCAGGTCGTGCCCGTCGTCGCGGCCTCCTGGGAAGCGGATGCCGACAGCAAGGTATTCACCTTCAAGCTCTCCGACCAGAAGTTCTCCTCCGGCGCGGAGGTCACGGCGGAAGATGTTGCCTTCTCGCTGCAGCGCGCCATCAAGATGAACAAGAGCCCGGCGTTCATCATCAACCAGTTCGGCTTCACGGCAGAGAATGTCGAATCTCTGATCGTTGCCAAGGATGCCAAGACCGTCACGCTGACCACGGAAAATCCGACCTCCATCTCCTTCCTGCTGTTCTGCCTGTCGGCCAACATCGGCGCGATCGTCGAAAAGAAGGTGGTGCTGGCGAACGAGGTCAACGGCGACCTCGGCAATGCCTGGCTGCAAAAGAACAGCGCCGGTTCCGGTCCGTTCATGCTGCAGGCGTGGAAGGCGTCCGAAAGCATTTCTCTGCAGCTCAACCCGCATGGTCCCTACAAGGGCAACCTGAAGCGCGTCATCGTCCGCCACGTGGTTGATCCGTCCTCCCAGCTTCTGATGCTGCAGAAGGGTGATGTCGATATCGCGCGCGACCTGACGACCGAACAGTTGAAGGCGGCCCAGAACGACAAGGACATCACGCTCGTTCAAAAGCAGATTGCGTCGCTTGTGCTGATCTCCCTCAATCAGTCGCATCCGAACCTCGCCAAGCCGCAGGTCTGGAAGGCCGTGAAGTGGGCGCTCGATTACGAAGGCATGCAGAAGAATATCGTGCCGCTGAGCCACGTCGTTCACCAGAGCATGGAGCCTCTGGGCTTCCCCGGCACGGTGAAGGATATCCCCTACAAGCGGGATGTAGAAAAGGCCAAGGCCCTGATGGCCGAAGCCGGCCTCGCAGACGGGTTCGACATTGCGCTCGATCATTATGCCGCCCAGCCCTATCCCGACCTTGCGCAGGCCATCCAGGCCAATCTCGGCGAGATCGGCATCCGGGTGAAGCTGCAATCGGCGGAAAACCGCCAGGTTCTCACCAAGATGCGCGGCCGCCAGCATGAGATGGCGCTGTCTGCCTGGGGGACCGATTACTTCGACCCGAATTCGAATGCGGAAGTCTTCTGCATCAACAAGGACAATTCGGAAAACGCCAAGAAGAAGCCCTTCGCATGGCGCTCCTCCTTCAAGGATGACGCGCTGACCGCCAAGGCCGAAGCCGCGCGCGACGAGAAGGATCCGGCCAAGCGCATCGCTCTTTACGAAGAGCTGCAGCGGGAATTCATGGAGAACAGCCCGTTCGCCATCATGTTCCAGACCACCAAGACCGCGGCTTGCCGCACCGGCGTGGAAGGCTTCCGTCTGGGCGTTCTGTCCGAAGGCAATAGCTATCTGGAGACCAAAAAGGCTTGAAGAACCGTCTTAAGTCCTTTTCCGCCATGCTGAGCAGCGTCGTCCTGACGCTGTTCGGCCTCACGGTTCTTACCTTCCTCATCGGCCGGGTCATGCCGGTCGATCCGGTCATTGCCGCCGTCGGCGACAATGCGCCGGAGGATGTCATCCTGCGTGTCCGCGCCGAAATGGGGCTCGACCAGCCCCTTCCGGTGCAGTTCCTGCATTATCTCAGCCAGCTTCTGCACGGCGATTTCGGCATGTCGGTTCTGACAAAGAACGCAGTCGCCACCGATATCGCCCGCTTCTTTCCGGCGACGTTCGAGCTGGCCACCGCAGCCCTGCTGCTGGCCACGCTTGTCGGCATTCCGCTCGGGGTGTGGGCGGCCGTACGGCAAGGCTCGTTCACCGATCAGGCAATCCGCGTCCTGTGCCTGGCAGGTCATTCGGTGCCGGTCTTCATGCTGTCGATGATCTCGCTTCTGATCTTCTATTCGGCCCTTGGCATCGCGCCGGGACCTGGACGTCAGGACATCATCTATGACGGCATGATCCCGACGGTCACCGGCCTGATGTCCGTCGATACCCTGCTTGCGGGCGATCTCGACGCCTTTTGGGATGCCTTGGCGCATATGGCCCAGCCGGTCATCATTCTTGCCTATTTCTCCATGGCCTATATTGCCCGGATGACGCGCGCCTTCATGATTGATGCGCTGAAGGGCGAATATGTCATCACCGCCCGCGCCAAGGGGTTGTCCGGCCTCAAGGTCGTCTGGAGCCATGCGTTTCCGACCGTTGCCGTCCAGCTCATCACCGTTCTGGCGCTCACCTATGCCGGCCTGCTCGAAGGTGCCGTCGTCACGGAAACGGTCTTCTCGTGGCCGGGCATCGGGCAGTATCTGACGACATCGCTGATGAACGCCGACATGAACCCCGTCATCGGCTCGACCCTTCTCGTCGGCCTGATCTATGTCGGGCTCAACCTGTTTGCAGACATTCTCTACCGTCTGCTCGATCCGAGGGTGCAATAATGGCGTCCGCTTTCCGTACCTGGGCGCTGAGCGAAATGCCCTCCTCGCGCCGGCAGGCCACCTGGGGCAACCGCTACCGCGCCTGGCTGAACCTCAAGGGCAATCCGCTCGGCATGATCGGGCTCACCATCATTGCGATCTTCGTGCTGATGGCGATCTTTGCGCCGGTGCTTTCGACCCACAATCCGGCCACGCAGGACCTGGCAAACCGGCTTGCGACACCCGGCGCCGCGCATTGGCTGGGCACGGATGAACTCGGCCGCGATGTCTACAGCCGCATTCTCTACGGCGCTCGTGTCACGCTCGGCATGGTCATCGCCGTCGTTGTGCTCGTCGCCCCGCTCGGTCTCGCCATCGGCTGCATCGCCGGCTATTTCGGCGGCATCATCGACACGATCCTGATGCGCCTTACCGATATCTTTCTGGCCTTTCCCCGCCTCGTTCTGGCGCTCGCCTTCGTCGCGGCATTGAAGCCCGGCATCGAAAGCGCCGTCCTTGCCATCGCGCTCACCGCATGGCCACCTTATGCCCGTATGGCGCGTGCCGAAACACTGACGGTGCGCGGCAGTGACTTTATTGCCGCCTATCGGCTGACCGGTGCATCCTCCTGGCGGATCATCTTCCGCCATATCGCGCCGCTCTGCACGCCGAGCCTGATCGTCCGCGTGACGCTGGACATGAGCTCGATCATCATCACCGCGGCGTCGCTCGGCTTTCTCGGCATGGGCGCGCAGCCGCCCTCGCCGGAATGGGGCGCGATGATTGCCACCGCCAAGCGCTTCATGTTCGAGCAGTGGTGGGTGCCGATGATCCCGGCCATTGCGATCCTGCTCGTGTCACTGGCCTTCAACTTCCTCGGCGACGCACTGCGCGACGTCCTCGATCCGAAGGGGAACTAAGCCGTTGCTCGTCGACATCCAGAACCTCCATATCGGCTTTGAGAGCCGCACCGGCTTCACGCCTGCCGTCAAGGGCGTCTCCTTGACGCTCGGCACGGAAAAGCTCGGCATCGTCGGCGAAAGTGGCTCGGGCAAAAGCCTGACCGCTCGCGCCCTGATGAAGCTTTTGCCGAAGCAGACGCGCATTTCTGCGGACGCCCTGACCTTCGACGGCATCGACATCATGTCCGCCAGCGAAAGAGAGATGCGCCAGATCCGCGGCAAGCGGGCGGGCTTCATCCTGCAGGATCCGAAATATTCGCTCAACCCGGTCAAGACCATCGGCAGCCAGGTGGCGGAAGCCTGGCGCACTCACAAGGGCGGCAGCAAACGACAGGCGGCGGAAGCAGCTGTGATGCTTCTGGAACAGGTGAAGATCCGCGATCCGAAAAAGGTGGCGGCCTCCTACCCGCACCAGGTATCGGGCGGCATGGGCCAGCGCGTCATGATCGCGATGATGCTTGCACCGGATCCGGAACTGCTGATCGCGGACGAGCCCACCAGCGCCCTCGACGCCACCGTTCAGGCAGAAATCCTGCGGCTGATCGAGGAACTGGTGTCGGAACGCGGGATGGGCCTGCTGCTGATCAGCCACGACCTGCCGCTGGTTTCGCATTTCTGCGACCGGGTTGCCGTGATGTATGCCGGGCGCGTGATGGAGGAGGTGAAAGCCTCCGAACTCCTTTCCGCGCAGCATCCCTATACGCGGGGACTGTTGAACTGCATGCCGTCGCTCCTTCATCCGAAGGACCGTCTGCCGGTGCTCACCCGCGACCCGGAGTGGCTGAAATGACCATTGAGATCGAAAACCTCTGCATCAGTTTCGGCGACAGGCAAGTCGTCAAGGGCGTCACTTTTCAGGTCGCCCAGGGCACGAGCTTCGGCATCGTCGGCGAAAGCGGCTCCGGCAAGTCGACTGTGCTGCGCGCCATGGCCGGTCTCAACACCGACTGGTCGGGACGCATCGCATTTTCCGGAGAAGCGGCACCGCTTAAACGGCCGCCGGCGTTTTTCCGCAAGGTGCAGATGGTGTTCCAGGATCCGTACGGCTCGCTGCATCCGCGGCAGACCATTGACCGCATTCTGTCGGAACTGCCGCTCGTCCATGGCATGAAGGACATCGATAGCCGGATTGCCAAGGTCCTGTCCGCGGTCGCCCTGCCGCAATCGGCGCGTTTCCGCTTTCCGCACCAGCTCTCCGGCGGCCAGCGCCAGCGCGTGGCCATTGCCCGCGCCCTGATTGCCGATCCGCAGGTGCTGCTGCTCGACGAACCGACCAGTGCGCTGGACGTTTCCGTGCAGGCGGAAATCCTCAATCTTCTTGCAGATCTGAGGGTTGAGCGGAACCTGACCTATGTGATGGTGAGCCACAATCTCAGCGTCATCGCGCATCTCTGCTCGCATGTCGGCGTCATGATCGATGGCCACATGGTCGAGCAGGTGACGGCACAGGATCTGCGTCTCGGACAGGTAGAGCATCCGCATACACGCGAACTCAGAAGCCTGAGCGTCGAACTCGAAGAACCGGCCTGACCTTTTTAAGGTTCTGGCGGACCCAGGTCCGGTTTTCGAGGATTATTGGAGAAGTGCATGTCGATCACGGCTCATTGGGAAGCGGCGCAAGCCGTTGCACGAAAATTCGCAGCCGGCTGGGGCACTGACCAGCCGGGCGGCGCCGTCATCGGCTTTGATGAAAGCGGCATCCGTTTCACTGAGGCCGGCGGCGTCGAAAGTCTTTCGACCATGGCGCCGTTCAGCGCCGACAGCGTGGTGCGTTACGCCTCCGTCACCAAACATGCCTTCTGCACCATGGTGCTGTCGCATCCGGACGTGATCTCCCTGAATGATACGCTCGGCGCGCATCTTCCGGAGCTTCAGGCCCCCCTGGCGAGCGTTACCGTGGGCCGCGCGCTCGACATGAGCGGCGGGCTTCCCGATACGCGCGAATGCCTGTCGCTGCTGGGGCTTTCCGTCTACACCGAGACGAAGGCCGGCCCCTTGCTGGAGTTCCTCGCCCGCCAGACGCGCCTCAATTACGCGGCCGGTACCGAGGTCTCCTACTCGAACACCGGTTACCGCCTCGTCGAAGCGGCGCTTGAACGGAAAGGGCTGTTCTTTCGCGACTTCATCCGCTCGGCAGGCGGACAGGAAATCGTGCTTGATGCGCCGGATGGGTGGAATGATGCCGTCGCAGGTCTTGTACCGGGATACTGGCATGACGGTGAGAAATGGCAGCTTTCCGCCGCCGGCCTGCATATCTCCGCCTCCGGCAGCATGACGGGCAGTGCAAAGAGCCTTGCCGACTGGCTACGCCTTCTGCTCTCCGACAAGCCCCCGTTCACCGGAATGCTCGATCGCCTGGCGGCGCCGCGTCCGCTGTCGGACGGCAGAGAGAGCGGCTATGGCCTTGGGCTTCGCCGCACACTGCTCGGAGGTCGCGAATTCACCGGCCATGGCGGCTCGCATCCCGGCTACAAGAGCTATTTCCTCATCGATCGCGACAGCAAGAGCGGCTTTATCATCGTGTCGAACCGGGAAGACACCAACGGCAACAAGATCGCCCAGGAGACGATGGCCGCGCTGCTCGACCTTCCCCTGCCCCTCCCCTCGGCGTTGCTGGCGGATGGTCTCTATGTCACGGAGACGGGACCCTTCTGGCTGGAGGTCAAGGGCTCTACCCTGACCTGGCTCGATGCCGATGAGACCGTTTACGAGGATGAAGGCGGCTTCGTTTCGACCTTTTCCGCCTCCTCCCCTCTGCGGCTGGCGATGGAGGGCGAGGCCATTGTCGGCGAGATCGGCCACGCCGCCCGCCGCCTCCTCCCGGCCGTCGATACGGGCGTACCCGCCTCTCTTGATGGTCAATGGCGATCAGAGGAAGGCGCGTGTTTCGACATCGATGGCGCAGACGTGGTGATGGGTGTCGGTCCCGTCCGTCATCGCATGCCACTTGCAGCGCTCGGAGGCGGTCGTTTCCTGTTCACGCTGCGGGACGGTCCCTGGACGAAGCGTGTCTGCCTCCATCTCCTGTCGGACAATCGCCTCGAACTCGTCCTGTCGCGGGCACGCATGATCGAGTATCGCCGCGCTGGCTGATTGCATTTTTCCGCCAATCGGACCAAGGAAAAACGTCCGTCCGTTTTTCCGTGAGGTTTGCTGTGGAAGTCAAATGGCTTGAAGATTTCCTGGCCCTCGCCCAGACGCTGAATTTTTCCAAGGCGGCGGAAGAGCGCCACGTCACACAGTCGGCCTTCAGCCGCCGGATCCGGCAGCTGGAAGCCTGGGTTGGCACCAGCCTCATCGATCGCGCCACCTATCCGTCGCGACTGACCGATGCCGGGGAGCGCTTCGTGCCGATTGCCGAGCAGACCCTTCAGGGTCTTTATCAGGCACGGCGCAATCTCCAGCACGAGGAAGGCGACAACGCCCGCACGATCACCTTCACGGCCCTGCACACGCTGTCGTTCACCTTCTTTCCCGATTGGCTGAACGACCTCAATGCCAAGCTCGGCCCCATCGTTTCGCATATGCGGCCCGATTCCGGCAGCATGGAGGAAAACCTCAATTCTCTGATCGACGGGGATTCTGATTTCCTGCTGACCTATCAGAACCCGCATGTGCCGATGCTGCTCGGCCTGCAGTTCGAACACCATCGGCTGGGCGCAGAAACCATCATCCCGGTCAGCGCCCCGGACGAGAACGGGCAGCCCCGGCACCGCATCGCGCCGGGTTTTGCCCATGTCAGCTATCAGAAGATCTCGTTCTTCGGCCAGTTGATCGCCGGTGCGATGGCCGATCGGCTGCCGGCGGAAAACCGCGTCCACGTCGGCAGCATGTCGGTCGGCCTGAAGGGCATGGTCATGGCCGGTTGGGGGCTTTCCTGGATACCGGAAAGCCTGGTTGCCACCGAGCTTTCCGATGGCCGGCTGGTGAGGGCAGCAGAGCCGGACTGGGATATCGATGTCGAAATCCGGCTTTATCGTTCGCGCGAAAACCGGCGACCGATCGTCAAGCGCACCTGGAACGTGCTGACCTCCGCTTAAGGCCTCATCAAACCGCAGTGCGCCGGGCGTTCTCCATGTAGAGCGTGCGCAAACGCTTGAACATCGGACCGGCCTTGCCGTCGCCGACGGGCTTGCCGTCGATCGAGGTGATCGGCACGATGAAGTTGGAGGCACTGGTCAGGCAGGCTTCCCGCGCCGACATGGCTTCGTCCACCGAGAACGGACGCTCCTCGATCGTCAGGCCCTGCTCGCGGGCAAGATCGAGAACCGCAAGCCGCGTGCAGCCGGGCAGCGTCGCGTGACCATTGCCGCGCGTGACGATCTTGTCGTCATGGGTGATGATATAGGCCGTCGAGGACGCACCTTCCGTCACATAGCCATCCTCGACCATCCACGCCTCGTCGCAACCCTCGGCCTTGGCGATGCGCTTGGCCAGAACCTGCGGCAGGAGACAGACGCTCTTGATGTCGCGGCGCTCCCAGCGCTGGTCCGCAACGATCTTGACCTTCAGGCCCTTTTCGACCGCCGCCACATGTTCCAGCGTCTTGGCCTGGGTGAAGAGAAGAAGTGTCGGCGCAAGGTCTTCCGAATAGAGGAAATTGCGATCCTCGGCGCCGCGCGTGTACTGGAGATAGACGACACCTTCGGTCAGCGCGTTTTCCGCAACGAGCCGCTTTTCGATGGCGACGATCTCGTCGGTCGAAATAGGCAGTGTGCCGCCGATTTCCCGCACGCTGCGCTCCAGACGCGCCATATGCAGCGGACTATCGATCAGCTTGCCATCGAGAACCGCCGTGACCTCGTAGATGCCGTCGCCAAAGAGAAAACCTCGATCGAAGATCGAGATATGCGCTTCGTTTTCGGGCAGGAAGGCACCATTGAGATAAACGATGCGGGGTGTTGCGGCAGGCATGGAAACTCCGATTGAAGGCATTAGAGGCGCTTGAGAGCGTCAAGGGAAATCGCTTGAATGGTCGAGGGCTTGCCGGATGTGGCATTGTAGCCATGGGTGGTCGTTGCCGTCGTCAAGGAGTTGAGGATGGCCTCCTCGCTGGCCTCGATGACGGCTTCGAAAAGAGGGGAGACGACGTCATTGGAGAGAACCGGGTAAGCGGCCAGCGCCTTGCGGCGCTCCGGCGTGCGGCGCACCTCCTCGGCCGTGGAGAAGGCAAGCGCATAATCGCCGGAACCGTTGCTGAGGGCAGCGCCCGTGCGGGCAAGACCGCCGAAACAGCGTTCGGCAAGACGTTTGAGGTTGCGCGCGCAGAGCGGCGCATCGGTTGCGACGACCATGACGATCGAGCCATCCTTGTCATGGCCTTCCGCCTCATAAGTTCGCCCGTCCACGCGCAGCCGGCCACCATAATTCGACTGGACAAGCACGCCGACCGTATAACGGACCCCGGCGACCGAGAGGATGCGCGAACTGGTGCCGATGCCGCCTTTGAGACCGAAGGCAACCGTTCCGGTTCCTGCACCGACGGCCCCCTCCTCCACCGGACCGGTTTTGGAGCAAGACAATGCCTGAAGCATTTCCTCCACGTCCGGCCGCGCTGCACGGATGTCATTGAGCCGCGAGTCGTTGGTCTCGCCGACGACCGCGTTGACGGAGACGACCCGTTCATTCCCCACCTGCCCCAGCGTGTGGCGGTTGATGGCCTCGATCGCACGCCCGACGGCCAGCGTATTGGTCAGCAGGATCGGCGTTTCGATCTCGCCAAGTTCGGCGATTTGCGTTGATCCGGCAAACTTGCCGAAACCGTTGAAAACAGCCAGTGCCGCCGGCACCTTGTCCTGAAACAGATTGCCGGCATGGGGCAGGATGGCGGTGGCACCTGTCCGTGTCCGGTTTCCGTCCACGCAGGTGACATGGCCAACGGCAACGCCCTTCACATCCGTGATGGCGTTCAACGCGCCCGTTTCGTGATGCCCGACGGATAACCCAAGGGAACGCACACGCGCTCGAACTTCGTAACTCATTGAACTCGCTCTGGATCCAAGGTGTCGGCACGCTACTTCAAACAAGGCGCAATCGACATGCTAAAAACGGAATAGTTTGAGACCGGCTTTGCAACGGGCAGCACCGACAGCCTGCTTTGCAGCCTAGCTGATCCAGCCCAGTGCGGTTGCAGCGCTCAAGGCTTCCGAACGGCGGTTGCAGCCCAGTTTGCGATAGAGGTTGCCGAGATGGTATTTCACGGTGACTTCGGAAATGTGCAGCGTTGCGGCAATCTGCTTGTTGGACAATCCAGCCGCCGCCAGTTGCAGCATCTGCGCCTCCCTCTGGGACAGGCCGCCCTTCAGCGCGCGGGCATGCGGCGAGTTCAGCGAAGAGCCGAAGATCGACAGCGAACGCCGGACACTGACGGATTTCTCGATGAAACTCCGGAGCAGCCTGTTCTCCAGAAGCGGCGAGAGGAACAGCCGTTCTTCCGACAAAACCCCGTGGCAGCCGAGGCGATTGGCGCTTTCCAGTGCCGATAGAAGGTGGCTGCGGGCAAGAGCCGTCTCCCGGCGCTGGTGTGCCGCGTAGCTCAGCCAGATTGCCAGCGCCACGCGCTCGCGATGGGTGACCTTCGGATTGGCCATCAGGGCTTCCAGCTGCCGTGCAAGATAAGGCCGGGGCGTGGAAAGATGGACGGCTTCACGAAGCCAGGCCATCACATAGGCAATCTCGTCGCGGCGCGTGAGGCGCGACAGATCGTCCACGGCACTGTCGATCCAGTGCTTGCCCATGGGCATGCGGATGGCAGAGAGTGCGGCGGCCGCTTCGCGCCAGCGCCCGGCATTCTGATAGGCGATGGCGGTGCGGATTTCCATCATGGCATGAAACTGCAGACCGTCCGACAGATGGATCCAGAGGCCGTCCAGAAAGCCCGGGCGCACGCCCATCGGGAAATGGTCGATCAGCGCCTGTGAGGCATAATGCAGGGCGAACTGCATCAGGCTCGGCCAGATCTCGGCGGCGGCGAAATCCTCGAACTCGGCCTGCACAAACTGCAAAAGGGCCCGATGACGTCCCGCCTCGTAATCGATACATGCCTCGGCAAGGCGCAGCATGCGAAATTCCGCGCCCGCCGGATGCGGCACCTGTTCAAGACGCGCGCGGGCGTCCTGCACGGCCTTGCGGGCCAGAAGCACATCGCCTCCCATCAGCCGCAGCACGGTCTGGTGGAGGTGAATGAAGAATTCCAGAAGCGGCTGGCCGCCCATCTTCTTCAGATAGATCAGCGCCCGCGCCGCAGCGGCTTCGGCCTCACGAAAATTGCGGCGGCGGATCTCGAACTCCAGAATTGAATTGTAATAGGACGCCCATTTCCCGTGTTCGCCGGGGGGATAATCCGCCATGAACTCGGCCAGCCGCTCGAAGATGGCATCGTTCGGCGTCAGGTCCTCCGAGATCATCAGGTTAAGGCGGAAGGTGCGCGCGCCAAACGAGAAGCGCGATCCCTTCACCAGCACCTTCATGGGGTCGAGGAAGTCGAGGCCCAGATGTTTCGACAGCAGATGGCGCACGCGATGAAGTTCGCCCTGCTTCATCAGCGCCCGGCAGATGGCAAACAGAATGGTCTCGTTCTCGGCCACCATCTCGTGCGAGAACCGCACGATGGTTTCCTGGAACGCCGCGACGCTGCTGCGATAGATCAGATCGCGGCCCTGCGCCCGTTCCAGAATGGCGGCCGCCTGCACCTCCAGACCATGGTCCAGCAGCAGGTTCATGGCGGCCAGCACCTGCCCGGACTGTTCGAGCGTGGACGCGATATCTTTGAGAGCGGCGGGGCTCACATAGGCCGCAAGGCTCTCCCCGCTTGCCCGCCGCAGGGCCTCGATGAGCACAGGGTAGCGATCCGGTTCAGCAAGGAGACGCGGTGGCAGCAGGGTGGCAGCAATCGCCGGCACCGGCTGGTCGGGTGCCTTCAGCCACAAAGACATGGCCGCCATGTCGCCCGGCGTCAGATGGTCGAACAGCGCCTCCCGGCAATAGTCGACAAGGCTTTCTGCTTGATCCGCGGCACAGGTGGCCAGCCGCAGAAAGGCCGGCCAGCCGGCATAGGTTTCGATCGCGGCCCGCGCGGTGTCGGCTGGCAGTGAAGCGAGATCGCTCTGATGGAAGGAGAGGTCTTCCGCAGAAAGGACAAGGCTGCCGCCATGCAGACGCGTCCGCGCCAGCCCCGTGACCTTCTGCTGCGGCCGGCAGGCGATGACGATCCGCTCGGCGTTGTCGATGACGGCATCGGAAAGCCTGAGCGACCGGGCCTTGCGCGGCAGGTCCCAGAACAGCATGCCGCCCTCGAGATCCGCCTGCTGCGGATGGAGCGCGGTGCAGACGCGTGCCCCGGCATCCTCTGCCATCTGCCGCAGCAGCACGCTCTTTCCCGCGCCCGCCCCCGCCTGGAGAAGGAGGACGCGGTGATTGCTATCGTCCATCAGACGGCGAAGGCGGGGCCTGTCGAGAAGCATGTCCATGGACAGGGGATAGGGCATCTGAAAGGCAAAACCTATACCTTTCGAGCAAAAAACTATACCAGGCCGCGCTTGTTCGTGGGAAGGCGGCAGGAGAAATTGCCGGCGCATGTTTCCTTGCAAGGGGATCTTTCTCGACGATGCGGCATCACCCGTTGACAGCCATTCTGGCCCGGCTCGGCACCTTCCTGCTGGTGATGGTGGTGCTGTCCCTGATGATCTTCACGCTTGCCCGCGTCGTGCCCGGCGATCCGGCCCGCATGGCGCTCGGACCGGCGGCAACGCCGGAACAGGTGCAGGCGCTGCGCCTGCAGATGGGGCTCGATCAGCCTATTGTCGTGCAGTATCTCGCCTATATCACCAAGGCGCTGCACGGCGATCTCGGCACCTCGCTCGTCTCGCAGCGCCCGGTGACGACCGACCTCGCCCAGACGGTACCGGCCACGGTGGAGCTCGTTCTCGTCTCCGTCGTCTTCATGTTTCTCGTCGCCATTCCACTCGGCGTGATCACCGCCCATTACCGCGACCGAGCGCTGGACCATGGGGGTCGCATCCTGTCGCTGACAGGGGTGACGATCCCGAGCTTCCTCTTCGCCATCACCCTGCAATTGCTGGCGGCGCGGGTGCCGGGAGGATGGCCGATCATCGGGCGCCTTGATCATGGGCTTGGCTGGCAGGGCGGCCCGACCGGCTTCCTGATCCTCGACGGCCTTCTTGCCGGGCGGCTCGATGTCGTCGGCAGCGCGCTGCAGCACATCGCGCTGCCCGCCTTTGCGCTGTCGATGGCCGGCATCGGCCAGATCACCCGCATCACCCGCTCCTCGATGATCGAGAACCAGCGCAAGGACCATGTGCTGACACTGCAGAGCTTCGGCGTGCCCGAGCGCGTCATCATCTTCCGCTATCTGCTGAAGCTCTCCTCCATCGCGCCGCTCACCATCATGGGGCTCGAATTCGCCTCGCTGATCGGCAATGCCTTCGTCATCGAGATGATCTTCGCCTGGGGCGGCTTTGCCTCCTACGGCCTCAACGCCATCCTGCAGAAGGATCTCAACGCGGTCACCGCCGTGGTGCTGGTGGCGGGCCTGTTCTTCATCGTCGCGAACCTCGTCGTCGATGTCCTGATTTCCATCATCGATCCGCGCATGCGCCGCAAGGAGGCACTCTGATGGCCGACATCAAGATGTTGGACCCGGCCGACCGCGGCCTCAGCGCCGGTTACATGATGTGGTACCGCTTCAGCCGCAATCCGGCTGCCGTCATCGGCACGCTGATCCTCCTGTCGGTCGTCATTCTCGCGGTCTTTGCGCCCTGGCTCACGCCCTATCCGAAGCATGTCGGCAGCATCGTCGATTTCAAGGCGCGCCATCTGCCGCCGGATGCCGGCCACTGGTTCGGCACCGACAAGGCCGGCCGCGACATCTTCTCGCGCACCGTCTTCGGCCTTCGGGTCTCGCTGCTGCTCGTTCTCGGCGTGCTCGGCATTTCCGTGCCCGTCGGCACCGTGCTCGGCCTGATTGCCGGCTATGTCGGTGGCTGGACGGAGCGGCTGATCAGCGGGCTCACCAATGTAATGCTCGCCATGCCGCCGCTCGTGATGGCGCTTGCCGTCTCGAACCTCCTCGAACCGACGCTGATGAACGCGATGATTGCGATCACGCTCCTCTGGTGGACCTGGCATGCGCGGCTGATCTATTCGGTGTCGAAGTCGATCGCCTCGGAAGACTATATCGAGGCGGCGCGGCTGGCCGGCGCCGGCCCCTTCCACATCCTCTTCCGCGAAATCCTGCCCAATTGCGTCGCCGTCATTTCTGTCAAGACGACGCTCGATGCCGCCTTCGTCATCCTGTTCGGCGCGACGCTGAGCTTCCTCGGCTTCGGCGTGAAGCCGCCGACGCCGGATCTCGGTTCGATGGTGGCGGACGGACGCCAGTTCATGCCGGATTTCTGGTGGGAGGTTCTCTGCCCCGGGGCTGCAGTGCTTTACGTCACTCTCGGCTTCAACCTGCTGGGCGACGGCCTGCGCGACATGTTCGACGTGGAGGGCTGATGATGCGCGACACTCTTCTCAGCGTCGAAAACCTGTCCGTCGACTTCACCTCCTATGGCCGCACGCGCCAGGTGCTGCGCGATGTCAGCTTCTCGGTTGCCGCCGGCGAACGCGTCGCCCTGATCGGCGAGACGGGCTCCGGCAAGTCGGTCACCGCCAAGGCGATCATCGGCACGCTGCCCCGCAATGCGACCATCCGCACCGGCCGGATCCTTGTCGAAGGCCGCAATGTGCTGGACCTGCCGCGCGCCGGGCGCGAGGCGCTGAAGGGCACGGCCTTCTCGCTGATCATGCAGGACCCGCTCTCCTCCTTCAATCCGGTGTTCCGTATCGGCACCCATCTCGATGATGTGATGCGCTTTGCCGACCGCCGCAACGGCATCGCGACGTCGCGTGCAGAACGCCGCAGCCGCATTGCCGCCGTGCTGCGCCGCGTGCAGCTTGGCGATGCCGAGCGGGTGATGAATGCCTATCCGTTCGAGCTCTCGGGCGGCATGCGCCAGCGCGTGCTGATCGGCCTTGCCTTGCTGCACCAGCCGAAACTTCTGATCGCCGACGAACCGGGAACCGCGCTCGACGTCACCACGCAGGACGAGATCCTCAACCTGATCAACAGCCTGGTCAGCGAGGAAAACATGGCGCTGCTGATGATCACCCACAATCTCGGCGTGGTCCGCAAGGTCTCCGACCGCGTGGTGGTGATGCATCACGGCGATATCGTCGAGACCGGCCCGTGCCGGACGATCCTGAGTGAACCGGCGAAGGACTATACCCGCGCGCTGCTCGATGCCGTGCCGGCCCTTTACGGCCCCCGCGTCACCGACATGGCCCAGAGCGACCGCGCGCCGATCGTCCGCATCAGCAACCTCAACAAGATCTATGGCCGCCGCAACGGCTATCACGCCGTGCGTGACGTGAACCTCACCTTGCGTGAAGGCGAGATTTTCGGGCTCGCCGGCGAATCCGGCTCGGGCAAGACGACGGTCGCGCGGATGATCATGGGGCTTCTGCGGCCGACCTCCGGCGAACTGGTGATCGATGCGCCGGCGCCGGCAAAAGGCCGCCGCCTGACCCAGATCGTCTACCAGAACCCCGGCACCTCTCTCAATCCGAAGCGGACCGTGCGCCAGACGCTGACCCTGCCGCTGAAATCGATCGGCCTGCAGGGGGCTGCGCGGGAAGCGCGCCTGGTCGAGTTGATGGGCCTGGTACGCCTGCCGCAATCCTATCTGGCAAAGTATCCGCATGAACTCTCCGGCGGCCAGAAGCAGCGCGTGGCGATTGCCCGCGCGCTGGCGGCCGAGCCAAAAATCCTCATCCTCGACGAACCGACCGCAGCCCTTGACGTCTCGGTGCAGAAGACGGTCATCGAGCTTCTGGTGCAGCTGCGCGAGGAACTGGGGCTCACCTATCTGATGATCAGCCACGACTTGTCGCTGATGCGCAATTTCTGCTCGCGCATCGCCGTCATGCTGCGCGGCGAGATCGTCGAGGAGGGCGCGACGCCGGCGGTGTTTGCCGCTCCCTCCCATCCCTACACCCGGGCGCTGATTGCCGCCATTCCCGTCGTTTCCGATGTGGAAGAGCGCGAAAAGCCCGTCGTAACCGAAGAGGAACGCATGCGCTTCCTCGTCAAATCAACAGACTGACGCAAGAGGAGCCTCACGTGTATCGCGTAGGGATCGACGTCGGCGGCACCAATACGGATGCCGTCATATTGCAGGACAAGACGGTTCTGGCCGGGGTGAAGGCCTCGACCACGGAAGACGTGACGACGGGCGTCATCGAGGCTCTGGAAAACGTGATCGCGGCTTCCGGCATCGACCGCAAGGCGATTGCCGCCGTGATGATCGGCACCACGCATTTCACCAATGCGGTGATCGAGCGCCGGCATATGGATGAAGTCGCCGCCATCCGACTCGGCCTGCCATCCGGCGCCGGCCTGCCGCCGATGGTCGACTGGCCGGACGACATCCGCGAGATCGTCGGCAACCATGGCTATCAGGTGAAGGGCGGCTACGAGTTCGACGGCCGCATCCTCTCGCCGCTCGACGAGGACGAGATCGTCCGCATTGCCGGCGAGATCCGGGCCAAGGGCCTGAAGGCGGCCGCCGTCACCTGCGTCTTCAGCGGCATCAACGATGCCATGGAGCTGCGCACGCGCGAGCTTCTCTACCGTCACTGCCCCGGCGTGCCGGTGGTGATGTCGAAAGATATCGGCCGTCACGGGCTTCTGGCGCGCGAAAGTGCGGCCATCATGAATGCCAGCCTGCTCTCGCTTGCCGACCGCACGGTTGCCGCCTTCCAGAAGGCGCTGGTGCATGCGGGCCTCACCTGCCCCTTCTATATCACCCAGAACGACGGCACGCTGATGGCGGCCGACGTGGTGCGTGCCTTCCCGGTGCTGACCTTCGCCTCCGGCCCGACGAATTCCATGCGCGGTGCGGCCTTCCTCACCGGTTTGAAAGATGCCGTGGTGGTGGATGTCGGCGGCACCACCACCGATGTCGGCTCGCTCTCGCACGGCTTTCCGCGGCAGGCCTCGACCACCGTTGATATCGGCGGCGTGAAGACCAATTTCCGCATGCCGGACGTTTTCTCCATCGGCCTCGGTGGCGGTTCGCTGGTCGTCAACGGCGAGAAGGGAATTTCGATCGGCCCGAAATCCGTCGGCTACCGCGTGCGCCGCGAGGCCTTGTGCTTCGGCGGCTCTACGCTGACGGCAACCGATATCGCCGTTGCGGCGGGCAAGGCGGATGTCGGTGACAAGGCTCTGGTCGACAGCCTCGCCGCTCCCCTGGTCGAGGCGGCCGTCGCCCGCATCAATGCCATGCTGGAAGCCTGTGTGGAGCGCAGCCGCATTTCCTCCACACCGGTACCGGTCATAGCCGTCGGCGGCGGCTCGATC
The DNA here is from genome assembly GCF_042611105.1 of Neorhizobium fuzhouense. NCBI lineage: Bacteria > Pseudomonadati > Pseudomonadota > Alphaproteobacteria > Hyphomicrobiales > Rhizobiaceae > Neorhizobium > Neorhizobium fuzhouense. Next base: position 38,753 of record NZ_JBHFFP010000014.1, on the reverse strand, counting down.
CTGATGCCGGACCGGATAGGCGAGTTGGAGGTCCTGCGACCCGAAAACTTCGCGGTCGCCAATGCGGTGGGTGCTGCGATCGCCCAGATCAGCGGCGAGACGGACCGGGTCTTTTCCCTGATCGACGGCAGGACGCGGGAAGCAGCGCTTGCCGAGGCGGAGGCCGAGGCGCGCGACAAGGCGATCGCCGCCGGCGCCATCCCCGAAACGCTCGAAGTCATCGAGCGGGAGGATACGCCGCTTGCCTACCTGCCGGGCAACGCCACCCGCATTCACGTCAAGGTCGTCGGAGAGATGGGAGCCTATCATGGCTGAGAGCCGCAAACGCAAATATGACGAGGCCGCCCTGCGCACCCTGACGCGCGATGATCTGGAAGCCCTGGAAATCGGCGCCGGCATTTTGGGCACCGGCGGCGGCGGCAATCCCTATCAGGGCAAGCTTCTGGCGCTCGAGGCGCTGAAGGCCGGATACGAGATGAAGATCCTCGCCACCGATGCCATCGAGGCGGATGCGCTGTGCATGTCGATCGGCGGCATCGGCGCACCGGTCGTCGGCGTCGAGCGCATCCGCGAGGGCCGCGAGGGCCTGCGCTGCCTCACAGCCATGGAGGAACTGATCCGCACGCCGGTCGATGCCATCGTCTGCGAGGAGATCGGCGGTGCCAATTCCATGAGCCCGCTGGTGACGGCGGCACTCGGCGGCCTGCCGATCCTCGATTGCGACGGCATGGGCCGCGCCTTCCCGGAAATGCAGATGACCACCTTCTCGATCTACGGCCACAGCTCCACGCCGTCCGTGATGTGCGATCTGCACGGCAATGCGGTGATCTTCAGCCACGCAGTCTCGGAAGTCTGGCATGAGCGCATGGCGCGCGCCTGCGTCGTCGCCCAGGGCGGCGGGGCGATGCTGGCGACGGCGCCCATGCAGGCGCACTTCGTCCACCAGTTCGCCATTCCGCGCAGCTATACCAAGGCGATCGCGCTTGGCGAAGCGGTCATCCGCGCCCGCCGCCAGCAGGAGGATCCGATCGCGGCCGTCTGCGACCTCGAAGGCGGCCGACGCATCTTCAACGGCAAGATCACCGATCTGAAGCGCCATCTGCGCGGCGGCTTTGCGGTCGGCGATCTGGAGCTTGCAGGCTTTGACGGCTGGACCGGCGAAACCGCAAGCGTCGCGATCCAGAACGAATTCCTGATCTTCCGCCGCAATGGCGTGGTCGAAGTGACGGTGCCCGATCTGATCGTGCTGCTCGATGTGGATACCGGCTATCCGATCACCACCGAAATGCTGCGCTACGGCCAGCGCGTCGCGGTGATTGCGATCCCCTGCCACGACCTGCTGCGCTCGGCAGCCGCGCTTGAGGTCGTGGGCCCCTCAGCCTTCGGCTATCCGGACATCGCCTTCTCGCCGCTGCCAAAGGCGGCCTGACCCTTTTCGCGTCCCATCCGCAAACAACAGGCGTGACAGGTCCCGCCGCATAAAAGAGGAGAACTTCCAGCATGAAATCCATGGTTTACAAGCGTCTCGCCGCACTTGCGCTCGGCACGGCGCTTACGCTCTCCGCAGGTCTTCCGGCAGCCTCTGCCGCCGACAAGATCTCGACCGTCGTCAATGTGCAGCAGATCTTCAGCTCGCTCGATCCGGCCAAGGTCACCGACTATACCGGCTATATGGCCGTGGTGAACATGTATGACGGTCTGACCACCGTCAGCCCCTCCGGCGAGATCGTGCCGCATCTGGCAAAGTCCTGGGATGTCTCGGGCGATGGCCTGACCTATACCTTCCAGCTCCGCGACGATGCAAAGTTCCAGGACGGAACGCCGGTCAAGGCCGCCGACATGGTGTGGTCCATCCAGCGCCTGCTCGGCATCAACAAGGGCCCGTCCAACCTCATCACCGGCGTGCTGAAGCCGGAAAACGTCACGGCTCCGGATGAGAAGACGCTTGTTCTGAAGATCGACCGGCAGTTCTCGCCGTTCCTTGCGGCAACGCCGCTGATGATGGCGCTCAACAAGACGCTGATCACCGCCAATGCCAAGCCGGACGACAAGTGGGGCGAGGCCTATGTCGGCGAACATTCCGCCGGCTCCGGCCCCTACAAGCTCGTCAGCTACAACCGCTCCGCCGACATGGTGATCGCCCGCAATGCCGATTACTTCCTCGGCTGGACCAAGGGCACGCCGGTCGACGAGGTCCGCTTCGTGCAGACCAGCGACGATGCCACCGTCAAGGCGCTGGCGGAGAAGGGCGAACTTGGTCTTTCCTCGCACGGCCTCGGCAACGATACCTACGAAGCCATCGGCAAGATGGCGAATTACAAGCTGATCCAGACCCGCACCTCCGGCGGCTTCGTCATCAAGCTGAACACCAAGGTCTATCCGACCGACGACGTGCATGTGCGCCGCGCCATCGCCTATGCCACGGACTACAAGACGATCCAGGAGATCATCTATCCCGGCACCGACATGCAGGGCCCGCTCTCGACCGCCTTCAAGGATGCCCATAACGGCGACATCAAGCCCGGCACCTTCGATCTGGAAAAGGCGAAGGAGGAACTGGCGAAGTCGAAATATGCAGGCCAGAAGATCACGCTGGTGAACAGCTATGTCGCCTCGCTCGCCTTCGAGGCGGAAGTGGCGCTTTTGCTGCAGGCCAATCTGGAGCAGATCGGGATTACGCTCGACATCAAGCCGGAGCCGTGGAACCGTATCGTCGAGCTGTCCTCCAAGCCGGACACGACGCCCGCCTCCACGCAGGTCAACATTTCGCCGACCTATCCCTCGCCGGACTCGATGTTCTACAACCAGTACCACTCCAAGGCCTCCGGCACCTGGATGTCGATGGAATGGCTGCAGAACCCGGAGATCGATGCGCTGATCGACAAGACGCGCGGAACGACCGACGTTGCCGAGCAGAACGCCGTCTACAAGGACCTTCAGGCGAAGATCGCCGACCTGCAGCCCGATGTCTGGGCCGTGGCACCCAACCGGCGCTATGCCGCCAACAAGTGCCTGCAGGGCTACCAGTTCATTCCCATGCAGAGCTGGGACCTGAACTTCGCGAACTTCACCTGGGATTGCAAGGCGAAGTGATCCTTCCCGCATCATGATGACAACCGGCCCCGCCCGCGGGGCCGGCATACCCCCTCCTTGCCCTGCCGAAGGTCGGACATGCTTGAAGAATTCGCAGAAGAACACATCGAACCGCTGGCCATCGGCGCCTGGATTCTCGGCACCGGCGGCGGCGGCGACCCCTATATCTCCACGCTGAACCTCAGGCGGCTCTATGCCGAGGGCGCCCGCGTCGACCTGATGGATCCGATGGCGCTCGACGATGACGACATGGTCGCCGTCGTCTCCAAGATGGGTGCGCCACTGGTCGGCCAGGAACGGCTCGGCGATCCCGTGCATCTGGCCCGCGCCGTCGAGGTGATGGAGGATTATATCGGCAAGCGTTTCCGCGCCATCATGAGCGTAGAGATCGGCGGTTCGAATGCGCTCTCCTCCTTCCTTGCCGCGGCCGTTCTTGATCGTCCCGTCGTCAATGCCGATGCCATGGGCCGCGCCTATCCGGAAGCGCAGATGACCTCGTTTGCGATCGGCAACCTGCCGATGTTCCCGCTCTCGCTGGTCGACGTGCGCGACAACGAGGTGATCGTGACCCGCGCGGCCTCGTGGAAATGGATGGAGCGCATCTCGCGCAAGGTCTGCACCGAAGTCGGCTCGACGGCTGCCACCTGCAAGGCGCCCCGCACCGGCCGCGAGGTGAAGGAATGGGGCATTCACGACACGGTCACCAAGGCCGTCGAACTCGGCAAGGCGGTGCTTGATGCCCGCCGCAGGCATGCCGATCCGGTGGATGCCATTCTTGACCACGAGGGCGGCAAGCAGCTGTTCCGCGGCAAGGTGATCGATGTTGCCCGCGAAACGACCGGTGGCTTCCTGCGCGGCCGCACGATCATCGAGGGGATCGATGGCGATCGAGGATCACGGCTGGAACTTGCCTTCCAGAACGAATGGGCGGTTGCCTTCCGCGACGGCGAACCGGTTGCGATGACGCCGGATCTGCTCTGCCTTCTCGACACCATCTCGGGCAGCGCGATCGGCACGGAATCCGTCCGCTACGGCCAGCGCGTCACCGTGGTGGCGCTGCCGGCGCCGGCCCTTCTCACCACGCCTGCCGGCATTGCCGCCGTCGGCCCCCGCGCCTTCGGCTATGACATTGACTTCAGATCGGTATTTCCATGAAACGCATCGGTATTGACGTTGGCGGCACGAACACGGACGCTGTTCTTGTCGATGGCGAGCGCATTTTGGCCTCCATCAAGGTTCCGACCACCCAGGACGTGCTGTCGGGCGTAAAGGCTGCCCTCTCGCATGTGATCAACGCGCCCGCCGCTGCCGGTATCGCCGTTGATGCGGTGATGATCGGCACCACGCATTTCACCAATGCCGTGGTGGAGCGCGCCCGCCTGGAACGGGTGGCGGCAATCCGCGTGGCGCTGCCGACCGGCCGCTCGCTGCCGCCGATGTGCGACTGGCCGCGCGACCTCTACGACGCTGTCAATCCGATGATCGTCATGGTGCATGGCGGGCACGAATATGACGGCAGCCCGCTGGTGCCGATGAACCCGGATGAAATCCGCGATGCCGCGATGCGCATCCGCGATGCCGGCATCACCTCGATTGCGATCTCCGCCACCTTCTCGCCGCTGACCACCGAATGCGAGGTGCGGGCCGCAGAAATCGTCCGTTCCGTCATTCCGGATGCGAAGATCACGCTCTCCCACACGCTCGGCCGCATCGGCCTTCTGGAGCGGGAAAACGTCGCGATCCTGAACGCCGCGCTGCAATCGCTGGGCAAGACAACGGTGCAGGCCTTTGCCGATGCGCTGTCGGAGATCGGCGTGACCGCCCCCTTCTATCTCACGCAGAACGACGGCACGGTGGCGCTGGCGGATGTCGCGGCGGCCAATCCGGTGCACAGCTTTGCCTCCGGCCCGACCAATTCCATGCGCGGCGCCGCCTTCCTCACCGGGCTCGAAAATGCCATGGTGGTGGATGTCGGCGGCACCACCTCCGATATCGGTTGCCTCATCGGCGGCTTCCCGCGCGAGGCCAACAACATCGTGCATATCGGCGGCGTGCGCACGCTGTTTCGCATGCCGGATCTCTTGCCGATCGCGCTTGGCGGCGGCACCATCATCAACCCGGACACCGGCGCGATCGGCCCGCGCTCCGTCGGCTACCGAATCCTCACCGAAGCAAAAGTGTTCGGCGGCTCGACGCTCACCACTTCCGATATCGCGGTCGCCGCCGGTATTGTCGAGATGGGCGACCGGGACCGGGTAAAGGGGCTCGATCCGGATCTCGTGCGGGCCACGCTCGCAAGGATCAGCGAGATGGTGGCCGACAATTTCGATCGGATGAAGACCTCTGCCGAGGATGTGCCGCTGATTGCCGTCGGCGGCGGCGCCTTCCTGATCCCGGACAAGGTGCCGGGTGCCTCGGAAGTGGTGCGGGTGGAGAATGCCGGTGTCGCCAATGCGCTGGGCGCTGCCATGGCGCAGGTCTCCGGCGAGGTCGACCAGGTGTTTTCCGGCATGAGCCGCGACGCGGCGCTGGCGGCTGCAGAAAGCGCCGCACAGGACGCCGCCATTGCCTCGGGCGCTCTGCGCGGCAGCCTCAAGACGCTGGAAGTGGAGGATATCCCGATCGCCTACCTCCCCGGCGGCGCGCGGCGCGTGCGCGTGCGCGTCATCGGCGATATCGCGTCCTAGGTCGCGGCCTTGTATCCGCTGACAATGATCGGGCCTCTCCCCGGAGGTCCGATCGCCGCCTTGTCGTTGAGGAGACAGAGCGGGCCTTGCTGGAGCAGGTGTGATTTCAGCCTGAATTGCGAATGCTGAACGTCGCCAATCACCCACCGTTCTAGTCTATAGATACATTGTGGGCAAATCCCTGATTGGCAGCCATCAGCTGCGCAGAAACCTTGACCGATATCGCTTCCGATGAGAGTATCGTATCACTTGATTGATACGATATCCGGCGATAGCCATGCAGCTCACCATTGATCGTACATTGCCGGTGCCGTTGCGCAGCCAGCTTCACGGCCTGATCGAGTACGGGATCAGTTGCGGCGAGCTGGCGCCCGGAGAGACGCTTCCTTCCGTGCGGGAGTTGGCGGAAACGCTGGGCGTCGCGCCGATGACGGTCGCTCAGGTCTATGCCGACCTCAAAGCCGCCGGCCTCGTCGAGACACGCCCGGGGGCAGGCACCTTTGTCAGCGAGCGCCAGCAGCGGCCGGCACCGCCGGTCGGCGAATTGTCGATGCTCTACGGAAAGATCGATGCGCTGATCGAGCAGAGCCGCAAGCTCGGCATGCGCTCGGCGGACCTGATGGCTCTCATCGGCGGACGCGTTTCGCAAAGCAGCGCCCGTGACAGCAGGCGCCGCATCCTCATGGTCGGCCTGTTCCGCGAAGCGACGGAAAGCTACGCCCGTTTCATCGCCGACCGCCTGGGGCCGGAGGCGATCGTCGAGGCATCAACTGTGTCCGCCCTCGAAAACGACCCGGCACTGCGGGCGCGTGCCGCCACGGCGGATCTTGTGGTGACCTTCGTCAACAAGCAGCAGCAGGTCGAAGCGCTCCTGCCCGACACCCGCGTGGTGGCGATCCGCTTCACGCCCTCGCAGGAAACCCGGCAAGCGCTGGCCGCGCTGGATTCGCTCGCTCGCATCGCAGCCATCTCCCGCTTTCCCGAATTCCTGCCGATCCTCAAGAGCGGCGTGACCCGCTTTGCTCCGCATGTCGCCGACGTGATTGCCGATACCCTCGACAGCCCCGATCTGGCAGCGATGATCTCCAAGGCCACGGTGCTGGTGTTCGCAACCGGGGCGGAAGACGTCTTGGCTGAGATCGCCCCGGACATGCCGGACATCGAATACCGACACACACCCGACACCGCAGATATCGAGCGGATCATCCTGCCCGCCTTGCGTCTGTTGGGCCAAGCGCCACGGCCGGGCCAGGGCGACCATTTACAGTCAGATCTATTAGAGAAGGAAGCGACTTGATGAGCCAGCCGATCGTGATCTGGGGAGCGGGCGCCATCGGCGGCACGCTGGGGGCGGCGTTCCTGCGCGCCGGTGAGGAGGTGATCTTTGTCGACACCGCAAAGGACCATGTGGATGCCATCAATGCTGGCGGTCTTCGCATCGCCGGGCCGATTTTCGAAGGCACTTTCCCGGCCAAAGCCTACATGCCAGCCGAACTGGAAGGGCAATACGAGCGGATCTACCTCTGCGTAAAGGCGCATCACACGGAGGCTGCGACGCAGGCGCTGGTGCAGCATCTGTCCTCGGATGGCTATGTGGTCTCCGCCCAGAATGGCCTGAACGAACAGGTGATCGCGCGCATCGTCGGCGAACATCGCGTCGTCGGTTGCTTCGTCAACTTCGGCGCCGATTACCTGGAGCCGGGCCTCGTCCACTATAGCGGCCACGGCGCAGTCGTCATCGGCGAACTCGATGGGCGGTTCTCCGATCGCGCCGAGGAAATCTACGACCTGCTGAAGCAGTTCGAACCGAAGGCGCTGATCACCAACAACATCTGGGGCTTCCTCTGGGGCAAGATGATCTACGGCGCGCTGCTGTTCGGCACGGCCCTCACCAATGACAGCATCGCGGATGTTCTCGACAACCCGGTCGCACGCCCGATCCTCAGAAGGCTCGCGCTGGAGGTGGCAACCGTCGCAGCCATCAACAACATCACGCCCGAAGCCTTCGACGGCTTCAATCCCTCGGCGTTTGGACCGCTTGCGCAGCAACAGGAGACCGATCGCTCCTTTGACGACATGGTTGCGCATAACCGCCGCTCATTGAAATCCCATTCCGGCATCTGGCGGGATCTGGCGGTGCGCAAGCGCAAGACGGAGGTGGATGCGCAGGTCCTGCCCGTCGTCGCCATCGGCCGGGATTCGCGTGTTGCGACCCCCATGGTGGCAAGACTGGTCGACATGATCCATGAGATCGAAGAGGGCCAGCGTCCGCTCGATCTTGCCAATCTGGAAGAACTCGGGAAGGCCGGCGCATGAACATTTCATTCGAGGGGAAGATCGTCGTCGTCACCGGAGCGGCCCACGGCTTCGGGCGGGCCATCGCGCAGGGATTTGCGAGCCGCGGCGCCCGCGTCTACGCATGCGACGTGAACGAAGCCGGGCTTGAAGAGACGGTCGCGCTTTGCGGCGCGCATACCACTGCCCATCGTCTCGATGTCGGCAATCGGGCCGACGTCCAGGCCCTGGTCCCCTCCTTCGGCGCCGTCGATATTCTCGTCAACAATGCCGGCGGCGTGCGCGGCCAGGTCGGGCGTCCGATCGAGGAGATCAGCGAGAGCGACTGGCAGGCCATTCTCGACGTCAACCTGTCGGGCGCCTTCTTCATGGCGCAGGCGGTTGCGCCTGCCATGAAGACGAAACGGTCCGGCCGCATCATCAACATCTCCAGCGGCGCCGGACTCGGCATTTCGCTCACCGGCATCCAGTCCTATGCCAGCGCCAAGGCCGGCCAGATCGGGCTGACCCGTCAGCTCGCCCATGAGCTCGGCCCCTTCAACATCACCGTCAACAATGTCGCGCCGGGCTTCGTGCGGTCCAATCCGGCAACGGAACGTCAGTGGGAGGCCATGGGCGAAGACGGACAACAGCGGCTCGTCAACAACATCGCGCTGAAGCGCCTTGGCAGCGCCGAGGATATCGCCGCCATGGTGATGTTCTTCGCCAGCGAGCATGCAAGCTGGATCTCCGGCCAGATCATCAGCGTCGATGGCGGCAAATAACAGCGGCGAGGACGCCTTGAGAGGCGTCCCCGGTTGCTTCCTGGTCTCCCCGGCCCTTATTCCGGCTGGATGTGAAACACCTGCGCATGGGTTGCGACATAGAAGTCGCCCTCTGGCGTGACCCAGCCGCGAAACATGCCATCCGTATTGTAGGGCGCCGTGATCGATCCGTCGGCGCCGACAGCGACGAGACCGGCGCCGACGTCATGCTGCTTCAGGTCGTGCTGGATGACCTTGGCGGCCGCCGCTTCAAGACTTTCACCCAGATAGGCGATGCGGCTGGCGACTTCGTGTCCAACGGCATAGCGCATGAAGTATTCACCCTTGCCGGTTCCGGAAACGGCGCAGGCGCCGTCGCGCGCATAGGTGCCCGCCCCGATGATCGGCGTATCGCCGATGCGGCCATCCGGCTTGTTGTTATAGCCACCGGTCGAGGTGGCGGCCGCAAGATGCCCCTCACCGTCCAGCGCAACCGCACCGACGGTGCCATGCTTCTCCGCTTCGCTTGCCTTTGCCGCCGTACCCGCCGCCGCATGCGCCTTCATCGCCGCAAGCGCTTTCGTGCGCCGTTCGGTGGTGAAGTAGTCCGGTTCCACCATCGCAAGCCCCGCCTGTTCGGCAAAGGCATCCGCTGCCGGCCCACCCAGAAGAAGCGCATCGCCATGCTCCATGATCTTGCGGGCAGCCTTTACCGGATTGCGGATGCGCCGCACGAGCGTGACCGCGCCAGCCTCCAGCGTCCTGCCATCCATGATCGACGCATCGAGTTCATGCCGACCTTCGGTATTGAGTGCCGCGCCGTATCCGGCATTGAAGTGCGGGCTGTCCTCCATGACGACAACGGCTGCCTCGACCGCGTCGAGCGCCGCACCGCCTGATGTCAGAACATCCCACCCGGCTTTCAAGGCGCGGCCGAGATCGACCCGCGCAGCCGCCCATTCTTCCTCGCTGAGGTCGAGCTTTGCCATCACGCCGCAGCCGCCATGAATGGCCAGAGCAAGAGTTCCCATCTGTGTCTTCCCGATTGATGTGTGTTCAAAATACAGAAAAGGCCGGGCAAGGCGCCCGGCCGGTCGTTGTAGTGAAAGTTATGCCTATTTGACTGGGCGGATGTTCATCGCCAGCGTATCCTCGTCCGAGCGGGGAACAATGGTGATGGTCTTCTTCATGCCCCAGGCGGAAATGGTCGAGGCAATGGCCAGATAGGGCCGATCGGTCGCGACAAGCGCATTGGCATCCATCAGGAACTTTTCGCGCTTTGCCGTGTCCATCTCGACGGCGGCGTCCTCGATCAGCTTGTCCATCGTCGGGTTGACATAGCCGCGCAGGTTGAAGGCCCCCAGCTTCTTTGCCGGATCGTTCGAATGCGTCAGCGACGACAGCGTGTAGTTCGACTCACCCGTCAGCGTGCCCCAGCCGGACATGGTCAGGGAGTAGTCGCCCCGGGTGTTGGCGGGGAAGAAGACGGCACCCGGCTGGGCGTTGGCTTCCACCTGGATCCCGACCGCCGTCAGCATCTGGGCAATCGTCGTGCCGACATCCTTGTCGCCCGGCAGGCGATCATTGGTGAAGGAGAAGGTTACCTTGAAGCCGTTGGGATAGCCGGCTTCGGCCAGCAATGCCTTGGCCTTGGCAGGATCGGCCTTCGTCGGCTTCACCGCCGGGTTCCAGCCAAAAATATTCGGGGTGACAAGCTGCGACTGAACCGCACCCATGCCTTCCATGGCAATCTCGGTCAGGGCTTCCCGATCGATGGCGAGATCGAAGGCTTCGCGGACCTTGGCATCCTGGAAGGGGTTCTTGGGTAGCGGCGATCCGTCCTTGGCGCTGACCTGCGGGGGCTTGTCGCGGAAGTCGAAAGCCATGTTGAACAGGTAGACGCTGTCCTCGCGAACGATGGAAAGCTTGCTGTCCTTTTCGAGCGTCGGCACGTCTGACGACGGGATACGTGCGATCATATCGACCTGACCGGCCTTCAGCTGGGCAACGCGCGCCGCATCATTGGGGATTTCCTTGCGGATCACCTTGTCCCAGGGCTCCTTTTCGCCCCAGTAGCCGTCGAACTTCTCAAGAACGAGCTGTTCCTTCGGCGTCCAGGATACGAACTTGTAGGGGCCGGTGCCGATGGCAGCCTTGCCAGAATTGAAGCCTTCGGCAGCCTTGTCGGCGCTTGCGGAATAGTCCTTGGCCGCGGTGTGCGACACGACGAACAGGCGGATGAAGTCGTTGGGCAGGTTCGGGGCGGGACCATCGGTCTTGATGCGGATCGTATAGGGATCGACGATCTCGATTCCACGCACGCGACGGACATAAATGGTCGTCGGGTTGGGGCCCGCCACCGCCGGAATGCGTTCGATGGAGAACTTCACGTCTTCGGCGGTGAAATCGGAGCCATCATGGAATTTGACGCCCTGGCGCAGCTTGAACTCCCAGGTCGTGGCATCGACGGCCGTCCAGCTGGTGGCAAGACCCGGCTCAAGTTCCAGATTGTTGCCGGATTTCACAAGCGAATCAAAGATATGCTTCATGGCTTCGGCATGGGTGCCGGCCGCTGTGAAATGCGGGTCGACCGACAGCGGACCGGCTCTCACGCCGATCGTCAGGTCTGCGGCAAGCGCTGCCGACGATACGCCGCCCAGCAGGGCAGACACCAGCGCGACGGTGCGCAACACCTTGGAAATGCTCATTCTTCGTTCTCCTCTATGTTTATCATGGGTGGCGAGACAGGTGAGTTTACGACGACCTTTGCCAGAAGCTCGGACAGCATCAGCATTTCCGCCGGCGTCAGGGCAGACACCATGGCTCTTTCGCGCTCGACCATCGGCTGGATGGCGGCGTCCACGATGCGCCGGCCTTCGTCCGTGATGTAGAGGACGAAGCTGCGCAGATCCGCCGGATCGACTTCGCGACGAATGATGCCCTTGTCGATCAGCTTCTGGATGGCCCGGCTGATGGTGTTCTTGGGGAAACCCGAGGAGACGCAGATGGCACTGGCTGTCAGCCCGTCGGCCAGCCCAAGCGAGTAAAGCACGACGAATTCCGGCCGTGGCAGACCGAACTCCTTTTCCGTCCAGCGATAGATCGGCACGTTGAACTGCAGCGCCAGGAAGTTGATGCGGAACGAGAGCCAGCATGGGTTTTCCCACAGTTTCACCCCCACCAGCGCATCGACCGGCTCTCCCGTCGACAAGGTTTTTCCACCCTGGCGAAGAAGCGTTTCGAGCGACGCCTGCTCTAGCTGCACCGTCATATCTCCGCCTGCCCCATTTATATTTTGTACCGTATGGAACTTGACGGTCAGTTATTTGCCTGTCAATCTCTTTTTTTAGTTCCTTATGGAACGTTATCTCTGATGAGTGCAGAGCTCGCCGGAGCTTATTTTTTGTGCGCATGCGAAATAAATGACGGTCGCTGCGCCAATGGGGACAGGAGTTGCGCATGAAGATTGCCGATATGAACTGGATGCAGGTCGAAGAGCGCGCCGCAAAGGACGACCGCTGCATTCTTCCGATCGGCAGCGTCGAGCAGCATGCCTATCTCAGCCTTGCAACCGACATGATCCTGGCTGAAAAAGTGTCCGTGGATGCCGCCGAACCTCTTGGCATCCCGGTGTTTCCGGTTCTGCCCTATGGGCTCGCATCCTCCTTTGCAACATTCCCGGGCACGCTGACGCTATCGCTCGCGAGCTATATCGGCATCATTCGCGACCTGATGGACAGTATTCACCGGTCGGGTTTTCGCCGGATCCTGATCGTCAACGGCCATGGCGGAAACACACCGGCCACGGTGGTGATTTCCGAATGGCTGAACGCGCATCCGGACAGTTCGGTGAAATTCCATGACTGGTGGCGGGCGCCGCGGACGCTCGCAAAGGTTCAGGCCATCGATCCGGCAGCCTCACATGCCTCGTGGATGGAAAACTTCCCCTGGACGCGCACGAACGACCCGCGCCAGCCTGCCAGTGCAAGACCGCAGGTGGACTATGCCCGCCTTGCCCGCGTTGACGCGGCACGCAAACGCGACATGCTGGGAGATGGCAACTATCACGGCCTCTACCAGCGCCCCGACGAAGACATGCTGGCGATCTGGGAGGTTGCGGTCGCAGAGACCCGGGATCTTCTCGAAGGCGACTGGCACTAGCTTCATCCACACGCATCCAAGGCCAAACCAAGCCCGCGCAAGACGGGACGAGTCATGAGGACGGGGATCCATTGTTCGGTTTTATCGTGCAGCGCCTGTGGCAGGCCGCCATCGTTGTCTTTGCCATGTCGGCGCTGGTCTTCACAGGCGTCTATGCGGTGGGCAATCCCATCGACGTTTTGATTTCGCCTGACGCGACACAGGACATCCGGGCTGCCGTCATTGCCCAGTATGGCCTGGATCAGCCGTTGTGGCGGCAGTATTTTGCGTTTGTCGGGCGGGTCTTCGAGGGCGATTTCGGTCGATCGCTGGTCTACAACATGCCGGTCAGCGAGCTGATCCTGTCACGACTGCCCGCGACGCTCGAACTGACGCTGGCGGCCGTCATCTTTGCCAGCCTCGTCGGTATTCCGATCGGAATGTATGCCGGCTACAAGCCGTACAGCCCGGTCTCGCGCGCCGTCATGGCGATCTCCATCCTCGGCTTCTCGGTGCCCACCTTCTGGTTCGGCCTGATGCTGATCATGGTCTTTGCCGTCCAGTTCGGCATCATGCCGGCCGGCGGACGGGGTGAAACAGTCAGCCTTTTCGGCATCGAGTTCTCGTTCCTCACCATCGATGGTTTGCAGCATCTGGTCCTTCCAGCGCTCAACCTTGCTCTGTTCAAGTTCTCGCTGATGATCCGGCTCGCGCGGGCAGGAACGCGCGAACTGATGCTGAGCGATACGGTGAAATTCGCCCGCGCCGCCGGTCTGTCGGAGTTCACGGTTCTCAGCCGCCATGTGCTGCGGCTGATCTCCATCCCGCTCGTCACCGTCTTCGGGCTGGAACTGGGCTCGACACTTGCCTTTGCCGTCGTCACCGAGACGATCTTTTCCTGGCCGGGGCTCGGCAAGCTGATCATCGACAGCATCACCTCCCTCGATCGACCGGTGATGGTTGCCTACCTGATGCTGGTCGCCCTGTTGTTCATCGTCATCAACCTCGTGGTCGATCTCACCTATGGGCTGCTCGATCCGCGCCTGAGAAAGGGACGTGCCTGACATGCGCGACACTCTGTTTGGCCGTTTTCTCGAAGAATATTCCCGCAACAAGGTGGCAACCGGTGCGGCGATCATCGTCTTTCTCATCGTTCTGATCGCCTTGATCGCGCCCTTCGTCACACCGCAGGATCCTTACGACATTGGAAGCCTTGTGCTGCGCGATGCGCGCCGGGCGCCGGGTTATGTCGGCACCGGCGGCTATACCCATTGGCTCGGCACCGATTCTCAAGGGAGGGATCTGCTTTCCGCGATCATTTACGGCCTGCGGATCTCGCTGCAGATGGGCGTGATCGCCGGTGGCATTGCCTTCGTCATCGGCGCGATGGTCGGTTGTTCAGCCGCCTATATCGGCGGGCGCTACGAGAGCCTCGTCATGCGCATCGTCGACCTGCAACTGTCCTTCCCGGCGATCCTTCTGGCCTTCGTCATTGCCGCATTGCTGGGACAAGGCCGCTACCAGCTCATCATGGCGCTGATTTTCGCCCAGTATGCCTATTTCGCGCGAACCGCCCATGGCGCAGCCTCCGCGGAGCGGCAGAAAGACTATGTCGAGGCAGCCCTCTCCATCCCCCTGTCGCCCTTGCGGGTCGTGGTGAAGCACATCCTTCCCAATTCCCTGCCGCCGCTGATCGTGGTCGCGACCGTCCAGGTCGCAAGCGCGATCTCGCTGGAAGCCACCCTCTCCTTCCTCGGCGTCGGCCTGCCGCCCACCGAACCCTCACTCGGCATGCTGATCTCCAACGGCTTCCAGTATCTCCTCTCCGGCCGCTACTGGATCTCCATCTATCCCGGCCTGGCGCTGATCCTGTTCATCGTGTCCCTGAACCTTGTGGGCGACCAGATCCGCGACCAGCTCAATCCGAGGCTCCGCCGATGACCGACACGCAGCCACACCCCACCACGGCGCCCTTGCTCGACGTCACCAATCTCGCCACCTGGTTTCCCACCGGGCGTGGTGAGATCAAGGCCGTCGATGGCGTCTCCTTCTCTCTGGCTCCCGGCGAGGTGCTGGGGCTCGTCGGCGAGTCCGGCTCGGGCAAGTCGATCACCGGCTTCTCGATCATCGGGCTGATCGATGAACCGGGGCGCATTGTCGAAGGCTCGGTGAAGCTGGAGGGGCGCGAACTGATCGGCCTTCCCGCGCACGAACTGCGCGCCATCCGGGGCAAGACCATTTCCATGGTGTTCCAGGACCCGATGATGACGCTGAACCCGGTGCTCAGCATCGGCACGCAGATCAGGCTTGCGCTTGAAGCGCATGAGAGCATCACGGCGGCGCAGGCGCGTGAACGAGCGATCAAGGCGCTGGCGCAGGTGCGCATATCGGACCCGGAACGCAAGGTGGATTTCTTTCCGCACCAGTTCTCCGGCGGCATGCGCCAGCGCGTGGCGATTGCCATTGCCCTTCTGCATCGCCCGAAACTGATCATCTGCGATGAGCCGACCACGGCGCTGGACGTCTCGATCCAGGCCGAGATCCTTGCCGAGATGAAGGAACTGGTCGCCGAACTCGGCACGGCGCTTATCTGGATCAGCCATGACCTGGCGATCGTCTCCTCGATTGCGGATCGCGTTGCGGTGATGAAGACGGGCAGGATCGTAGAAATCGGTCCGGCACTCGGCGTCCTGACCCGGCCGCAGCATGACTATACCCGCGCACTGCTGGACGCCCTGCCCTCGCGGGCAAAGCCCGGAGAACTGCTCCTGCGCGCAAGTGGCATAGCCGATGCGGCACCGCCGCCACGAAAGGCTGCGACCGCCAATCTCCCGCCGCTCGGCAGCCCTTATCTGGTGATCGACGAGGCGGTGAAGCGCTTTGAAAAGCCGGCCGGCATCATGCGGCGGCTCGCGATCAAGTCGGGCATCGCGCAGCCGGTGACCTCAGTCCAGGCGGTCGATGGCGTCAGTCTTGTCCTGAAGCGCGGCGAAGTGCTGGGCCTGGTCGGCGAGTCCGGCTCCGGCAAATCGACACTCGGCCGCATGGCGGCAGGCATCACGGTTCCAAGCGCCGGCACGGTTCGCCTGAACGGGCAGCCTGTGATGAGCGCTGGTCGTTCCCCCACAAAGATAACGACACGCGTCCAGACGATCTTCCAGGATCCCTTTGCCTCGCTCAACGGCCGCATGCGCATCGGTGACATCGTCGCAGAGGGGCCGCTTGCCCACAGACTTGTCACGCGTTCCGAAGCGCGGGGCTATGTGGCGGACTGGCTGGCGGCCGTCGGCCTTGATCCCGCCTTTGCCAATCGTTTCCCGCATCAGTTTTCCGGCGGGCAAAGACAGCGCATCGCCATTGCCCGCGCGCTTGCCATGCAGCCGGATGTCGTCGTCTGCGATGAGCCGGTGGCGTCTCTCGACGTGTCGATCCAGGCGCAGATCATCAACCTGCTCATCCGGCTGCGATCAGAACTGGACCTGTCGCTGATCTTCATTAGCCATGATCTGTCGGTCGTGCGCCACCTCTGCGACCGCGTCGCCATCATGTATCGCGGGCGGATCGTCGAGGAAGGCGAGGCCGGCGCCCTCTATGCCGATCCGCAGCACGACTACACCAAGCGCCTGCTGGCAGCGGTCCCCGTCCTGCCGATGGCAGCAGAATAACCGGAAGGAAGAGTAGCAATGGAACCCTGGCAATGGGACGAAGCGACATGGCGCGGCAAGGTCGACAAGGTGCGCGCCGGCCGCTCGCTGAAACCGAAGGCGTGGAAGGGCGCAGCTCGCTGCGCCGTCGCACTGTCCTTCGATAGCGATCACGAGACCAACGAGCTGCGCGACGGTGGCGAATCCATCGGACGTTTGTCGCAAGGGCAGTATGGCAACCGGGTCGGCGTGCCGCGCATCCTCAATACCCTTCGGTCCGCCGGGGTTCCGGCCACCTTCTTCGTTCCCGCCGTTGCCGCCTTGCTCTACCCGGATGAACAACGGCAGGTGATTGCCGAGGGCCATGAGATCGGCCTGCATGGCTGGATCCACGAGGTCAATACGAAGGTGCCGCCGGAGAAGGAGCGCGAACTGCATCTGCGCGCCGCCGATACGCTCGAAAAGATCACCGGCGTGCGCGCCGTCGGCATGCGAACCCCCTCCTGGGATTTTTCACCGGTGACGCTCCAGATCGAGCGTGAACTCGGCTTGCTCTATGACAGCTCGCTGATGGCCGATGACGATCCGTACGAGCTTGTCGAGGACGGCGAGCCGACCGGCCTGGTGGAACTGCCGGTGGAATGGATCCGCGACGACGCGGTCTATTTCAACATGAACAGGTTCACCGCGCACCGCCCCTACACGCCGCCGCCCGCTGTGCTCGACATCTTCAAGCGGGAATTCGACCGCGCTTACCAGGAGGGCGGCCTCTTTCTCCTGACCATGCACCCGCATGTGACCGGCTACCGCTCGCGCATCTTCATCCTGGAAGAGCTCATCCGCCATATCCAGGAGCACGACGATATCTGGTTCGCCACGCATGCGGATATCGCCCGTTTTGTGAAAGACGGTGGTTAAGGCGTGCACTGAAACCTGAAAGGGTTGCGGCCCATTGCCCATGCCCTTTACGCTCAACTCAGAGCCGGACAGTTGAACGGAAAGGACCCGCTTCAGAAGGCGCCGATTGCGTCATTGACCTGATC
Source organism: Neorhizobium fuzhouense (assembly GCF_042611105.1). Lineage (NCBI taxonomy): Bacteria > Pseudomonadati > Pseudomonadota > Alphaproteobacteria > Hyphomicrobiales > Rhizobiaceae > Neorhizobium > Neorhizobium fuzhouense. The sequence continues at coordinate 21,108 of NZ_JBHFFP010000014.1, read as the reverse complement.
GCGCCAGCGGCGGGCTGCCACCAGCTCGGGAGGAAAAAGGCCGGGGATTGCAAAAAAGGCGGCAGACGGATCGGTGGCATTCATCACGGCGGCGGCCTCCAGGATTTCTGCCCGGCGCGGATCCTCGCAGTCGCCGCGCTTCTTCACCGCCGCCATCCAGACGCCAACCGCATAGGCTGTCGCCGCCCCCTCTTCGCCTTTCTCCAGGGCATCCAAGGCCGGGGAAAGCAGCCGTTGCGGCAATTTCTGGCTGGTGTCGAGCGCGATCTGCAGGTTGCGGTGATCGATCGTCGGGTTGGAAAACCGCAAAAGCAGCGCCGTGATATAATCAGACAGATCGATCCCCGGCACCGGATCGAGCGTCGACGCCACCTCTTCCATATGCGCTCGCGCCTTGGCCGAAAGGTCCGGCACCGCCATGACCTCGCGGATATAGTCGAGCCCTGACAGGATGCCGAGATGCGCCAGCAGCGTGTGGGTGCCATTGAGCAGCCTAAGCTTCATCTTTTCGTAAGGCTCGACATTTTCGACAAGGATTGCACCGCCAGCCTCCCAGCGCGGCCGACCCGAGACAAAGCGATCTTCAATCACCCATTGCAGGAAGGGCTCGGTCTCGAGCGCCAATGCGTCCTCTGTGCCGAGCAGCGCCTTGGCCCGTGCACGCGTCGCGTCGGTTGCGGCGGGCACGATCCTGTCCACCATGGAGCAGGGAAACGCCCCCTCTTCGGCAATCCAGCTGGCAAGCGCCGGATCGCGGCGCTGCGCCATTTCCAGGACGAGACGGCGCACGACCTTGCCGTTTGAGGGAAGATTGTCGCAGCAGAGCACGGCAAACGGCGCCACGCCGGCGGCGCGCCGCAGGGCAAGCCCTTCCACGAGGAAACCCAGCACACCGACGGGCGCATGCGGCATCTTCACATCGGCCACTACTGCCGGATGGTTATCATCCAGCCCGCCGGTTGCCGGATCAAGACCATAGGCCTTTTCCGAAACGGTCATCGTCACCACGCAGGTTGCGGGATCGGCAAGGGCTGCCAGCACGCGTGCCTTATCCCTGGCTGCGCAGATCCAGCCGACGGTCGCACCGATCAACTCGCACTGGTCGCCCTTTTCGCTGCGGGTGATGACGCAATAAAGCCCATCCTGTGCCTCAAGCGCATCCACCGGATCGGCTGAGCGCAGGTTGACCGCAACAATCCCCCAGGGCCCGAATTCAGCTTCCAGGGCGCGCTCAGTGAACACCGCCTGATGTGCACGGTGAAAGGCGCCAAGCCCGATATGGACGATACCGGGTTTCAGGTTTGCCCTGTCATAAGCGTGCAGGCGCACGCGGGCTGGCAATCGACTTGCGCTGGAGAGATGTGTCATGATCAGGCTCCAAGGCCATAGCGGGCATGCGACAGCGTCCGCTCAATGCCGCGCAGTTCCGCCAGCCCCTTCAGCCGGCCGATGGCGGGATAACCGGGCTGGGCACCGCGCGTGAGGTCGTCGAGAATTTCCTGTCCATGATCCGGCCGCATGGGAATGCGGTGATCCTCGCGCCCCTCTTCGCGCCGGCGCGCCTCTTCCGATAGAAGGGCTGCGATGACGGCGACCATGTCTGTCGCGCCCTCAAGGTGCTCGTCCTCGAAAAACGAGCAGGGAACCGTGTCGCTGTCGCGCGTGACATTGCGCAGATGCACGAAATGAATGCGATCGGCAAAACGCGTGGCAATGAAAGGCAGGTCATTGTCCGGCCTTGCGCCGAGCGAACCGGTGCAGAGTGTCACGCCATTGGCGCGGATGTTCACCTGATCCAGCATGTGGGCATAATCGGATTCGGTCGACAGGATGCGCGGCAGGCCGAGCAGCGACCACGGCGGATCATCGCCATGGGCGCAGATATTGATGCCGACATCTGCTGCCACCGGCGCCACTTCGCTGAGGAAATCCACGAGATTCTGCTGCAGCCGCGCGCGGTCGATGCCCTGGTAGGAGCGCAGCTTCTCGAGCAACTGGTCAAGCGTATAGCCATCCGCGGACCCCGGCAGGCCCGCGCCGATATTTTTGGCCAGCGCGGCGATCTTTACATCCGTCATGCCGGAGAAGCGTCTTGCTGCTTCCTCCTGCAACCAGTCCGGATAATCCGCAGCAGCCTCCGGGCGCTTCAGGATATGGATGTCGAAGGCGGCAAAATCCACCAGATCAAAACGCATGGCCTTGGCGCCATGGCCGGTCTCCCAGCGCAGATCCGTGCGTGTCCAGTCGAGAATCGGCATGAAATTATAACAGACGGTGCGGATGCCGGAGGCCGAAAGACGCCGCAGCGTTTCCTGCCAGTTGGCGATATGACGTTTCCAGTCGCCGGTCTGCGTCTTGATGTCTTCCGACATCGGAATGCTTTCGACAACGTCCCAGACAAGGCCGCCGGCCTTGATCTCCTCATGCCGCCGGGCGATCTCGTCAACCGGCCAGACCTCGCCGGTTGCGATGTGATGGAGCGCAGACACGATGCCTTCGGCGCCCGCCTGTGCCGCATCGCGCACGCTGACTTTGTCGATCGGCCCGAACCATCGCCATGTGTGTCTCATCGTCTGTCCTTCGTATCCGGTTGGTTCGTTTAAAACGTGATCTGCACCTTGCAGGCCGCTGAGCGGTCGCCAGCCTGCTCGAAGGCCTCGACCGCCCGTTCAAGCGGGAAGGTGTGGGAGATGATCGGCCTGACGTCGATCTGCCGTGTCGAAATCAGATCGACGGCCTGAGCAAATTCGCTGTGGAAACGCTGCGAGCCGCGCCAGACGATTTCCTTGGCCACCAGCGCATTGAGCGGGATCGTCACGTCCCCGGTCACACCGACCTGGACGATCGTGCCGCGGGGCCTGATCGCGGCAAAGGCTGACCGCAAGGCCGGTGCTGCTGCCGAGCAATCGAAAATCACGTCAAAACTGCCTTTGTTGTCCTGGAAAGGCAAAAGCGCGTCCTGGTTGCTGGCGACATTGATCGTCTGCGTGGCGCCCATCGACGGCGCGCGCGACAGCGCCGCGTCCATCAGATCCGTCACCACGATGCTGGCGGCACCGGCATGGCGGGCGGCGGCCACCGTCAGCAATCCGATCGGCCCTGCTCCGGTGACGAGAACGGCCTTGCCCGAGAGATCACCGGCCTGGGCAACCGCATGCAGGCAGACGGCGAGCGGTTCTGCGCAGGCCGCCTCTGCCGGCGTCACACCTGTGCCGACCGGATGGCACTGGATCGCCGGCACGACGAGCTTTTGCCGGAACATGCCGTTTTCGTGCGGCAGGCGCATGGCAGAGCCCATGAACCGCATGTGGAGGCAGTGGATCGGCTGGCCGATGCGGCAATACTGGCACTCACCGCAGGGCTGCGACGGGTTGATCGCAACAAGCTGTCCGGGAGCCAGCCCCGAAACGCCCTCTCCGAGGGCTTCGACATAGCCGGATGCCTCATGACCCGCGATAATGGGTTCGCGAACCTGAACCGGGCCGAAACCGCCGTCCTGGTAATAATGCAGGTCCGAGCCGCAGATGCCACCCGATGCCATGGCCAAAAGCACGTCGCCCGGCCCCGGCCCTGCATAATCCAGCGTCTCCACCCTCAGATCACGCCGGGCATGGAGGCGTGCAACACGCGTCTGCATTGTCGAGGGTCCCTTCCATCTCGAAATTGTCAGCGTCCATAGGCGCAAGGTTTATCGGATCAGACCCAGCTGCGTCGGCAGCCAGAGCGTGATGGCGGGAATGAAGGTGATCAGCGCAAGTGCGATGAACAGCGGGATCATCCAGGGCAGGATGGCCAGCGTCGTTTTCTCCACCGAGAGCTTCGAGATGCGCGACAGGACGAAGAGCACCATGCCGACCGGCGGCGTCAAAAGACCGATCATCAGGTTCAAGGTGATGATGAGGCCCAGATGCACCGGATCAATGCCATAGCGGGCCGCAACCGGCATCAGGATCGGCACCAGGATACTGATGGCCGCGATCGTATCGAGAAAGGCACCGACGACGAGCAGGAGGATGTTGACGATGATCAGGAAGGTCCACCAGTTGCTGGTGAGGCTGAACATGAAGTCGGAAAACAGCTGCGCTGCCTGGCTGACGGTCAGCAGCCACGCGAAGATGGAGGCGGCCGTGACGATGAACAGCACGGAGGCCGTGGTCTCGATCGTATCGAAGGAGGCCTTGGCCAGCGTTCTCACCGTCATCGTGCGATAGCGGACAAGACCGAGAAACAGCGACCAAAGGACAGCCGCGACCGCAGCTTCGGTCGGTGTGAACCAGCCCATGGTCATGCCGCCGATCAGAAGCACCGGGGTCATCAGCGCCATCACGGCGGAAAAATCGAAATACCAGTCCAGTGCGACCAGAACCGCAAGGCCGATCAGCACGGCCACATTGACCGACAATCCCGCAAGCACCATCAGGTAGATGGCCATGGGGAAAGCAAGAACGATGGCCACTTCCATCGAAGCGCCCAGCAATTGCTTCAGCTCGAAGGGTGTATCGGAGCCCCAGCCCTTGCGCTTGGCGAAGATGTAGACCGTCAGCATCATCAGCACGGTCATGACCACGCCCGGAACGATGCCGGCCATGAACAGCGCGCCGATGGAGGCATTGGCCATCATGCCATAGATGACGAAGGGCAGCGATGGCGGAAAAATCGGCCCAAGCGTTGCCGAGGCGGCGGTGACGCCGACAGCGGCTTCGATCGGATAACCGTGATCCTTCATTGCCTTGATTTCGATGGTGCCGATGCCGGCGGCATCGGCAAGGGCCGTGCCCGACATGCCGGAAAACACCACCGAACCGATAATGTTGACCTGCGCCAGACCGCCCTTCATCCAGCCGACGAGGGCCAGCGCGAACTTGTAGATGCGTCCCGTCACACCGGCGATGTTCATCAGGTTGCCGGCGAGGATGAAGAAGGGCACGGCGATCAGCGGAAAACTTTCGACGCCGGCGATCATGCGCTGGGCCGCGATGATGTCGGGCGCAACGCCGTAGAGGATGAGATAGGCAAGCGAGGCCACCGCCATGGAGACGGCCACCGGCGTGCCGATGATCAGGAGGAGGAGAAAGGAACCGATAAGAAGCAGCATGGATCAAATTCCTCCTGCGTGGAGATCGTCCTGCGCCTGCTGGCGCACAGTCTTATTCCCCGTCAGGTCCTTGAAAAGGTTATGGGCGGAGCGGACAAACATCAGCGCAAAAGCGGCAAAGACCGAGTAGAAAACGATGCCGCGGGGAAGATCCACCGTCACCATCCGCTCCTCGCCGACGATCTCGAGGTAACGCCACATCAGCCAGGTGATATAGGCGAAGAAGATGATGCCGATGATATCGACGACGAGTTCGAGCGGCCTGACGGCCCATGTCGGCAGGAAGCGGTAGAGCAGGTCGACCTGGATATGGCGCATGGTGCGCACGCACATGACAGAGCCGAGGAAGACCACGACCACCAGGCAGTTGGCGGCAATTTCCTCCGTCCAGGCAAGGCTGTCGTTCAGCACATAGCGTGTAAAAAACTGCAGGAAAACAGACAGGCCCATGCTCCAGAAGACAATGAGCGTTACCCAGTCTTCAATGGCATAAGGGGACAGATCGACCGGCGCGGCATCTTCCTCGAAGGCATGCGCCATCTCTTCCACGCTGATCGGCGCGTGCGGGTGCTCCGTCATGGATCGGCTCCAATCACAACGATTTCAGGAAAGGGCCCCGGCGCAACCCATGCGCCAGGGCGGCATCATTCACTTGATGGCTCGGATGGCTTCCCAATCGGCCTTGTCGTAGCCGAAGTCCTCGAACTTGGCCTTTGCGAGAACAGTCTTCTCGAAATCGGCCTTGTCGACCTCGGTCACCGTGATGCCCTTCTTCTTGAATTCCTCGACCAGCGCCTTTTCACGCGCTTCAATGGTCTTGGTGGTGCGGGCGGCGGCTTCCAGCATCACATCAGTGAAGATCTTCTTGTCTTCATCCGAAAGACTTGCCCAACGGGTCTTGGACACGACCGTGTTCAGGTGGTCGACGATATGGCCGGTCAGAACGATGTTCTTCTGAACCTCGTAGAACTTCTTTGCCTCGATCGTCGTCAGCGGATTTTCCTGAGCCTCGACCGTGCCGTTCTGCAGCGCCAGATAGACTTCCGCAAAGGCGATCGGCGTCGTGTTGGCGCCGCAGGCCCGCGGCATGGCAAGATAGGCCGGCACATCCGGCACGCGGATCTTCAACCCCGCCATGTCGGCGCATTTGGCAATCGGGCGGTTGGATGTGGTGTGACGCGTTCCGTAATAGCTGACGGCCACGATATGGTTGCCGGTCTTTTCCTCATAGCCGGCGGCAAGTTTCTTGAAGACATCGCTTTTCGTGTAGGCGAGCAGATGGCTCGGATCGCGGAAGATGTACGGATAATAGGTGACGCCGATCGGCTTGTGATCGCGCGCGGCAAAGCTGGAGCCGGAGATGATGATGTCGACCGTGCCGAGCTTGAGACCCTGGTTGATGTCGGCTTCCTTGCCCAACTGCGAAGCCGGGAAGACATCGATCTTGTAACGGCCGTTGGTGCGCTTGGCGATCTCGCCTGCCGCCCAGACCGAATCGGTGTGGAAGGGCTCGGATGTCTCGTAGACATGGGCCCATTTGAGGACTGTCTCGGCATGCGCCGAGACACCGGATGCGACGATGACCGCCGCAGCGGCAAGAAGCGTCTTCAGTGTCAGTTTCATGTGTTCCTCCCAATTGAAACAGAACTGCAGGGCAGACCGCCTGAATGACAGGCGGTCAGTCTTCTCTGGTCGGCTCCTCCCCGAAGCTTTCCGAGAATCTCTTTTGCGCAAGCGTCAGATGACGCCGCATGGCCTCGCGAGCGGCGGCAGGATCACGGGCTGCCAGGGCATCGCGAATGATACGATGTTCCTCAAGCGCCAGCTTCCAGGTGTGCGGCCCTTCGAAATAGCTCGCAAGCTTGGTAAAATAGGGCGACATCCGCGTGTCGTAGATCAGCCCGGTGAAATGCTTGAGCGCGGAATTGCCGATGATATCGGCGATGGCCGTATGAAAATCCCGGTCGCAGGCAAGCGCAACAGGCGCATCGTCCAGCGCTTTTTCCATGCGTGCCAGGATTGCATCGATCTGCGCAAGGTTTGCCGGCGTGACAAGTCTTGCCGCCTCTTCCGCAATGCCGCTTTCGATCAGGCAGCGCGCCTGCAGGATTTCCAGCGGCCCCTCGCCCGCCTCACCGCGTAATTCCCCCTCGACCGGCCGGGGCCGGCTGCCGATATAAACGCCCGAGCCCATGCGGATCTGGATATAACCCTCGACCTCGAGCACGATCAGTGCCTCGCGCACCGTTGGCCTCGACACCGAAAACCGTTCGGCAAGCTCTCGCTCGGGCGGAAGCCGCGAGCCGGGCTTCAACTCTCCCTTCTCGATCAGCATACGGATCTGATCCGCCACCTGACGATAAAGCCGGCGCGGCTCCAAAGCCACGAACATCGATATCCTCCCCGGCGCATCACTCCCCTGATGCACATTTGGCCAGATTGTCTGACCAATTGCAACTATGAGGTTTTTTGGGATGCTGTCAAGCGGGGCTTGGCGATGCCGTCGTCGTGCCGAAGACCCAAAGGAAATTGTCTTGTGCATACACTAGACGTTTTATTCGGAACGTGCAATCCCTTGGCGACAGATACAGCTCGAAGAGCCCAGCCATGCCAGTTGTCACCGGTTCAATTGCCTCCAAACTCTACCGCCGCACGAGCGACGCGCTTCTCTTTGAAATCCGCAGCGGCGTGCTGCAGGACGGCATGCGCCTGACAGAAACCGCCATTGCGCAACGCTTCGGCATCAGCCGGGCGCCGGCGCGCCAGGCACTGGCCGAACTCGAACACGGCGGGTTTTTGAAAAAGGCCGCCGGGCGCGGTTACGACGTGGTTGCTCCCCTCCATCCGTCCGGCCCATGGCCGACCGGCACACTGGATATGGAGCCGGACCTCAAATCCCGGTCAGCCTGGGAAGCGATCTATCCGGATGTCGAGATCGAGGTCGTCTCGCGCACGGCGCTGGCCAGCTGGCGTATCAACGAGGTCATGCTGGCGCGGCATTACGGCGTGAGCCGGACGGTTGCCCGCGATGTGGTGGCCAGGCTTCAGGAGCGCGGTATCATCCGCAAGGATGCCAGCGCCCGATGGCACGCACCGGCACTCTCGGAAACGCTGATCAACGAACTCTACGAACTCCGTTGGGTTCTGGAGCCGCTTGCCCTGCAAAAAGCGGCAACCCATCTGCCCGACGGGTTTCTTGCGACACTGCGCGCCAAGATCGAGACGGCCATGGCAACGGCCGAGGTCAGCAGCGAGCAGTTGGACGCGCTCGAGCAGGACCTGCATGTGGATCTCATCGGACGATGTGGCAACCAGCCACTCTTGCGCGCCGTCAGCCTGCCGCAGGCGCTGCTCATCGCGCACCACTTTCTTTACCGGCGCACTAGCGACCTGTTCGAGAGCGAACCCTTCCTGCCCGAGCACCTGAAGATCATCGCGCTTCTGCAGGAACAGGATGTGGCCGGCGCTTGCGAGGCGCTGGTCGATCACCTGAAGGTGTCGCGCGAGCGCGCCATGCGGCGCATCCGCGCCGTCGCACAAACCACAGCGCCGGCGGACCTGTCGTATCTCGAACGGCTTTAGGCACCCAATTTCGACGCATGGGTTTGCGGTCCGCCCATCAGCCAAACGGATCCGCACCGGGGAGGAGGCCCTGTCATGAAGATTGCAAAGGTTGAACCGTTCATTCTGCACCTGCCGCTGACGGCAGACAGCATTTCCGATTCCACCCACAGCATCACCCATTGGGGTGTGGTGGGTGCAAAGATCACCACGACCGACGGGCTGGAGGGCTATGGCTTTACCGGAACGCATGCCCATCTGGCGTCCGACCGGCTGATCACGGCCTGCATTCGCGATTGCTACGCGCCGCTGCTCATCGGCGAAGATGCGGGCGACCATCAGCGCCTGTGGACGAAGCTCGCGCGCCATCCGGCCCTGCAATGGGTCGGACGAGCCGGCATCACCCAGCTGGCGCTTGCTGCCGTCGATGTCGCGCTATGGGATCTGGCGGCAAAGAAGGCCGGCGTGCCGCTCTGGTCGCTGCTTGGCGGCGCCCGCACCGAAAAACTCGAAGCCTACAATACCGATATCGGCTGGCTGTCATTTTCGAGGGAAACGCTTGTCGCCGGCTCCGCGCGTGCCGTCGAGGAAGAAGGCTTCACACGCATCAAGATCAAGGTGGGGCATGATGATCCGAACATCGATATCGCCCGTCTCGAAGCCGTGCGCGACCGTGTTGGCAGCGCCGTGCGCATCGCCATCGATGCCAATGGAAAATGGGACCTGCCCACCTGCCAGCGCTTTTGTGCCCGGGCGCTGGACCTCGACATCTACTGGTTCGAAGAACCGATGTGGTATGACGATATTGCAAGCCATGCCGCACTTGCCCGAGCGACATCTATCCCGGTTGCACTCGGCGAGCAGCTTTATACGGTCGATGCCTTCCGCAGCTTCATCAATGCGGGGGCCGTACATTACGTCCAGCCGGATGTCACCCGCCTTGCCGGCATCACCGAATATATCCAGGTGGCAGACCTTGCGCTCGCAAACCGCCTGCCCGTCGTGCCGCATGCCGGCGAAATGAGCCAGGTGCATGTTCACCTCAGCTACTGGCACCCGGCGTCAACGATCCTCGAATATATCCCCTGGATCAAGGATCATTTCCACGAACCGGCGAGCGTGGAGGGCGGCGTCTTCCGCAGGCCGCAGCAACCGGGCGCCAGCACCACACCGCTCGCACAGGCCTTCGAGCGCCACGGCCAATCGCTCGGATAGCTGGCCGCATCGTAAGCGGGAGCGTGAAGCGTCACACGGCCGCCTCCCGCTCCTGCCTCGGGGTCAGTTCACCTTCATCGGTTGACCGGACGATGTGGGATCACGACGCCAAGCACCTTTTTTGCGGAAGGGATAAGCCCCTGACACGGAAGGATATCAGCTGCTGGCAGCAACGCCGAAGCGATCAAGCATACCCACAATCTTCCGATCTTGTTCCAGATCAGGAAGCAGGGCCGGCTGTCGGCTTGCGCCAACAGAAGCATCCTGCAGGAAGAGTGCGCGTTTTACCATGGCGGGGGCGAAACCGAGCGCGTAAAGATCGGTACGGAAAGCCGTGAAAATCGCCTGCTGCCGCTCGGCTTCAGCAATGTCTCCGTCGTTGTAGCCTTTCAAAATGCCGGCCAGAATATCCGGAAGGGCATTGCCGAGGCCGGAGATACAGCCGGCTGCACCATTCTGCAATGCCCAAAGCACCAGATGGTCGGAGCCGGAATAGACATCGAAGCCGGGCATGTCACGGGCCACGGCGAGATAGGCTTCCAGTGTTTCCTTCGCGCCGCCTGAATCCTTGATGCCTGCAATATGGCCATGGGCGGCGAGCGTACGGGCCGTTTCAGGCTCGATGTGGTTCTGCGTGCGCGGGGGGATATCGTAGAGATAGATCGGGGTGTCGACCGCATCGGCAACGTTCGAGAAGTGCCGGATGAGACCATCCTGGGTGCAGGCGATGAAGAAGGGCGTAATGACGGCAATAGCTGTCACGCCGATCCGGTCGAATTCCTTCGCCAGCTTGATCGTCTCGAAGGTCGCAGGCATGCCGGCATTGGCGATGACGTCCACCTTGCCATCGACCTCTGCGACAACGACCTCTGCCAGCTTCACCTTCTCCTCGAAGGTGAGCGCGGTGAAATCACCGTTGGCACCGGCGCACATGATATTGTTGCCGGCTGCCACCTGACGGCGGATCTGCGCGCGCGTGGCGTCAAAGTTGATCGTCTCGTCCTCGTTGAAGCAGGTCACGAGTGCGACAAAGGCCTTTTTCGACATGATGGAGTTCTCCGAAAATTTCTGATTTACAAGGCGCTGCTAAGGCGAGCGGCTCGGTTCTGCGCCTGCACATCGGGATCGGGGTCAAGCCCGGCGGCGAGCAGGGCCTGGGTATAGGCTTGCTTCGGGGTCTCGAAGATCTCGCGCACGGTTCCAAGCTCCACCACATCCCCTTCTGCATGACCATGACATGGTCGGCAAAATCGCGTACGACAGGCAGGTCGTAGGCGATGAAGATGAAGGCGATACCCATCTCCCGCCGCAGCTTGTCGAGGAGCGCGATGACCTGTGCCTGGACCGAGACGTCGAGGGCGGAAACCGCCTCGTCGCAGATGATCAGTTGCGGTTCGAGCGCCAGAGCCCGGGCAATGGCGATGCGCTGGCGCTGACCACCGGAAAACTGATGCGGATAACGGCCCATATGCTCCGGTCCGAGCCCGACCTGCGTGAGGAGTTCGGCAACGCGGGCCCGCCATTTGGCCTTAGGGAGAATATCGGGATGGATGACCCAGGCTTCGGAGATGAGCTGGTAGACGGTCATGCGCGGATTGAGCGATTGGGTCGGATCCTGAAAGACCATCTGAAGATCGCGGCGCAGCTTGTAGAGTTCGGCAGGCAATAAAGTAAACAGGTCCCTGCGCTTCCAAAGCGCAGAGCCGGAATCCGGTTCGTCGAGACGCAGCAGGATACGGGCGAGCGTCGATTTGCCCGACCACTGCCATGGTCTCGCCGGCCATGAGATCGAAGGAGACACCCTTCAGCGCCTGGAAGGCGCTGAAGGTCTTGCGCACCTCGCGCACGCTGAGCACCGGCTCGGCATGGGAGAGCGGCGAATGCATCTCGCCCTTTCCGGGTGCAGCGGCAATCAGCTTCTTCGTATAGGGGTGCTGGGGGTTCTTGTAGACCGCCCGCACCGTGCCCTGCTCCACCAGCGCGCCCTTTTCCATCACCACCACCCGGTCGGCGATCTCGGAGACGACGCCAAGGTCGTGGGTGATGATCAGCACGGCCATGCCGGTTTCCTGCTGCAACTCCTTGAGCAGCGCCAGCACCTCGGCCTGCACGGTGACGTCGAGTGCCGTCGTCGGTTCGTCCGCGATCAGCAGGTCCGGCCGGAGTGCCAGTGCCATGGCGATCATGACGCGCTGGCGTTGGCCGCCGGAAAATTCGTGCGGATATTTGTCGAGCGCGGTCTTCGGATTGGGAATGCCGACGCGGTCGACCAGGCGCAGGGCTTCTGCCTGCGCCTTCGCGTCATTGGTGCCATGTGCCGTCAGCGCCTCGCGGATCTGCCAACCCACCGTATAGACCGGATTGAGATGGCTGAGCGGATCCTGGAAGATCATCGCCACGCCCCGGCCATTGACCTTGCGTCGCTCAGCCATCGGCATCTTCAGCAGGTCGGCGCCGTCGAGCAGGATTTCGCCAGAGGTAATGCGCCCGGGCGGCATATCGATGAGGTTCATGATGGCGGAGGAAGAGACGGACTTGCCGGAGCCGCTTTCGCCGAGAATCGCCAATGTCTCGCCGCGATCGAGATGATAGGAGATGTCGCGCACCGCCTTGACCACGCCGTTGGCCGTGTGGAATTCGACGGAGAGGTTGCGGATCTCAAGCAAATGGTCAGCCATTCTTGCGGCCCTTCATTTCCAGCCGCCAGCGCTGCACCGGATCGAGCGCGATACGAAGCCAGTTCGATAAGAGATTGAGCGACATGGCGCCGACAGCGTCGGTGCAGCCCCTCTAGCGCCACCGGATAACAAGGTCGTCCACCTGGCGGATGCCTGCATGGCCGTGGATACGCAGGTGCTCTTCCCCCATATCGAGGTCAAGATCCGCATTGAGGAGTGCCGTAAGGGCCTCCTCCATCTCAATCCGTGCCAGCGCTTCAACCCAAGCACCTGTGTTCTCCGCCGCCGAAAACGGGGTGCCATTTGCCCAGTGGCCGCGTGAGGTTGAACTGATCAGGATCGATGAAGACGGCAGGATCTCGAAGACCGGACATCGTCGACAACAGGACCGGGCTACCCCTTGGGATGACATGGCCGTCGAGATTGATGTCTTCGATCGCCAGGCGCGGGATCGATGCGACGGGCGGCTCGAACCGCAATGCTTCCGCCACGGCAGCCGCCACCATGGCCGGTCGATAGCGCAACGCCCGCCATAAACAGTCTTGCCGCTCCAGAAGCAGTCCAACCATGATGGCGATGGCCGCCCGCGTTGTATCGGAGCCGCCCAGCACGACCGAGGCGATCTGCATGACAGCCTCGACGGGCGACATCTCGGCCGCCTGATCGACGCTTGCAACATAGTCCGACAGAAAGTCGCCCCTTGGCCGCTTGCGGCGATCATCGATCAGCCCTGCCACATAGGAGGAGAGATCGCGTGTGGCCGCTTCGATATCGGGCAGGTCCTCCTGCGTCCACGAGGTGGTGAGGATCTTCGATACCCTGTAGGCCATGGAGGTGAAGAGGGGAATATCATCGCGCGGAATGCCGAGGATCGCAGCAATGGTCGCGGCAGGGATCACGGCCGCATATTCATCGCGCAGGCGCATCTCTCCGGCGCCACGCTTTGAGGCAACAAGCTCCTCGGCCAGAATTCGGACATTCGGGCGCAATCCCTCCATCATCCGAAAGGCAAAGCTGCGGGAAAGCGGGCGCCGGCGACGGTGGTGGGCGTCACCGTTCGAAAACAGCAGGCTATTGGACACCAACTCCAAGACCGGGCCGCTCGCGATACCCCTTGCCCTCAAAAGCTCCGTCTCGATCTGCCGTGTGCGGGGATCGCTCACGAGTTTTTCGACATCATGCGCGCGCAGCACGAGGAAGGCACCGTCCTCCCGTTGCACAAAGGGAAAAACAGGCCGCAATTCCTTGTAGAATTCGTGCGGCGCCGAATTGAGAGCGGCAAAGCTTAGAACGGGCGGGGCGGCGGTGATCGGGGACGATAGCGACATCGGGAATGCAGGCCTCTTTTGTTGACTGCCCCGTTCTCGGCCATCCGCAATGCCTAATGTTTTCAGGACCGGGCATTGTGGTTTCAGCTGTAGGACAAGACGCGATTTCGGCAGGATTTTTTCACCGGATTGCAGGAGCGGTGCAGCGGATCGCTCGTTTTAAGGTTGCCAACTGACCCGGCACTCCGTCGTCTTGCGCACGAACATGTGCCCCTGAAAGTCTGGCCTCCCCTCAAGCCGAAGGTTTGGCAGTCGTTCGACAAGCGCAGAAGGCCCCTCCTCCAGTTCAGCCCGCCCCAGAGCATCGGCAACACATCTGTGTGCCCCGCCCCCGAAGGCCAGCCGTGCCAGTTTCAGGTTGGACCGCGAAATGTCGAATGCATGAGGCCGCTCGAAAACGCGCTCGTCCCGCAGGGCGGACATAAACGACAGCAGCACCAGTTGCCCGGCCGGCAAGACCCAACCGTCGATCTCGATGTCTTCGACGGACACCCGCACGACACCCGCTATCCCCGGCTCAAAGCGCAGGCCCTCTGCAACAGCATTCGGCACCAGCGTGAGGTCTTCGCAGACAGCTTGCCATTGCTCCGGCTCCGATAGCAGGTGAACGGCTTGCGCAACGAGCCCGGTTCGCACGGACTCCGTGCCTCCAATGATCAGCTGGACGATCTGGACAAGCAGTTCCAGTCTCGTCACGTCATCCTCCTGCGAAAGCCGGATATACCGGGACAGGAAACCCTCTGACGGATTATTCTCGGCAGCCTGGACGAGGTCCTCGAGATAGTTCCGCAGCCGACGTGCCGCCTGCTCGGCATCGGCGACGGCCTGCTCAGTCGGATGCGGTCGAAAGAACTCGTCCATGGCGTGGATATCCTGCATGAACGTCGGCACGTCCGGCTCGGGAACACCAAGAAGGCCGGCAAGGGCAAGGATCGGCAGCTTTGCCGCATAGTCGGCGGCAAGATCGAGAGTCGCGCCGTCCCGATAAGCATCGATCAAGGCGGCCGCCGAGCGTCGGACATGCTGTCGAAACTCTTCCGACACCTGCTGTGCAAGCGCTCGCGACAGCCCCGAACGCCGGCGGGCGTGCGCATCGGCATTGGCAGTCAGCATGCCCTGTTCGAAGATGTCGAACAGCGCGCCCTCGCTCATTCCGGCCTGGGCGGGTATGGCCGTTCCCGTGGCCTGCAATCTCGGGTCCAGCAGAAGACGGCTGACATCCTCATGCCGCAGGATGACGTAGCCGCCGGTATCGAGCGCAACAAAGGGATAGGCCGGGCGGTATCTGGCAAAGGTGCCATGAACGTCCGTTTCCAGATCGGATGACGCAACGACAGGAACGGTGTGGAGAGTGTCCAGCATGATGTGTGTCTGCCTTTTCAGAAACGCGAGATCGATCAAGGCCTGGATGTCAGGACGGCGAGCACCCAACGGGCAGGGCTTGCGGGAAGGCCCCAGGCAGCGAAACCTCGAATGAGGCGAATGACGTGTCGGCGCGCGCACACGCGCCGACCTGCAATGGTCTCAAAGCTGCGGGCCTTACAGCTCGTGCTGGGTGCGGATGAGATCGGCCGCCCTTTCGCCGATGACCACGCATGGCGCCATGATGTTGCCGGTCATGATCCGCGGCATGACGGAGGCATCCGCGATGCGCAGGCCCTTGATGCCGTAGACCTTCAACTGGTGGTCAACCACCGACATGCTGTCGCGGCCCATTTTGGCCGTGCAGGACTGGTGCCAATAGGTGACCGCCGACCGGCGGATAAAGTCGACAAGGCCTTTCCGGTCGCGCGCGCCTGGCGCTGTCTCGCCCGTCACCAGCGGCTGAAAGGCGGCGCCATTTCCGAGTTCCCGGCAGAGTTCGACAGCAGCTATCGCCGCGGCCATGTCTTCCGGTTCGCTCAAGCAATTGGGTTCGATCAGCATCGGATCATTGACGCCGGCACCGGAGAGCCGCAGCCAGCCGCGACTTTTCGGCTGTGCCAGCCCCGCAAACATGGTCCAGCCATGGTCGGGGGTTTCCAATCCCGTTTCCGCCGGAGACGGAACGGGGAATTCCAGCTGGCACTGCAGCAGATCCGGCTGCGTCAGGCGGGAATCGCTCTTCCAGTAGAGCGTCGCCTCGCATCCGCCACCGCCGACACCCTCGGGCTTGCGATAGGCCCAGGTGCATCCGAACGCGATATGGTCCTGATGATTTTGCCCCACGCCCGGAAGCGCCTGAACAACCAGGATACCATGGGCGGTCAGCTGATCCCGTGGTCCGATACCGGATTGCATCAGGACCTTGGGCGTGTTGACAGCGCCCAGCGACAATATCGTTTCGTAATGCGCCCTGAAGCGCCGGCGCTGGCCGTTCACGACAGCCTCCACACCAACCACTCTCTTGCCGTCGAACAGCAGGTGCGACACCAGTGCCCCGGTCATGATGGTCAGGTTTTTCTTGGCCGAGTGCGGCGCGACATAGGACTGGTAGACGGATTGACGCTTGCCGTCCCGGATACGCAGCTCCGCAATCGACGCGCCGCCCTCGCTCTCCATCATCGCGCCGTTCGGCGTATCGTAGACGGGAATTCCGAGCGCCTCGGCAGACTGCAGCAGGGCATGGGCAACCGGCTGCGGGGCTTCGGGTTGCGCGACGAAGGCAGGGCCTCCAGTGCCACGACGAACCGGATCGGGCGCCCCGCGCCAGTCTTCGATGCGGCGGTAATAGCCAAGGGCGGCTTCATAACCCCAGGCGTCGTCGCCGGCTTCGGCGGCGAAGTAATCCCAGTCGGCCTTATGGCCTCTCGACCAGACCATAACATTGATGCTCGACCCGCCGCCGAGCCCCTTGCCCATGCTCAAGGGAAGCTGGCGCCCCTCAAGGCCGGGCGTCGGCTGGCCGACAAAGCCCCAATCTCGGGACGAGCCGAGATTAAGCGGCCACTGCGCAGGATCGCGCACGCTGTCGGCACGATCATCGCCGCCCGCTTCCAGAAGCAGGACCTTCGGGCCGCCGCATTCGGCAAGGCGTGCAGCAACGACCGAGCCACTGGATCCGGCGCCGCACACGATAAAATCAAAGGCCTCGGGCTCATGGACCGAGGGCATTTCGTCTTCGCAGTTCTCTGGTTCTTGCGCAGTGGGGAGCATTGGAGATCACCTCGTTGACCAATATGTCGTGTAATCCTGCCTACCGCTTCAACTTTCATTTTTCAATGTTTTTATCAAATTTATCACTTTTCATTTGTAACTTGAGCGTGAGGCGCCTGTGATGCGCGCACCGGCAGCGCCCGGGCGGACGCTTCATCCGCAGCACCGGGCAGGAGTTTTTAAGGGACGAAAGGGTTGCCTCAGTCAGACGCGGTCGGCTTGCGGCTGTCCGCCCAGCGACTGGACAACCTGGAATAAAACTCAGGCACTCTCCACGACACGCGCCAGCGTGTCGAAAATTGCATTCGCCAGCGCCGCTGAACTGAACGGCGTTCGCAACACCCGCGCCTGCGAAGGCTGAAACCTCGGGCGCAGTTGAGACGTCCGGTCCGTCAGAAGGAGGATTTTCCCGCAGCCGAATGCCGTCTCCACGACAGTCAGTTCGGCTGCGGATGTAAGGCACGTCTGGTTGAGGATCACCATGTCGGCTTCAATCCCCGAGCCCAGCAATTCCGCAAGGCATCCAATGCTCCGACAGCCGATAGGCTCGTAGCCAAGTGCCGCTGTCTTTTCCTCGTAGAGATCGCGCAGGGTCTTGTCGTTCTCGACGATCATGATGCATTCGCCGTTGCCCAGCGGCACTGCGCGTTCGTTGAAGAAACTGTCGATCGACAAGGGTGCGAGATCGGTCGCCGGAAGGAAAAGTTCGAACGTGGTTCCCCCTCCCGGCGTGGCTGCGACATGGATGCCGCCGCACAAGGACGAGACGATGCCGTGAACCGCCGACAGGCCCAGGCCCGATCCGCCGGACTGGGAATTCGTGGTGAAGAACGGCTCGAAGGTGTGGGGCATGACATGCGGCGCAATGCCGGGCCCTTCATCGGCGACCGAGAGGCGCACGTAGGATCCAGGTGCAATATCGCCATGCGTAAGAAGCCGCCTGCGCTGCAGCTGGACGGGATGGACATCGATGGTGACCGTTTTTCCCCGTTCCGAAGCCTGACTGGCATTTTTGCACAGGTTCATCACCAACTGGTGCACCTCGACCGGATTGCCCTCGATGACGACCGGCTCTTTGCACAGCGTGGAATGAATGACCACATGGTTTCCGAGTGTGACCTGCAACAGCGGGAGGATGTCGGCAACGGCATCAGCGACATCGAACGGCTTGACGATGCGTTCGCGCTTGCGGCTGAAGGTCAGGATCTGGTCGACGATCTGCTTGGCCCGTGCACCGCTCTTCAGGATTTCCTCGACATAATGGCGCGTCGGCGATGACTTTCGAAGCAATTGGACCGCCATTTCGCCATAACCGAGGATCGCCCCGAGGACGTTGTTGAATTCGTGCGCGATACCACCGGCAAGAGTTCCAATAGCCTCAAGGCGTTGGGCATGCTCCAGCCGATGTTCAAGCCCCTGCTTTTCCTGCCGGCTTCTATCGGCATCGATAAATTCCATGAATGTCTTCAGCGTGGAGTGAAACAACTGCCTCTCGTCGAGGGTCAACCGGGGCTGCCCCGGCTTGAACAGAAAGATGAGAGCGGCGACGTCCTTGTCCGCCAGCCTGGCGCCGACCAGCAGGCTGGGAGACATGCCATCGGGTTGCATCATATGACAGAGCCGGATCACCGGACAGCAGCCCGACCTGTTGTGCAGGCGGATCGATGGCATCTCGCCGCCATGATCCAGATCCTGGGCAAATGCCATCAGGTGCTGGTGTGTTCGTGGCCCATCGTCAAACTGATACGCATCCTTCACCTCCGCGCGATCAGGATCATAAACGACGTAGCTGCTGCCGCGGGCGCCGAAGAAGCAGGCCATGGTGTGCAGGGCCTTGCCAATGAAAATCGGAAAATTCTCGTGCACGGATTGGGTGAGATCCGCCTTGATGTCTGCCACGACCTGCTCGTAATGCAGCTCCCGCTTCAATTGTCGCGTCTGTTCGCGAAGGCGATAGATCAGGATGCAGATATAAAGCAAAAGCAGGGCCGCCGTGATACCGAGTACGATGCGGCTGACATGGGCAAGGGAGGCAGCATCCGCTGCAATTCTCAGATATTCCGTCTGCAACTCACCGGCCCGGATCGGCGTCGCTGACGCCTGAATGGCCGCAATTTGAGCATCGACCCGCGGCATGACGGCCAGGATCATCTTCGCATGCACGATGACCGTGGCGAAATTCTCAAACCGCGGCGCTGGCGCGCCGTACCGTTGAAGCTGTGCGAGCTTGTCGTTGATCCGGTGCTTGAGATCCTCATTGTGGCTGGTCGAAAACCGCATCATCATGTTGCTGAGGTCGCCCATCTGCGCCAGCACCTCGGCCACACCCTGATCCTCGACTTCGTTGAGCGATGTCAGTGTCTGGCCAAAGACCCCGAGCGAGTTCTGCAGCAGCGCATTGCGTGTCTTGAAGCCTTCCACCAGCATCTCGTCGCGATCGATATCCTGCGTGAGACCTGAGACGAGGCTGTTGAGCTTTTCTTCGGCGCCGAACTGGGTGCCACCGAACAGGTCCCGCAAGCCATTGACGGCCCGGCGCAGATTG
Source organism: Neorhizobium fuzhouense (assembly GCF_042611105.1). Lineage (NCBI taxonomy): Bacteria > Pseudomonadati > Pseudomonadota > Alphaproteobacteria > Hyphomicrobiales > Rhizobiaceae > Neorhizobium > Neorhizobium fuzhouense. The sequence continues at coordinate 1,551 of NZ_JBHFFP010000014.1, read as the reverse complement.
ACGACCGACGTAACGAGGCCGTCATAGGACGGCAACAGCCCTGCCCTTGCCCTCAGCACGTCCCGCTGCAAGGCGGCGTGGTTCACATCAACCGCCCGCAGGTTCATCATGATGGCTTCGTGGACGGATCTGTCGGGATGCTTGCCCGCGGCGACCAATGCCACCACGATGACCGTGATGATCAGGATCGAAAGCGGAAGAGTTTCACCGAGCCGGTTCGGTGACAACCGTCGAAAGACGTTTCCCATCATATTCCCCGGTCAGACTTTTCAGGAAGGCTTCGAGATCGGCAATATCGTTCTGAGAGAGCTGACGGCCGAGCTGGCTTCTGCCCATCACCGCAATCGCTTCGCCAAGCGTCGCAACGCTTCCGTCATGAAAATAGGGCGCTGTCACTTCGACATTGCGCAGGCTGGGGACGCGAAAAATATCCGCGCCCTCATCCGGCATCGACAGCCGCCGGTCGAGATCGGATGGCGGCTGCACAAGCTTGGCGTCGGGAGGGCCGAACACCCCGAAGATCTGGAACATGTTGCCACCGACATTCGCCCCCTGGTGGCAGGAGACACACCCATAATCCTCGAACAGTTTGAGACCGCGCCGGGCGTCCGCAGCAAGCGCGCCCTGATCACCGGTCAGGAAGCGGTCGAAGGGGGCATTCGGTGTTGCAAGCGACATCTGGAATGTCACCAGCGCATCCAGAACATTGTCCCGACTGGGCAATGCTCCATATCGCTGGCGGGTGCGGACAGATAAGTCTCGTCCTGCGTCAGGCGGGACAGCACAGTGCTCCAGTCCGCAGCCATCAGGTTCGGATCAGCCAGCACCGCTTCGTTCTGGACCCTAAGCGAGGTAAAACGTCCCCGCCATCCCGGTCGATAATTGGTGCCGACATTGAAAATGGTGGGGGCATTGAAGGCGTGGACCTTGCCTTTATAGCCGATGGTTCTCGGCACCCGAACCGTTCCTCCCGTCTTCAGGTTGTGGCAGGTGCTGCAGGACAGCCTGCCTTCGCCCGATAAAACCGGATCGTGGAAAAGCCGCTCGCCAAGCAGGACCTTGCCGGGTTCGAGGCTGGCCGGTGGCGGCAACGGCGACAAGGCGCTCGGCTGAACTGCGGTTTCAGGCAAGTGCTCACCTGTCACCGGTGCGGGGTCAGCAAGAGAGACACTTCCCGAAGCAGCCAGAGCCGACGCGGCAAGAGTGAGACAATAGCAAATCGCTGCGACGGCGCATTGCCTCTTGCTCATGAGACGCTCTCCGAAAGCCTGTTGCCGGTATGAATGGGTGCGATCACAGATCTAGGATCAATCGCATGATTGCATTTTATATCATAAATATCATATTTATCAATTAATTATGTGCTTCATTCACAGGCGCCGGGATCACGGGGCAAAATGGCAGGCACGCTGCCCATTTCGATCCGCGACCCTTGGCAACCGCGAGGCAAGTTCACCCGGGAAGACGGACACGGTGATCTGAACCCTTCAAACTGGACCATTTTTGGCTAGAGTTTTCCGGTGCATTTTCCTGGCTGGGAAAGGAACGGAA
>NZ_JBHFFP010000013.1:0-210418 GCF_042611105.1 Neorhizobium fuzhouense | reverse complement strand
CCGCAGTCAACAAAACCATCAGAGCCAAACCGAAACCCGGCCCCAAAATCAGCAATCAGCCAATTCAATGATTTCTCGAGACATTTCTCAAGAACGAAGTCAGTCGTCGCTAGCAGCGCCGCCGCCCTCGTCAGTGAGTGGGCTTATAGATCCAGCCTCCGGAGAGGTCAACAGGGAATTTCAAAAAACTGTCATTTTTCTTCCAGGCCTTCCGGCGCCAGCGCCCCACGGCTAAGGTCGGCCCTTGTTTTGCAGGAGTTTCCACCATGCTGGTGCTGAATGACAAAGAGACGCGCGCTGCCCTTTCCTATCCGGCGCTGATCGATGCGGTTGAGAGAATGTTTGAAACGGGCTGCGTTATGCCGCTGCGGCACCATCACGAGATGGAGGTGCCCGGCGAGGCGGCAGCGACCATGCTGTTGATGCCCGCCTGGACGCCGGGCCGCTACAGTGGCGTGAAGATCCTCAACCTTTTCCCGGACAATCACCTGCGCGCGCTCCCGACCATCTTCGGCAATTATCTGCTGTCGTCCGGATCGACGGGCGAGATGCTGGCGATTGTCGAGGGGGGTGAACTGACGGCCCGGCGCACGGCGGCAACCTCCGCATTGGCGGCCCGCCATCTGGCGCGCGCCGATGCGCAGGAACTGCTGGTGGTGGGGACCGGGCGCCTTTCCCTGAACCTCATTGAGGCTCATTGCGTGCACCGGCCACTGACGCGTCTTCGTCTCTGGGGCCGGGATCCTGACAAGGCAAAGGAGATGGCGCGCCAAGCCAAAGCGCTTGGCCTTGACGTGGAGCCGGTAAACGACCTGGCGGCGGCGGCGGCCAGCGCCGACATCATCTCCTGCGCGACGCTCTCCATCGATCCGCTGATCCGCGGCGAATGGCTGAAACCCGGTGCCCATCTCGATCTCGTCGGGGCCTTCAAGCCGACCATGCGCGAAAGCGACGATACGGCGGTTCGTCGCGCGAAGATCTTTGTCGATACGCGCGACGGCGCCATGCACGAGGCCGGAGATATTGTCATTCCCCTTCAGAACGGGACGCTCTCGCCGGCAGATATCCAGGCGGATCTCGCGGAACTCATCCGCAAGGAGCACGGCGGGCGCCAGTCGCCGGACGACATCACGCTATTCAAGTCGGTCGGTGCAGCACTTGAGGATCTGGCGGGCGCCATCCTTGCCTATGAAACGATGCGCGACAGGAACGACCGCGCATGACGAAGGCGCATGCCCCCCTGCCCCCTCTGCCGGTCAGCGCCGTCCTTGCCGATCTTGCCGTAGCCCTTGCGCGCACCGGCCGGGCGGTTCTCTCGGCGCCGCCGGGGGCCGGCAAGACGACCCTGGTGCCGCTTTATCTGCTGAACGAGGACTGGTGCCGCGGCAGGATTATTCTTCTTGAACCGCGCCGTCTGGCGGCGCGGGCGGCGGCGGCGCGCATGGCCTCGCTTCTGTCGGAAAAGGTCGGCGAGACGGTGGGCTACCGGATGCGCCTCGACAACCGCATCTCCTCGGCAACCCGCATCGAGGTGGTGACGGAAGGCGTCTTTGCCCGGATGATTCTCGAGGATCCCGAACTGGCCGGTATTTCCGCCGTGATCTTCGACGAATTCCATGAACGCTCGCTGGACGCCGATTTCGGCCTGGCGCTGGCGCTCGATGCGCAAGGTGCCCTGCGCGAGGATCTGAAGCTGCTCGTGATGTCGGCAACGCTTGACGTGGAGCGGGTGGCCGATCTGCTTGGCGACCCGCCGGTGATCGTGAGCGAAGGGCGCAGCTTTCCCATCGACATCCGCCATGGCGAGCGGGGACCCGCCGAACGGATCGAGGATGCGATGGCACGCGCGATCCTGCGGGCTCTTTCGGAGGAAGACGGCTCCATTCTGGCCTTCCTGCCGGGACAGGGCGAAATCCTGCGCGCCGCCGAAAGGCTCAAGGACAGGCTGCCGGCCGCCACCATCGTCGCACCGCTTTACGGCAACCTGTCGCAACAGGCGCAGGATCTGGCGATCCGGCCAACGGCGGACGGCGAGCGCAAGGTGGTTCTGGCGACCTCCATCGCCGAAACCTCGATCACCATCGACGGCGTGCGCATCGTGATCGACAGCGGTTTGCAGCGCCTGCCGGTCTTCGAGCCTGCCACCGGCATCACCCGGCTCGAAACGGTCAAGGTCTCGCGTGCCTCGGCCGATCAGCGGGCGGGCCGCGCCGGGCGAACGCAGCCGGGCATCGTGATCCGCCTCTGGCATCCGGGCCAGACGGCCGCCCTGCCCGCCTTCACGCCGCCGCAGATCCTGGCGAGCGATCTGTCGGGGCTGGCGCTCGACCTGGCGCACTGGGGTGTGCGCGATCCGGCCGATCTGTCCTTTCTCGACCCGCCCCCCGCAGCCGCCCTTCACGAAGCCCGGGCGCTGTTAAGGATGATGGGGGCGCTTGATGCGTCCGACATGCTGACGCCGAAGGGCCGGCTGATGCGCGACCTGGCGCTGCCGCCGCGGCTTGCGGCGATGGCGCTTGCCGGCGCCCAAGAGGGACAGGCACTGGCCGCCTGCCAGCTGGCCGTGCTGATGACGGAACAGGGCCTTGGCGGTGCGGATGTCGACCTCGACCAGCGGCTGAAATCCTTTCGAACCGAACGCGGCGAACGGGCAGAGGCCGCGCGCCAGCTTGCCAGAAGGCTTGCCGATGCCCTGCCACGCACGGAGCAATCCGCAGCACCCGTCCTTGCCGGCTCCTTGCTCATGCATGCCTATCCCGACCGGGTGGCGCTGCAGCGCGGCGCGCGCGGCCGGTTCGTGATGGTGAATGGGCGCGGCGCGGAACTTCCGGAAACCGAGCGGCTGGCGGGTGCGCGCATGCTGGTAATTGCCGACCTGACGGGACGAGCGGCGCAGGCCCGCATCCTGGCGGCGGCCGAGATCGATCGCGACAGCGTGGAAGCGGAGCTTGCCCATGCCATCGAGCGGCGGCAGGAGGGCTATTTCGACCGGCAGAGCCGGCAGGTGCGGGCGCGGCGGGTGGTGCGGCTCGGTGCCATCCTTCTGGAAGAAACGCCGCTTCCCCGCCCGACCGGCGCCGAGGCAGCCGAGGCGCTGGCGGATGGCGTTCGCCAGCTCGGCCTCAGGGTGTTGTCCTTGTCGAAGGAAACCGAGCAACTGCGGGCCCGCATCGGTTTCCTGCACCGCACGATCGGCGAGCCCTGGCCAGATGTCTCGGAAGAAGCCTTGCTTGCCCGCCTTGACGAGTGGTTCACGCCGTTCCAGACCGGCCGCACCAGTCTGGATGCCATAGACCAGGGCAGTCTTGCCGAGGGACTGCGCAGCCTCGTTCCCCATGCGGTGCGGGCTGACATCAACCGGCTCGCCCCCACCCATTTCGACGCACCGACAGGCCAGCGGCATCCGATCCGCTATGATGGCGACGAACCGGTCATTTCGCTGCGCGTGCAGGAATTGTTCGGGCTGAAAGTTCATCCTGCCGTCGCGGGCGGCCGGCTGCCGCTGCTTCTCGAACTCACCTCGCCCGCCCATCGGCCGATCCAGACCACGCGCGATCTGCCGGGTTTCTGGGCCGGCTCCTGGCGGGATGTGCGTGCCGACATGCGCGGGCAATATCCACGCCATGCCTGGCCGGAAGATCCGGCCAATGCCGCCCCCACCGCGCGCGCCAAGCCGCGCGGCACCTGACAAGGACCAGACAGAATGGAACCCATTTCGATCCGCCACGCGCAGTTTGGCCGCGCCAGCCGCAGCATGCGGCTGCAGACCCTGGTGCGGCTGCGTTGGCTGGCCGTGGCCGGGCAGACGATCACGGTCCTGATTGTCGCCGTCCTCCTGCGCTATGCGATGCCGCTTGTGGAGACGGCGCTGCTGGTGGCAGCGCTGGCGCTCGCCAATCTCCTCCTGTCGCTGCGCTTTCCACCGACGCATCGCCTGCAGCCGGCGGCAGCGCTTGGCCTGCTCGGCTTTGATCTTCTGCAGATGGCAGGTCTGCTGTTCATCACGGGCGGCATTGCGAACCCGTTTGCGCCGCTCATCTGCGTGCCGGTGATCATCTCCTTCGGCTCGCTGCCGCTGCGCCATTCCCTTGGGCTCCTGGGTTTTGCGGTGGTCTGCACCACAGCCCTCGTGCTGTCGCCCTATCCGGTTCCGTGGGTCAAGGACGAGGTGCTTCTCATCCATCCGATCCTGCAGCTCGGAAGCTGGTGCGCCATCGTCTCGATGATGATTTTTGCCGCCTTCTATGCCTATCGGGTTTCGCTGGAGGCGACGCTGCTTGCCGATGCGCTGGCGGCCACCGAGCTGGTGCTGGAGCGTGAAAAACACCTGTCGCAGCTGGATGGACTTGCCGCTGCCGCCGCCCATGAGCTCGGCACCCCACTGGCAACGATCAGCGTGGTGGCCAAGGAGATGGAGCGGGAACTGAGTTCCGACCCGCGCTATGGCGAGGATGTGGCCCTGCTGCGCAGCCAGAGCGAACGCTGCCGCGACATTCTTCGCCGGCTCACCTCGCTGTCTGCCGACAACGAGGAGCACATGCGCCGGCTGCCGCTCTCTTCGCTGATCGAGGAAGTGATGGCGCCGCACCGGCAGTTTGGCATCGCGCTTGAGCTGGTCGAGAAAGGCGAGCGCAGCAAAGAACCGGTGGGACATCGCAATGCCGGAATTCTTTACGGGCTCGGCAATCTCATCGAAAACGCTGTGGACTTTGCGCGGCAAAAGGTAACCGTGACCGTGGAACATGATGCGGATATGGTGGCCATCACCATCGAGGATGACGGGCAAGGTTTTGCGCCGGATGTTTTAACTCATATCGGGGAACCCTATATGTCGACACGAAGCCGCGAAACTGCGCGGGCCGGCGGCCTTGGCCTCGGGCTTTTTATCGCCAAGACCTTGCTGGAGCGGTCAGGCGCAACGCTTGCCTTTGCCAATCGGGCGCCGGATGGAGAGGGCGCACGGGTGCGCGTCACCTGGCCACGTTCCGTCATGCAGATGAAGGCGTGAAGACCGACCGATACTGTGACCCGACAACCCGGCACATGCGTAATGACAAAGGCGCAGGGTACCGGTTAAAGAGCTGAAAAACCGGACAGACACCGGTGGAGACAAGATGATGATGGCAGACAAGATTGAGGCTGGCGCGGCAGGCAATGGCACCGATGATCTGGGACCCGATGCGACGCTTCTGATTGTCGATGATGACGCGCCGTTTCTGCGCCGCCTGGCACGCGCCATGGAAAGCCGTGGCTTCCAGGTGGAAACGGCCGAATCGGTGGCCGATGGCATTGCGCGATCGCGTGCCCGCCCGCCAAAATATGCGGTGGTCGACCTGCGGCTGGGCGATGGCAACGGGCTCGACGTGATCGAGGCCATCCGCCAGCAGCGCGAGGACACACGCGTCATCGTGCTGACCGGCTACGGCAATATCGCAACCGCGGTGACTGCGGTGAAGCTGGGCGCTGTCGATTACCTGTCAAAGCCCGCCGATGCCGATGACGTCTATGCGGCGCTGACCCAGCGGCCTGGCGAAAAGGCGGATGTGCCGGAAAACCCCATGTCGGCCGATCGGGTGCGCTGGGAGCATATCCAGCGTGTCTATGAGATGTGCGAGCGCAATGTCTCGGAAACGGCCCGCCGGCTCAACATGCACCGGCGCACCCTGCAGAGGATTCTTGCCAAACGCGCCCCGAAATAGCGTCGGAAAGCGCTTATCAGCCGTCACCGAAGGTCTGGCCGGTCGCCCATTCGGCCGCCAGCAGGCGTTGCGCGGCGATACGGGCAAAGGACAATGTCATCGATTTGCGCTGTGCTGCGCTTAAGCGATGCTCCGGCGCCTCGCGCAAAAGATGCGCACCGTAGCCGTCCGAAAGCAGAAGGCCGCAGTCTTGCGGAAAAATGTCGAGCGGAACCTGATTATGGGTGGCAAACAGCAGCCGGTCGCAAAAGTGCCGGTAATCCGGCCATTTCCGGTCGACGCGAAAATCCTCGATCGAGGTCTTGATCTCGATGATCCAGATCTCTCCCTTGTCGGTGAGTGACACCAGATCGGCGCGCCGGCCATTGGCGAGCGTGAGCTCCGGCAAAAGCGTGTGGCGCATCTCGTTCAACAGGATCTGCACGCCGCGGCGCACCATCATCGCCCGGCCGGATTGCCGGCCGTCGATGAGCGGATTGCTGGGGCCGATTTGAACGATGGTCATCTTTAACACATGGGGTGAGCAGCGGATTGTTGCAAAAAGACAATGTCTTTTTCATTTGTAGCGGCGCAGACGCCGGGTGCGCGACGATGCCTTGCCAACCCCCTTTTAATGGAAAATAACCCGTCGATCAAAGATGGCGTATCTCATCTGCCCTGACCCCACCATTTAAGAGAAATCGATGCAAACCCGCACACGCATGATCGCATCCGGCCTGTTGGCGATGCTGGCCCTTTCCGGCTGCTCCACCACATCCGACACCCGGCAGGTTGCCGTAGCGCCCGTCCGCGTTGAAACCAACGCGATCTTCAGCGATTCCTATGGCGCGGTCACCGATGCCGGCTATGCGCTGCCGGCCATTCCGATCAGCCGCCTGGACAAGAAGTTCCACCGCCAGATCATCGATTTCGACAGCAAGGAACGTCCGGGCACCATCATCGTCAACACGCGCGAACGCTTCCTCTATTACATCCTGCCGGGCTCCAAGGCCGTGCGCTACGGTATCGGCGTCGGCAAGGAAGGCTTTGCCTGGGCCGGCGAAGCCTATATCGCCTGGAAGCAGGAATGGCCGACCTGGCATCCGCCGAAGGAAATGGCCGTGCGCAAGCCCGATATTGCCCGCTACGTGGAAAACGGCATGGGCCCGGGCCTCAGCAACCCGCTCGGCGCGCGCGCCATGTACCTCTTCAACGAAAAGGGTCAGGATACGCTGTTTCGCGTTCACGGCACGCCGGAATGGGCTTCCATCGGCACGGCCGCCTCGTCGGGCTGCATCCGCATGATCAACCAGGACGTCATCGACCTGTACAGCCGCGTCCTTCCGGGCCGCCAGACCAAGGTCATCGTCATCCAGTAAGCCGGTCTGTTCCGGAGCATCAGTGCAAACGGCGCGCCAGACGCGCCGTTTTCGTATGCGGCATTTGAAAAAGCCCCGGGCTGTGTGACCTCAGCCAGGGGCTTGTTTTCCGATCAGGCCTTTGCCTTTGCTTCCAGCCGGCGCCGATGCAGAACCGGTTCGGTATAACCGTTCGGCTGTTCGCGGCCTTTCAGCACCAGATCCAGCGCCGCCTGGAAGGCGACCGACTGGTCGAAGTTGCCGGCCATCGGCTGGTAGAGCGGGTCGCCGGCATTCTGTCCGTCCACGACCCCCGCCATGCGTTTCATCGTCTCGACCACCTGATCCGTCGTCACCAGGCCGTGATGCAGCCAGTTGGCCATATGCTGGGCCGAGATGCGCAGCGTCGCCCGGTCTTCCATCAAACCGACATTGTTGATGTCCGGCACCTTGGAGCAGCCGACGCCCTGGTCGATCCAGCGCACGACATAGCCAAGAATCCCTTGCGCATTGTTATCCAGTTCGCGCTGCACCTCCTCCGGCGTCCAGTTGGGGCGCGCGGTGACGGGAACGGACAGGATATCCGACAATTTTGCCCGGCTTCGCGCGGCAAGCCCCGCCTGAACCTCGGCGACATTCACCGTGTGATAATGCGTGGCATGCAGCGTGGCCGCCGTCGGCGAGGGAACCCAGGCCGTGTTGGCGCCGGCTTTCGGATGGGCGATCTTCTGCTCGAGCATCGCCGCCATCAGGTCGGGCATTGCCCACATGCCCTTGCCGATCTGCGCGTGCCCGGAGAGGCCGCAGGCAAGGCCGATATCGACATTCCAGTTCTCATAGGCGGCAATCCAGGGCGCCTGCTTCATGTCGCCCTTGCGGATCATCGGGCCGGCTTCCATCGAGCTGTGGATCTCGTCGCCGGTGCGGTCGAGGAAGCCGGTATTGATGAACACCACCCGTTCGCGGGCGGCGCGAATGCATTCCTTGAGGTTGACCGTCGTGCGACGCTCCTCGTCCATGATGCCCATTTTGATCGTATTGGGCGCCATGCCGAGCAAGTCCTCGACGCGCGAAAAGATCTCGCAGGCAAAGGCCACTTCGTCGGGCCCGTGCATCTTCGGCTTCACCACATACATGGAGCCAAGGCGCGAATTCTGCAGACGGCCGTTTGGGCCGATGTCATAAAGGGCAATCAGGCCCGTCACCACCGCATCCATGATGCCTTCCGGCACCTCGTGGCCCTCCGTATCGAGAATGGCCGGATTGGTCATCAGGTGGCCGACATTGCGCACGAGCATCAGCGAGCGGGCATGTACATCAAAGGACGTGCCATCCGGCGCCGTATAGGTCACGTCCGTGTTGAGGCGGCGGGTAAAGGTGCGCGACCCCTTCGACACCTCTTCGGAAAGGTCACCCTTCATCAGGCCAAGCCAGTTGCGATAGACCACAACCTTGTCGGCGGCATCGACGGCGGCGACCGAATCCTCGCAGTCCATGATGGTGGTGATGGCCGATTCGAGCCAGACATCGGAAATATGCGCCGGATCGGCCTTGCCGATGGCCGTCGTGGCGTCGATGCGGATTTCGACATGCAGCCGGTTGCGCACGAAGAGAAGATGGGTGGGCTTCAAAGCCTCGCCACGGTATCCGGCAAATTGTGCGGGATCGGACAGCGATACCGCTTTGTCGCCGACGGAAACGGACAGCGTGCCATCCGCGGCCGAAAGTCCCGTCACATTCGCCCAGGAGGCATCGGCAAGCGGGACCGATTCATCGAGAAAGCGGCGCGCCCAGGCAATCACCCTGGCGCCCCGCACCGGATTGTAGGACGCACCTTTTTCGGCACCGTCCGTCTCGGCAATCGCGTCCGTGCCGTAAAGCGCATCATAGAGCGAGCCCCAGCGGGCATTGGCGGCATTCAGCGCATAGCGGGCGTTCATGACGGGCACCACCAGCTGCGGGCCCGCGATTTCGGCGATTTCCGGGTCCACATTGGCCGTCTCGACCTTGAAGTCCGGCCCTTCCGGCAGCAGGTAGCCGATCTCGCGCAGGAAGGCTTCGTAAACCGCCGAATCACCAGGCGCTCCGTTCTTGCGATACCACTCGTCGAGCTTTTCCTGCAGCGTATCGCGCGTCTTCAACAGGGCGCGGTTTTTCGGAGCAAGCTCATGCACGATGCGCGAAAAGCCGGCGAAGAAGTGCTCGACATCGATGCCGCTGCCGGGAAGCGCCTCATTGACCAAAAAGGCATGCAGTGCCTCGTCAATGGCCAGGCCATGTCGCTCGATTCGGTTCATCCAGATGCTCCCTCTTTGCTGTCCGCTGTGGTTTTTGCGCGGGCAGACCGCTTAGTCAATCGGGCATTGGTTGCATTGAGGCAGCCGACGGACCACGTCAGCCCTTGCTGCGCACGCACGGCGCGAGGCTGCGATAAGCGGACAATACCCGCGGCCGCGGCAGCCCGCACCCGGCTCAGCGCGGGCTGACACGCATCGGCAGACCGTTTTGCGGCTGGGTGGTGAGCTTCTGCACCGGCCAGGGTATTGCCCCAGGCACAGCGTCGAACCGGTATCGGGCCATCAGCACGGCCAGTGCGATTACCGCCTCCTGCATGGCAAATGTCGCTCCGATGCAGACCCGCGGCCCGGCCCCGAACGGCAGGTACTGGAAGCGATGGATCTTGCCGCGGTTTTCCGGCAGAAAGCGCTCCGGCATGAAGGCGCGGGGCTTGTCCCAGTAGAGCGCATGGCGGTGCAACGTCCAGGGCATGATGAGAACCGTGGTGCCGGCGGCAATCTCGACGGTCTTTCCCTCGGCGCTGGTCCAGCGATCATCGGCAATGGCTGCGCGATTGATGGAAGGCGCCGGCGGATAAAGCCGCATGCCTTCCTCGAAGGCTGCGCGCACATGCGGCATCAGGTCCAGCCATTCGACCGGTTCGGCGCCCGACGCCATCACCCGGTCGATCTCTTCTTCCATCTGGCCGCGCACCTGCGGCGAATGGGAGACGCAGTAGAGCGTCCAAGCGAGCGCGCGCGCCGTCGTCTCGTGGCCAGCACCGATAAAGGTCAGGATATTGTCCTCGATCTCATCCAGCGTCAGCCCGTCGGGTCCGGCAAGGTCGAGCAGCAGCGTCAGGAAATCGTCGGGCGTGCCGGCACGGTCAGCCCGCATCATCGCCTTGCGCTTTTCCATGGTAAGCCGCACGATCTCGCGGAATTTCCCCAAGACCTTGGCACCGCCGATGCGCGTCAGCCGCGGCACCCAGGGCGGCGCCCGCAAGAGGTCCATCGGATCGACGCGCCCCATGCGGTGCAGCAGGCTGTCGACATCGTCGGAAAACTTTTCGCTCTGTGTGACGATATCGCCGGAGAACAGCGTTTCGGAGAGAATCGCAAAGGCGATCTCCGTCATGTCGACGGAGATGTCCTCGATGCGGCCGCCGGGGCCGATGTCGGCATATTTTTCGATATAGGCTTGCGATTGCGCCAGCATCTTGCCGGCAAAGCCTTTCGCGTGACGCGGGGTAAAGACCGGCGCCATGGCTTTTCGCGAGCGCTTCCAGACGGGACCTTCCGCTGTCAAAAGCCCGTCGCGCAGGATGGGGCGCAAGATGAGCTGGCGGATTTCCGACATTTCGTAATTGGCGACATTATCCACCAGCACATGGCGGATAAGGCCGGGATCATTGACGATCAGCGTGCGCTCGGCAAAGAATTTCGTCTCGATCCACGGCAGCGTATAGGAGGGTTCACCCCAAAGCTCGAGCGGATTGCGCAAGACCGTGCGGATGATCTCAAGCCGGCCGGGTGGAACCGTCCGGGGAACCGGTGCCGGTGGCTCGAAAGGCTCGGGACGCATGTCCATGACCGGTTCTCCTGAAGCGTGTGCTCGAAGAACCTATATCAGAACTCACAGCAGCGATTTCAATTCGTCGAGCTTGTCGTTCACCAGCCAGCCGTAATAATTCTCCTCCGGCCAGGAGAAGCCGCCATTGCGGTTGCGTGCGGCAAGCGCTGCGGCGCGATCGGCCGAATTGCCAATATTATAAAGCGTGGCGGTAATGCCGGGATTGCGGGAAATATCCATGCCGGCAATCTGTGCGTAGTCATCGATGGCGCGGCGGATGGTGGCGGCCATATAGGCAAGCGACTGGTCCGGATCCATGATGGCCTTGTAGACATCGGCTGCATTTGCAGCATCGAGCTTGGGATAGCCGGAGCGACGGGCCACCATATCGGACTGCATCAGCGCCGTCAGCGGGTTGATCTGGCCAAGGCCGAAGGTCTGGCCGGCAAAGAAGGGCTGGAAGAACACCGCGCTGAAACGGTTGTCGGGATAGGATACGCCCTCGACCGTCTTGCCCCGGAAGACACGCTCCCACACAGCCTCGCGGCAGGACCAGAGGCGATAGGAATCGTTGAAATCATCGCATTTCGAAAACTGCGACCGCTGCACGAAGGCGCCGATCGTCTCGTCCTTGTAGCCGAAGCGGAATCGATCACCGGCATAGGCGGCGGCCTTGACGTAATAGGACTGCAGCCGGTCATAGGCATCGACATTATAAGTGTGCTCGCCGACGATCGCGCCGATGATATGGATCGGGTCGATGTCGTACTGGCGCGAGGTCTGCTTGATCTTGGCGATCAGCGACTTGTCGTTTGCGAGAAGATCGCGGATCTTGTCATACTTCTCGTCGAACGTACTGCGGCCGGCCGTTGTGCGGCGAACGGAAGCTCCGGGCACCTTTGGCTGCTGCACGTTGCGATTTCCCGGCGGCACCAAGTTAAGGCTGCCGGCGAGCGCATGGGAGGCGCTCCAGGAAAAGATCATCAGCAAGGCCAGCAAGATACGTCGCAAGATTTCGGCATCCCAGGAAGTCGTGACGAGCTGGGCCGGATGGCCCTGCAATTTCCGGCGAATCACATTGAAGACGAATCAGACATGCAAATTGCAGCGTGCTCACGTGCGTGATGCATTACTGAAAAAGGAGGCGCGGAGTCGAGCCCGCGCCCCGTCAATTTCCCGTCATGAGGCGCGCACGGCGACCAGCCGTTGCGCCCTTGCCACGCTTTACAGGATGTAGCGCGACAGATCCGTATCGGCAGCGATATCGCCGACATGCTGCTTCACATAGCCCGAATCAATGGTCACGGCCGAGCCTGGACGATCCGGCGCGTTGAACGAGATCTCGTCCAGCACTCGTTCCATCACCGTCTGCAGACGGCGCGCGCCGATATTCTCGACCGACGCGTTGAGATGGACGGCGACGTCGGCCAGCGCATCGATGGCATCCTCGGTGAAATCCAGCGACAGCTGCTCGGTCTCCATCAGCGCCCGGTACTGGCGGATGAGGCTTGCCTCGGTTTCCTTCAGAATCCGGCGGAAATCTTCCTTGGTCAGAGCCTTCAGCTCCACCCGGATCGGCAGGCGACCCTGAAGTTCGGGCAGGAGATCGGACGGCTTGGAGACGTGGAAGGCGCCCGAGGCAATGAACAGGATATGGTCGGTCTTCACCGGTCCATATTTCGTCGACACGGTCGTGCCCTCGACCAGCGGCAGCAGGTCGCGCTGCACGCCTTCGCGCGAGACGCCCGCCCCCATGCCGCCATCGCGGGCAGCGATCTTGTCGATCTCGTCCAGGAAGACGATGCCATCGTTTTCGACCGAGCGCACCGCTTCACGCTGGATGACCTCGTTGTCGATCAGCTTGTCGCTCTCGTCACGGATGAGGTCTCCATAGGACTTCTGCACGGTGGTGCGCACCTTCTTGGTGCGGCCGCCCATGGCCTTTCCGAACATTTCCGACAGGTTGAGCACGCCGATATTGGCGCCGGGCATGCCGGGCACCTCAAAGCCGGGCATTCCAGACCCGGTATCAGCCACCTCGATTTCGATTTCCTTGTCGTCCAGTTCGCCGGCGCGCAGCTTTTTGCGGAAGGTTTCGCGTGTGGCAGGCGAGGCCGTCGTGCCGACCAGCGCATCGAGCACGCGCTCTTCGGCGCTCTGATGCGCCTTGGCCTGAACTTCCGCGCGCTTCTTGTCGCGCACCAGTCCGATGCCGATCTCGACCAGATCGCGGATGATCTGCTCGACATCGCGGCCGACATAACCGACCTCGGTGAACTTGGTGGCTTCCACCTTGATGAAGGGGGCACCAGCCAGCTTGGCGAGGCGGCGGGAAATCTCGGTCTTGCCGACGCCGGTCGGCCCGATCATCAGGATGTTCTTCGGCATCACCTCGTCGCGCAGGCTCTCGTCGAGCTGCTGGCGGCGCCAGCGGTTTCTGAGCGCAATGGCAACGGCACGTTTGGCCTCATGCTGGCCGATGATGTAGCGGTCCAGCTCCGAGACGATTTCGCGGGGAGAAAATGTGGTCATATCTTCCTCTTGCGGCATCCCTGCCCGGCCGGCTTCGTCGTTCAGCCCGGCCGCAGGGACCCATGATCAGCATTCGTTAGCGGGAGTGCCGGACGCTCACGCGGCGTCCAGCGATTCGACCACCAGATTGTGGTTGGTATAGACGCAGATATCGGCAGCGATATCGAGCGCGGTGCGGGCAATCTGTTCGGCATCCTTGTCCGAATCCATCATGGCGCGCGCCGCCGCATAGGCGAAATTGCCGCCCGAACCGATGGCGATCGTGCCGTGTTCGGGTTCCAGCACATCGCCATTGCCGGTCACGGCCAGCGTCACCGTCTTGTCGGCCACCAGCATCATGGCTTCGAGATTGCGCAGGTACTTGTCGGTCCGCCAGTCCTTGGCAAGCTCGACGGCGGCCCGCATCAGCTGGCCGGGATACTGTTCCAGCTTCTTTTCCAGCCGGTCGAGCAGCGTAAACGCATCGGCGGTGGCGCCGGCAAAGCCTGCGATCACTTCGCCCTTGCCGATGCGGCGCACCTTGCGCGCATTGCCCTTCATCACGGTCTGGCCGAGGCTGACCTGGCCATCGCCGGCCATGATGACCTTTCCGCCTTTCCGCACGGTAATGATTGTCGTCATATGTTTCACCTGTGCCCGTCACCCGGGCTTCCTGTCGCCGGTCCATTCCGGCTGTTGGCTCACATGTAAGTGGTGGAGCGGCGATTGCAAATCGGACCGACGACCAGGCAACACACCTGCCCTCTATTCGTTTGCACCGCAGCTTTGCGGCTGATAATGAGGCCAAACGATGAAAAGCCTGACAGATCCGGTGACTATAATGACCGAACGCCGCGCCACCATCTCGCGCAAGACCAACGAGACCGCCATCTCCGTGACCGTCGATCTCGACGGCACCGGCAAATCGTCCATCAAGACCGGCATCGGCTTTTTCGACCACATGCTCGACCAGCTGTCGCGCCATTCGCTGATCGACATGGACATCGATTGCAGCGGCGACCTGTACATCGATGACCACCATTCGGTGGAAGATACCGGCATTGCCATCGGCCAGGCGATTTCCAAGGCGCTCGGCGACCGGCGGGGCATCACCCGCTATGCCTCGATCGACCTTGCCATGGACGAAACCATGACCAAGGCGGCCGTCGACCTGTCCGGCCGGCCCTTCCTTGTCTGGAACGTCACCTTCAGCGCGCCGAAGATCGGCACATTCGATACCGAACTGGTGCGTGAATTCTTCCAGGCCCTTGCCCAGAATGCCGGTATCACGCTGCATGTGATGAACCATTACGGCGCCAACAACCACCACATCGCCGAAACCTGCTTCAAGGCCGTGGCGCGGGTGTTGCGCCAGGCGACCGAAATCGATCCGCGCCAGGCGGGACGGGTGCCATCCACCAAGGGCACGCTGGTCTGACGTCCGTCAGGAGGACCTTTGAAACGCTATATCATCCTGACGCCACCGGGCGGTCCTCTGCGCGATCATCGCACCACGCGCTTCATCGCAGATCGGTTTGCCGTGCTGGCCTTCCTGTTTCCCGGCCCTTGGCTCCTCATGCATCGCTGCTGGTGGAGCGGCCTTGCCGCCCTTGCCGCGCAGGGTCTCGCCGGCTGGCTTGCCGACCAGCCGGGTCTTTTCTGGGCCGGAACTCTGTCCAGTCTGGCGCTTTCCCTTTTGATCGGGCTTGAGGCACGCCATATGCAGGCACGGAACCTGGTGCGGCGCGGCTGGCAGGAAGAGGCGGTGCTGCTGGCGCCGGATCTTGTCACAGCCGAAGCCATGTTCTTCGAGACTCTTCCGGCACCGGAGCCTTTTGCCGTTCCGGCCGCCGACTGGACCAAAATCTCCCCGCGCAAGGAAGGGCCCGCCTATGGCGGCCCGGCGCTCGGGCTTTTCGACATGGGGAAAGGACGCTGATGCGCGTTGCAATCATCGACTATGGATCGGGCAATCTTCGATCGGCCACCAAAGCCTTCGAGCGTGCTGCGCGGGAGGCCGGCCTTGATGCGACGATCGAGCTGACCGACAGCCCGGACGTGGTCGCAGTCGCCGACCGTATCGTCCTGCCCGGTGTTGGCGCCTATGCCGATTGCCGTCGCGGCCTTAGCACAGTTCAGGGAATGGAGGAGGCGCTGCTCGAGGCCGTCAAGACCAGAGCTCGACCCTTCCTCGGCATCTGCGTCGGCATGCAGCTGATGTCCTCGCGCGGGCTTGAAAAGGACGTGACGCAAGGGTTCGACTGGATCCGCGGCGACGTAAAGGAGATGACGCCGTCCGATCCCTCCCTCAAGATCCCGCAGATCGGCTGGAACACGCTGACGCTCAACCGCCCGCACGCCCTCTTCGAGGGCATCCCGACCGGCCCCGACGGGTTGCACGCCTATTTCGTTCATTCCTATCATCTGGCGGCGGAAAACCCCGATGACATCGTCGCGACCACCGATTACGGCGGGCCTGTCACGGCTTTCGTTGCCCATGAGAATACGGCAGGCGCGCAATTCCATCCGGAAAAAAGCCAGACGCTCGGCCTTGCCCTCATCTCCAATTTCCTGCGCTGGAAGCCCTGACATGATCCTCTTTCCCGCCATCGACCTGAAAGACGGCCAGTGCGTTCGCCTGAAGCTTGGCGACATGGACCAGGCGACCGTCTACAATCCTGATCCCGCCGCCCAGGCGAAAGCCTT
Source organism: Neorhizobium fuzhouense (assembly GCF_042611105.1). NCBI lineage: Bacteria > Pseudomonadati > Pseudomonadota > Alphaproteobacteria > Hyphomicrobiales > Rhizobiaceae > Neorhizobium > Neorhizobium fuzhouense. Next base: position 194,316 of record NZ_JBHFFP010000013.1, on the reverse strand, counting down.
CGAAGACCAGGGATTCGAGTGGCTGCATGTGGTGGATCTCGACGGCGCCTTTGCCGGCGAAAGCCGCAATGGTTTTGCCATCGATGCCATCTTGAAGGCGACGAGGAACCCGGTTCAGCTCGGCGGCGGTATCCGCACACTCGATCATATCGAGGCCTGGCTTTCACGCGGTCTGGCCCGCGTCATCCTCGGCACCGTTGCCGTGCGCGATCCGGCGCTGGTCATCGAGGCCTGCAAAAAATTCCCCGGCCAGATCGCCGTCGGCATCGATGCCAAGGGCGGCAAGGTGGCGGTCGAAGGCTGGGCGGAAGCCTCCGAACTCGGCATCGTGGAGCTGGCGCAAAAATTCGAGGGCGCCGGCGTTGCCGCCATTATCTACACCGATATCGACCGCGACGGCATTCTGGCCGGCATCAACTGGTCATCCACGCTGGAACTTGCCAACAGCACCTCGATCCCGGTGATTGCCTCCGGTGGCCTTGCCTCCATCGACGACATCCGCCGCATGCTGGAACCCGATGCGAAAAATCTCGAAGGCGCCATTTCCGGCCGCGCGCTCTACGATGGCCGCATCGATCCAGCAGAAGCACTGGCGCTTATTCGCGCTGCCAAGGGAGGCCGTGCATGACCCTTAAAGCCCGTGTCATTCCCTGCCTGGACGTCAAGGACGGCCGCGTGGTCAAGGGCGTCAACTTCGTTGACCTCATCGATGCCGGCGATCCGGTGGAGGCGGCCAAGGCCTATGATGCGGCCGGCGCCGACGAGCTTTGCTTCCTCGACATCACCGCATCCTCTGACAATCGCGATACCATCTTCGAGGTGGTGGCTGAGACGGCAGAGCACTGCTTCATGCCGCTGACGGTCGGCGGTGGCGTGCGCGCCGTTTCCGATATCCGAAAACTGCTGCTTGCCGGGGCCGACAAGGTGTCGATCAATTCGGCGGCGGTCAACAATCCGGATTTCGTGGCGGAAGCCGCCGACAAATTCGGCAACCAGTGCATCGTCGTCTCGATCGATGCCAAGCGGCGCAGAAGCCAGGGCGTCGGCTCGGACAATCAGAGCGCCTGGGAAATCTACACCCACGGCGGACGCAATGCGACGGGTATCGATGCGGTGGAATTTGCCGCCCGCATGGTGGAACTGGGTGCCGGCGAACTGCTGGTGACGTCGATGGACCGCGATGGCACCAAGGTCGGTTATGATCTGGAACTGACGCGGGCGATTGCCGATGCGGTTCGCGTGCCGGTTATCGCGTCTGGCGGCGTCGGCTCGCTGGATGATCTGGTGGCCGGCGTGCGCGATGGCCATGCGACGGCGGTGCTTGCCGCCTCCATCTTCCACTTCGGCACCTATTCCATCGGTCAGGCCAAGCGCTACATGGCTGACCATGGCATTGCGATGCGGCTCGACTGAGGAGACACGATGACACAGTTTTCCCTCACCGATCTGGAGGCGATTGTCTCCGAGCGCGCCAAGGCCGACCCGCAAAGCTCCTGGACGGCAAAGCTTGTGTCCGCGGGCCAGGAAAAGGCCGCCAAGAAGCTGGGCGAAGAGGCGGTGGAAACCGTGATCGCCGCCATCCTCAACGATAGGCAGAACCTGACCGCCGAATCGGCGGACCTGCTTTATCATCTGATGGTCGTATTGAAGATTGCCGGTATTCCGTTGCAGGATGTGCTGGACGAACTTCAACGCCGCACGGCCCAGTCGGGCCTTCAGGAAAAGGCGAGCCGACAATCCCCATGACGATCGCCAGCCAAAGCGTTGAACCCGATATTCCGCCAAAGCCGTCTGCTGCCAGCAATTATTCACCGTTCTTCCTGTTTACCTCGGAGGAATGGTCGCATTTTCGGGCCGATACGCCGCTCACCCTGACAGCCTACGAAGTGAAGCGCCTGCGCTCGCTGGATGATCCGATCGATCTGGATGAGGTGCGGCGCATCTATCTGTCGCTGTCGCGCCTTCTGTCGGCCCATGTGGAAGCCTCGCAACTGCTGTTCCAGCAGCGCAACCGGTTCCTGAGCCTTTCGGACCAGGTCAAGACGCCCTTCGTCATCGGCATTGCCGGTTCGGTTGCGGTCGGCAAATCCACCACGGCCCGTATCCTGAAGGAGCTTCTGGCGCGCTGGCCCTCAAGTCCCAAGGTCGACCTCGTCACCACCGACGGGTTTCTCTACCCCAATGCGGTCCTTCGCCGGGAAAACCTGATGGAGCGCAAGGGGTTTCCGGAAAGCTACGACATCGGCGCGCTCTTGCGCTTTCTGTCGGCCATCAAGGCCGGGAAGCCGAATGTCATGGCGCCGCGCTATTCGCACCTGACTTATGACGTTCTGCCGGACGAGCATACGATCGTCGATCGGCCGGATATCCTCATCTTCGAGGGTATCAACGTGCTGCAATCGCGCACGCTGCCCGTCGATGGCACCATCGTGCCGATCGTTTCGGATTTCTTCGATTTCTCGATCTACATCGACGCGGACGAGGGCCAGATCCACAACTGGTATGTGGAGCGCTTCATGCGCCTGCGGGAAACGGCATTCCGCGACCCCAATTCTTTCTTCAACCGCTATGCGACCATCGATGAGGCGGCGGCACTCGCGATCGCTGAAGGGCTTTGGAGCAATATCAACCTGAAGAACCTGCGCCAGAACATCCTGCCGACGCGCCCGCGGGCCGATCTCATCCTGCGCAAAGGCAGCAACCACTTCATCGAGACGGTGGCGCTGCGTAAACTGTAGGCTATCTATCGCTGGCGATGAAAATCCATCGTCAGCGATTGACCCGGCGCAGCGTCAGATTGATGCGGCCGCCATTCTTCAGAAGCGTCGAGGTGCCGGGAAAAATCCGGTCGACGCCGTGAAAAGCCAGCCGCCCCTCCCCGCCCAGCACGACAGCGTCACCGCTTTGCAGCCGGAAAGAGCCAGTCTTGTCCGTGCGCTCCAGCCCGCCGACCCGAAACAGGCAGCTATTGCCGAGCGACAGTGACAGGACGGGCGCATCCAGCGCCTCTTCGTCACGGTCCTGGTGCAGGCTCATGCGGGCATCATCCGCGTAAAAATTGATGAGGCAGGCTTCCGGCGGCTTCGGATAGCCGGCAAGCCTCTCCCAGATCGCGAGAAGTTCATCCGGAATGGCAGGCCAAGGCTCTCCCGTTGCAGGATGATGCGGCTGATAGCGATAGCCGCGTTCCTTGTCGGTGACCCAGCCGAGCGATCCGCAATTGGTCATGCGCACCGACATGGTTTTTCCCGTCCGCGGCAGGACGGGCACATAAAGGGGGGCCTGCACCACGATGGCCCGCACGGTCTCGACAAGCCGGACCTGGGCCTCGCGATCAAGAAATTCCGGCAGATGCCGGATACCATTGAGAAGCGTTGCCATGCCGTGCCCCCTCAATCGCCGCCGGGGCGGCCCCGCATCTTCTTGACTTCCGAGCGTCCGGACTTTTCCTTCAGCCGCCGTTCAATCGAGCCCTTGGTGGGCTTGGTCTTGCGACGTGGCGGCGGTGGCGGCTTGGCCGCGTCGAGCAGCAGTTCCTTCAGCCGTTCGCGCGCGTCTTCCCGGTTGCGGTCCTGGCTTCGAAACCGGTTGGCCTCGATCAGCAGAATGCCTTCCTTGGAAAGCCTGCGACCGGCCAGTTGCGCGGCATTGGCCTTCACCCGGTCACTCAGCGCCGGCGAGCCCATCAGGTTGAAGAACAGCTGGACGGCGGTGGAGACCTTGTTGACATTCTGCCCGCCGGGACCGCCCGCGAGAACGAACTGTTCCGTCAGCTCCCATCCGGCGATGGTGATGCGGTTGTTGATGACAAGGGGATCGCTGGCCATGGTTCTTCTCCGGCGCCCTCTATTTCACAAAACCCGCAAAAAGAAAACCGCCGGCCCCTGAAGGACCGGCGGTGCTCATTGTTCCACGTGAATCCTCACTGGGCGGCGGCAAGCACGCCCGGCGCTGCATCGCGCACCTTGCTGTCCACGTGGTTCTCGAACTTGGTGAAGTTCGTAATGAACATGTTGACGAGCTTGGTCGCCTGGGCGTCGTAGGCGGCGCCATCGGCCCAGGTGGAGCGCGGGTCGAGGATGGTGGTATCGACGTCCGGAACGGCAACCGGAACGGCAAAGCCAAAGTTCTCGTCGGTACGGAACTCGACCTTCTTCAACTCGCCGGTGAGCGCCGCCGTCAGAAGCGCGCGCGTCGCCTTGATCGGCATGCGCCGGCCAATGCCGTAAGCGCCACCGGTCCAGCCGGTGTTGACCAGCCAGCAATCGACCTCATGCTTGGCAATCAGATCGCGCAGCAGATTGCCGTATTCCGTCGGGTGGCGCGGCATGAAGGGAGCGCCGAAGCAGGTCGAGAAGGTCGCTTCCGGTTCGGTCACGCCCTTTTCCGTGCCGGCAACCTTGGCGGTGTAGCCGGAAAGGAAGTGGTACATGGCCTGTTCCGGTGTCAGCCGGGCAATCGGCGGCATCACGCCGAACGCATCGGCCGTCAGCATGATGATCGTCTTCGGATGCGGCGCAAGTCCGGTGGCCGAGGCGTTCGGGATGAAGTGCAGCGGATAGGCGCTGCGGGTATTTTCCGTGAGCGAGGTATCGTCGAAATCCGGCACCCGGTTTTCGTCCATCACCACGTTTTCGAGCACGGTGCCGAAACGGCGCGTGGCCGCATAGATTTCCGGTTCGGCCTCTGCCGACAGGCGGATCGCCTTGGCATAGCAGCCGCCTTCGAAGTTGAAGATGCCGTTTTCGCCCCAGCCATGTTCGTCATCGCCGATCAGCGTGCGGTTCGGATCGGCAGACAGCGTCGTCTTGCCGGTGCCCGACAGGCCGAAGAACACCGCCGAATCACCGTCCGGGCCGACATTAGCCGAGCAGTGCATGGGCATGACGCCCTTTTCGGGCAGCAGGTAGTTGAGAACCGTGAAGACCGATTTCTTGTTCTCGCCGGCATAGGACGTGCCGCCGATCAGCACCAGACCGTTCGTCAGGTCGCAGGCAATCACCGTTTCCGTGCGGCAGCCATGGCGGGCCGGATCGGCGCGGAAGCTCGGCAGGTTGATGATCGTCAGCTTCTGCTGGAAGGAGGTAAGCGTCGCACGATCCGGGCGAATCAGCAGGTTGCGGATGAACAGCGCATGCCAGGCAAGCTCGGTCACCATGCGGGTCGGCAGTGCATTGTCGGCATCGGCGCCGCCGATCAGGTCTTGCACATAGAGTGTGCGGCCGGCCGCATGCGCCAGCATGTCCTGGCGCAGGATCTCGAAATGCTCCGGCGACATCGGCTTGTTGTTGTCCCACCAGATTTTCGGATCGGTGTGTTCATCGCGAACGACAAATTTGTCCTTCGGCGAACGGCCCGTGTGCTGGCCGGTAACGGCCCGCAGCGCGCCGTCGATCGTCAGCTCCGCCTCACCCGCACGCAGGGCCGCCTCATACAGCTCGCTCTCGTTCAGATTGTAGTTGACGCGCGCCGCACCGCCAAGACCGATGGCTGCAATGCCATTCGACGGATTGTGAACACCGAGTGCCTCCATGTCGCGCTTCCCTTCAGCTGACGTTGGTAATGAGGGAACGCTAACCAGCGATTTTTAAAAGAGCAAGAGAGAAAATGGAATTAGGCCAATAAAATCAATTATTTAATCGATTTAAAAACTTTTCGTTCTGTTTAAATCGGTTTGAGAAGAACAATTCTCCCGATTCCGACACCGCCTTCCGGGCCCGCAAGTGCCGCGCCAAAATAGACGGCCCTTTATCTTTGCCACAATTTGTTCCACCTTTATCCCCAAGACACGCAAACCCGGGCAGTCGTCCGGCTGGGCCACAATCCAGGAGATGCGTTGAGAATGGCGGAGATAGACAGAATGCAGACAGTCGCGTTGGTGGACGACGATCGCAATATTCTAACGTCAGTGTCCATTGCACTGGAAGCGGAAGGATATCGCGTCGAGACCTATACGGACGGAGCGTCTGCACTCGACGGACTGCTTGCGCGCCCGCCGCAACTGGCGATCTTCGACATCAAGATGCCGCGCATGGATGGCATGGAGCTGCTGCGCCGGCTTCGCCAGAAATCGGACATGCCGGTGATTTTCCTCACCTCCAAGGATGAGGAAATCGATGAGCTGTTCGGCCTGAAAATGGGTGCCGACGATTTCATCACCAAGCCGTTTTCGCAGCGTCTTCTCGTCGAGCGCGTCAAGGCGATCCTGCGCCGCGCCACTAGCCGTGAAGGTCAGGCAGCGCCCGGCACGCCAAAAGCCATTGCCGATCAGGCGGCCCGCACGCTGGAGCGCGGACAGCTTGCCATGGACCAGGAGCGCCATACCTGCACCTGGAAGGGCGAGCCGGTCACGCTGACGGTGACGGAATTCCTCATTCTGCATTCGCTGGCGCAGCGCCCGGGCGTGGTGAAAAGCCGCGACGCCCTGATGGATGCCGCCTATGACGAGCAGGTCTATGTGGATGATCGCACCATCGACAGCCACATCAAGCGCCTTCGCAAGAAGTTCAAAATGGTTGACGGCGATTTCGATATGATCGAAACGCTCTACGGCGTTGGCTACAGGTTCCGCGAAGCGGCCTGACGCCGCAAACATTGCGCACGCACATCGACCGCCCGGACGGCCGGCGGTCGCGTGAAAGGGAATGGCGTGGCCGACCAGACAATTCATTCCGCCGAGACTGACGGGACGGAGGTGAAAGCCTCCCGCCCCGCCCGACGGCTATGGTCGCATCCCTTCACGCTCATTCGCCGCATTTTCGGCAATGCGGTGTTTTCCAGCCTGACGCGCCGCATCCTGTTCTTCAACATTGCAGCCACCGTGGTGCTGGTCGCGGGCATTCTCTATCTCAACCAGTTCCGCGAAGGTCTCATCGATGCGCGCGTCGAAAGCCTCCTGACGCAGGGCGAAATCATCGCCGGCGCGATCTCGGCCTCCGCCTCGGTCGATACCAATTCGATCACCATCGATCCCGGCAAGCTTCTGGAACTGCAAGCCGGCCAGAGCATCACGCCGGTGCCGAATGACGAGGATCTCGGCTTTCCAATCAATCCCGAGCGGGTGGCGCCGGTGCTGCGCCGGCTGATTTCGCCGACCCGCACACGCGCCCGGCTTTTCGATGCAGACGCCAATCTTCTGCTGGATTCGCGCCATCTCTATTCCCGCGGCCAGGTGCTGCGCTATGACCTGCCGCCGGTCGAAAACGAGACCACCACCTGGAACGAATGGTTTGCCAGCATCATCAACCGCATCCTGCAGCCGGGCAACCTGCCGGCCTATAAGGAAGCGCCCGGCGGCGACGGCTCGATCTATCCGGAGGTGATGAATGCGCTGACAGGCGTACGCGGTGCCGTGGTGCGTGTGACCGACAAGGGCGAGCTCATCGTTTCGGTCGCCGTTCCCGTGCAGCGGTTCCGCGCTGTGCTCGGCGTCCTGCTGCTGTCGACCCAGGCGGGCGACATCGACAATATCGTCCATGCGGAACGTCTGGCGATCATGCGCGTCTTCGGCGTGGCGACCCTCGTCAACATTCTTCTGTCGCTCTTGCTCTCCTCCACCATCGCCAATCCGCTGCGCCGGCTTTCGGCTGCGGCCATCCGGGTGCGCCGAGGGGTCAAGCAGCGCGAGGAAATTCCAGACTTTTCGGCACGGCAGGACGAAATCGGCAATCTTTCGATTGCATTGCGTGACATGACGAACGCGCTCTACGACCGCATCGACGCCATCGAAAGCTTCGCAGCCGATGTGAGCCACGAGCTGAAAAACCCCCTCACCTCGCTGCGAAGCGCGGTAGAAACTCTGCCGCTCGCGAAGAACGAGGATTCCAAGCAGCGCCTCACCGCCATCATTTTGCATGACGTGCGCCGTCTCGACCGGTTGATCACCGATATTTCCGACGCGTCGCGGCTGGATGCCGAACTCGCCCGCTCCGATGCGGCACCGGTCGACATGGAAATGCTGGCAAGCAATCTCGTCGAGATTTCGCGCCAGATCCGCACCGGCCGCAAGCCGGTCGAGATCGAGCTGTCGGTGGATCACAAGCCCGGCGTCAAGACCAGCTACCGCGTCCATGGCCATGATCTACGGCTTGGCCAGATCATCACCAACCTGATCGAAAACGCCCGTTCCTTCGTGCCCGACCAGGGAGGGCGCATCACGGTGAAGCTGTTCAAGAACCGCGACAATTGCGTGGTGCAGGTGGACGATAACGGCCCCGGCATCCGCGCCGAGGATATCGACCGGATCTTTGAGCGATTCTACACCGACCGTCCGGAGGGCGAGAGTTTCGGCCAGAATTCCGGCCTTGGCCTGTCGATCAGCCGCCAGATTGCCGAAGCGCATGGCGGCACGCTGAAAGCTGAAAATCTGTCCGACGGGAAAGCCGTGACCGGCGCCCGCTTCACCCTGTCGCTTCCAGCCGGGGAGGCTGCGTGAGCCAAGGCAGGATCAACCTTCATGGCACGGCCGTCGTGCTTGGAACCCGGGGGATCGTGTTTTGCGGCCCTTCCGGCATCGGCAAGTCGACCTTAGCCTTTGCCTGTCTCAAAGAGGCGCGCCGCACCGGGTCTTTCGCAGCCCTCATTGCCGACGATCAGGTTTTCATCGAGGCTCGGGACACTGTCGTGATTGCGCAACGCCCGCCCTCCATTGCCGGCCTGATCGAGATCCGCGGCAGCGGCATTGCAAGCATCGCCAGTATCGGCAAAGCTGTCCTTCATCTTGCCGTCCGTGTCGAGGAAGAGGACAAAGCACAACGCCTGCCGCCCGACGATGAAAGGCTTGATCTTGGAACCGCAGGAAGCCTACCGCTGATCCGATTGCTGCAGGGCACACGCGATCCACTGGCCATCATCGCCGCCCTTCGACCGGAATTTCGAGGAGAGCATCCGTTTTGATGCATGCCATTCGACGATTTTTAGCTTGCACTTCGACTTTACATGGACAAGATGGCTTCCCACCGCCACTGGTCCTGTTGCAGTGCAAAAAGCGACCGCGCGTATCCATCTACTGGGGGGTGATTTCAATATGATAGGACTGGTGCTTGTCACCCATGGCAAGCTGGCTGAGGAATTTCGTCATGCCCTCGAGCATGTCGTAGGCCCTCAGAAAAACATCGAGACTGTCTGTATCGGTCCAGAGGACGATATGGACCAGCGGCGACAGGATATCGTGGATGCGGTTGGCGGGGTCGATAGCGGCAACGGCGTCATCATCCTTACCGACATGTTCGGCGGCACGCCCTCCAACCTGTCGATCTCCGTCATGAACAGCGGCAAGACCGAAGTGATTGCGGGCGTGAACCTACCGATGCTGATCAAGCTCGCCGGCGTGCGGGCCGATAATGACATGGCAAAGGCGCTCGCCGAAGCCGCCGATGCGGGCCGCAAGTATATCAACGTCGCCAGCCGGGTTCTGAGCGGCAAATGAGCGGATCGATGCAACCTCTCTCACGCGAACTGCTGATCATCAACAAGCGCGGCCTGCATGCCCGCGCCTCGGCAAAGTTCGTCCAGCTGGTCACCGGCTTTGATGCGGAGGTCAGCGTCTCCAAGGATGGCATGACGGTGGGTGGCACATCCATCATGGGCCTGATGATGCTCGCCGCAAGCCCGGGCTGCTCCATCGAAGTGAGCGTGACCGGCACCGATGCCGAGGCGGCCCTTGAGGCACTCACCCAGCTGATCGCCGATCGATTTGGCGAAGAGATGTAACAATCATATAAAGACTTCTTTATATCATTATTGCTAGTTTTGAGGAAGCCTGCTACACGGCAGGCAGCGTCGTTGCCTGCCGTGCAACGGCATCCGTGTTGCTGCTTGCCGATGAGCGGTAGCCCCCTGCAAAGCTGGAGAGCCACCATGAGCATTGAGAAAGATTACATTGTCGCCGACATCGCGCTTGCCGATTACGGGCGCAAGGAACTCGACATTGCTGAAACCGAAATGCCGGGACTGATGTCCTGCCGCGAGGAATTCGGCACCACCAAGCCGCTCAAGGGCGCGCGCATCTCCGGTTCGTTGCACATGACGATCCAGACCGCCGTGCTGATCGAGACCCTGAAGGTTCTGGGTGCCGATGTGCGCTGGGCCTCCTGCAACATCTTCTCGACCCAGGATCATGCCGCCGCCGCCATTGCCGCCGCCGGCATTCCGGTCTTTGCCGTCAAGGGCGAGACGCTGACCGAGTATTGGGAATACACCGACAAGATCTTCCAGTGGACCGATGGTGGCGTCTCCAACATGATCCTCGACGATGGCGGCGATGCCACTATGTACATCCTGCTCGGCGCACGCGCTGAAGCGGGCGAGGATGTTCTGTCTGTTCCGGGTTCGGAAGAGGAAGAAATTCTGTTCGCGCAGATCAAGAAGCGCCTGAAGGCTTCGCCGGGCTGGTTCACCAAGCAGCGCGACGCGATCAAGGGCGTTACCGAAGAAACCACCACGGGCGTTCATCGCCTGTATGAGCTTGCCAAGAAGGGCCTGCTGCCCTTCCCGGCCATCAACGTCAACGACAGCGTCACCAAGTCGAAGTTCGACAACAAGTACGGCTGCAAGGAATCGCTGGTCGACGGCATCCGTCGCGCCACCGACGTGATGATGGCCGGCAAGGTTGCAGTCGTGTGCGGTTACGGCGACGTGGGCAAGGGTTCGGCCGCTTCGCTGGCCGGCGCCGGCGCCCGCGTCAAGGTGACGGAAGTCGATCCGATCTGCGCCCTGCAGGCCGCCATGGACGGTTTTGAAGTCGTGCAGCTCGAAGACGTCGTCTCGTCTGCCGATATCTTCATCACCACCACCGGCAACAAGGACGTCATCCGCATCGAGCATATGCGCGAGATGAAGGACATGGCGATCGTCGGCAATATCGGCCACTTCGACAACGAGATCCAGGTTGCCGCGCTGAAGAACCTCAAGTGGACGAACATCAAGCCGCAGGTGGACATGATCGAGTTCCCGAAGGGCAACCGCATGATCATCCTTTCGGAAGGCCGCCTGCTGAACCTCGGCAATGCCACCGGCCATCCGTCGTTCGTCATGTCGGCCTCGTTTACCAACCAGGTGCTCGGCCAGATCGAGCTGTTCACCAAGCCTGGCGAATACAAGCCGGGCGTCTACATCCTGCCCAAGCACCTCGATGAGAAGGTCGCGCGCCTGCATCTGGCAAAGCTCGGGGTGAAGCTGACCGAGCTCTCCAGCGAGCAGGCGGCCTATATCGGCGTCTCCCAGCAGGGCCCGTTCAAGGCAGACCACTACAGGTACTAATTCTCACTAAAATATCCACAAGATATGGTAGCCGCGCACTTGACAAATGCGCGGCTTCTTTTTTTGCCGCCACCCTTTGCCCGGATTCCTGAAGCAGATATTGTTGTGAGACTTGATTCGCGCGCCTGTTTCGTGTCGCGCGGACTGGGATGTCTTGTCGGCGATGCGGCACATGGGACGGAGACAGACCCGAATGGCGGTACATTTCAAAGCTCCTCTTGCGGGGGCTCCAAAGGATGCTGGTTGCGACGAGGCACCGGCATCCACACAGATTCTGAAGGCTGAGGGCCTGGCGAAAGCCGGGCGCTTTCGCTTCAACCGGCTGTACCCTCTGGTGCGGACGGCCCTTGCGGGCACGGCGCTGTCCGGCTTTGCCGGGGCGGCTCTCGCACAGGACGCAGCCTATGGCGCCACGCGGCTGTTCACCTCCTCCGAGGTGATCTTTTCGTCGCTGGCCATCGGTGCGATTGCAGCTGCCCTTCTTTCCACCATCTGGCTGGTGCGCCAGCGCGGCAATCTGGAGGCCGAGAGCGAGGACATGCGCAGCGCGCTGTCGGAGGCCAACCAGCGTATCTCGAAATACGAGGCGCTGATTGCCGACAAGAACCGCCGGATCGTCATCTGGGAAGCAGGTCCTTCGCGCCCGGAATTCTTAGGACAGCTGCCGGCGGAAACCGGCGCGCCGCAGGAAGACCGCGAATTCTTAGCCTTCGGCAAGTGGATGCGGCCTCATTCGGCCGCAGAGCTTGAGCGCGCCATCGAATTGCTGCGCGGCCATGCCCGCAGTTTCGAAATGGTGGTGGAAACGCAGCGCGATGAGATTCTGGAAGTGCAGGGTCGCGTCTCCGGCGGAAAGGCCTTCATCCGCTTCATTGCGCTCAATAATCTCCGCGCCGAACTTGCCGAGTTGAAGATCGAGCGGGAGCGCCTTGTCACCTCCATGGGCCTGTTCCAGTCGCTTCTCGATGCGCTGGAGCAGCCGGTCTGGCACCGCGATCACGACGGCAATCTCACCTGGGTCAATCATGCCTATGGCGAGGCTGTGGAAGCCTCGAACCCGGAGCAGGCTCTTGAGGAGGGCCGCGAATTTCTCGGCACCATCGCGCGCGAAAAGATCCGCGCCACGGCAACCGCCACCTCGCCCTTCCATGAGCGGGTGTCCACCGTGGTGCGCGGCAATCGCAGCGTTTTCGACGTGGTGAACGTGGTCGGCAAGGGGGGATCCGCCGGCATGGCGATTGACGTCTCGGAAGCGGATGCGATCCGCGCCGAACTCAGCCGCACGCTGAAAAGCCATGCCGAGACGCTCAATCACCTCGCAACGCCCGTTGCCATTTTCGATCGCGACCAGCGCCTGCAGTTCTATAACCAGGCCTTTGCCCGCCTTTGGGATCTCGATCTCGGCTTCCTCGAAAGCCGCCCGGACCATAACGAACTGCTCGACCGGCTGCGCAGCCAGAACAAGCTGCCCGAACAGCTCAACTGGCGCAACTGGAAGGAAAGCGTGCTCTCCGTCTACCGGTCGCTCGAAACCCAGACGAACCGCTGGCACCTGCCCAATGCACAGACGCTGCAGGTGATCGCCACCGCCCATCCGCAGGGCGGCGTGACCTGGGTGTTTGAGAACCTCACCGAGCAGGTGGATCTGGAGACCCGCTACAACACGCTGGTCAAGGTGCAGGGCGAAACCATCGACCATCTGGCCGAAGGGGTTGCCGTTTTCGGCCCGGACGGGCGCATCCGCCTGTCCAACCCGGCTTTCCGCGCCATCTGGGGCATTACGGACGAGCAGACCAAGCCGAACACCCATATCAAGGCCATCGAAGCGGCCTGTGCCATGGAATATGACAAGCCGGACGGCTGGCGGCTGTTTGGCCAGATGCTGACCAATTTCGATGACGAGCGCCCCTCGCTGCAGGGAACGTTCGAGCTATTCTCCGGCATCGTGCTCGATTACGCCCTCATTCCGCTGCCCAATGCCCAGACCATGCTGACCTTCGTCAACATGACCGACAGTGCGCGCGCCGAACGGGCTCTCAAGGAAAAGAACGAGGCGCTGCGCAAGGCAGACGAGCTGAAGAATGATTTCGTCCAGCACGTATCCTATGAACTGCGCTCGCCGCTCACCAACATCATCGGTTTCACAGACCTGTTGAAGACGCCGGGCATCGGGCCGCTCAACGAACGCCAGGCGGAGTATGTCGACCACATCTCCACCTCCTCGGCGGTTCTTCTGACCATCGTCAACGACATCCTCGATCTGGCAACAGTCGATGCCGGCATCATGGAGCTGAACTATACCGAGATGGACATCGACGATCTGTTGGACGACGTGGCCATGCAGATCTCCGACCGACTGTACGAAAATGCCGTGACGCTGGAAATCATCGCGGCCAAGAACCTCGGCACGATCGTCGCAGACCAGCAGCGGCTGAAGCAGATCCTGATCAAGCTGATCACCAATGCTGCCAATTTTGCCCCGGAAGGCTCGACGGTCACCCTGAGCAGCTGGCGCAAGGGATCCGACTTCTTCTTCTCCGTCGCCGACCATGGTCCCGGCATGAGCGAAGACATGCTGAAGACGGTGTTTGACCGCTTCTCCAGTGGCAAGGGTGGCAAGAAGAGCGGCGCGGGCCTTGGCCTTTCGATTGTCGAAAGCTTCGTGACGCTGCATCATGGCGACGTGAAGATCGACAGCCGCACGGGCGAAGGTACAACCGTCACCTGCCGTATTCCGAGCGCCATCAACGCCCGGTCCATTGCCGCCGAATGAACGACGAACCCCCTCTCCAGCTTGCGCTTTCAGGCGAGGCGGACACGGTCCGTCTCGGGGAAGACCTGGCTCTTGCGCTGAAGGCCGGCGATTGCCTGGCGCTCTCCGGCGATCTTGGCGCCGGCAAATCGACACTGGCGCGCGCCTTTCTCCGCGCCATGGCAGACGATGACGATCTGGAAGTGCCGAGCCCGACCTTCACCCTGGTACAGGCCTATGACCTGCGCATTCCTGTCGCGCATTTCGATCTCTACCGGCTGGCCGACGGGTCGGAACTCGACGAACTCGGCTTCGATGAAGCGCTGAACGACGGTATCTGCCTTGTCGAATGGCCCGAAATGGCCGATGCGGAGCTGCCGGGAAGCCGTATCCGCCTCACCCTCGTGCATGATGGCGACAGCCGCCGGGCAGAAATCCACGGGCCTAAGCCCGCGCTCGATCGCATCCGCCGCGTGCTCGCCATCCGCGCCTTCCTGCGGGACAACGGCCATGGCGAGGCCCGCCGCCGCTTCCTCACCGGCGATGCGTCGCTGCGCGCCTATGAAACGATTACCGACAGCGACGGCAAGCTCACTATCCTGATGGACTGGCCGCTTCGTCCGGAAGGCCCGCCGGTGATGGATGGAAAAGCCTATCCGAAGGTGGCGCATCTGGCCGAGGACGCCTATCCCTTCGTCGCCATTGCCGAATATCTGCGCCATCTCGGCCTTGCCGCGCCGCAAATCCTGGCAGTCGATTATGCAGCCGGTCTCCTGCTGATCGAGCATCTGGGATTTGATGGCGTGCTGGATGCGGACGGTGCGCCCATTGCGCAGCGCTACCGCGAGAGCGTGGCCTGCCTTGCCCATCTCCATCAAAGCCCGCTGCAGCGGGACCTTGCGGTCACGCCCCACCATATGCACCGGGTGCCGGATTTCGATCCCGTCGCGATGAAGATCGAGACACGGCTGATCCTCGACTGGTATCTGCCGTGGCAGCGCAAAGGCGGCACCGTCAGCGAGGCGGAACGGCTGAGCTATGGCGCGGTGTGGGATGGCCTGATCGAAAAACTCAAGACCAGCGAACACCACTTGCTGCTGCGCGACATGCATTCGCCCAACCTGATCTGGCGCGAGGCCGAGCAGGGCCTGCAGCGCGTCGGCCTCATCGATTTCCAGGATGCCATGATCGGCCCGACGGCCTATGACGTGGCCTCGCTTGTGCAGGATGCGCGCGTCACCATTTCGCCAGCCCTTGGTAACGAACTTCTGCAGCATTACCTTGCGCTTCGCCACCAGCACGGCAATTTCGACGAAGCGTCCTTCCGGGAAGCCTTTGCCATCATGGCGGCGCAACGCAATTGCAAGCTTGCCGGTCTCTGGGTGCGGCTGAAAGATCGCGATGGCAAGCCCGGATACATGAAGCACATGCCGCGTACCCTTGCCTATCTCTCCTCAGCGCTGCAACATCCGGTGCTTGCACCCTTGCGCGATTGGATGGCAGAAGCTCGAATAGATTTCAGACACTCATAGGTTCCGGATGATCATCGAGAACGCCATGGTGTTGGCCGCAGGGCTCGGCACCCGCCTTCGTCCCTTGACCGACCTCACGCCAAAACCGCTTGTGCCGGTGGGCGGGCGCCCGATGCTGGACTACGTGCTTGATCTTCTGGTGGAGTGCGGCGTCAAGCGCCTTGCCATCAATGTCCATCACCATGCCGACCAGATGGAAGCCTATCTGGCGGCCCGCAAAGATCTCGATATTCTCGTTTCCGACGAACGGCAGCGCCTGATGAACAATGGCGGCGGACTGGTGAAGGGCCTGGCCCTTCTGCCGCCGGGGCCGGTCCTGGTGATGAATGCCGATCTCTTCTGGGTCAACGAACCGGCCGGAGAAGCGTCCAACCTCGTCCGTCTGGTCAATGCCTTTGATCCGGCTACGATGGACATGCTGATGCTCTGTGCGCCGATGGATCGGACCATTGGCCACAATGGCACGCGCGATTTTCATAAGGATGCGCAAGGCCACCTGACGCGCTACCGGGAGGGCGATACCCATCCGGTGGTCTATGCCGGCGCCTTTGCCGTCGACACCACCTTCTTTGCCGATGCGCCCGACGATGCCTTCAACCTGAACCTCTTTTTCGACAAGGCGATTGCCCGCAGCCGCCTTTACGGCATCGACCTTCACGGCGACTGGATCACGGTCGGATCGCCGGAGGGGCTGGAGGAAGCCGAGGCCTTCCTGAAAAATGCAGCGCCAACGGGCGGAGCATGAGCGCGCGCGGGCAAAAACGCATCCTGACGGTGCCGGCGGCGGTCCCCTTCCTGCGCACGGTGGCGGAAAGCCTTTGCGATGGCCGGCTCCTTCCTTCCTTCCGCTATGCGCCCGACGACCCGCTGTCTCTCTCCAAGGTCACCATCTACGTGCCGACGCGCCGCGCCGCGCGCGTGCTGCGCTCCGAATTCGTCGATCTCCTGGGCGGCCGGTCGGCCATCCTGCCGCTCATCCGGCCCTTGGGCGAGACCGATGACGATGTCGGCTTCTTCGATCTGGTGGCGCCCGAGGAGATGGACCTGGCCATGCCGATCTCCAGCACCGCCCGGCTGCTGGAGCTTGGCCGCCTGATCCTTGTCTGGCGAAACTCCCTCCCCCGCGCCATTCTCGACGTGCACCAGGAATCCCCGCTTGTCGCGCCCGCAAGTCCGGCAGATGCCATCTGGCTTGCCCGGGCGCTTGCCGAATTGATCGACGCCATCGAAACCGAAGAACGCGACTGGTCGGATCTCGAGCGGCTGGATACCGGTGATCATTCGCTCTGGTGGCAGCTGACGGCGGAATTTTTGAAAATCGCCAGCAGTTTCTGGCCCGCGCGGCTGGAAGAGCTGCGCCGCTCCTCCCCCGCCCGCCACAAGGCAGCCATTCTGAATGGCGAGGCGCGCCGCATCGGCGAACGCCAGCACGACGGCCCCGTCATCGTCGCCGGCTCTACCGGCTCGGTTCCGGCGGCTGCCAATCTGATTGCCGCCATCGCTAACCTGCCGAACGGCGCCATTGTTCTGCCGGGGCTCGATCTGTTCATGCCGGACGACCAGTGGCAGATGCTGGGCGAGCAGATGCCCGGCACCCGCCCGGACCCTTCAGGCCGCAGTCATCCGCAATACGGCCTCCATCGGCTTCTGCAAAAGCTCAATGTCCGTCGCGACGATGTGGAGCCGCTTGGGCATGCTCCAGATGACCTGACGCTTCGGGCAAGGCTTCTCTCGCAGGCGCTTGCACCCGCAGAGGCCACCGATCGCTGGAACCATTGGCGTCAGGAAACCCCGCTTTCAGCAATCAGCGAAGCCTTTGCCGATATCAGCCTCATCGAAACCGCCAATGAGCGCGAGGAGGCCGCAGCCATTGCGATTGCGCTGCGGCTGGCGCTGGAAAAGCCCGGTGCCGATGGCGGTGAATCACTGGCGGCTCTCATCACGCCCGACCGCGCGCTTGCCCGTCGCGTCGCGGCCGAACTTGCCCGCTTTGGCATCACTGCCGACGACACCGCCGGCACGCCGCTGTCGGCCACGCCGCAGGGCACGCTTCTGGCGCTGACGCTCGAAGCCATTCTGCGACCGGGCGATCCCGTGGCCATCACTGCGCTCATCAAGCATCCGCTTGCCGCCTTCGGTCTTGGCCCCGATCAGCGCAAGCGCGCTGGCGAAGCGCTGGAACTTCTGGCCCTGCGCGGCGGCTTGGGCGAACCCGATATCGCAAACCTTGCGCCGCTTCTCGAACGGCGGTTGCGCGAACAGGCGGACGACCGACATGCACCGCAATGGCGACTGTCGCTGCCGCCGGAGGCTGCCGGGGAAGCCCAGGCCTTTGCCGAAACCATCGCTGTCGCGGTCGAACCGCTCGCCTCTGCCCTCGTTGCCAGACGCGCCGATGGCCGCAGCCTCACCGCCCGCCTGCCGCTTTCCGATTGGGCGGAACGGACCGGCCGGGCTCTGGAGGCCATTGCAGCCGGCCCCGAGGGTGACCTTCGGGCGCTCTGGACCGGCGAGGCCGGCGAGAGACTTGCAGCACTTCTTGCCGAGATCATCGAAACGGACGGCCAGATCGAGGCCGACGGGCCGCAGTGGATCGATATCATCGCAGCGCTTCTGACCAGCGAAGCGGTCAAGCCCCGGGCGCTCAGCCATCCGCGCATCTTCATCTTCGGCACGCTCGAAGCGCGCCTGCAATGGGTGGATACGCTCATTCTCGGCGGCTTGAACGAAGGCTCCTGGCCGGGCCAGTCGGTCAACAATCCCTTCCTGTCGCGCACCATGAAGACCGATATCGGGCTTGAGCCGCCGGAACGGCGGATCGGCCAGCTGGCGCATGACTTTGCGATGGCGAACGGCACACGCCACATGATCTACACGCGCGCGCTGCGCCAGGGCGGCGCTCCGACCGTTGCCTCGCGCTGGCTGCAGCGGCTTCTGGCGCTCTGCGGCGAGACGCTGGCGAAAGATCTGCGGGGCCGCGGCGATGTCTATCGAAACTGGGCGCAGCTTCTCGACCGCGCAGGTCCCGACGAACGCCAGCCGCTGGCACGGCGTCCCGCACCCAAGGCGCCGCCGGAACTGCAGCCGACGAAATATTCCTTCAGCGAAGTCGGACGGCTGCGCCGCGACCCCTATTCGATCTATGCACGCCGCATCCTGAAGCTTGATCCCCTTTCGCCGTTCAACGAGGATCCGGGGGTTGCCGAGCGCGGCACGCTCTATCACCGCATCATCGAGCGCTACACGCGGGTTGCCCCTGTTCCGGGCTCGCCGGAAGCACTTCAGGTGATGGAGCGGCTGATCGACGAGGAGTTTCTCATCGAAGCGCTGCCGATCCACATCGATCAGGTGTGGCGCCCGCGTTTTCGCGAAGTCGCCCGCGCCTTCCTGCGCTGGGAGGCTGAGCGCGCACCCGACATCCGCCGCACCTATACGGAACTGCCCGCCGGCTATGAAATCCCGGAGGCGGGGATCAGGCTCACCGGCATTGCCGACCGCATCGACATCAAGGGGTCGGGCACCGCCGATATCATCGACTACAAGACCGGGCTGAGCCCCTCAGTCGCACAGGCCCGGGCGCTGCTTGATCCGCAATTGCCGCTTGAAGCGGCAGCACTTCAGGCCGGTGGCTTCAAGGGCATCGGTGCGGTTCGACCGGACAATCTCCTTTATGTGCGCCTTCGCCCCGGCGAACGTTTCACGTGCGACACCGTCAACAACGAGGGCGGGCGCGAAACCGCCCGCAGCAAGCCGAAATCGGCGCTGGACCTGGCGGAGGATTCGATCGCGCAATTGACTACTTTTGTCATCCGTCTGCGCGAGGGCGATATCGGCTTTGCTTCGCGGCTGATCCCCGTCATGCAAAGCAATTTCGGCGGCGAATACGACCATCTGGCACGCGTGGCGGAATGGTCCACCGCCGACGCCGAAGAAAGCGATGCCGATGAGTGAACGCCGAGATGAGCAGACGGACGTCACGCTGTTGGGCGATGATCCGGCTCTGTGGCTGACCTGGACGGCGCGCCAGCAGGCGCTTGCCTCCGATCCGGCCAGTTCCGCCTGGGTCTCGGCCAATGCCGGCTCGGGGAAAACCCATGTGTTGACCCAGCGGGTGATCCGGCTTCTGCTCGCCGGTTGCCGCCCGTCGGCCATTCTCTGCCTCACCTACACCAAGGCGGCCGCATCGGAGATGTCGAACCGGGTGTTTCAGCGACTGGCGGAATGGGCCGTTCTGCCGGACGAGAAACTGGCCGAGCGGATCGCCGGCATCGAGGGTCATGAGCCGGATTCCTTCAAGCTCGCCAACGCCCGCCGCCTGTTTGCCAAGGCGCTTGAAACGCCGGGCGGCCTGAAGATCCAGACCATCCATGCCTTCTGCGAGGCGCTGCTGCACCAGTTTCCGCTGGAAGCCAATGTCGCCGGGCATTTTTCCGTGCTGGACGATGCCTCGGCCTCGGCGCTTCTCGCCGAAGCGCGCCGTTCCCTGTTGACGGCAACATCGGCGGAAGACGATTCAGGTCTCGCCGCAGCCTTTGCCCATGTCCTCGATCTCGGTGATGAAACGGGGCTCGAAGGTCTCATCTCCGATATCATCGCGAACCGCACCGCGATCCGCCGCTTTCTCGCAGAAGCGGATGAGCATGGTGGCCCGGACGCCCTGTTGCGCCAGGCGTTTGACCTCGGCAAGAATGACAGTGAAGCCACGCTGATCGAGGCCTATTGGCCGCTTCCCGCTCTTTCCGGTCCGCTGCTGGACCTTTACCTCGAGCTTGCCGAGACAAAGGGCGGTGCAAAGGCGGGTGATGCCGGCCTGATGCTGAAACGGGCCGTGGCCGAGGCGGATCCTCTTGCGCGGGCAAAACTTCTCGACCAGGTCTTCCTGACGCAGGCCGGCAAACCCAAGGCAGACAGCTCGCTGATCGCAAAGGCCATGCTGACGGCAGCACCGCAGCTGGGTGATGCCGTGGCATTAGCGCGCCAGCATGTGGTCGATACCCGCGAACGACTGCGCACCCTGCGCATGTTCGAGGCGACGCGTGCGGCGCTGACGCTCGCCGACCGGCTGAACGAAGATTACGAGGAGCTGAAGCGGCGCCGCAGTCTTCTGGACTTCGAGGACCTGATTGCCCGCACCGCCGATCTTCTGACACGCGATGGGGTCGGTGCCTGGGTGCATTACAAGCTCGACCAGGGCATCGACCACATTCTGGTGGACGAGGCGCAGGATACGAGCCCGGTGCAATGGGCGGTGATCAAATCTCTGGCCGAAGACTTCTTCTCCGGGCAGAGCGCGCGCGAAACCCGGCGAACCATCTTTGCCGTCGGCGACGAAAAGCAGTCAATCTATTCTTTCCAGGGGGCGCGGCCGGAACGGTTTGCGCAGGAGCGTTTCGAAACCCAGAAACGGGTGGACCTGAGCGGCCAGGCCTTCCATCCGGTGCGGCTGCCCCTCTCCTTCCGCTCCACCGCCGATGTCCTGAGCGCCGTCGACCAGGTATTTGCGCTCGAAGACAATGCAAGGGGCTTGAGCGCCATCGGAGATCCAGTCATTCACCGGTCAAATCGCATCGGCCATGCGGGTGCCGTGGATCTCTGGGAAACCGTCGTGCCCGATGTCTCGGACATGGAGGACGACTGGACAGCCCCCTTTGACGCAACGCCCGATCGGGCGCCTTCCGCCATTCTGGCAGCGCGCATGGCCTATGTGATCGGCGAGATGGTCGGCCGCCAGACCATCATCGAGAAAGATCACGAACGCACGATCCGTCCGGGCGATATTCTGGTTCTGGTGCGCAAGCGCGACGCCTTCGTCAACGCGCTGACACGCGCCCTGAAACGACGCGGCGAAATCCCCGTCGCCGGGGCCGACCGCCTGAAGCTTACCAATCATATCGCCGTCCAGGACCTGATGGCGCTTGCCCGCTTCGTGCTGCAGCCGCACGATGATCTGTCGCTGGCCGCCGTGCTGAAAAGCCCGCTCTTCGATCTCGTCGAAGACGATATCTTCCACCTCGCGGCGCTGAGGCCCGAGAACACCAGCGTCTGGCAACACATGCAGGCGCTGGCGGCGGAAGACGACAGCCGGTTTGCGCCCACCGTGACGCGCCTCAAGGGCATGGTCGAGATGGCCGGGCGCTTCAGCGTGCATGACTTCTTTGCGCGGATTCTCGGGGCAGATAGCGGCCGCAAGCGTTTCCTTGCCCGGCTGGGCAGCGAGGCGGCAGATATTCTCGATGAGTTCCTGAGCCTTGCGCTTGACCATGAGGACAAGACGCTGCCCGGCCTGCAGAGCTTCATATCGACATTGGAGCTGGAATCGCCCACCATCAAGCGTGAGCAGGACAGCGGCCGTGACGAGGTGCGCATCATGACCGTGCATGCCTCCAAGGGGCTGGAGGCGCCGGTGGTGTTTCTGGTCGATAGCGGCTCGAAGGCCTTCATCCACTCGCATGTGCCGAAATTCCGCTTCCTGAAGATCGATGGTCGCGATGTGCCCGCGTGGGTGCCGGGCAAGACCCTCTCGAACGCGCTGACATCCGCCGATGACGAGCGGGTCAAACTCGCCGCCGAGGAAGAGTATCGGCGCCTGCTCTATGTCGGCATGACACGGGCTGCCGACCGCCTGATCATCTGCGGCTATCGCGGCAAGCTGGAGAACGACGAAAGCTGGCAGGCCATGGTGGCGCGCGCGCTCTCAAGCAACGGCGATCGGTGCAAGCCCGCACGCTTTTCCGGCCCCGACGGCGACTGGGAAGGCCATCAGTGGCGGGCACCGGTGGGCCCGCTTCGCCCGCTGGCCAGACACGAAGAGACGATGGCCGACAGACGGGAGGAGAGCCTGCCTGAGGCCTTGTCGCGCCAGCTGCCGCCGTCCAAACCCCTCCCCCGGCCGCTCAGTCCGTCCGGCGCCGGTGTGACGATCGATGAGGAGGATGGCGAGGTCGCGTTTGTCTCGCCGCTCTTTGGCGAAAAGGCATCGGCAGGCCGCGCGCTGCAGAAGGGCCGCCTGACCCATCGCATGCTGCAGATGTTGCCGAGCTTCCCTCTCAATGCGCAGGAAGACGCGGCACGCCGCTATCTTTCGCGCACGGCAAGCTTCTGGCCGGAGCACGAAAGGCAGGCGCTTCTAGCCGCCATCATGGGTGTGCTGCGCCACCCGGATCTGCAATCCGTCTTTACGGCCCATGCCCAGCCGGAAGTCTCGATCATGGGTACGCTGCAGTTGAATGGCCGCAATCACGCCGTATCCGGCCGCGTCGACCGCCTGAGCGTAGGGTCCGACGGTACAGTAACCATTCTCGACTATAAGACGAACCGCTTTGCCCCAAGATCACCCGAGCAGGTGCCGCTCGCCCACCGGGCGCAGCTTGCCATCTACCGGGAGATCCTGAAGCCGCTCTATCCGGATCGGGAGATTGCCTGCGTGCTGGTCTACACGGAAACGGGCGCTGTCATTCAACTTCCACCGGCGCTTCTGGTCCGCTCCCTTGCCGAGCTCACCACAAAATGAGATAGGCAGCATTGAATTTGGCGCGCGGGCGCATCACATTCTTGCCAACACGAAAATCGTTGAAGGAGAGCCTCATGGCTACCGTGAAAGTCGACAACGCGAACTTCCAGTCGGAAGTTCTGGATTCCGCAGAACCTGTCGTCGTGGATTTCTGGGCTGAGTGGTGCGGCCCCTGCAAGATGATCGGTCCGAGCCTCGAAGAAATTTCCACCGAGATGGCCGGCAAGGTCAAGATCGCCAAGCTGAACATCGATGAAAACCCGGAACTGGCTGCCAAGTTCGGTGTCCGTTCGATCCCGACGCTTGCCATGTTCAAGGGCGGCGAAGTGGCAGACATCAAGGTCGGCGCCGCGCCCAAGACTGCGCTGACCTCATGGATTGCCGGTGCTGTTTAAGCACCGCCTCCCAATCGACGGAAAAGCCCGGCATTGACCGGGCTTTTTTTGTGGGCGTCAGTTGATTGGAGAGCTTACTTCGGAGGTGTCCCGTTGTCGGCGAGGACATTTCCGGCAAGATAGAGCGACCCGCCGATCAGGATGCGTGGCGGCAGCTGTCCTTCGAGCTGGCGCGCCGAGATTTCTTTCAGCGCATCGGCAACCGCAAGCGACGGTTCCGCCACAAGGCCCGCATCATAAGCCGAATCGGCCAGCGCCACCGGGTCCAGGCCGGCATCGCTGCCGCGGATCGGCACCGTGAAGACATATTCGGCGATATCGGCAAAGGCACGGAAATAGCCGATCGGGTCCTTGGTGTTGAGCATGCCGACAATGAGGTAAAGCGGCCGCGCCTGCTTTTCCTCAAACGAGGCCATGGCTTCGGCAATCACTTCGCCGGCGCCGGGATTATGCCCGCCGTCCACCCAGATTTCGGAACCCGCCGGCGCATAGGCCAGAAGTTCGCCTTCTGTCAGTTTCTGCAAACGTCCCGGCCATTCGACTGACGTCATGGCCGTTTCCATCATTGCCTCGGTCACGGCAAATCCTGCCGCCTTGACGGCACGGATGGCCGCTGCCGCATTGGCGAGCTGATGGCGACCCGGGAGGCGGGGCAGAGGCAGGTCGGCAAGACCAAACTCGTCCTGGTAGACCATGCGGCCAAACTCTTCATGGGCTGAAAAGTCCTGGCCGTAAATGGCAGCCGGACTGCCGAGGCGATCGGCAGTCGCAGCCAGCGTTTCGCGCGCCGCCTCGAATTCCTGGTGCCCGATGACCACCGGGCGGCCCTTCTTGATGATACCGGCTTTTTCCGCTGCAATCAGTTCCACCCGGTCTCCCAGATAGGCCTGATGGTCGAAGGAGATCGGCATGATCACCGAGACGGCCGGATCATCGACAACATTGGTGCAATCGAGGCGGCCGCCCATGCCGACCTCGATGATCACCGCATCGGCAGGCCGCTCGGAAAACAGCAGGAACCCGGCCGCCGTCAGGATCTCGAACACCGTGATCGCCTGGCCGGCATTGGCTTCGGCAACGCGGCGCAGCGCATCGGCCAGATCCGCATCCGCAACCAGCGTCCCGGCGGCACCCTTGGCACCGATCCGGTAACGTTCATGCCAACGCACCAGATGTGGCGAGGTGTGGACATGCACCGCGTAGCCGCCCGCTTCGAGAAGCGCGCGACAGAAGGCGGAGACCGAGCCCTTGCCGTTGGTGCCGGCGACATGAATCATCGGCGGCAGTTTCAGTTGCGGATTGCCCAGAACATCGAGCAGGCGGCGCATGCGCCCAAGGGTCATGTCGAAACCCTTGGGGTGCAGTTTCATCAGGTCGTTGATAACCTGCTCCGCCTCGCTATGGGCCACGTCGTTCATGTCAGTCCCCGAGGCATTCATGGAAAATCAGGCGCTGAGTGCGAGCTTTTGACCTGCGTCATGGCCCGCAACACCTGCCGGCTGCTTCAGCATGATCTTGAGGATCGTGGCCAGCGTGTGGGCGATATCATGGCGCTTCACCACCATGTCGACCATGCCGTGCTCCAGCAGATATTCCGCCGTCTGGAACCCTTCCGGCAGCTTTTCGCGCAGGGTCTGCTCGATGACGCGCTTGCCGGCAAAGCCGATTTCGGCGCCCGGCTCGGCAATGTGAACATCACCCAGCATCGCATAGGATGCCGTCACGCCACCGGTCGTCGGATTGGTGAGGACCACGATGTAAGGAAGACCTTCTTCCTTCAGCATGTCGATCGCAACCGTGGTGCGCGGCAGCTGCATCAGGGAGAGGATGCCTTCCTGCATGCGCGCTCCACCCGAAGCGGGGAAGATGACCAGCGGGCAGCGTTCGGCAAGCGCCCGTTCGGCAGCCTTGACGATCGCCTCGCCGGCCGCCATGCCGAGCGAGCCGCCGATGAAGTTGAACTCATGCACGACGGCAACCAGCGTCAGGCCCTCGACCTTGCCGAGGCCGGCAAGGATCGTATCTTCCTGCTCGGTCTTGATGCGGCTGTCCTTCAGGCGGTCGGCATATTTCTTCGAATCGCGGAATTTCAGCGGGTCCTGCGCCACCTTCGGCTGCGGCAGGTTTTCATAAACGCCGCCGTCGAACAGGTCGGCAAGCCGTGCCTTTGCCGGCATCTTCATGTGGAAGCCGGAGGCGGGAATGACCCACTTGTTCTCCTCAAGATCCTTGTGAAAGACCATTTCGCCGGTTTCCGGGCACTTGATCCAGAGGTTCTCCGGCACTTCCCGGCGACCCAGCATGGAATTGATGCGCGGGCGCACATAGTTGGTGATCCAGTTCACGGGCAAAACTCCTGATTGACCATCGTCAATGTGGTAACGTTATTCGGCAGCCGCAAGGCGGGCCGAACGGACGCCGGTGGCAAGACCGCGCACCAGCGTCGAGACTGCAGAAATGGTGTGGCTCGTTGCACGGCCTTCGGCATCGAGACTGCCGGCCACCTGGGCAACGATAGCAGACCCCACCACGACGCCATCGGCCGCGGCGCCGATCGCCTGGGCATGATCGGCGGTCTTGACGCCAAAGCCGACGCAGACCGGCAGGTCCGTATGGGCCTTGATGCGGTTGACGGCAGCGGCGATCTTGGACAGATCCGGAAGTGCCGAGCCGGTAATGCCGTTCATCGAGACGTAGTAGACGAAGCCGGAGGTGTTCTTCAGAACCTTTGGCAGGCGCTTTTCATCGGTCGTCGGCGTTGCCAGGCGGATGAAGTTGATACCCTTGGCAAGCGCCGGGATGCACAGTTCATCGTCCATTTCGGGCGGCAGGTCGACCACGATCAGACCATCAATGCCAGCTTCAAGCGCTGCATCCAGAAAGCGCTCGACGCCGAACGAGTAGATCGGGTTGTAATAGCCCATCAGCACGATCGGGGTCTTCTGGTCGCCTTCACGGAAAGCGCGCGCAAGATCAAGCGTCTTCGACAGCGTCTGGCCGCCGGACAGTGCCCGATGACCAGCCATCTGGATGGCCGGGCCATCGGCCATCGGATCGGAAAACGGCATGCCGAGTTCGATCACATCGGCGCCGGCTTCCGGCAGCGCCTTCATGATGCCGAGCGACGTTTCGAAATCCGGATCGCCGCCCATGAAATAAGTGATAAGCGCCGGGCGGCCTTCAGCCTTCAGGTCGGCAAAACGTGCATCCATACGTTCAGTCATGATCAGAGACCCATCCCCAAAAGCTTGCCGACGGTAAAGATGTCCTTGTCGCCGCGGCCACAGAGATTCATCAGGATGATCTGGTCCTTGTCCATCTTCGGCGCGCGCTTGATGACTTCGGCCAGCGCGTGGCTGGGCTCAAGCGCCGGGATGATGCCCTCGGTGCGCGTCAGCATCTGGAAGGCGGCGAGCGCCTCGTCATCCTTGATCGGCACATACTCGACGCGGCCGGTATCGCGCAGCCAGGAATGTTCCGGCCCGATGCCGGGATAATCGAGACCGGCGGAGATGGAATGGCCTTCCTTGATCTGCCCGTCATCGTCCTGCAGCAGATAGGTGCGATTGCCATGCAGCACGCCGGGACGGCCAGCCGTCAGCGAGGCGCAATGCTCTTCGCCGTCCAGGCCCTTGCCGCCGGCTTCAACGCCAACGATCGAAACGCTTTCGTCATCGAGGAAGGGATGGAAGAGGCCGATGGCGTTCGAGCCCCCACCCACGGCGGCCACCAGCATATCCGGCAGGCGCCCTTCGGCAGCCATCATCTGTTCGCGGGCTTCCTTGCCGATAACCGACTGGAACTCGCGCACCATTTCCGGATAGGGATGCGGGCCAGCGGCCGTGCCGATGATGTAATAGGTATCGTCGACATTGGTCACCCAGTCGCGCAGGGCCTCGTTCATCGCATCCTTCAGCGTGCCGTGGCCGGAGGTGACAGGCTTCACCTCGGCGCCCAGCAGCTTCATGCGGAAGACGTTCGGCGCCTGGCGCTCCACATCGGTCGCGCCCATGTAGACCACGCAAGGCAGGCCGAAGCGGGCGGCAACGGTGGCCGACGCCACGCCATGCTGGCCGGCACCGGTTTCCGCGATGATGCGGGTCTTGCCCATGCGCTTGGCCAGCAGTATCTGGCCGATGCAGTTGTTGATCTTGTGGCTGCCCGTGTGGTTCAACTCATCGCGCTTGAAATAGATCTTTGCGCCGCCGAGTTCCGCCGTCAGGCGCTCGGCAAAATACATCGGGCTCGGACGGCCGATATAATGGGTGCCGAGATGCGCAAGCTCCGCCTGGAAGGCCGGATCGGTCTTGGCCTTGTTCCACTCCTCCTGCAGGTCGAGGATCAGCGGCATCAGGGTTTCGGCCACGAAGCGGCCGCCATAGATGCCGAAACGGCCGTCTTCATCGGGGCCAGCCCGGAAGGAATTCGGTTTCAGAGCCTGGTTCACGTCTCTACTCCCTTTGATCCACTGACGCGCCACGCATCGATCCTGTCGAAGAAGGCGTTCATCTTGTCGAGGTCCTTGATGCCCGGCGCGCTTTCCACGCCCGAGGACAAATCAATGCCGCTTGCCCGTGTCGCCGTCAGCGCCTGAACCACGTTATCCTTATTCAGGCCACCGGAAAGCATGTAATCGACTTGGTCGTCAAGCGCGTCCATGATCGTCCAGTCGAAGGAAACGCCGTTGCCGCCGGGAAGTTCGGAGCCTTCCGGCGCCTTGGCATCGAAGAGGAAGCGATCGGCGAGGCCCTCATAGGCGTCGATCCGGCGCAGGTCATCGGCCGTGCGCACCGAAAAGGCCTTCATGACAGGCAGTCCGAACAGGGCCTTCACCGTCAAGACGCGCTCTGCCGATTCAGCGCCGTGCAGCTGGAGGATATCCGGCTTCAGCACGGCGACGATCTCATCCAGTTCCTCATTATCGGCATTGACGGTGACGGCGACGATCTTTGCGCGTCCCCTCACCCGGTCGGCCAGAAGGCCGGCGCTCACCGGATCGATGTGCCTTGGGCTCTTCTCGAAGAAGATGAAGCCGACATGGGTCGCGCCACGCGCCACCGCAAGCTCGACAGCGTCCGGCGTCTTCAATCCGCAGATTTTGATATCTGGTGTCATGGTCAGGCGGAGTCGCATGTTTTGCCCGCCAAGTCGAGCCAAATTGCTGTCTTGCGGTTCATGGTCGTCTCAGCTGAAATCGATGGCATGGAGCTGCGAACCGTTCTGCTTCAGCCAGCGCCTGGCTTCCTCCATGTTGGGGCAGAGCGTGCCGCACAGTGCCCAGAATTTTGGCCCGTGGTTCATTTCCTTCAGATGCGCCACTTCATGGGCCGCCAGATAATCGATGATCAGGGGCGGTGCCATGACGATACGCCAGGAAAAGCTCAAGTTTCCATCCCAAGAACAGGAGCCCCAGCGGCTGCGGGTATCCTTCATCGACAGCGATTTCACCGGCTTGCCAACCAGCGCTGCATGGCGCGCCACCAGGATTTCGAGATCCGCCCGCGCCTCCTTCTTCAGAAAGGTCGATAGCCGGCGGCCCAGATGGTCCTCCAGTCCGCTGACGCGGATGACGGCCTCCCCGTCTTCCTCCGTCCGTTCGGTGAGACCTCGCAACGACCCCGTATGGACAATACGATGCGGAACACCGCGGAGAAAAAGCGTCCCGCCGGGACGCAGGCCGGAGTCATGCGAAAACTTCGCAAGTTTCACCTTCAGCCAGCCATCATGGCGCAGGAGAAACGCATCGATCTCCCGCTTGGCAAGCCCCGTCGGCACCGTCAGGCGCAGCGCCCGTCCACCCGGCTCGATCCGCAGGGTGATACGGCTTGCCTGATGATGTTCACGAATGGTGATCGGCATCTCGCGCTCGCCCACCTGCAGGAGGCGCTCGGTCTTCTTGGCCGGCGGCCGTGTCTTTCTGGACTTCTTCAACAGGGCGAACATTCGGTCTTTCTAGCGAGCGCGGGTCCATCGGCGCAACAGAAAACCGGCACCTTGCGATGCCGGTCCTTTTGTTTCATCCGCCAAGCGCCGGTCAGACGGTCGGATACTGCGTATCCTGCCCGCGACCGCGACGCTCGCGCATAAAACGGTCGAACTCTTCCTGATCCTTGGCGCGGCGCAGTTCGCGCAGATAGGAATCGAATTCCTCACGCATTTCGTCCATGCGGCGGCGCTCCTCTTCCATGCGGTCGAGTTCTGCCTTGCGCCATTCGTCGAAGGCGACATTGCCGGTCGAATAGGGGTTGGTCGCAAAGGGCGACCGGCGGCCCGACCGGCGCAGGCCGGAGAAGAAGCCATCGGCCCTTGCATTTGCCTCGCGCTTGAAATCGCGAAGGCGTTCGCCGAACAGAATATAGGCGAGCATGGCAAGGCCGAGCGGCCAGAAGACCACAAAGCCGAGCACCATCAGGGCGATGGTCGCCGGCGTCCATTCGGGACGTATCAATGCTTGCTGGTTCATGGATGCATGTCCTCATTATCATACGAACCGGCCTCATGCCTGCCCGTCTGACTTCGATTTGGTAAGTACTGCAACCACCTTCAAGAAGGGCCCTCGCCAAATCGGCAAAGGCCCTCAAATTATTTCAGGAAATCGGCATGTAACCGATAGATCAGGCGCTCTTGCCGCCCTTTATGACACGCGGGGTCGCTGCCTTGCGGGCCGTCTTGGAATGGGTGCGCGCAAAGGCGAGGATGCGGGGTGCGATTTCGCGGCGGAAGCGCGAGCCGTTGAACACGCCGTAATGGCCGACATCCGGCTGCATGTAATGCTCGCGCAGGCTATCTGGAATGTTCGGGCAGATGGTCTGCGCAGCCTTCGTCTGGCCGATGCCGGAAATATCGTCATTCTCCCCTTCGATGGTGAGCAGAGCGACGTTGCGGATGGCCGCGGTATCGACCTTGACGGACCGATGCATCATCTCGCCCTTTGGCAGCGAGTGCTTGATGAAGACGGTATCGACCGTCTGCAGATAGAATTCCGCCGTCAGATCCATGACTGCCAGATATTCGTCGTAGAAGTCACGGTGCTTTTCGGCCGACTCGCCGTCGTTCTTGACGAGGTGCTGGAAGAATTCCTTGTGCGCCACCACATGGCGATCAAGGTTCATCGACATGAAGCCCGAGAGCTGCAGGAAGCCCGGATAGACGGGCCGCATGAAACCGGCCTGCGGCCAAGGCACAGTCATGATCACATTGTCCTTGAACCATTTCAGCGGACGGTCCTGGGCGAGCTGGTTGACAGCTGTCGGGTTGATGCGGGTGTCGATCGGCCCCCCCATCAGCGTCATCGAGGCCGGGGCGAGCGGATCGCCGGCAGCTTCCATCACCGCAGCCGCAGCAAGCACCGGCACTGAGGGCTGGCACACGCCCACGACATGGGTATCCGGTCCCAGATGGTGCAACATCTCGATGATGTAGTCGATGTAGTCGTCCAGATCGAAGAGCCCTTCGGTCACGGGCACATTGCGCGCATCCTGCCAATCCGTGATGTAGACATCAGCCCCCTGCATCAGCGCTTCCACCGTGCCGCGCAGCAGCGTGGCATAATGGCCCGACATCGGCGCAACGACGAGGATCTTTGGATCAGCCTGCCGCTCCTTCGGGAGTGCGCGTTCGAAATGCAGGAGATCGCAGAACGGCTTTGCCCATACGACCTTTTCCGTAACGGCAACGGTCTCGCCATCGACCGTAGTGAAGGGCAGGCCGAATTCCGGCTTCCCGTAGCGGCGCGTCATACGCTCGAAGACTTCGAGACCGGCAGCATAGGTACGGCCCATCGTGGTCTTGGCAAAAGGATTGAGCGGGTTGTCGTAGAGGAACCGCATGGCTTCAGTCGAGGCGCGGAAGGGCGCCATCGCGGCGTGGTTCAACTCATAAAGCTGGTAGAACATGCGAGGCGCCACCTTTCTTGTCCGATGTACGTGCCTGCGCCGAAACAGGCGCAAACAAGATCTAGCATGGGGGAGGTAAACTAACAGGATACATGTGCGGTGCAATATCGCCAAAAGCAGCAGAGCTTCGCGCGGTGATCGCGAGCCTTCCCGTCAATGCGGGGAGAGATGAAGGGTTCCCACAACCGCTCTTGCGGGTCCGCATCATTGTTCGGACAGTCTTTTCGGCGTGCAGGGAAGCCGGCTTTACCGCCGGTTTATCAAGAGTTCACAAAGGATGTTTCACGTGAATCAATCCACAGGAAAGATTCACGTGAAACAATTTTTGATCAGATATCGAGATTGGCGACGCTCAGAGCATTCTCCTGGATGAAGTCACGGCGTGGTTCCACCTCGTCGCCCATCAGGCGGGCGAACATGCCGTCGGCATCGGTCGCATCGAGAACCTTGACCTGCAACAGAGAGCGCACGTTCGGATCAAGCGTGGTTTCCCAGAGCTGCTCGGCATTCATCTCGCCGAGCCCCTTGTATCGCTGCATGGAAAGCCCCTTGCGGCCGGCGGCAAAGATGGCATCGAGCAAAGCGCGCGGACCGGCGATTTCGAACTTGCCTTCCTTGCGCGACAGAACCGGCGGCGTGCCGTAGATATCGTGCAGGCGCGCCGTCATCTGGTCGATATGGCGGGCATCGGCCGAACCGATCAGTGCCACGTCGAGGAAGGCTGCTTCCTTGACACCGCGCACCATGCGCTCGAAGCGAATACCGCCCTCGGCTGTCACATGGCCGGACCAGCCCCGTTCGGTTTCTTCGGCAATGATGTCGAGGCGACGCGCCACTTCATTCGCGGTTTCCTGGGCGCGGGCGGGATTGCCGGTCAGTTCCGGATTAAGCGCACCGGCAATGGCAGCCTGCTCGACAATAGCGCGGCTATAGCGCGAATGCAGGCCATCGAGCAGCGAGCGCAGGCGCAGCGCATCGGCAATCACATCGCGCAGATCGGCTGCGGCACGCACTTCGCCGGAGCCCAGCGTCAGCGTCGCATCCTCAAGCCCCTGGCCGATGAGGTAATCTTCCAGCGCTTTCTCGTCCTTCAGATACTGCACGGATTTGCCGCGCGTAACCTTATAGAGCGGCGGCTGGGCGATATAGAGGTGGCCGCGCTCGATCAGTTCCGGCATCTGGCGGAAGAAGAAAGTGAGCAGCAGGGTTCGGATATGGGCGCCGTCGACGTCAGCATCCGTCATGATGATGATCTTGTGGTAGCGCAGCTTGTCGGCGTTGAACTCGTCCTTGCCGATGGAGGTGCCAAGCGCCGTGATGAGCGTGCCGATTTCCTGGCTCGACAGCATCTTGTCGAAGCGGGCGCGCTCCACATTGAGGATCTTTCCGCGCAGCGGCAGGATCGCCTGGTTCTCGCGCGACCGTCCCTGCTTGGCAGAGCCGCCAGCGGAATCCCCTTCCACGAGGAAGAGTTCGGATTTGGACGGATCGCGCTCCGAGCAGTCGGCGAGCTTGCCGGGCAGCGAGGCAATATCGAGAGCCCCCTTGCGGCGGGTCAGTTCGCGGGCCTTGCGGGCCGCTTCGCGGGCAACAGCGGCCTCGACTACCTTGCCGACAAGAATCTTGGCTTCCGCCGGATGTTCCTCAAACCAGGTGCTGAGCGCCTCGTTGACGAGGTTTTCAACGACCGGGCGCACTTCCGAAGACACCAGCTTGTCTTTGGTCTGCGACGAAAATTTTGGGTCCGGAACCTTGACCGACAGAACGGCCGTCAGGCCTTCGCGGCAGTCTTCGCCCTGCAGCGTCACCTTCTCCTTCTTGGTGATGCCGGACGTGTCGGCATAGGAGGTGACCTGGCGCGTCAGCGCGCCGCGGAAACCGGCCATATGCGTACCGCCATCGCGCTGGGGAATGTTGTTGGTAAAGCACAGCACGTTTTCATGGTAGCTGTCGTTCCACCACATGGCGACTTCGACGGTGATGCCGTCCTTCTCGCCTTTGATCGCCACCGGCGTGTTGACCAGCGGCTTCTTGGAGCGGTCGAGATAGCGCACAAAGGCTTCGAGGCCGCCATCGTAGAGCATTTCTTCCTGGCGAATGTCGGACTTGCGCTTGTCGGTCAAAAGAATGCGCACGCCGGAATTCAGGAAGGCCAGCTCGCGCAGGCGATGCTCCAGCGTGCCATAGTCGAATTCGATCTTGGTGAACGTCTCCGGGCTCGGCAGGAAGGTCACTTCCGTGCCGGAACGCCCCTCGTATTCGCCGATGATCTCAAGCGGTCCATCGGGCACGCCGTGGGTGAAGCTCATTTCATGAACCCGGCCGCTGCGGCGGATTTTCAGGCTGAGCTTGACGGAGAGCGCGTTGACCACGGAAACGCCCACCCCGTGCAGACCACCGGAGACCTTGTACGAGTTCTGGTCAAATTTCCCGCCCGCATGCAGCTGCGTCATGATGACTTCAGCGGCAGAGACACCTTCGCCGGTATGGATATCCGTCGGGATACCGCGTCCGTTATCCGTGACAGTAACCGAGCCATCGGCGTTCAGCGTGACGGTGACGATATCGGCATGGCCGGCCAGCGCTTCGTCGATTGCGTTGTCGACGACTTCGTAGACCATATGATGAAGACCGGAGCCATCGTCCGTATCCCCGATATACATGCCGGGACGTTTACGAACCGCATCAAGCCCCTTGAGGACCTTGATCGAATCGGCTCCGTATTCTGCACTCGCGCTATCGCTGACGGGTGTATCGCTCATCAATCAACTTTCTAGTTTCTTGGCTGCGGACGGTGAGGCGTCGAATCACCGTTGTCCTTGACACGGACTATAAGAAGTTCCGGCCCCGTTTCCAAAGCTTCGGCCTGCAAAAACAGGGGATGACATGCGCCGTTAGCCCCGATTTGAGGCTTTTTCTAGCAGCTCCGTCAAGTCGTCTATCACGTCCGGTTCCAAAGTGCTAATGCGGCGCGCCAGAAGATTGGCAAGGGCCGTATATTTTGGCGGAAGGCCGGCCGTATCGACCACAACGCGCGGGTCGGACGTCTCTGCCAGCATGAACAGTTCTTCCGCCTCATCCCAGATAATGTTGAAATAGCCGGCAACGCGCTGAAGGAAATCAAAGCTCGGGCGGCCACGCCGTCCATGCTCCAGCGCCGACAGATAGGCCGGAGACACACGCAGTGCCGCCGCCATCTGCTGCTGGCTCACCCCCTTGCGCAGGCGCAGCGCCCGCAGCGCTTCCCCGAATGGCGTCACTACTCGCTCCCGCGGCGGCTCAGCCGGACATAGAGCGCCCCCTCGCCGCCATGCTGACGGGCTGCCGGTTCATAGGAGGAAATCAGAAAGCGGAACTCGGGCTTTGAAAACCACATCGGCACGGCCCGCTTCAAGGCGCCTTCGCTGCCATATGAGCTTCCCTTGCCGGTAATCACCAGCACATGACGCAAACCCCGTTCATGGGCTCGCATCAGAAAGTCGAGCAGCATGCCATGAGCCTCACTCTGGAACATGTCGTGAAGGTCGATCCGTGCCTCGAGCTGAAGCCGCCCCCGCGCGATCTTGCGCTTCACCGGTTTTTCGAGAGGATGATGCAGGCCCTTTGGCTGCTGCTTCTTCGGCGCGGCATCCACCGGCTCACCGGGCGTGCCCGCCACATGGGATGGCGCCTTGCCCTTTTTCGGTTCCGGCTCCGGCGGAGCGATCTCCGCCTCGAAGGACAAAAGCTCTTCCATCCGCCCCGACAGCGGCTTCGTCGTCTTGGCGACGGTGCCCCAGAGAATGCGCTCCTCGGCGCTCAGCTTGCGTCCACCCCTCATCCGCCGTACCGATCCGCCGCTTGCCTCGGGATGAGGATATGGAAATCGGCGCTGTTGCGAACGGTCCCGGCCATCTCGCCGGCCGCGTCGCCCGACCCGGTAAAGATGTCGCCGCGGGCCGGTCCGACAATGGCCGAGCCCGTGTCGAGCGCCAGCATCAACCGCGCAAAAGGTCGTCCGCTGTCCAGATGGGTCAACGTGTCCGAGGTGATGAAAAAGGGAAAGCCGAACGTGTGGATCAGCCGGTCCACCGCAAGTGATCGTCCCGGCACGAGCGGCACTTTTGCAGCGGCAATCGGCCCAAGCGCCGGATCGTCTACCTCCGCCTCCCGAAAGAAGATATAGGACCGGTTATGCCAAAGAACCTCATCCACCTTAGCCGGATTCTGCGCCAACCATTTGCGGATCGACTGCATGGAAATATCGGCCGGACGGATCTCGCCGCGATCGATCAGCAGCTTGCCGATGGGTGAAAACGGATGTCCGGCCTTGCCGTCATAGGTGATCCGCCGGAGGCTGCCGTCCGGATAACGCAGCCGGGCTGCCCCCTGCACATGCGTGAAGAACACATCGACCTTGGATCGGGCCCAGGCGATTTCCAATCCCCTGCCCTTCAGATATCCCTGATCGATATCCCGTCGGTCCGGATAAGGATCGATCACACCGGACCTCTCGCGGCCAAAGGCGTAGGAGAACGGCATATCCGCCGGACGGTTGCTGTCATCGAGATCGACGAGATCGGCCGGCCGGCGATAGAACGGGAATGGATAGCCGGATTCCTCACTTTCCGACACTTCGACTTCCGGTTCGTAGAAGGCAGTGACGAAACCCGGTTTTGCCTCGGTCTGCTCGATGCGGAAGGGGATGCAATGGGTCTCGAAGAAAGCACGGGCAGAGGCTGCATCCGTGATCTCAGCCTGACCAGCCGCCAGAAGAAGCGGACGCAGTTCGCTGGCGCTCAACCCGAGCGATCCCGTTCGATATGGCTTGCCGCGTTCCAGATGCGCAAGACACTGGCGCATGACTGAAAAGAGGGGGCGGGGATCATCGATCTCCCACCCCCTCAAATCGGAGAATGCCAGGCGCTTGAGGGAAAAGGGTTGGGAAGAGGTCATTGCTCGGATTCGGTCGCTACCAGCTTCCAGTTCGGGTCACGCGAGCGAAGGTCACGGGCGAAGGTCCAGATATCGGTCACTTCCGCCACGGTTTCCGCATCTCCGTCGATCAGCGATCCGGCCTTGTCATAGGTTGCCGAAATCAGCTGGCTGACGATCCGCAGCGTGATCTGCTCGTCGTGATCTTTTACCGAGGCATGAGTGATGTCGGCCTTGTCGATGCCGACGAAGGTCGACTTCACCACCTCGCCGCGCGCCTCACGTTCGCGGATGGCCGCATCAAACCCTTCGAAGACCTCCTTGGAGAGGAGGCCGTTCAAAGTTTTGCGATCGCCATCGGCAAATGCCATCACGATCATTTCATAGGCCATGCGGGCGCCGGCCAGAAATTCCTTCGGACGAAAGCTCGGATCGGCCTTCACCAGATCCCGCAGGCCATCGTTCAAGGGCGTGCCCGGTTTTGCCACAGCATCGATTTCGCTCCAGCGCTGCTCATCATCCACGGCCTCCCGACGGGGCAGTGTCACCACCTTGCCGTCATCGGCAGCCGGCGCACGGGCCGTATCGCGGGGGCTGAACGGATCTGCAGGCGGCTTCTCGTGACCGGTGCGGCGGCCGAGCACACTGCGCAATTGCAGGAAGATCAGCACCGCTGCCACGAGAAAAAACAGAGTTATGAAATCGTTCGCGCCCATTTTCACCCGCAGTATCGTTGGAATTGAAGAGGTTCCACCTCATATAGTCTGATATGACGCTCATTCAAAGAGCGGGACCCTGTCTTCCCGTTCGCGCCCTGTCACCGTGCTCCAAGGATCTCATGCGCCTCTTCCTGTTTCCGCTTCTTCTCCTCGGCCTTCCGCTCGCAGAAATCGCCGGCTTCGTCATGGTCGGACGCTGGCTTGGCGTCTGGCCGACGCTTGGCCTGGTCATCCTGTCCGGCCTGGTCGGCGCTACGTTGTTGCGCGTGCAGGGGTTGGGTGTGCTGCGCCAGATCCAGACGGAAGGACGCGA
Source organism: Neorhizobium fuzhouense (assembly GCF_042611105.1). Taxonomy (NCBI): domain Bacteria; kingdom Pseudomonadati; phylum Pseudomonadota; class Alphaproteobacteria; order Hyphomicrobiales; family Rhizobiaceae; genus Neorhizobium; species Neorhizobium fuzhouense. The sequence continues at coordinate 157,027 of NZ_JBHFFP010000013.1, read as the reverse complement.
GGGCCGCGTGCCGGCAGAAGCGATCATCCATGGCGCGCTGATTGTCTTTGCGGCCATTCTTTTGATCCTCCCCGGCTTCCTCACCGACATTTTCGGCCTCTTGCTGTTCATCCCGCCAGTGCGCACGCTTCTTTGGGGCCTGATCGGCCAGAAGGTGGTGGTCAGGACGGGCTATTCAGCCTCGGCGGGACCTGCTGATCCGTTCGGCGATCGTCCGCGCAATCGCCCATCAAGCGACCGCACGCTGGATCTTGGATCCGAGGATTACCATCGCAAGTCGAACCCCTCCTCCCACTGGTCCAACGGGCTGGATCGCAAGCCCGACGACAGAGGCTAAACGTGGCCCCGGAAGGGGCATGACAGGCATGCCGGCCCCTGCCAAAGGGTTGTAAGGGCGAAGTCTAAGTGATAGACGGCGCAAAAGATCGAAGCCGAGGAACAGCCAATGGCAAACGAAAACGAAACGCAGTCCCCTTCCCTGACTATTCTTGCGCAGTACACCAAGGATCTTTCCTTCGAGAACCCGGGCGCACCGCATTCGCTGCAGGCCCGTGACAAGGCTCCGGCGATCAACATCAATGTCAACGTCAATGCCAATCCGCTGTCGGAAACCGATTTCGATGTCGTGCTGACGTTGAATGCCGAAGCCAAGGATGGCGACAAGGTGGTCTTTGCTGCCGAACTCGTTTACGGCGGCGTTTTCCGCATCACCGGCTTCCCGCAGGAGCACATGCTGCCGGTTCTCTTCATCGAGTGCCCGCGCCTGCTCTTCCCCTTTGCCCGTCAGATCATTTCCGACGTGACCCGCAATGGCGGTTTCCCGCCGCTGATGATCGACCCGATTGATTTTGGCCAGATGTTTGCGCAGCGCGTTGCGGAAGAACAGGTCCGCTCGAAGGTTCAGCCGCTGAACAGCTGATCGGCCTTGCCCAATTGCCTATCGAAAAAGCCCGGTTCGCCCGGGCTTTTTTTGTGGCACTTATTGGGGGCGTTCCTGGTAACGGGCCCAGATGGCCTTTTCGCCAAACGATTTCACAAGCGCCTCATGCGCCTTGATTTCATCCTCGCCAAGCCGGGATGCGAGCGGCCGGGGCCGCTGGAGCGTAGTGAGTTCCACCACATCCTCTTCAATGACGGTGCGCGTCTGCGTGTTGCTCGCCAACCCCAGTGCAGCCTGGCGACCACCGATCATCTCGATATAGACTTCCGCCAGAAGCTCGGAGTCGAGAAGCGCGCCGTGTTTCGTGCGGTGCGAATTGTCGATCCCGTAGCGCCGGCACAGCGCATCAAGCGAATTCGGCCCCATCGGGTTCTTGCGCCGCGCCATGGACAGCGTGTCGATCACCTGGTCGGACGGAACGGGCGGCAGGCCCAGCCGGTCGAATTCGGCGTTGATGAAGCCCATGTCGAAATTCGCATTGTGCGCCACCCACTTGGCGCCGTCGAAAAACTCGCGGATCTGATCGACGACCGCGGCAAAATTCGGCTTGTCCTTCAGGAAGTCGTCGGTGATGCCATGGACGGCAAGCGCGTCCGGATGCACCTTGCGGTCGCCCGGATTGATATAGATGTGAAAGGTCCGGCCCGTCGGAAAATGGTTCAGAAGTTCGATGCCGCCAATTTCGATGATGCGGTCGATCTTGTTATCAAGGCCGGTCGTTTCCGTATCGAAGATGATTTCACGCATCTTTTCCGCTCCATTATCCCGTTTCAATGCCAGCCCGCACCGCGGCGATGATCTCGCGCACCCGGCCTGTCGCCATTTCGATGCCGTGGCCGGTATCGATGATGAAGTCTGCCCGTGCCCGCTTGTCCGCATCGGGCAATTGCCGCGACAGGATGAGGTTGAACTTTTCCTCACTCATCCCCGGTCGTGCAAGCACCCTTTGCCTCTGGATCTGTGGATCGCACGAGACGACCACGATCACATCCACTCGGTCGGCCGCGCCGCTTTCAAACAGAAGCGGAATATCGAGAACCACCAGGTCACGGCCGCTGGCGCGATGCTTCTCCAGGAAGGCGGCCTCCCGTGCCCGAACCAGCGGATGCACGATGGCTTCCAGTTCCTTGAACCGATGCGGCTCTGCGGCAAGCACCCGCGACAGGGCAGCGCGGTCGATGGCACCGTCTCTCGTTACACTTGGAAAGGCTGCCTCGATGGGTGTGACGGCCTCGCCCCGATACAGATCATGCACCACCTGATCGGCATCGTTGACCGGAATGCCTTCGGCGGCAAACAGAGCTGCCGTGGTCGACTTTCCCATGCCGATCGATCCGGTGAGGCCGATCCTGATCATCCATGGGCCTCCATGTCTCTGACCACAAGGGCGCGCAAGGCGTCATCCACCACCGGGCGCCGGCCGAACCATTTTTCAAAACCGGGAACCGCCTGGTGGAGAAGCATGCCGAGACCATCCACTGTTGCAAAACCTTGTGCCTTTGCCATGGCGAGTATTGGCGTTTCGAGCGGCACGTAAACGATGTCGGTCACGACCGCATCGAAGCGCATCGGCGAAAAATCGATTTCTGGCGCTGCCTCGCCATCCATGCCAAGCGACGTGGTATTGATAAAAAGCCGGGCGTCCGCCATGAGCTCGGCAAGCGCTTCCATGGGATGGGCATGGACGCGCTCGCCAAACCGGTCAGCCAGCGCCTTGGCCCGCGACTGGGTGCGGTTGACCACGTGAATCTCGCCGATACCACGATCACGCACTGCCTGGATGACCGCCCGGCTTGCGCCCCCTGCCCCCAGAATGACAGCGCAATGCGCCTTGTCCCAACCGGGATGGTACTGGTCGAGATTGGCCGTAAAACCATAGCCATCGGTATTGGTTGCCTTCAGCAGGCCATCTTCGAGCCAGAGCGTGTTGGCTGCGCCCAGTTCCTCGGCAAGCGCATCCGGCTGGTCCGCCAGTTCGAAGGCACGCTCCTTATGGGGAATGGTGACATTGCCGCCGCGGTAGCGGCGATCGGCTTTGAGGGATGCGATGAAAGGCTCAAAATCCGTCGGCAGAACCTCGAGCGCCCTGTAGCTTCCCTCCAGCTCGAATTGGCGCAACCAGTGGCCATGGATGAGCGGCGAGCGTGAATGGCGGATGGGGCTGCCGACGACGAAGGCGGCTAACGTTTCACGTGAATCAGCCATTAATCACTCCAAGGTCACGCAATGCTTGCAGGAGGGGCAGCATGGGAAGCCCCAGAATGGTAAAGTAATCGCCATCGATATGCGAAAATAGCTGAATGCCCTCCCCTTCCAGCTGATAGGCGCCGACGCTGGTCAAAGCCTTGTCGCCGATGCGGGAAAGGTAGCCGTCTATAAAGCTGTCGCCGAACGGCCGGGCTGTCAGTCTTGCCATGACCACATCTTCAAACAGCGACACGCCATCTCGAACGATCGCGAACCCGCTGTTCAACTGATGGGTCTTTCCCGAGAGCGACAGAAGCGATTCACGAGCTTCGGCAAGATGTACCGGCTTGTGATAGAGCCGGTCGCCGAGCGACATCGTCTGGTCCGACCCGATAACAAAGGCACCGGGCCAATGGCGACTCACGGCAAGCGCCTTTTCCCGGGCGAGGACCTGGGCCACCTGCTCGGGGCCCGCTCCCGCCTCGTGAAGACCTGCTTCAATTGCACGTTCATCGATATCTGCCGCCTGAGCGCCAAAGACCAGACCGGCGTTTTTCATCAGCATGCGGCGAAACGGGCTGGAGGACGCAAGAACAAGCGGTGGGGTCACGGGTTCATTCCGGGCTTTGAACATCAGAGTGCGGATTACCGCAGCTTCGGACGCAGGGCAACGATGGCAGCGGCCGTTTCTTCGATGGAACGCCGTGTCACGTCGATGACCGGCCATTGATGGCGGGCACAGAGGCTGCGCGCATACTTCAGCTCCTCATGGATGTTTGCCCGGTCCGTATAATGGCCGCGGTCAAAACCGGTGACGGCACCAAGCTCGCGATTCTCTCGGACCTGAGAAATACGGTCCGTCGTCGCCACCAGTCCGACGATCAGCGGGCGGCTGGACTTCAGCAGGCTTTCCGGAAGCGGCACGCCTGGCACGATCGGGATATTGGCGCATTTGATGCCGCGATTGGCGAGATAGATCGATGTCGGCGTCTTGGATGTCCGGCTGATGCCGATGATCACCACATCCGCCTCGTCGTAATTCTCCGCCATCTGTCCATCATCATGGTCCATGGCAAAGTTCAGCGCGTCGATCCGTTTGAAATAGTCGGCGTTGAGCGCATGCTGCGCACCGACCCGACGGCGCGACATGGCACCCAGATAGGTCTGGAACGTCGCAAGCACCGGTTCCAGCACATTTACCGATGGAACGCCGAGGTCACGGCAGCGTTGAGCAACATGGTCAGCCAGATCCTGGTCGACGATCGTATAGAGAACAATGCCGGGTTTTCCGTCAATCGCTTCCAGCACCGGCGACAATTGGCGGCGGTTTCGGATCAGCGGATAGACATGCTCGATGGCGAGCCATCCCTGGAATTGCGCGGACGCTGCACGCCCTGCCGAAATGAGGGTCTCTCCCGTTGAGTCAGAAATGAGGTGCAGATGAAAGAAGCTTTTGCGGTTCTCCACGGTAAACTTCACCCTCTGTTCATAACCTGGGATAAACCACGATGCCTGGAGCAGCCGCCTGGAGCGGGCGGAACAAGTGTCACTTTATCCACAACGAAGGGTTCTGTGCGGCGGACTGTCCAAGCTATGTGGGAACTGGGGATAACTGCCAAGACGCATCTCCTTTCTCACAGACTGTCCACAGGCATGCTTCAATTCGGCGGCGTCGCAACGAATTGATTCCAGAGCGTGAATCGCCACTGTCCACATCCGGCGATCTATGCCTATATCTCTTTCCAGCCTGGGTGTCATTGTCGCACCGATCGCGTGCCGACTGTGCAAAATAAATGATCCTTGATAGTCACCGACTCTAAGAATCAGAAGAATCCAGGATTCTCATTTTCTTTGTTTTAGGGAGAACACGGTTTGCCTTCACCACGCCGCAAGGTTCTGGAGGTCCTGCAAGGATCGACCGTCACGCCCCCACCGATCTGGCTGATGAGACAGGCAGGTCGATACCTGCCGGAATATCGCGAAACCCGGAAACAGGCCGGGAGCTTCCTGCAGCTCTGTTATTCTCCGGATCTGGCAACCGAAGTCACGCTCCAGCCGATCCGGCGCTACGGATTTGATGCGGCCATCCTGTTCTCCGATATTCTCGTGATCCCTGATGGACTGGACCGGAACGTTCACTTCATTGAAGGCTCGGGCCCCAGGATGGAGCCGATCGACGAGGAAGGAATTTTTTCGCTTTCTCCGGAAAAGGTTCTTCCGCACCTCAAGCCCGTGATGCAGGCTGTCGAGCAGATCCGCGCGCGCCTGCCGGATGAAACCACGCTGCTTGGCTTTTGCGGTGCGCCCTGGACGGTTGCCACCTATATGATTGCCGGCCACGGCACGTCCGATCAGGCTCCGGCCCGCCTCTTCGGCTATCGCCATCCAAAGGCCTTTGCGCATCTGCTGGCGGTGCTTGCCGATCTGTCTGCCGATTATCTCGTCGCCCAGATCGATGCGGGTGCCGATGCCGTTCAGATCTTCGATTCCTGGGCGGGCGTGCTCGGGGAAACGGAGTTCGAGGAATATGCCATCAAGCCGGTGGCGCGGATCATTCGCAGCGTCAAGGAACGCAGGCCGCAGGCAAAGATCATTGCTTTTGCCAAGGGCGCCGGCATGAACCTGCGCCACTACCGGCAGAAGACGGGGGCCGACATGATCGGGCTCGACTGGTCGGTGCCGCTGAGCTTTGCCGCCGACCTGCAGAAGGATGGGCCTGTCCAGGGCAATCTCGATCCCATGCGGGTTGTTGCAGGCGGCCTCGCACTTGATGACGGGATAGACGCAATCCTTCAGGTTCTCGGTCAGGGGCCACTGGTGTTCAATCTCGGGCACGGCATTACGCCGGAGGCGAACCCCGATCACGTGACGCAGCTCGTCAACCGCGTGCGGGGGATTGCGCATGGCGCCTGAGAAACAGGTGGATGCGCGGCCTGGGCGCCGGGCAGCGTTGCGGGCCGCCATAGCGCTCATCGTCTTTGTCGGAATTTTGGGAGGGCTCGTCACCCTGCAGCCGGAGAACCTTTACCTCTGGGTGAAGGCATTTCATGTGATTGCGGTCATCGCCTGGATGGCCGGTCTGTTTTATATGCCGCGGCTTTTCATCTATCACACCGATGCTGAACCGGGTTCGCAGCAGTCGGAAACCTTCAAGGTGATGGAGAAGCGTCTGCTGAAGGTTATCATGAACCCGGCGATGATGATCAGCTGGACGCTCGGTCTCTACCTCGCCTGGGACGTGTTTCAATTTCAGGGCGGATGGCTTCACGCCAAGATTGCGCTCGTCATCGCCTTGACGCTCGCCCATATCCATCAGAGCCGCGCCGTTCGACAGTTTGCTGTCGACGGGCCGCGCAAGACAGCGCGTTACTGGCGTCTGATGAATGAAATCCCGACCGTGCTGATGATGCTGATTGTCATTCTCGTGATCGTCAAACCGTTCTGAGCGCGAAGAATTCCGCAAGCCCCCCTTGCGGCTCACTGTTGAAGCCGCTATTTTCCCGCCACTCATCTTTCGTGGCTCGTGTGCATTCTCCTGTCGTCCGCGGTTTTCCTGCGGTAGCGAATTTCACAGACACGCCAATTCCCTCAAAATTAGTCAAAGCGGTCCCTCTTCATGGCTGAAATGAAGCTTCAAGAACTCAAGAGCAAGTCCCCGACCGACTTGTTGACCTTCGCTGAATCGCTGGAGGTCGAAAACGCGAGCACGATGCGCAAGCAGGAGTTGATGTTCGCGATTCTCAAGGTCTTGGCCAGCCAGGATGTGGAAATCATCGGAGAAGGCGTCGTCGAGCTGCTGCAGGACGGGTTCGGCTTCCTGCGTTCGGCCAATGCCAACTATCTGCCGGGTCCTGACGACATCTACATCTCGCCTTCCCAGATCCGCCGGTTCTCTCTGAAGACCGGCGATACGGTTGAAGGCCCGATCCGGGGGCCGAAGGAAGGCGAACGCTATTTCGCACTTCTGAAGGTCAACACGATTAATTTCGATGATCCGGAAAAGATCCGTCACAAGGTTCACTTCGATAACCTGACGCCGCTTTATCCGAACGAGCGCTTCAAGATGGAGCTGGAAGTTCCAACCTCGAAGGATCTTTCGGCCCGCGTCATCGATCTGGTGGCGCCGCTCGGCAAGGGTCAGCGCGGTCTGATCGTCGCACCGCCGCGCACAGGTAAAACGGTTCTTCTGCAAAACATCGCCCACTCCATCACGGCCAATCATCCGGAGTGCTATCTGATTGTTCTCCTCATCGACGAGCGGCCCGAAGAAGTGACGGACATGCAGCGCTCGGTGCGCGGTGAGGTCGTTTCCTCGACGTTCGACGAACCGGCCGTGCGCCACGTTCAAGTCGCTGAAATGGTCATCGAGAAGGCGAAGCGTCTGGTCGAGCACGGCCGTGACGTCGTCATCCTGCTCGATTCCATCACCCGTCTTGGCCGCGCCTACAACACCGTGGTTCCGTCTTCCGGCAAGGTGCTGACCGGTGGTGTGGATGCGAACGCCCTGCAGCGCCCCAAGCGCTTCTTCGGTGCAGCGCGCAATATCGAGGAAGGCGGCTCGCTGACGATCATCGCGACCGCCCTCATCGACACCGGCAGCCGCATGGACGAAGTCATCTTCGAAGAGTTCAAGGGCACCGGCAACTCCGAAATCGTGCTCGACCGTAAGGTCGCCGACAAGCGTATCTTCCCGTCGATGGACATCCTGAAGTCCGGCACCCGCAAGGAAGACCTGCTTGTGCCGCGCCAGGACCTGCAGAAGATTTTCGTTCTGCGTCGCATCCTCGCCCCGATGGGCACAACGGATGCGATCGAATTCCTCATCGACAAGCTAAAGCAGACCAAGAGCAACGGCGACTTCTTCGATTCCATGAACACCTGATCGATAGTCGGATTCGATATCCGGCTGTTAAGAGCGATCGGCGGTAGAAGAGGGCTTATGTCCCTGAATCAGTCAGACACGATTTTTGCACTTTCGAGCGGGGCGACACCATCCGGTGTCGCCGTTGTTCGTTTAAGTGGTCCTGATGCCTTCACCGCGGGGCGCACCTTGACATCCTTCCCTCCAGGCCGCGCCATGGCTCTGCGATCGATTCGTCGCCGGAACGGTGAGCTGATCGACAAGGGATTGGTGCTGAGCTTTCCTGGACCTGCGTCCTTTACCGGGGAAGATTGCCTGGAATTCCAGCTGCATGGCGGCCGGGCCGTGGTGGCGGCTCTGCAGAGCGAGCTTCTGGCGCTTGGACTTCGCCCGGCGGAGGCGGGAGAGTTCACGCAGCGCGCCTTCAACAATGGCAAGATGGATCTTGTCGAAGTGGAAGGGTTGGGAGACCTCATCTCGGCAGAAACTGAAATGCAGCGGCGACTGGCCATTGAGCAGAGCGCAGGCGGCCTATCACGCCAGTATGGAGAATGGGCGGAAAGGCTGACCCGTTGCCGTGCGCTCATCGAGGCGGAACTTGATTTCGCCGATGAGGACGATATTCCGGGTTCGGTGTCAGATCAGGTCTGGCGGCAGGTCGAGGCAATCCAACGCCAGGTCTCAGGTCAGATCTTGGCGACCGAAAAGGCGGGTGCTGTACGCGACGGGTTCAAAGTCGTGATAGCCGGACCGCCCAATGCCGGGAAATCGAGCTTCCTCAACGCGATCTCGAAGCGCGACGTGGCGATCGTCACCGATATTGCCGGAACGACGCGCGATATTTTGCATGTCGATCTCGATCTGGATGGCTTTCTGGTGCGCTTCTATGACACCGCGGGTTTGCGGGAGACCACTGACATCATCGAACGTGAGGGCGTACGAAGAGCACGACAGGCGATAGCCGAAGCTGATCTTGTTCTCCACCTCACGGAAATCGATTCGCAGGCGCAACAATCCCTCGATCTTGCCAGTGACATCCCCATTCTTCATGTTGGGACAAAGAAAGACAAAGGCGCCAGTGCCGACAGATCTTTCGATCTCCTGATTTCGACGAAAACAGGGGAAGGTCTCGACGACCTGCGACAGGCTATTCTGGCGCGTGTTCGCGACAACTGGGCCGCCGTCTCCGCCAGCGGGGCCGGAAGACTCCGACACCTTGCCCATCTTCAACGCGCTTCCCATTTCATGGCAGAAGCGCTATCAGGGGCGGAACTCGACCTTCGGGCGGAAAGCCTGAGACTGGCAGCAGAAGAACTGGGTCGCATCACCGGTCGGGTCGATGTGGAAGATCTCCTGGATGTGATTTTTTCCGAATTCTGCATTGGTAAATGACTCACGTGAAACACTGCGGGACAGCGGGCGTCGACATGAACGGCTTTGATGTAATTGTAATTGGTGGCGGGCATGCCGGCTGCGAAGCGGCGTCGGCGTCGGCGCGCCTCGGTGCGCAAACCGCGCTGGTGACCCATCGCCGCGACACGATCGGCGTCATGTCCTGCAATCCGGCGATCGGTGGTTTGGGAAAAGGACATCTCGTTCGCGAGATAGATGCGCTGGATGGATTGATGGGGCGCGTTGCGGATGCCGCCGGTATCCAATTTCGCCTGCTCAATCGCAAGAAGGGTCCGGCTGTCCGTGGGCCCCGGACCCAGGCGGACCGCAGGCTTTATCGTGAAGCCATGCAGCGAGAAATTTTCGGGCACACCAATCTCACTGTCATCGAAGGTGATGCTTTCGACCTGGAGCATACCGAGGGATGTGTCACCGGCGTCGTGATGAAGGACGGGACCCGCCTGCCCTGCCGCGCCGTCGTCTTGACGACCGGCACGTTTTTGCGCGGCATGATCCACATCGGCGACCAAACCATTCCTGCCGGTCGCGTGGGAGAAGCGCCGTCCACCGGGCTGTCTGCCACGCTTGGCGCCCTCGGTCTGTCGCTCGGCCGTCTGAAGACCGGAACGCCGGCGCGTCTCAATGGCGCGACCATCGACTGGAGTGCCATCGGCAGCCAGGAAGCGGATGAGGAGCCGGTTCCCTTTTCCTTCATGACGCAGACGATCACCAACCGGCAGATTGCCTGTGGTGTGACGCGAACAACCGATGCAACGCATAAGATCATCGCCGACAACATTAAAAAGTCGGCCATGTATTCCGGGCAGATTACCGGCGTTGGTCCCCGCTACTGTCCCTCGATCGAGGACAAGATCGTTCGGTTCGGGGAACGGGACGGGCATCAGATTTTCCTGGAGCCGGAAGGACTCGATGACGACACAGTCTATCCGAATGGCATTTCGACCTCCCTGCCCGCCGATATTCAGGAAGCTTTCATCCGCACAATCCCCGGGCTTGAGCAGGTCGAAATCCGCCAGCCGGGCTATGCCATCGAATATGATCACGTCGATCCGCGCGAACTGGAAGTGGATCTGCAGTTGAAACGGATGGGTGGTCTGTTTCTGGCGGGCCAGATCAACGGCACGACGGGCTACGAGGAAGCAGGCGCGCAAGGTCTGGTCGCCGGGTTGAATGCTGCCCGGTTGGCGGGCGGCGAACAAGCTGTCACGTTTAGCCGAACGGACTCCTACATCGGCGTGTTGATTGATGACCTGACGAGCCGCGGGGTCACTGAACCTTATCGCATGTTCACCTCCCGTGCCGAGTATCGTCTTTCGCTTCGTGCCGACAATGCGGATCTTCGCCTGACACCCATTGCGATCAAGCTCGGCCTTGCAGGAAAAGCGCGTGCGGAAAAATTCGAAGAGTTTGAATCGCACATAGCGAACGGCCGGAACATGCTGCAGAGCTTGACCTTGACGCCCAAGGAAGCGGAGGCGCACGGCCTGCATCTCAATCAGGACGGTCAGCGGCGCAGTGCCTATGATCTTCTGTCCTATCCTGACATTGACATGTCATCGGTCCGGCAAGTCTGGCCGGAACTTAAGCAACTCACTAAGCCGGTTGCCGAGGCTCTGGAAATCGAAGCCGGCTATGCGGTCTATATGGCGCGCCAGCAGGCCGATATCCAATCGGTCCGGCGAGACGAAGATCGGCAGATTCCGGATACGTTCGACTTCGATCAGATTTCCGGCCTTTCGAACGAATTGAAGTTGAAACTGAGGCGTGCAGCGCCGCGCAACATCGCCCAGGCATCCAAGGTTGACGGTATGACGCCGGCAGCGCTGGCACTGATCCTGGTGCTGGTGAAGAAGGCAGAGCCGCTTCGCGAGGTGCGAGTCTCTTGATGCAACTGAACGCCAAACGTGTTTCACGTGAAACAGTCGACCGCTTGGAGCGCTTCGAAGCGCTCTTCCAGAAGTGGGCACGGACTATCAATCTCGTCGCTCCCTCGACAAAGGTTGATTTCTGGAAGCGCCACATTGCCGACAGCGCCCAGATCTTCCAGCTCTCCCCTGAGCCGGCTGTGTGGGTGGATCTCGGTTCCGGCGGTGGGTTCCCAGGCATCATTACGGCGATTTTCCTGGCGGAGCTCGGAGAAGGCTGGGTCCATCTCATCGAGAGCAACCAGAAAAAGGCTTCTTTCCTGAGAACTGCCATTGCGGAAACGGGCGGTCGTGCCTCTGTTCACCCGGTGCGAATTGAAGCTGCCGTGCAAACCGTACCCCGATGCGACCGGATTTCGGCCCGTGCGCTTGCCGAACTGCCGCTTCTGCTCGATTACGCGTCCGGTTGGATGCTGTCCAATCCTGCCGTCAAGGCCTATCTGCACAAAGGCCGGGATTACGCGGCTGAAGTCGACAAAGCGCATGGCCGCTGGAACTTCGATCTGGTACAACATGCAAGCGTTGTAGAGGATGATTCCGTGATCTTGGAAGTCTCTCAGCTGCAGCGCAGGGTTTGACCTCACCAGCAGGTGTTCCATGTACGAGAGCAATCGGATCATCACAATCGCCAACCAGAAGGGTGGTGTCGGCAAAACGACGACCGCCATCAATCTTGCGACGGCTCTGGCGGCCATTGGCGAACGCGTTCTGATTGTTGACCTGGATCCGCAGGGCAACGCCAGCACAGGGCTCGGCATTGACCGGAAGGATCGCAAGATGTCGTCCTTCGACGTGATGATGGGTAGTCAGACCATCCGGGATGCCGCTGTCGCCACCGCCGTTCCAAACCTGTTCATCGTTCCGTCGACGATGGATCTTCTCGGTCTCGAGATGGAAATCGGCCGCGATGCCGATCGCGCCTTCCGGCTGCGCCGCGCGCTGCAAACGGTCGAGGCGCTCGATTTTTCCTATATCCTGCTCGATTGCCCTCCGTCCTTCAATCTTCTGACCATCAATGCCATGGCGGCCGCTCATTCGGTCCTGGTTCCGCTGCAGTGCGAATTCTTCGCACTGGAGGGTTTGAGCCAGCTTCTGGAGACGGTCAATCAGGTGCGTCAGACGATCAATCCGGGTCTCGATATTCAGGGGATCGTGCTCACAATGTTTGACGCGCGCAACAACCTCGCGCAGCAGGTGGTGAATGATGTGCGTACCTATCTCGGCGAGAAAGTCTACCACACGCTCATTCCACGCAATGTTCGCGTCTCCGAGGCGCCCTCCTATGGCAAGCCCGCCATCCTCTATGATCTGAAATGCGCGGGAAGCCAGGCCTATTTGCAGCTGGCTTCCGAGGTCATTCAGCGCGAACGGCGGCGTAAGGCTGCCTGATCTGCCAAGGGTAAAATGAAATGAGTGAAGATCTTTCCAAGCGGCGCCTCGGTCGCGGTCTTGCCGCATTGATCGGCGAAATGGACCAGGCTTTGCCGGTGGGCGAGCCCGCCGCGCGCGCTGTCAATCCCGATCGGCTGGTGCCCATTGAACATGTGTTGCGCAATCCGCGCAACCCTCGCCGCACATTCGATGAAGCCGAGTTGCAGGACCTGGCGAGCTCCATCCGCCAGCACGGGATTGTCCAGCCGGTCGTGGTCCGCCCGGTTGGAACTGATTACGAGATTATTGCCGGTGAGCGGCGCTGGCGTGCAGCCCAGCTGTCGGGTTTGATCGAAATCCCGGTTATCGTTCGCGATGTGGATGATCGCACAGCGCTGGAAATCGCGATCGTTGAAAACGTCCAGCGTTCGGACCTCAATCCGCTGGAAGAAGCACTGGGTTACGAGCAGCTGATCGCCGAACATGGCTACACGCAGAACGATCTCGGCGAGATCATCGGCAAGAGCCGAAGCCATGTGGCCAACAGCCTGCGCCTGCTGAAATTGCCGGAACCGGTGCGGGATATGCTCTCGTCGGGCGATCTCTCGGCCGGCCACGCACGTGCGCTTGTGTCGACATCCGATCCGGCAGCGCTTGCGCGCACCATCGTCGCCAAGGGCATGTCGGTGCGGGATGCCGAACGTCTGGCCCAGAACGACATCAAGGCTCAAAGCGAGCCGCAGACCCTGTCGCGGGCTTCGGAGAAGGATTCCGACACTCTGGCGCTGGAGCGGACGTTAACGGATGCGCTTGGACTGGACGTGAAGATCAGCCACAAGAGCGGTAGCGGCCAGATCCGCATTTCCTATCGTACGCTGGAACAGCTGGAAGAAATCTGCCGGCTTTTGGAGCGCCGATAGGCGTTCCAGACCGATAAGCCCCGATTTTGGACCGAAAACCGCGGTTTAGCCGCGCGCTGCACCGCGTGCAGATTGAAGCGTCGTCGCGAGCAAGGTCTGAAACGCGATGGTATCTTCCAGAACTGCCTTCTGGCGAGAGTGGAGAACGGCGGTTTGGAGGCGATTGGTCTCGCGGGCCAGGGCCTCACCCGTCCAGCTGCGGAGCGCCTTCTCAAACAGGGGCTTGCGCTTGAAATGGATATGGCGGCCCATGGTCTGCATGATCTGCGCCGGCTGGCTGCGCTTCTCATCCATTTCAGCGCGCATGAGGTCAAGCAGTTGAAATTGGCGCAGACAAGACTGCAGCACGAGAAAGATCGGCGTCTTTGAACTGACGATCTTCTGGATGGCTCGATGAAGTCCGGGCAAGTCTCCCTTCAGCACGCAATCAACAGCATCATCGGTGGAGATGGCACTAGCATCACCGATGATCTCCGTCACGTGATGTTCCTCGATGACGGCATTGCCGCGGCAATAGAGGGCGAGCTTGCGGATCTCGTTGCGAGATGCCACGCGGTCGCCGCCCAGCCCTTCCAGAAGCCGTTCACGTGCATCGGCGGTGATGCGCAGGTTTTCTGCTGAAAGCTCGTGATCTATCAACAGATTCAAAGACTTGACGTCATCCGCATAGCAGGGGATGGCAACCGCGAGCTTGGCCGGTTCGCAAAGCTTGCGCAACACATTGGTTTTCTTGAGATCACCACCTTCGATGATCAGAAGGTTTTCCGGTTCAGGTCCTGCAAGCAGGACCTGCAGCGCATCTGCCAGCGGCTTCTCGCTGCCGTTTCCACGCAGCCAGACCAGCTTATTGCCGCCGAAAAGGCCGACCGAATTGACTTCGTCCACGAGACGACCGGGATCGCCCTGAAGGTCGGAGAGATCCAGCCGTGTAAAGGAGAACGGGTCGTCCGGCGAGACGCCGGCCTTCGCCGCCAGCTCGCCGGCGCGTTCCGAAACAAGTCCGCGATCGGGTCCATAGATCAGGAAAATCCGGTAGAGTTGCGCAGCTTTCGGCAAAAGCCGCTCGAACTCATGGGCCTTGATTTCCGCCATGGCGCTCAGCGGCCAAGGGTAGCAGCAAGATCCGCGCGGATGAATTCGGCAAGTTCACGTCCAGCTCGGTCTTCCGCATCGCGATAGGCGCGAAGTTTGGCAAACTGCTGGTTGCCGATATCGACGAGCGACGTCACAGACCGCGTCGCGGTCCGCAGGACCTTGCCGTCACTAATCTTGGTCAGCGTATAGGTTGCCGATACGGTGACGCGGCCGGGTGTCACGCTCTGGGAGATCTGGTCATCCAGAATGTCGGCGCGAACCGACGTCACGCTCATTGCAAGCTGATAGTCGGCCGTTACCGCCTCCCCTGCACCACCGCTCGTCAGGAAGATCAGCTGGTTTCGCACCACCTGACCCACCCGGTCGCCGGCTGCAGAGAACTTGATCGCCGCCAGCTTCTGCGGCGTGCCGCTTGTGGATGAATAGAGCGGTCGCACCTGGCAGGCCGACAGGGACACCGCGGCTGCAAGAATGAGCACAAGCTGGCTTGCGCGGCGAAGGGCCGGTGAGAGTTCAAACAACAATGTTGATGATCCTCTGTGGGACGATGATGATCTTTTTCGGCGCACCGCCGGCAAGGGCCGTACGCACCGCTTCAATCTGCAGGACTGCCTGCTCGATAGTATTGTGATCCGCGTCACGGGCGATTGTCAATTCCGCCCGCTTCTTGCCGTTGATCTGCACCGGCAGCAGCACGTCATTGTCGGCCACGAGTGCTGCATCAAAGACAGGCCAGCCGGCCTGCGCAATCAGCCCCTCGTTTCCAAGCACGGACCAGCACTCTTCCGCCAGATGCGGTGTCATGGGTGCGATCAGCTGCACCAGGATCTGCGTGGCATCGCGAACGGCGGAAACGGTCGCCGCATCGGCGCTGCCGCCCGCAACCTGCGTCAGCGGTTGCGCCAGCGAATTCACCAGCTCATAGATCCTGGCCACAGCCTTGTTGAAGGCAAGCTTTTCGTAATCGCCCTCGACCGCTTTCAGCGTCTTGTGGGCGATCTGCGAAATGGCAAGCGCCGAGCCTTCGTGAGCCGGCTTTGCTTCGGCGGCACTCAAGGTAGGAGCGGCTTCCGACACGAGGCGCCAGACGCGCTGAACGAAGCGGTGCGCGCCTTCGACACCGGATTCCGACCAGATCACATCGCGCTCCGGCGGCGAATCCGACAGAACGAAGAAGCGGGCGGTATCGGCGCCATAGGACGCGATGATATCATCCGGATCGACGACGTTCTTTTTCGATTTCGACATCTTCTCGATTGAGCCGATCGAAACTTCTTCGCCCGACGACAGGAGATAGGCCTTTCGGGCCCCGTCGATATCCTCGATGCGGATCTCAGCCGGTGCCACCCATTGCCCATTCTGGCCCTCACCCAGCCGGTAGGTTTCGTGCACTACCATGCCTTGCGTGAAAAGGCCCTTGAAGGGTTCGCTGAGGTTCACATGGCCGGTTTCGCGCATGGCGCGGGTGAAGAAACGCGAATAGAGCAGATGCAGGATCGCGTGCTCGATGCCGCCGATATACTGGTCGACTGGCAGCCAGCGATCGGCAACCGCCGGGTCCGTCGGGCGGTCTTCCCAGGGCGCGGTAAAGCGGGCGAAATACCAGCTCGAATCGACGAACGTGTCCATCGTGTCGGTTTCACGGCGTGCATCATGGCCGCATTGCGGGCAGGCCACGTGTCGCCAGGTCGCGTGGCGGTCGAGCGGATTGCCGGGCACGTCGAAGGTGACGTCATCCGGCAGCTGGACGGGAAGATCCTTCTTCGGCACCGGCACCACGCCGCAGACTTCGCAATGGATGACCGGGATCGGGCAGCCCCAGTAGCGCTGGCGCGACACGCCCCAGTCACGCAGGCGGAAGTTCACCTTGCGCGCGGCCTGCGGCGCATTGCCGACCTGCTGTTGAGACAGGAGGTCCGCCACCTTCTGGAAGGCGTCGTCTGTCGAAAGGCCATCGAGAAAGCGCGAATTGATCATCACGCCATCGCCGACATAGGCCTCGTCGCCCACGGTGAAGCTTGCCGCATCGCCGTCCTTCGGCATCACCACCGGCACGACCGGCAGATCATACTTGCGGGCGAAATCGAGGTCGCGCTGGTCACCGGAGGGGCAGCCGAAGATCGCTCCCGTACCATAGTCCATCAGCACGAAATTGGCGATGTAAACGGGCAGCTCCCAGCTCGGATCGAGCGGATGCTTGACGGTGAGGCCGGTGTTGAAGCCCTTCTTTTCCGCCGTTTCGAGTGCGGCAAGCGATGTGCCCTGCCGGCGGCATTCCTCGGCAAATGCGGCGGCCTCGGCATTGCTTGCCGCAATCGCCTTTGCCACCGGATGATCGGCGGAAATGGCGAGGAATGACGCGCCGAACAGCGTATCCGGACGGGTCGTATAGACCTCGATCTCGCGGCAACCGGCCTTGGAGGTGCTTTCTTGCGACAGTTCCCAGCGGATCGTCAGCCCTTCCGAGCGGCCGATCCAGTTCTTCTGCATCAGGCGCACTTTTTCCGGCCATTGGTCGAGGCCGTCGAGAGCTACCAGCAGATCCTCGGCAAACTCGGTGATCTTGAAGAACCACTGCGTCAACTCGCGCTGCTCGACCAATGCGCCGGAGCGCCAGCCGCGGCCGTCGATGACCTGCTCGTTCGCCAGAACCGTCTGGTCGACCGGGTCCCAGTTGACCTTCGACTGCTTGCGGTAGACCAGCCCCTTTTCCATCATGTCGAGGAACAGGTACTGCTGGCGGTGGTAATAATCGACGTCGCAGGTCGCAAACTCGCGCGACCAGTCGAGCGACAGGCCCATCGACTTCAGCTGCGCCCGCATGGTGGCGATGTTCTGGTAGGTCCAGTCCTTCGGATGAACCTTGTTCTGCATGGCGGCGTTTTCTGCCGGCATGCCAAAGGCATCCCAGCCCATCGGATGCAGCACGTTGAAGCCGCGGGCCCGCTTGTAGCGCGCAACCACATCACCCATCGCATAGTTGCGAACGTGGCCCATGTGGATGCGGCCCGACGGATAGGGGAACATCTCGAGCACGTAGTACTTTTCGCGGGTGTCGTTGTTGTCGGTCTCGAAGGTCTTCTCTTCGGCCCACTTTGTCTGCCAACGGGGTTCGGCATCCCGCGGATTGTAACGTTCGGTCGCCATTTCAGTGAAATTCCGGGTATGAATAAGATGCGAGACCTTCACCACGAAAGCCGGTGAGCGTCAAGTTTTGAGGGTGCCCGATGCGCCGCGGGCGATCAAACACTTGGCATTCGGCCCTTCTGGCGGTATCGCCGGACGAGAGAGAATGCCATCGACCCCAAGGAGAGGCCATGACGATCGAGGAAAGACTGGCAGAGGTCCGCACAAAGATAAGTGCGGCGGAGCACGATGCAAGCCGGGCTGAACGCTCTGTGACGCTCGTGGCTGTGTCGAAGACATTCGAGGCCGATGCCATCCGCCCCGTCATTGCCGCGGGCCAGCGTGTGTTCGGCGAAAACCGCGTCCAGGAAAGCCAGGGCAAGTGGCCGCAGCTGAAATCGGAGACACCGGGCATCGAGCTTCACCTCATCGGCCCGCTGCAATCCAACAAGGCTGCCGATGCGGTTGCCCTGTTTGACGTGATCGAAACGGTCGACCGCGAGAAGATCGCCCGCGCCCTTGCCACCGAGATGCGGGCGCAGGGCAAACCATGCAGGCTCTATGTCCAGGTCAATATCGGCATGGAGCCGCAAAAAGCCGGCATCGCGCCGAAGGAGACGGTGGCTTTTGTTGATTTCTGCCGCAAGGAGCTCGGTTTGTCGGTGGAGGGGCTGATGTGCATTCCGCCGGCTGACGACAATCCGGGCCCCTATTTCGCGCTTCTTGCGAAGCTCGGCCGCGAGGCCGGCGTCGAGAAACTGTCCATGGGCATGTCGGGCGATTTTGAAACGGCGATTGCCTTTGGGGCGACAAGCGTGCGGGTCGGCTCCGCAATCTTCGGCCATCGTTGACAAAGCGCAAGCCTCGGGGTCCCAGGCTTGCGATGCCTTCCCCTTTCGTCGGGCTTTTCGCTCTCATCAGCTGCTTCTAAACTGCATCAGAGGGCAGTGGCGGACGATGGGAGGATCAGATGCAAAGCCGGTATCACGAGGTCTATCAGGAATGGCAGCAGGACCCGGACACCTTCTGGGGCGAGGCGGCAAAGGCGCTGCACTGGTTCAAGCCGCCGACGCGCGTCTTTGATCCGGATCAGGGCGTTTACGGTCGCTGGTTTGCCGATGGTGAGACCAATACCTGCTATAACTGCCTTGACCGCCATATCGCCGACGGGCGCGGCGGTGATCGGGCCCTGATCTTCGATAGCGCCATGACCGGCGACCAGCGCATCTATTCCTATGATGACATGCTGACGGAAGTGCAGGCCGTGGCCGCTGTCCTGAAGAATCTCGGCGTGGAGAAGGGCGATCGCGTCATTATCTACATGCCGATGGTGCCGGAGGCGGTCTTTTCCATGCTGGCCTGCGCCCGTTTGGGTGCCATCCATTCGGTGGTGTTCGGCGGATTTGCTGCCCATGAACTTGCGACGCGGCTGGATGATTCGCAGGCAAAGGTGGTGATCAGCGCCAGCTGCGGTCTGGAACCGGGCCGGGTTGTTCCCTACAAGCCTCTGCTCGACCAGGCGGTGGACATGGCGCGGGTGAAGCCGGATTGCTGTCTGATCCTGCAGCGCGACCAGCTGCATGCCGCGCTGCGCTACGAACATGGCGATGCGGATTTTGCCCATCTGGTGGAGGTGGAAAAGGCAAAGGGAACCGTGGTGCCCTGCGCCGTCATGGCAGCCACAGACCCGCTCTATATTCTCTATACGTCGGGCACCACGGGTCAGCCTAAGGGCGTCGTGCGCGACAATGGCGGGCACATGGTGGCGCTCAACTGGACCATGGCCAACATCTACGGCGTCTCGCCCGGCGAAGCCTTCTGGGCGGCCTCCGATATCGGCTGGGTGGTCGGACATTCCTATATCGTCTACGGCCCGCTGCTGGCGGGCAATGCCACCGTCGTCTTCGAGGGAAAGCCCGTGGGAACGCCGGATTCGGCGGCTTTCTGGCGGGTGATCGAGGATTATGACGTGAAGGTGCTGTTTACGGCGCCCACCGCCTTTCGTGCCATCCGCCGCGATGACCCCGACGGTGATCTCGTCTACCGTCATGACCTGTCGGGTCTGCGCGCCCTGTTTCTTGCCGGCGAACGCGCCGACCCGGAAACGCTGAAATGGGCCGAGCGCCTGTTGAAAGTGCCGGTGATCGACCATTGGTGGCAGACGGAAACCGGGTGGGCGATTGCGGCCAATCCGGCGGGCCTCGGGCTCCTGCCGTTCAAATACGGCTCGCCGACCCTTCCGATGCCGGGGTATGCGATCGAGGTTGTCGACGATGCCGGACATCCGGTGGAGGCCGGCACGCTGGGCAATATCGTGATCCGGCTGCCCCTGCCCCCCGGTTGCCTCGTCAGCTTCTGGAATGCCGACCAGCGCTTTCGCGCGACCTGCCTCGATGAGTTTCCCGGCTACTACAAGACGGCCGACGCTGGCATGCGTGACGAGGATGGGTATGTCTTCGTCATGGCGCGCACCGACGATATCATCAATTGCGCCGGCCATCGTCTTTCCACCGGAGCTATGGAAGAGGTCTGTGCCATGCATCCGGATGTCGCCGAATGTGCGGTCATCGGGGTCATGGACGCCTTGAAGGGGCAGATCCCCTGCGGCTTCCTCGTCTTGAAGAACCGCGTGACGCGCGATAACGCCCTGATCATCCGCGAGGTGGTGGATCTGGTGCGCCAGGAAATCGGCCCGGTAGCAGCCTTCCGGACCGTGATGATCGTCGAGCGCCTGCCAAAGACCCGTTCCGGCAAGATCCTGCGCGGCACGATGCAGAAAATCGCCGATGGCATGCCGTGGAAGATGCCGGCAACGATTGATGATCCGGCCATTCTCGACGAGATCGGCGCGATCCTGCGCAACCATGGTTATGCTGGCCCTTCGCCTACGCCGTCAGCGGCGTAGCAGGCAGATTGCGCGCATAAAAAAAGCCGGCGCTGGGGCCGGCTTTTCAAACAGGAACGGTCAGACCTCAGTAACGGTCGTCATCCTCGTCGTCGGTGCGGGTGGATTTCAGCGACGACAGCTTGGCAAAGACGGCGTCGGCGTCGATTTCCTTCTCTTCCTCGCGCTCGTAGCGATAGCCGAGGTTCTCGGTTTCGCTGGCAGCCTGCAGCGTCGCGCCCATTTCGGCAGCGGTCGGCAGCGGGCGGTTCTTGGCGGCGCGTTCAACTTCGAGATCGAGATCGATCTGGCTGCAAAGGCCCAGCGTGACCGGATCCATCGGCGTCAGGTTGGCCGCGTTCCAGTGGGTGCGATCACGGATCTGCTCGATGGTGGATTTCGTCGTGCCGACGAGGCGCGAAATCTGCGCATCCTTCAGTTCGGCATGGTTGCGCACCAGCCAGAGAATGGCGTTCGGGCGATCCTGGCGCTTGGAAACCGGCGTATAACGCGGGCCGCGACGCTTGGATTCCGGCACGCGTACCTTCGGCTCGGAGAGCTTCAGGCGGTAGTTCACGTCCTTCTCCGCGCGGGCGATTTCATCGCGCGAGAGCTGGCCGGTGGCGATGGGATCGAGACCCTTGATGCCTTGCGCGGCTTCGCCATCGGCAATCGCCTTCACCTCGAGAGGGTGGAGCTTGCAGAACTGGGCGATCTGATCGAAGGAGAGCGCCGTGTTGTCGACGAGCCAGACTGCCGTCGCCTTCGGCATGAGCAATTGTTGAGCCATGGATATGATCCTTCTATCGTCCGCGCCGGTGTCGCGGGCCGTGGGCTGTCACCACAATTTCCGGGAATTCCCGGGCTCTATAACCGGATTGCGAATAAATTGCAATTCTTCAAGCAGCATGACCGTTTGTCTAATTGTCGTCACCGCTCCACCTGATAAGAATCACATTCGGGAACCGCTTTCGTCGTTCGCAGGCGGTGGAGCATGAGGAGGAATGTCATGTCGGAGAAAGTGTATCCGGTCCAGAAGCACGTGAAGAGCCAGGCTCTGGTCGACCGTGACAAGTACATGAAATGGTACGAGGAAAGCGTCGAAAACCCGGACAAGTTCTGGGGCAAGCACGGCAAGCGGATCGACTGGTTCAAGCCTTACACCAAGGTCAAGAATACCTCCTTCAAGGGCAAGGTGGCGATCAAGTGGTTCGAGGATGGGCTGACCAACGTCTCCTACAACTGCATCGACCGGCACCTGAAAACCCATGGCGAACGCACCGCGCTGATCTGGGAAGGCGACAACCCCTATATCGACAAGAAGATCACCTATAACCAGCTTTACGATCAGGTGTGTCGCCTCGCCAACGTGATGAAGAAACACGGCGTCAAGAAGGGCGATCGCGTCACCATCTATATGCCGATGATCCCGGAAGCGGCCTATGCGATGCTGGCCTGCGCCCGCATCGGCGCGGTGCATTCGGTCGTTTTCGGCGGCTTCTCGCCCGAGGCCCTTGCCGGCCGCATCGTTGATTGCCAGTCCACCTTCGTCATCACCTGCGATGAAGGCGTGCGCGGCGGAAAGCCGGTGCCGCTGAAGGAAAACACCGACAAGGCGATCCATATCGCGGCGCGCCAGTATGTCACTGTCAACAAGGTGGTCGTGGTGCGCCGGACCGGCGGCAAGACCAACTGGGCGCCCGGTCGCGACCTCTGGTATCACCAGGAAATCGCAACCGTGAAGGGCCATTGCGAACCGGTGAAGATGAAGGCGGAAGATCCGCTGTTCATTCTCTACACCTCCGGTTCCACCGGCAAGCCGAAGGGCGTGCTGCACACCACCGGCGGCTATCTCGTCTATGCGGCGATGACACACGAATATGTCTTCGATTACCACGACGGCGACGTCTACTGGTGTACCGCAGACGTCGGCTGGGTGACCGGCCATTCCTACATCGTCTACGGGCCGCTCGCCAATTGCGCGACCTCGCTGATGTTCGAGGGCGTGCCGAACTTCCCCGACCAGGGCCGTTTCTGGGAGGTGATCGACAAGCACAAGGTCAACATTTTCTACACCGCGCCGACGGCCATCCGCTCGCTGATGGGGGCCGGCGACGAATATGTCACCCGTTCGCAGCGCTCCAGTCTGCGCCTGCTCGGCACGGTGGGCGAGCCGATCAATCCGGAAGCCTGGGAATGGTATTACAATGTCGTCGGCGAAAAGCGTTGCCCGGTGATCGATACCTGGTGGCAGACGGAAACCGGCGGCCACATGATCACGCCGCTGCCGGGCGCCACCGCCCTGAAGCCGGGATCGGCCACCCTGCCCTTCTTCGGCATCAAGCCGCAGCTGGTCGATAATGAAGGCAATGTGCTGGAAGGCGAAGCGGACGGCAATCTCTGCATCACCGACAGCTGGCCGGGACAAATGCGCACGGTCTACGGCGACCACGAGCGCTTCATCCAGACTTATTTTTCCACCTATAAGGGGAAATATTTCACCGGTGACGGCTGCCGCCGCGATGCCGATGGCTATTACTGGATCACCGGCCGCGTCGATGACGTGCTGAATGTTTCCGGCCATCGTCTGGGGACTGCGGAAGTGGAATCGGCGCTCGTCTCCCACCATCTCGTGTCGGAGGCCGCCGTGGTCGGCTATCCGCATTCCGTCAAGGGACAGGGCATCTATTGTTATGTCACGCTGATGGCGGGCAATGAGGGAACCGAGGCGCTGCGTCAGGAACTGGTCAAGCACGTGCGCCAGGAAATCGGGCCGATTGCGGCTCCCGACAAGATCCAGTTCGCCCCCGGTCTGCCGAAAACCCGTTCGGGAAAAATCATGCGCCGCATCCTGCGCAAGATCGCCGAGGACGATTTCGGTGCGCTTGGCGACATCTCGACGCTGGCCGAGCCCGCCGTTGTCGATGACCTGATCGAGAACCGGCAGAACAAGGCGCCCGTGGCGGCCTGATTGAGCCGCGTCCCTTACGCATCACGGCCGGTGGAGCAATCCGCCGGCCGTTTCTATTAGGCGCAGTGCAGTGGCCGGCTCAACAATCAGCTGCGAACACAGAGGTCGTTCTTGCGACCCTTGCCGCTATAGGGCGTTGCAAGCCCTGCCTGCAGAATTTCGCGGGCCGGATCACGTCCGTCGGCCAGCGAAACGTCGGCCACGATCCGGCCGAAATATTTGTCCGCGGCAATGCGCGAGAGCTTCACCTGCGGTGAGCGGGCGGCCATGTCTTCCAGCAGGCGCTTGGCTTCTTCTGCAGCCTGGCGGCCGGTATCGCACTTGGATTTCAGCTCTGCCGTATCGATGCCGCGCAGCCGCACGAACACTTCCACGCTCTGTTGCGGCCAGGGCCGTGCGGTCACCAGAAGCGTGTCGCCATCCACAACACGAATGACATCCGCCACGACCGGCCCCTCCACCAGCGTTTCGGCCTTGGCGAAAGGTGTCGCAGCAAGGCCGATCATCAGGGTCAACAACGGGAGGGAACGGGAATAGGTCATACAAGGAAAATATTCCTTGTATTAGCCAACGTCAATGGGAATTTTAACCTACAAGATCTGTGGCACCTTCATGCACGACCTGTTCACCCCTTGCAGCTGACCGCCGAATTCAGACATGCAGTCCTGGCGCTTCCTGCCCCGTGCGTTCGACATATTCGAGATAGCCGCCGCCATACTGGTGGATGCCATCCGGTGTCAGTTCCAGCACGCGGTTGGAGAGGGCGCCGAGAAAATGGCGGTCATGGCTCACAAACAGCATCGTGCCTTCATAGGCAGCCAGCGCCTTGATCAGCATTTCCTTGGTGTCGAGGTCGAGATGGTTCGTCGGCTCGTCCAGCACCAGAAAATTGGGCGGATCAAACAGCATGGCCGCCATGACGAGCCTTGCCTTTTCGCCGCCCGACAGCACCCGGCAGCGCTTTTCCACATCATCGCCGGAAAAGCCGAAGCAGCCGGACAGCGCCCGAAGCGGTGCCTGACCGGCCTTGGGGAATTGTTCTTCCAGCCACTGCAGCACGGTGCTTTCGCCATCCAGCAGGTCCATGGAGTGCTGGGCGAAATAGCCGAGCTTGACGCTGGCACCAATGGTGACGCTGCCTTCATCCGGCGCGGTGCTGCCGGTCACCAGCTTCAGGAGTGTCGATTTGCCGGCGCCGTTGATGCCCATGATGCACCAGCGCTCGCGCCGGCGCACCATGAAGTCGAGCCCCGCATAGATGGTGCGGCTGCCATAGGCCTTGTGAACGTTTTTCAGGTTCACCACGTCTTCGCCCGAGCGCGGCGCCGGCAGAAAATCGAAGGCGACGGTCTGGCGGCGCCGAGGCGGCTCCACGCGGTCGATCTTGTCGAGTTTCTTCACCCGGCTCTGCACCTGCGCTGCATGCGAAGCGCGCGCCTTGAAGCGCTCGATGAACTTGATCTCCTTGGCAAGCATGGCCTGCTGGCGCTCGAACTGCGCCTGCTGCTGCTTTTCGTTCTGTTCGCGCTGCTGCTCGTAGAACACGTAGCCGCCGGAATAGCTGGTGAGCGATCCGCCATCGATCTCGATGATCTTGGTGACGATGCGGTTCATGAACTCGCGGTCGTGCGAGGTCATCAAAAGCGCGCCGTCATAATTTTTCAGAAAGGATTCAAGCCAGATCAGGCTTTCGATATCGAGGTGGTTGCTCGGCTCATCGAGCAGCATCACGTCGGGCCGCATGAGGAGAATGCGGGCAAGCGCCACACGCATCTTCCAGCCGCCGGAGAGCCTTCCGACATCGCCGTCCATCATCTCCTGGCTGAAGGAGAGCCCGTCCAGAACCTCGCGGGCGCGGCCTTCCAGCGCATAGCCGTCCAGCTCCTCGTAGCGCGCCTGCACCTCGCCATAGCGCTCAATGATCGCGTCCATCTCGTCCATACGGTCGGGATCGGACATCGCCGCCTCCAGAAGACGCAGCTCGGCCGCCACCGTGCTGACGGGGCCCGCCCCTTCCATCACCTCGGCGACGGCCGTGCGTCCAGACATTTCCCCCACATCCTGGTTGAAATAGCCGACGGTCACGCCTTTTTCGATGGCGACCTGACCTTCGTCAGGAAGCTCCTCGCCGGTAATCATCCGGAAGAGCGTGGTCTTGCCGGCGCCGTTTGGCCCGACAAGCCCGATCTTTTCCCCCTTGTTCAGCGCGGCGGAGGCCTCGATGAACAAAAGGCGATGGCTGTTCTGCTTGGAAATGTTTTCGATGCGGATCATGTCGACAAAGGGCCCGAATGGTTTTCGCGCGCCTTATGCCATGGCCCGACGCCCCTGTCCCCGGTTTTGTGCAGACTTGCCTGCGGAAGGTGGACGGCAAAGCCACGCGTCACACCGGGCAACTGCCTGCGTCAAAAACCCTCGATGTTGAAGATGTGCCTTATCCGTGTTGCCAAAGAGAGGGGCGGTTTGGCAGCATCGTGCGGAGCAAGGCGCCTCTTCTCCTCCGACAGCCGGCGGGAGAGGATTGCGCTCACCTCGTCGGCGATCGCCGGGCGGTCCTTGAGGAGGGCAGCGATCGTATCGCGATCGATCTCGTAGGCCACCAAGGGGGTGAGGGCCGTGATGTTTCCGGCCTCTTCGGTTTCGGTGAGCAAGCCGCCCTCGCCGAACCAGTCCCCGGGAGAAAGCCGCATCAATTCGGTGCCGTCCCGGTCGATCGAGACCACCCCGGAGCGCAGGATCAGGATGGTGTTCATGATCTCGCCCTGACGAGCGATCAGGTCACCCTTGCGGAACGTGCGCCGTGTCATTGCGGCACTCAGCGCTTCCTTTTCGTCCTCGGTCAATGAGCCAAGAAGAGGCAAGGCATTGACCAAGCGCCGTGCGGTGCCGGGGTTGGCGCCTTGCGATGAGGGCTCGGGCGCTCGAACGGAACCTGCCGCATCCGCCAGCCTGATGCCGTGCGCCTTGGCATGGCGAAAAGCGAGATCGAAGATTTCATTGTTGGCCCTTACGCCATCGGCCAGGCTGGCGATCCGGAAGCTCAATTCAAGTTCGATGCTTTCGGTGTCCAGGCTGCAGATCTTCACAGTGGGAGGCGGCACCTGGAGGATAGCGTTGGCTCCCTTCAACGCCGTTTCCATCACCTCGACCACCGCAACCGGTGTCGTCATGATGGCGAACCGCAGCTTCACGCTGGCGCCATGGCTGATGTCGGGACCGCTGCGATTAACGAGCCTCGCCTTCGCCAGACTGCTGTTTGGAATGGTGACGAGGTCGTTCGCGCCATTGATCAGGTAGGTGGCGCGCCAGTTCGTTTCCACGACGCGCCCCTCCGCACCATCATCGACAACAATCCAGTCGCCTACGGTATAGGGACGCCCGAGATTGAGCGCGATCCCGGAAAAAACATCGTTCAAGGTGCTCTGGAGTGCCAGGCCGAGAATGATGGCAAAGACGCCGGATGTGGCAACGAGAGTGCCCACGGGCACGCTCAGCACATAGGAGATGACCGCCAGGAAGGCACCGCCATAGAGAACCGCAACGACCAGATCCTGCAGAAGGCGCGCTTCCCGCGGCTTGCGCTCGAAGATCAGGAAAATCCGCACCAGACCGACAAGGCAGGCCGAACCGACAAACCACCACGCAGCCTTCGCAGCCAAGAGCGCGATCATGGTGACGCTCATCGATCCGGCAGCGTTCGGAGAAAATGGCGTGCTGTCATGGGCATAGAGGAAGGTGCTGAGAAGTACGAACAGCAGAGCACGGCTGAGCAACAGCAGCACCTTCCTATTGTGAAAGACGATCCAGTTCATCACCACGAACGTGAGGATCATGCCCGTAAACTGAGCCGCCGCATTCTGTGTCAGATCGATCAGGAGCACACCTTACCTTTCGTGGAACCATAAAGCTTAAGGCAATCGGATATGTGCGGTTAGGAACCTATCCCGAGGCTCGCATATCCGGCCGCCGAGCGGTGCATGAGCCAATGAGAGGGGTGTCACGCGCCCGGGTCAGCGTGGACAGGCGTGCCGTGCTCCTTGCCGCTTCTGGCTTCGAGGATGACCGCCAGCCCGCAATAGAAAACGGCGAGACTCACCAGCGTCAGCACATAGGTTCCGACATCCTGCAGGCTTGCCCCCAATTGCCCGAGATTGACGAGAGCATTGATCGCGCTCGTGCTGGGGATGACAAGCGCCGCCTTCTTCAAGATCTCCGGCATGGCCTCGGCCGGCCAGGTAAAGCCCGCCATGAAGATGAAGGGCAGGCCGAGGGCTGCGGTCACAAGCTGCACGAGCACCGGATTGCGCAGCAGCCGGGCGATCAGCATGCCAAGACCGCAGACGGCCAGAATGAAGGGGACGGCCACGGCCGCCATCGGCCCAATGGCGCCGAGTCGCGGAATACCGTAAAGATAGGGCAGGACAATCAGGTAGAAGGCGAAGGCGAACGCCTCGACCACCAGGTAGGCGAGCAGGCAACCCATGATGCGGTCAACGGCACCGATCCTCCGGTCCCGGGCCGCCTGTTCCCATGCGTTCGGATAGGTTCCCAGCAGGCCGACGCCAATCAGAAGGGTCTGCTGCAGCACCAGAAGGAAGGCGGCGGGCAGAATATAGGTCGCGTAGCCGCTCTGCGGATTGAAGAGCGGGATCGCCGTCAGCGGCATCGGGTCCGTTGCCGCGACCGCAAGATCCGGATCGACATGGGCGGCGACGAGACGCTTCGCCTCGATCTCCGCGCCCATGGTCTTCGCAAGTGCCGTCACCGCCCCTGAAATCCGGCTGTAGAGCAGGAAGTAGCTGGCATCGGCATAAAGCGCCAGCGGTGAGGGCCGACCATGCAGAAGATCGCGCTCGAAGAATTTCGGAATGACCAGAATGCCATGGAGATGGCGCGCAAAAACCTCACGCTGCGCGGACACGACATCGGGCAATGCCGTCACGATCGCCACATCGGCGGAGGCGTCAAGCCTGCGGGCGAAGGTGCGGCTCATGTCGCTGTCGTCCAGATCGACAAGTGCGATTGGCACGTTGCGAAGGGATTCGCTGCGATAGGGCTGCGGATAGAAGGCAGAGTAGATCACGACGGCGATGATCATCACCGAAAAGACCGGTCGCAGCGTCAGGATCCGCCGCAATTCCATCTGGCAGATGAACAGAACGGGGCTCACGATGCAGCCTCCAGCGCACGGCCTGCCCTTTGACGCCGGGCACCCTGGTTCTCCAGGCAGACAGCCGTCACGGTGGCAAGAAGGATGACCATGAACAAGAGCACCGCCAGCGGTTGCAGCGACAGATCCGCCGGCGCGGCGCGCAGTGTCTGGTCGATGCGGGCCGTCAGATACCAGGTACCCGGCAGCACCTCACCCCAGTAGAAGGCAAAGGGTGTCATACCGAACCGCGGGAAGCCGATGCCCATGAAGCCGAAGGCCGGCGCGGTGACCAGCGAGGCCACGCTGATGGCCGTCGCCGTGGAGCGGATAAGGACGGCCAGAAGCGCGCCAAACAGCTGGTTTGCCAGGATGAACAGGGCGCCTGCCGACAGCAGCAGCAACCGGTCCCCTCTGAGCGGCATCCTGAACCACAGGAAGAGAACAAGATCCGCAATGCCGAGAACGAACAGGAACACCAGCGTGTAGGGCAAAAGCTTGCCGAACATCGCCGGCCACAGCCCGCCGCCCAGCCGGCGCAGTACGCGCAGGCGATGGCGGGTTTCCACGTCGCGTCCCACGGCATAGGCCGTCGATGTGGCAATTATGATCTGCAGCACCGCCGGCATCAGCGCCGCCAGCAGGAAATGGCTGTAATTGAGCGTCGGGTTGAACAGCGGGTTGATCTGGACGGGAATGGGCGAGAGCGAGGCCTGTGCGACATCGACGGGCTGGCCACGTTCCGTGCGCAGAGACAGGCGAATGCCACCTTCCACACCGGCAAGGGCGGCATTGACGCCGCGTAGGGTCAGCAGGCCTTGCGTCATGGTCTGGGTATTGTAGAAAAACACCACTTCGGGACGCCGACCGGCAAACACGTCGCGCTCGAGATTGTCCGGGATCATCAGCAGACCATGCACCCGGCCGGACAGGATGAGCCGGCGCCCCTCGGCAAGATCGCTCACCGTGATCGTGGCCGCCGTGTCCGGCGTCGCATCGACGGTGCGGATGATCGTGCGGGAAAGATCGCCGCCATCCAGATTGAGAACGGCGATCGGAAGCCGTGTCGCCAGCCCCTGGCTGAACACGGCAGACAGGATGCCCATCAAGAAAAGCGGCAGCACCACCGTCAGGGCGAGCAGCAGGGGATGTTTACGGAACTGTCCGAATTCCCGCATGAAGACGATGAGGAAACCGGGGCGCAGACTGGTTTTTCCGCGCATCTCATCGCTCCGGACGGGACCAGGAGAGGATGGCGCTCATGCCGGGCCGCAACCCGTCCGTCGGGTCCACCGGCTCGGCGCGCACCTCGAAGGTTCTGAGGTCGAAATCGCCGGTGGCGCGCGTGGCGCGCCAGGTCGCATATTGCCCCTGTGCGTTGATCACCGTCACCCGCGCATTCACCGTCGCATTCTTGAGCGCCGGCACCAGGACGGACAGGCTGTCGCCGACCTTCAGGCCCTTCAGCAGATCCTCGCGCAGGTTGAAGGTAAACCAGGGATGGGCGATATCGACGATCGAATAGAGCGGTGCACCGGCGCTGAAATTTTCGCCCAGTTCGGCAATCCGTGTGGTCACCTGGCCGTCGATGGGGGCAAGAAGCGTCAGTTCCTTCACATCGGTCTGCTGCTGGTTGAGCGTTGCTTCGGCCTGTTCGACTTTCGTGACGGCGAGCGCCCGCTCTTCCTTGCTGGCACCGGCGACCGCCAGATCGAGATTGGCTTGTGCCGCTTCGCGGGCACGCAGGGCCGATTCGAGGTTGCGACTCGACTGTTCCAGCCGCGCCTGCGGTACCGCATTGGTTTCCGCGAGCTTGCTCTGGCGATCCTTGTCCGAGAGGTAGAGCACCACGTCGGCATCGGCGGCGCGCACTTCGGCCTTGTGTGCTTCGATTACCTCGGGACGCGTGCTGTTCACACGATCCAGATCCGCCCTTGCCACGGCCAGCGCCGCTTGCGTCGCCAGCGTGGCGGCGACCAGTTGCGGACTTTCAAGCTGCGCAATCACAGTGCCCTGCTTCACCGTATCGCCGACATCGGCATTCAGTTGTGCAACACGACCGGAAACGCGCGGGCTGACATCAACGCGATCCGCAGAAACCTCGCCCTGCACGACAAGCGGAGGCGGACGGGTGGCGAACCACAACAGCCCGGCAAGGCCTGCGATGCTTGCGACGCCGAGTGCCGCGCCGAGTTTACTCACCATTATCAGTAACCTTTCAGAGAAAGCGCGAATACGTGTTTGTCACCTGGACAAGCTTACGGCGGTGGCCAGGAACGAGAGATCGATGTTCTGCAGGGTCAGTTTGGGGCCGGTCCGGGGCGGATCGTCGGGTCCGTGTCGGCTGACGCCTTATGCAGAAACGACGCTTGGCCGAGGTCCCTCAAGAGTGCGCTACACCACCTGATGTTGAAGTTGGCCCAGAAGTAATATTTAATTGCATTAACGGAAGTTAGCTGGTCGTGAGTTCACCGGAACTCACGTCGCTTGAGGGCAGCGGGCTTGGGGGACGACCGGTGGAAGCAGGACCCCAGCCGGCAGCGAACGATCCGGAGGCGTGCACCTAAACCTCTGATCCGACGGGTATTTCATGAAAACCGACCTGCCAGCTTCGGCCATACGGGAGCAGATGGAGCTGTTGCGAAAAAGCCCGGCATTTGCGGGTTCCGAACGCCTGCTCGAACTGCTCAGTTACGTGGTGGAAGAAACGCTGAATGGCCGTGCCGGCGACCTGAAGGAAGCCGTCATCGGCAATGCAGTCTACCAGCGCGATCCGCCCTACGATCCCCGCATTGATTCAACCGTTCGCGTGGAGGCAAGGCGGCTGCGCAAGAAGCTGGAGGAGCACAGCCGTATCTACGGGCAATCGGATCCGGTCGGCATCATGATCCCGACGGGGACCTATGTGCCGGCCTTCGTCATCAAATCCGGCGAGCGCGATGCTGTGCCCCTGCATCAGGGATCCGACCGGAACATCTTCCGTAACGGGCCGGGCGCCGTGATCGCCATCCTGCCCTTCCGTGCGGTGTCTGGCGAAGCGGCCACCCAGGAATTTGCCGATGTCATGACGGACGAGTTGAGTTTTGCGTTCGGTTCCGAGCCCGGGATCAGCATTCTGTCGCGCGCCACGACATTCGCCTACAAGGAGAGGCAGCCGTCCATACGCGATCTGGCGGCGGAACTTGGGTTCGACGCGGTTATCCAGGGGACCGTACGTCAGCATGAGGGGATCATCCGCGTCACGCTCGAAGTGTCCGATACCCGAGGCGTGGTCGTCACCTCGGACCGGTTCGAAGGTTCTGTCGTTCAACACGCGGACCTGGCGGAACGGATTGCCACAACCTTTGTCAGCCGCCACCGGTTCGATACATCCAAACTGCGCGCTCGCCTTGTCAAGCCCGGGCCGGCGGCCGCTCAGGCACATGGTCAGCTCTACAGGGCACGCCAGTTGCTCGATCGTCAGG
This sequence comes from Neorhizobium fuzhouense, assembly GCF_042611105.1. Taxonomy (NCBI): domain Bacteria; kingdom Pseudomonadati; phylum Pseudomonadota; class Alphaproteobacteria; order Hyphomicrobiales; family Rhizobiaceae; genus Neorhizobium; species Neorhizobium fuzhouense. The sequence continues at coordinate 124,721 of NZ_JBHFFP010000013.1, read as the reverse complement.
TGCCGGAAAGCCTGCGCGAATCGCTGTCCATCTTCTCGAAGATCGCCGAGGACACTGTCGATTATGCGCGCGGCTATTCCGGCATTTCCGATTGCTATTGCGACATGTTCCGGATCGGTATGGTCGATGCGGTCACGGCACGGTCCTTCGCGCGCCCTGCCGTCGAAAAGGCGCTCGAAATCGATCCGCAATCGGCAGAAGCGCTGACCGCTCTGGGCGTGGTCCAGGCATGGCTGGAGCGGGATTGGGCGGGAGCGGAAACCAGTTTCAATGCTGCGATGAACTTCGGATACCACGCCAGAACCGCCCGGGTTTTCGGGACCTATCTGGCAGCGCGCGGGCGGGAGGACGAATCCGAGCGGCTTTTTGCCGAGGCTCGGCGGATCGAGCCCTTTTCCCAGCAACAGGATATTGCGGAAACCTTGAGCCGCTTCCAGTCCCGGAACTTCGCCCGGCTTTCGGAGATGGCATCCGCCGTGACCTTGCGCAACGCGCCGATGGAAGCCCTGTTCTATCTGGCGCTCGGCGCCCACTTCGCCGGCAATTCCGAATTTGCCCGCCATTGTCTGCAGCCGCTCGGCAACATGATGATGACGCATCCACTGCTGGTCTTTGCCAGTGCCGAGCTGGAGGCCTGGCTGGGATCGCCTGACCGCGCCGCCACCCTTCTGAAGGCCGGCAGTGCGAAGGCGAGCTATTTCTCCCATTCCACCCTCGCCTGCGCCATTGGCGATGGCGAGGCGGCCCTGCGCTATCTGCATCTCGCCCTGCGCAAGCGCGAATTGTCCACCGTCTGGATGCGCATGGACCGCCGGTTCGATGCCATCCGCGATTCCGACCGGTTCAGGGCACTGACCGGCGAGGCAATCATCTCAAGCGTGCTCTCCGCCTGAGCCGTCCTTCCCGCAACTTACAGTAAGCCTAAGGTGATCTCACTTCCGGCACCCGTGGCGCATCGTTTACGAAGATGTTCGTCCACCCTCGCATGTCTTTAACACTCATGCCGAACCGACGCGGAACAGCCAAAAGACCCTGCTTCCTTGGCTGTGGCGCGTTCCCGTAACGGACACGGTTGCCTGCGATTCTGAGATTCGCAGGCAACCATCGGGCTTTGCTGTTTTCGGACGTGCCGGATGCGCTGACGCAATGGTGGTACGCCGATAATGTCGCGGCATTCTCCCTCAGCTCGGCTTCCTGGGCATGACGCGTGTCGATCATCAGTATCCGGGTCATCACTTTTATGGATATCTGGGAGGGCGCACATCGCGTGCATCAAACGGCACTGCCGCAATGGGTGCAGACGCTTCGCATAAGCTTCCCGCTTGTTCTTCTGGAGCCTTCCCGGCGTTGATAACCAGGGTGCTGCTGACGCTGTACGATGCCTGATACGAGGTGCGCGACAATGCGACCCTCCACCTTATGATGATGGCTGCCATCTTCGCCGCCATACCCGAGCCGCATCCCTTGGTCCCACGTGATGCAGCCACGGCACCCTTGCGCATCGCGCAGCCGTTCTGTTGACGCGCCAGACCTCTTCGCAGACCGCTCACAGTGAGCCAAACACTGTCTCACTTCCGGTGGCATAGCTGAGACCGCTACACATTCATTCGTCAAAGCGGACGTTTGGCAACGCAGCGATACCCTCCCGCATCTGCAGGCCGAAAGATGTCGATCCGAAAGACTTGATCTCGCCGGCGACGGCGGGGTCGGCAGTCTCACCCCTGTCGGGCGGGCAAAGCCTGAAGGCCGCTGCTCGTCGAGCCTCTAAATTGCGGTCCCCTGGAGCCGAAGACCATTATGAATGAAGCAGAGATCCTGAAGCAGGCCTTCGCCATGCCGCTCACCAGCCCGGCATTTCCGAAGGGACCCTACCGGTTCTTCAATCGCGAATACCTGATCATCACCTACCGCACCGACCCTGATATTCTGCGCCGGCTGGTGCCGGAACCGCTGGAGATCGACCGCGACAATCCGGTGGTCAAATACGAATTCATCCGCATGCCGGATTCGACCGGCTTTGGCGATTATACCGAAAGCGGCCAGGTCATCCCCGTTTCCTTTCGGGGGCAAAAGGGCGGTTATACGCACTGCATGTTCCTGAATGACGATCCGCCGATTGCCGGTGGGCGCGAACTCTGGGGCTTTCCCAAGAAGCTTGCGAGCCCCCGCCTGACGACCGAAACCGACTGTATTGTCGCCACACTCGATTATGGGTCGGTGCGGGTCGCGACCGCAACGATGGGCTACAAGCATGTGCGGCTCGAGGATGGCCCCGTGCTGGCCTCTCTTGCAGCGCCCAATTTCCTGCTCAAGATCATTCCGCATGTCGATGGCACGCCACGCATCTGCGAGCTGGTGGAATATCATCTGCAGGATATCGACCTCAAATGGGCCTATACCGGCCCCTGCAGCCTGAAACTCGACAGCCACGCGCTGGCACCGGTCAATGACCTGCCGGTGCTGGAGATCCTGTCCGCCTCGCATTTTCGCGCCGATCTCACGCTCGGCCTCGGCGAGGTCATCCATGATTATCTCGCAAACCAGGAGCATCCATGAAACTCGCCCGTAAAGTCGCCATGGTGACCGGTGCCGCCAGTGGCATCGGCAAGGAAATCGCCTTCACCTTTGCCGAGGCCGGCGCAAAGGTTGCCATTGCCGACCTCAATGTAGACGCCGCCCATGGCGCCGCCGAAGAGATCGACGCGCGCTACGGAAAAGGCACCGCGATCGGCATCGGCATGGACGTGACCAGCGAAGCACAGGTGGACGCGGGCGTGGATGAAACCGTCGCCCGGTTCGGCCAGCTGGATATTCTGGTCAGCAATGCCGGCATCCAGATCGTGGCGCCGGTCGATGAATATGATTTCGCCAAGTGGAAGCAGATGCTGGCGATCCATCTCGATGGCGCCTTCCTGACGACCCGTGCCGCGCTCCGCCACATGTATCGCCAGGGCCAGGGCGGCAGCATCATCTACATGGGATCGGTGCATTCCAAGGAAGCGTCCCTCCTCAAGGCGCCTTATGTCACCGCCAAGCACGGCCTCTCCGGTCTTGCCAAGGTGGTGGCCAAGGAAGGCGCAAAGCACAAGGTGCGCGCCAACGTCATCTGCCCGGGCTTCGTGCGCACGCCGCTCGTCGACAAGCAGATCCCCGAACAGGCAAAGACCCTCGGGATCACCGAGGAGGAGGTCGTCCGTACCATCATGCTGAAGGACACGGTGGATGGTGAGTTCACCACCGCCAAGGATGTCGCCGAAGCGGCACTGTTCTTTGCCGGCTTCGAAAGCAATGCCCTGACCGGCCAGTCGATCGTCGTCAGCCACGGCTGGTTCATGCAGTAATGTCAGGAGGCTCCATGAAAGCCCGCAGCCCATCCTCTCAACGCCGCCCGCCCTTCGAATGCGTCGCGCTGGTGCTGCAGGGCGGCGGCGCGCTCGGCTCCTATCAGGCCGGGATCTATGAAGCGATGGCGGAAACCCGTCTGCCGATCGACTGGGTGGCCGGCATTTCGATCGGGGCCGTGAACGCGGCCCTGATTGCCGGCAACGCGCCGGAACAGCGGGTGGAGAAGCTGCGGGCATTCTGGGATACGATCACGGCCAATCCGCTGTTGGACTGGGTCACGGCGAATGAGATGCTAACCCCAAGGGGCGACTTGGCGCGCTGGATTCACAACGCCATCAGCGCCAACTGCAACCTTGCCTTCGGCGCGGCGGCGTTCTTTACGCCCCGTTTCCCGGTGCCGTTCCTCCACGCGCAGGGTGACCGGGAGGCGACCAGCTTCTACGATACGAGCCAGCTCAAATCGACGCTCGAACGGCTGGTCGATTTCGATCGCATCAATGACGGCGACATGCGTTTCTCGGTTGGCGCGGTGAATGTCAGGACCGGGAATTTTACCTATTTCGACAACACGCGCCATCGCATCGGGCCGGAACATGTCATGGCCAGCGGCGCATTGCCGCCCGGCTTCGGCGCCGTCGAAATCGATGGAGAATATTATTGGGATGGCGGCCTGATTTCCAACACGCCGCTGCAATGGGTGGTCGATACGGCCGGCATTCGCCAGGATACGCTGGCCTTTCAGGTCGACCTCTGGAGCGCACACGGTGAACTGCCGGGCAATATCTTCGAAGTCTCCACCCGTCAGAAGGAAATCCAGTATTCGAGCCGCACCCGCTCGGAAACCGATCATTTCAAGCGTCTCCAGCGCATCCGCGGCGCGCTTTCCCATCTGCTTGCCGCCCTGCCCCCGGACCTCCAGGACAGCGAGGATGCAAAGCTGCTCGCTGAAGTGGCGGACCAGAAGGTCTACAGCGTCGTTCACTTGATCTACCGCACGCAAAGACACGAGGGATCTTCCAAGGACTACGAGTTCTCGCGGCTGACCATGCTCGACCACTGGAAGGCCGGCTATCTGGACGCCAGACGCACTCTGGAAAACCCGTCCATCTATGAACGGCCAACAAATCGCGAAGGCGTGCTGGCCTTCGACCTCCTCAAAGAGGATATCTAGGCGCCCTGCGAGAGACGAATATTCTTCGTCGCACGGTGCTCACTGGACATCGGCTTGCGAAGGCCCTGAAGACCGGCGGTATGTCACGTGAAATCAATGGCGCAAATTATGGCGGAGAGGGTGGGACTCTTCCCCAATTAGAGCAAAACCATAGGGTTTCCGCCAAGACACTGACGGATAAGCCCGATTTCGATACTTCGAGCGATACATTGAACGATACATTTTGACAAGTCGACCTGTTCGGAGCCGCTGCCTTCCCCAATTCTGGTCGCGCGATCTGGATCAATCCAGAAGCCAATCCGGCTCAGATCGGTGGCGTTCTTCGTTTGCCTAGAGCGGCCACGACCTGGGGCGGATGCCACCTCCCCTTGGCCAGCCTGGAGCGCACGACGGACACGTGTTTGATCGCATCGAGGGGATGCTTCGCCTTGTGCCGCGTTGCGTTGCAGAAGAGGCAGGCAGCCACGATGTTGGGTGCGACGTCCTTGCCACCATCGCATCTGGCTTCAACGTGCTCGGCCGTGCATCGAAACCGCTTCGCCAGCCCCGACGAAATTCCATAGCGCTCGATGAACTCCTCCGGTGCGGTGTCCCACATCGGTAGCTGACAGTAGAAGCAACGCCAGCCCTGCTCTCGAGCAGCTTGCCTTCTCAGATTCTTGATTGCCTTTGTTGATGGCATGGGTCCACGTCCTTTGCTTCATTGCTGAAGCGGACGTGCAGTGACCGTTTGCGGCCACCCCTCAGTTGGGAGGAAAACCCTCGCACAAGACGACGTATGCGTAATACGTCACTCCGCAGTCTTTGAACGGTACGAGCGCCGATTGAACGCCTCGCTGACGAGTTCGTAGAAAACTCCAGGTGAGCGACATGTCTCACCTCCATCCATGAGCAGCTTACCAAAAGTTCGCCGTTGATCAACGGCAACAGAAAAGCTTCCCGATCGGGACGATTCTGGTCGCAACATTGCCGCTCTTCCCCTTCGGTAAGTTTTCATGGAAACTTATCAATTCTTCCTGTACGGTAAGTCAGCATATGGGAGAGCCTATCATGATCCGTTCAGCGGCAGAATTCGGCGCGCTTGTCCGAGAACACAGGAAGAAGCTGGGATGGACGCAAACCCAGCTCGCCGAGCGCTGCGGGACCGGGGAACGTTTCATCGTCGATCTGGAGAACGGCAAGCCCAGCTGTCAGCTCGAGAAATCCCTGATCGCGGCCAGAACGGTCGGAATCAACCTCGGCGATCTGAACTCGGCCTCCCCCTCGCCCGCTTCGGCGGCCGATGATGATCTCGGCTACCTGCCACGCTTTTCCTGATCGGATACGACCTTGACGACGATCTACTACGAGAACTGGCCTGTGGCACATCTGTCGGACCAGGACGGCCTGTCTCTCTTCTATCACCCGGAGTGGGAGAAGCGGGCCTCCGCCTTCCCCCTGTCACTCACGATGCCGATGCGCGCTGGTAGCTATGGCCCCGAACGGGTCATGCCCTGGCTCGCCAATCTGCTGCCGGAAACCCATCTCTCTGAAATCGGCCAACAGCTGAAAGTCTCGCCCCAAGACGTGCTCGGTCTCCTGATGCGCGTCGGCCGCGATACGGCAGGCGCATTCTCGATCGGTGAGCCGCGGCGGGAGGGAAATAATTTCCGCATCGTCGATGACGAGGCAGCACTCGAGCGCATCATCGACGAACTGCCGGAGCGACCTTTCCTGATCGGCGAGCGTGGCGTCTCGATGTCGCTTGCCGGCGTCCAGGATAAGCTGCCCGTCTATCTCGATCAGGACAGCCGGATCGGCATTCCGATCGACGGCACACCATCGACCCACATCCTGAAGCCCGACATCAAGCGTCTCGCAGGCAGCGTCACCAACGAAGCGTTCTGCATGATCCTCGCAAGGCTCTGCGGTCTGGACGCCGCCGAGGTGACAATGGGCCGCGCAGGGAAACGGGACTATCTTCTTGTCCGCCGCTATGACCGGGTTTCCGACGGCCAGGGGATCATCCGCCGCATACACCAGGAGGACTTCTGCCAGCTGTTGGGACTGTTCCCGGCAGAGAAGTATGAGCAAACCGGTCTCGGTCGGCGTGGCGGCGCATCTCTGCCGCAGATGTTCGAAGCCTTGGCTCGCCTTGTCTCGCCAGCCGAACGCATTCGGCTACTCGACGCGGTGGTCTTCAATGTCCTGATCTGCAATTCGGACTCGCATGCGAAAAACTATTCCGTCCTAATCGGTGCGTCTGGCACGGCCAGGCTCGCCCCGCTCTACGACCTGATGTGCGCGGCACCCTACAAGCAGGTCGATCAATCCTTACCCCAGCATCTGGGCGGCAAACGAAACGCCGATGAGCTGCACGGAAAGGACTGGCGTGAGTTCGCCGCCGACGTCGGGCTCAGCCCCGCCACCGTGACCAGGCGCGTCGGAGAGCTTGCCGCTCTTGTCACGACCAAGGCCGACGAAGCGCTCGAGCAGGTGCAATCCTACCCGGTTTCGAACCGGGAAATCGCCTCGAACCTCGTCTTCCTCATCAAGAAGCGGTGCCGACGGATCGAGCGGCAGATTTCGGGCTGAAACTCGGTATGATCGACATTTGAATGCAACTTATTGATGCATTCAAAATTGGCCTCCAAAAAAATTTTCGAGAAAATTCGGCTCTTGGAATCATTGAGAAAATCCAACGCGAATGTCGGCAAAATCGTCATTTATCTTTGTTTTTCATAGTGTTGACAATCTCGGTTGTAACACCTTCTGCAAATCCGTGTCATCATTATCTCACGGTCATCGATGAAGACCGGATCAGACAAGGAGATAATGATTACATGGCGAAGTACACGCATAAGAAGATTTCGGCCAAGCTCGCCGCCAAGGCAGCGAAGGCGGCCGACGACGTCTCGCCAGAGGACGTCAGCGAGCTACAGGCCATCGGCGAGGACATTCGCTCTCTCGGTCGTAGGACAAACCTGCAAGCATACGAGCTGGGCGGTTACCTCGCTCGCGCGAAAGCCATACTCCCGGAGCGAGAGCTTGGCGCTTGGGTGAAGGCGATCTGCAAGTTCACCCAGAAGACCGCCCGCAACTACATCGCCGTCTATGAGAACCTGAGTGTCTATAAGGAGCGGCTGGTCGCAACGGCGACGTCCCCGACCATGCTCTTCGTCCTCGCCTACGCCGAGGAACAAAAGGTCGAGGACGTACTGGCTGCTCTTGAAGCCGGTGAGGAGCTCACAGTAGCCCAGGTGAAGCAGATGGTCGGCGTGTCGACACCCAAGAAGGCAGCGCCCGTTCCTGACAGTCTGAACATGGGCGGATTGGCCGGCCTGCGCAAAGTTGCCGATCTGAAGATCGAGCAGGATGCCGCACGGTTCCTTGGTCTGACGACGTCGATCCTGAACAAGGTCGACAAGGCACTTGAGCCTCTCTCCCGGAATCGCGCCGTACTCAAGGGGGCGCTGAGCGATGCCGTCATGTACGACTGCCGCCATGCCCACGACCTGATCAACAGTCTCGCTGCCCCGCTCAGGCCTGACGTCACTCCGCATCTGAATTGGCGTCCGGAGAAATTGCCCGACGGCACCAACTGGCGGAAGGTGCAGGCACTCCTGCATCGGATGGGCGGCACGGAGGACTGGCCGGACAGAGCGAGCTTTGTACCCTGGCTTCAGAACGAAGTGGTACCGCTCCTCCGCTTCGTCGTTCACGGTGAACCCCTGCCGGGTGACGCCGAGGAGGAGGAGGCCGGCTCGGACGTCGCTGTGAAGATCGAACAGGAGGCTGATGAAGGGTTGCTCGGCTACGGTCAGATGCCGCTACCGGTGCGGGACCTGATCGACAGTACTCTGGATACCGTCGCTCCAGACGGTCGAGACGAACTCAAGACGAAGCTTGTGTTCGATGCCAGACCGTTCAAGCGGCAGCTAAAGAGGTTGGCTGCCTGACACCAGACCGCCACCAAGAGCCCCGCCACCGCGCGGGGCTTTTTGCATTTAGGGGAAGCTGCGTCCTTCGTTAACCATCCCGGAGCTCTTTGTTCCGGGTGTGTTCTTGTCGACTTGCCGGACATGGTTCTCCAGGCTATGTCGACGGTGTCAGCAGAAACGCCTGGTTCTGCAGACACTTAGCGGCTCCCGCCGGTGCTACCAACACCGACGAAAGCCTGACCCGTAACCTTCTGATGAAAGGCCACCGGCTATGTCGACCCTTAACCGCTTCGCTTGCCCACCGGAAGCATCCTATCCGCATTCCCCTGTTGAAACTCGCGGGCGTCCATCTTCCAGCGGCCATTCGACTACCCGCTAACCGCCTCCGTCAGGATCGCTGTCACCAGTGTCGATGCGGAAATCATTTCCGCGTCTGGGCACCCGCGTCTGTCCCTTGGATGTGACTGCCGATCCTGCTTCGATCACAGGAGTATTCCGCATGACTGCCAACATCATTCCCGCCGTCGCAACGGCATCCTATGACCTGACCATCGACCTTGAGGATATCCGTTCGGCGCTCGACAAGCTGGTGGGCGAGGTCGTCGACACTGCTCTCTCCGCTGCTGTGTTCCGCCGTGCGCTTGCCGCCGGCATGGACGACATCGCATCCGTGATGCGCGCAGTACCGGTCGCCGAGGGCCGATTGCTCGAGCGAGGCATTGGCTTCCTCGCCAAACGCAATCCCGATCTTGTCGTCCTGACCGACAACTTGCGCCTGCCAGTGACCAAGGCTGCGGCGGAACTGGTCGCGATGAACGATGTCGCTCTGGTCAAGGCACTCAGCCTCGATGCCGATAGCGGGGGCCGCAAGAGCTATACGCCCGATCTCCTGATCATCAACCGGTCGACGAAGATCGGGCATCTTGTGGATGTGAAGCGGAGCCTTAGCTCTTATGAGGTCTCGCGGATCGTGGAACTGAAGAACCGCATGCTTGCGGCTGCGCTGGTAGTGCCAGACCTCCTGTATAAGGAGCACCGGCGACTGCATGTCGAAGAGGTTCGCGTCGTCATCTTGAACGCCGAGAACCAGCGGACCGATATCGATGGCGGTGTCTGGCCCCTCACGCATCTCGACCACCTTCTGGAAATCATGGGCGCCGGCGAAGTCATGGCGCACCTCCGCGAGCTATTCCAACGGCGTGTCGAGGCAAACTGGATGTCGGTATTGAACGGTCACTGGCTCGACACAGCTCCGATCCAGATGCCGCCAAGTGGCGACCCGATCGCAGACGACGTCGCCCGACGACGTTCACGCGAAGAAGAGTCCAGCGTGTCGCGTACGCCGGTATCGATCGGCTTTGCCAGGCCACCCTCGATAGCAAAAGCCTAATCGGCCCAAGTCTTCCATCATCCATCTCTGACCTTAGGTCCCCGGAAGCAGTGCTGCTGGGGAAACAGGAGACGTCTGCCATGACGCCATCGACATCGAATATCCTTCCTTTCCCGAATCGCACCCCGTCATCAGTTCCTCTGCCACCGGTGCAGGATAAGCATCCTGTGCCTGCCGGCGACAAAGTCGATGCCGACGAACGCGCGGACTACGTCGCATCCATTGTCCGCTCGACGATCGGCTTTGCCCGACGCAAGGGTCGGCGGATCGAAAGCCTGCCGCCGCAACTGCGGGTGTGGTTGCTCGAGCTGTGCGAGCTGGGTGACCCGACATGCGTTGTTGTGCGTGCTTGGCTCGATGGCAACCCGGTCTTCACGGACTTGTCCTCTCAGGAAGGCGCGTAATGGAAACGCTCGAGCAACGCGTTCGCCGCTACCTCCTCGCACGGCTGCGCCGTCGTGCTGTCCTCGACCTTTACGAAACGGCTGCGACTGCTGGACTGTTGGAACGCGGCGTCGGCGATACCGGCACGCTTGCCAGGTCCTGGATTGTCTCGATCAAGGCACGGCAATATCTGACCGGCGCCCATGACTACGATCGGAAAACCATCGCTCGGATGATCGGCAGCAGTCGTGGCAATCGTGATGGTGACAGCCCAGATCACATTCGGTCGACGAGCACCTCAGAGGGCGAAGCATCACTCTACGACTGGTCTACTCCGGCACCTCCAAGTCAGCAGCCGAAACCAAAGCCCGGACGCCGTACTCGTCGACTGCCCGGCGGCTCAGCGATCAGCTTCAGCTATATTGCCGAGCTGCTGAAAGAGCATCTGCCGCCATCTTCTCCCATGCACGTCGCAGTCGCGCTTCTGATCGCGCGTGCGGTCGGCACAAGTCTGAGACGTCTGTCAGCGTTCACGGATGTCATTCGTTCCCTTACACCGTTCGTGCTGATCAAAGCACCGGTTGCAAGGTTCGAGGCGAGTGTCGGCATGATGCTCGAGGACGGATTGCTTCTGCCGTTCTCGGTGATCTTGGAAGATGTCGCGCGAGAGGGATCGCTGTCCGGCAGGTTTCGGGATAGCCGGTCCTCGAGACAGCAGATGAGGCTGCAAACGCTGGCTGGTTCCTCACTGATTAAACGCGACGACAGAACGATCCGTCGTCTACTCCGCACGGCGATGACCGATGCAGCTCAGCCAATTCTGGTGGCCGATGAAACACCGACTGCGTTGACACCGGTGATCGTCGAGACGGCCGACCTCGTTGTCGAATGTGAGGGCTTTGACCGGTCGATGATCGCCGATCTTCTGAACCTCTGTATCGGCGCATCAGCGGACGTCGCTCTCAAACGGATGGAGATGAAGGCGTTCGATCCACAATCGCTTTCGATCGATGATCTGCTCCTCGCAGTGCGGCCTGGTCGCTCCGCCGAGGAAGTGCTCACGCTTCTTTCGATGCTGGTTGATCGATGCTCAGTCGAGGAAAAAGACGCCAACGACAACAAGGGAGCAGGTGAGGCACGTGGCCGGTCAGGCGGCGGGAAGTCACGTGCCAAGTCTGCCGAGAAGGAAAACGCGAATGAACTGACGGGTATTGAGGTCATTCTTCCCGAGCCACCCATTTCCGAAACCGTCCCGGTCGACACCGATGAACCAAAGCGGACAGCTGTAAAGCGCACTCCGATCGTCTTAGTCGAAACACTTTGCGGCTATGGTGCCGCCCACGCTTGGACGCGCGACTTGAAGGCCGATCTGGCGCTTTGGCGTGAAGGCGCTCTTAGCTGGCCGGAGATGAGCACAAAGCTTCTGCTGTCAGGACCTCCCGGTACCGGCAAGACGACGTTTGCGCGGGCGCTCTGCAATACGCTTCAGGTACCGCTTCTGGTAACTTCGGTCGCCAATTGGCTTGAGCCCGGATTTCTCGGTGACGTGCTCCAGAGGATGTCGGCCGCCTTTACCCAAGCATCGAAGCACGCGCCTGCGATCCTCTTCATTGACGAGATCGACAACATTGGCTCCCGCTCAAGTGCAGGCGCGCGGCAACACGATGACTATTGGGTGTCGTTGATCAATCGCCTCCTTGAGCTGCTCGATGGTGCCACGAAAACCGAGGGCGTCGTGATCGTCGGTGCAACGAACCTGCCCGAGAAAATCGATCCAGCGCTGCTTCGGTCTGGAAGGCTGGAGACACATGTCCGCATTCCGCTACCAGACGTCGAAACGCTGACCGGCATCCTTACGCATCATCTGGGCAACGATCTCCCAGCCGTCCTGGCGTCGGCTCCCGCGAACCGCGTCAGGCTGCGGCCAGCTGCCGCGAGGAACACCGATCCTCAACAGCTTCGGAAGAATTCCGAGACCCGCAAAGCCTCAAAGGGAAAGGGAGCCGCACCATGACAGACCACGTCACTAATCCCGGAAATCTGCTTCGTCCACTCGCCCTCTTGGCTCTGGGGAAGACGGGTGCGGATATCGAGCACTTGATCCGCGACATTCGCCGAGCCGCCCGCCGCTCCGGGCGCAGCATCACCTGGCGCGACCTCGAGGCAGGTCTGCGGGCCGGACAGGCACCCATGTCCGCTGACCTTCGCAAACGAGCAGCCATCCATGAGGCGGGGCATGCGCTGGTCTATACCCTGACCGGCATCGCCGAGGTGCAATCCGCCAGTATCGCGTTGCACGGTGTCGGACTGGTCAAGACGGTTCCGAACGCGCACCTGCCGGAAACTGAAGCGTGGCTCATGAACAACATCGCCTCCCTCCTTGCGGGCCGTGCCGCTGAAATTCTTGTCTTCCACGAACCAATTGCCGGAGCCGGTGGCGCGGATGAAAGCGATCTCGCCCGTGCGACGGCGATGGCCCTGGCGGCTGAGACCAGTCTCGGCTTCTCGAAACAACAGCCGCTTCGCTATCGGTCGATCGCAATGGGCATGCACGAAGCGACGATCGATCGGGAACTCGCCGATCGCGTTTATCAGCGATTGGAGTGCGCAGAGGCGATGGCGCATGACCTGATCCAGGCCAACAGGTCGGCTCTCAATGAGATTGCCTCAGGCCTGGAAAGCGTCGGCATTCTGTCGGGCGACGAGGTGAGGCGCATCGTTCGCGGTTCCGTCGGTGATAGCGAAAAGGGTGAGCCATGACCTCAGCTGAGAAAAGGCGATTCCTGATGGCGCCGGCGCGTTTCCTATCTCAAGATTTTCGATTCAGAAATCTGAACGCTCGATTCTGAGTTCAGTGATCTGGATTCCGGCTTCCCGGTCCGCGTTGCGAAATCGCGTAACCGCGTTACTCGGCTAGGCATTCGACTTCGCCATCCCCGGAGGCGCTATCCCGCTTCCATCCTTGGCGATTTGAAACGTCTTGAGCGCAAGGCATGTCGATTGAGATTACATCGCCATGCTTTGCGTCGAGTTCTGGACACGTCATCTCAATTTACCCTCATCCGATTCCGAATTCCCGAAGAGCGTTGCTGGATTCCGGTTCTGCGATTCATCTGCAAACGGTGATTGGGCGGAAGGGCGTGGACCGCTGGGCGTTCATGCTGAGGTTGCATGAGGGAGGTGCCGCGCCGGCGGTTGGCTCGGTGGTTTTGTTGCTTGCATGGCCATCGGTCACGGTAAGGCTCCGACAACCAAGGAGCACACGATGTCGAAGAAGCCTAGAAAGAGTAAGAAAGAACGCAACGCCGAGCAGGCGGAACGCCAACAGCAGGTGCGTGAGGATGCCAAGGCGCGCTGCCGTCCATCCCGCGACGACCTGGCTCGAGTTCTGCTGTGGCAGATCATTACCGCCGCGCAGGCGCATAAGGACACAGACCGCGCGCTGGGCAAGGTCCGGGACTCTCTGACCAATGATCTTGAGCGCCAGGGATTTGCCGTCCGAGAATGCGAAGAAGTGTTCCACGAGATCGCTGACCGGTATAGCGACGGCCTCTACCCGTTCCGACCAAAGCGCCATCTCAAGCTTTCCTGATCAGGCACTCTGCGTTCCGTCAAATGCAAACGCCGTTAGGTTCTTATCCTCGTCTTCCCCCCGTTACTCCCGATAACGGCGTTTGCAGAGGAATCGGTCATCGGTGGGGCTGTCTTCCGATGTTGCCTGATTTGAAGTTTGACTTGCTGGACCTTCAACCAGAAGTTATCAATTCCGAGGACTCTTACAGGGGGGATCATGAGTACCGATATTGAAGCAGCGCGTCAGTTGGATCGTCACATCCGCTCACCACGGCAGATTTGGCTCACCGGCGCTGGTATCAGCTACGGTGCGGGATTGCCCCTGATGTATCCCCTCACTGACCGGGTCTTTAATCTGCTGGAAAAAAATGCAGAGGACGCCGAGGCATTCGAACTGGTCAAAGCAGTCAGAGATGATTTGCCCGATGAGTTGCACATCGAACACGTCCTTAGTCATTTTGGTGATCTGGTGGCGCTTGCCGAGCGAGCTAAAGATACCTCGGCCTTCGTCGGCGGCAAAAGGGTGACGAAAACTAAACTGCAGGCGGCCCACCACACAATACTGCGGCACATCCGAGACACTTTGCGTTGGGGGTATGTTCCGGGCTCCAAGACATCAGCCGAGCAGGAAGGCAAACCCGGAAAGCCAATCGTCAAGATCGATGATCACCGTCGTTTCGTTCGCGCACTATATAGGGTCAATCGCGCGGGACTTGATGAGCGCCGAGAGGCGATCCAGTTCGTCACAACGAATTACGACACTCTTCTCGAGGATGCTCTGGCGCTCGAGCTTGTCCCATACATTGATGGATTTTCAGGTGGCGCTATCGCTGGGTGGGATGAACAGTCTCTCAATCTTCCTGTAAGCGGGCCCTCCGTCAAAGCCGTGATAACCAAGCTTCACGGATCGATAGACTGGTACAGAAGTGGTCAAGAGAACGGGCGCGTTTTTAGGGTTCGCCATGATGACGCCTACCCCGATCGCTCCAACAACAATGGCAACGTGGTCATCTATCCGCAGTCGACGAAATACATGGCATCACGTGAGGACCCTTTTGGATTTCTATTTCAACGGTTTCGCGGTCTTCTGTCTGCAGATAGGCAGCAGGTCCTATTCGTATGCGGATATTCGTTCGGTGACGATCACATAGATGCAATTATTGAGCATCAGTTGCTCCACGTTGACAGCAAAACGACCCTCGTAGCGCTCTCCAAAAGCCGCACACCCAAGCTGAAAGCCTGGGGAGAAAGTAGTGCGGGTGAAAGGATATTCGTTCTCGCAGAAGACGGTCTTTATCGAGGGCGTGCCGGGCCATTCTTTCCACCCACCGCCAGTATCGCGCGCGATTGGTGGAGCTTTGCAGGCACCAGCTCCCTGCTTGAGAACGGCTTGCCTGCCGATATTGCTGAGGCGATCGAATGAGCGACTTTGATCTTGATCCCAATCTTGAGATTGGCACCGTTTTCGAAACGTCGGGTACAACGTTGAAGATATCTCTTCGGCGTAGCCTAACCGAGCTCGTTCAAACCCACGGCGGAACTGTATACTCCGTGGGTCAAATTGGCAGCCTGATCAAGCTGCATATGGGGCGAACCGTCCTCTTCGCGATGGTGCGGCTCCTTCGATTACAGACCGAGGAGGAGGCTGCAGCGCAAGGTGCAGCCGAAGCTATGGATCGCCGAGTGCTTGAGGCCGATCTCTTTGGTGAGGCGCGCTGGCAAAGGACCGAACAAATTCTGTCATTTGACAGAGGTGTGCGCAATTCGCCACTCCCCTTGCAAGCGGCATACCTTGTTACCTCTTCTGAGACACGCCGCCTGTACACCGCAATCGAAAAGCACGGCGGCGAGGGTCCCAATCGTTTCATCAGCTTCGGTGGTTACGTCGGAGCTGAAGGCGTCGCGTGTCACGCCGACATGGATAAACTCTTCGGGCAACATCTAGCAGTGCTGGGTTCTACCGGCTCAGGCAAATCCACCGCAGTCGCTGCGATACTTCATGCGGTACTCGACCACAAAGCTGCTGAAGGCGCACAAGCCTGTGCTCCTAGAGTGATCATTATCGATCCTCACGGAGAATATGGTGCCGCGTTTGGTGATAAAGCCATTGTCTATCGGGCTTACGATGATGCCGATCAGGGGGCTGCAGGCACTCGTCAGATCAAGCTACCCTACTGGCTTATGTCCAGTGATGAGTTCCGTCGATTGGTGGTCGGCAAAGGGGAGTTCGAGGCGACATCTCAAGCCAACGTTGTCTACAAGGCTCTGGCGCACGCCCGAATGCACAAGAGCGGCCTTGTTTTGGATGCGACTGATGGAGCTAGAAAGGCAGGAGGAGGACATCCTGATCTTCCGCGTGCGGCACCGAATCAAGATCAAACGGCCATTGCAACTTTCGACCGTGATTGGCCTCTTCCGTTTGATCTAGATGAGTTCGTAAAGCACATTGAAGCGTGTCAAAACAACCGTTGGGTCAAGACCGCTTGGGAGGCGGTTAGCGATAGCGTCTATCAGGAGAAATTTGCCTCCATACTTGATAAGCTGTCTGTGCTTCGGCTCGACGCTCGCATTGATTTTCTGATGCGCAACTATGTTGCTGGCGACCCAAGCCTCGCGGATGTCCTTGCACAGTTCGTTGGGGCAGACGCCGAAAAACCCGACGCTCCTATTCGCATCATAGATATCTCTGGCCTTCCGACCGAGGTAGCCGGGCCCTTGACCGCGGCTATAGCTAGGTTGCTATTCTCATACAAGCTTGCCCAGACACGAGAAGAACGGGAGAAGGACCCTATTCTCATCGTGTGCGAAGAAGCTCACCGATATGTCCCAGACCGCGGCGAGGCCCAATATGCCGCCGCGCAAGAGGCAATACGGAGGATCGCTCGTGAGGGTCGGAAATACGGCATAGGCTTGATGCTCGTGTCTCAGCGCCCGTCTGATGTCGAGAGCACGGTCCTTTCACAGTGTAATTCCTGGGTAGTTTTACGTCTGACCAATGGCCGGGACCAAGAGCATGTGAGCCGCTTTCTGCCAGACACAATGGCCGGTCTCATCAAGCTGCTTCCGTCGTTACCGCGACGCGAGGCACTATTCGTGGGAGAGGCCGCAGCCCTTCCTGCGAGGATCAAGTTAACCCATTTGCCAAAAGAAAAGCGGCCAAACTCCAATGACATTTCTTTTGCCGCAGGTTGGGCAGAAGGATTTCCAGACGCCGAAGCGTTGGGTGTCATAGCTACTCGGATGACGTCTCGATCGTGAACATGAAGCGGAAATCATTTCCGCTTCAGAGTGCTCGTACCAAATCTGCGTCTTGAGCGCGCGCCTGAATAAAGGTCACCGCTGCACGCCGCTCCCGGAACACTCAGAGTACCGGGAGCCGCGGTTGTTCGTTGCGATCAGGCCACGCCCCTAAACGTGGTCGAACACATCCTCAAGCTTGGTCGCCTGGACGTATTTGGCCGGATTGTTGTCGCGCACCAACGCGCGGAAATGCGCTTCGCCACAAGCTACCTTTGCGTTCTCTAGCTCACGCCGATCGTCCGTGAACAGGCTGTCCTTCGTTTCAACAACGAAATACAGCCGCTCCCGCCCATCGACCTCTAGCAGCACGGCCCAGTCCGGATTGTAGGTTCCCAGCGGCGTCGGAATCTTGAACCAGCCCGGAAGCTTCGCATAGACCTTCACGGCATCGTTCTTTTCCATCTGCTCGGCGAAGGTTCGCTCCACGCCCGCAGAGTCGTGAATGACATGCTCGTAAACCGACTTCTGAGTGTTGGTCAGCATGTTCTTCAGATAGCCGGTCAGCTCTTCTCGCTCGAACAGTTCCTGAGCGTAGAAGTCCTGGTCACCGATCCGCTGGTACTTGATGCCGTCCACCAGGGCCAAGCGCTTCGTGCGATTGATGATGTCAGCCGCCAGCTCGATGAAGGCCTGCGGGTTTCTTTTGAAGTCGGATAGCCTGCCGCTTTCGATCAGGATCGTCACGAGGCTGCGCCGCGTGAGCTGTGTCCGGTCCTGGAGATCGGTCAACAGGTCGGGAAGTACGATGTCGCCTTCGTCGATGGCAATCGGTCCAGAACTCGACGTCTCCTTGGCAAGCACGCCGCCCTGACCGATCGCGAGATCGGCCTTCCGGACGGTCACACGCGCCTTTGCAATCGGTGGCCCATTGGCGATGTTGCGGGCGCAATCGGCAATGAGTTTCTCATTGTCGAATTCCACCCGGTAGGTCGTCGTATGCTTGATCCGGTCCCACAGTGCACGGAACTCCTCGCTGTGAAACACTTCCTTGCGAATGGCCACCGGCTTACGCTCGTCGGCATTCTTGACTTCCAGGCGACCGGCCACCTTACGCAAGATACCCGTGACGGCAGGGAGATATGGCTCCAGGCCGACCGGCAGCACAAGGGTTCCAGTCTTGATGGCAGTCTTCAGGCTATCCTGCACTTTGCCCTGGCGATCGATAAAGTCCAAGGCACGCAGGTGGCGATAGATTTCCGAGGAACGCTCATACCCCAACACTTCCGGCACCCCAGCGTCGTAGGCTGCGCCTTCCTCTTCCATCCCCGGTCCCTGTGAAGGCTTGTCGGCGACCATGGGGATATTCGCGAACAGATGCTCCTCGACGATCCCGAAGCGGATGCCTGTGTCGGCCTCGATCTCCTTCTGAAGATTTTCGGCGAAGGACTCGTAGCTCTCGGTGGCGATCACGGTCAGGGTGTTCACCTCAAAGCCCCGCAGTCGCTCACCCTGCTGGTTGACGCAGAGCCGAAGACCGCGCCCGATCGTCTGCCGGCGCTCCCGCTCAGTACCCATCTCGCGCAGCGTGCAAATCTGGAAGACGTTGGGATTGTCCCAGCCTTCCTTGAGTGCCGAGTGAGAAAAGATGAACTTGAGCTTGGTGTCGAAGCTGAGCAGCTTCTCCTTTTCCTTCATGATCAGGTTATAGGCACGCTCCGCGCTGTCCCGGTTGGCCTGGTTGTTTTCAGCCGTATCCGTCCAGCGCTTGTTTCTGTCGATGGAGAAGTAGCCGTCATGCACCTCCTGGGCGTCAGAGGTGACATCAACCTCCGTGAACAGGCTCACGAACTCGGGAAGCTTGGCTGCGCGACGGTACTCCTCCTCGAAGATCGTCGCATACTTGCCCTTAACCGGATTTCCGTCTGCATCGTAGGAGCGGTAATGCTCGACGGAATCGATGAAGAACAGGCTGAGGACCTTGATCCCAAGAGGCGCGAGCCGCTTCTCCTTTTCCAAATGCTCCTGAATGGTGCGGCGGATCATCAGCCGCTTGATCGCATCGGCGTCCACATCACCGATCGCTTGGCCTTGCTCCAGGAAAGTCTCTGAACCCGCCGTTTTGACCTCGAGAAAGGACGCGGCGCCCGAAATGCGGATTTCGCCGATGCGGCAGTCCTTGTAGACCGCGCGGCCGGTTACCTCTTCCAGATCGTCGCCGTCATGAACGGTGATTTCTTCGCGTTGAACGCCACTTCTTCGTTGAATGTCCACTTCCACCCGGGCGGAAATCACACCCTTCACATTGCGGGCGGACAAGAAGCGCAGATAGGCCTTGTTATGGCCGCCCTCGACCTCAAGCGAAGCAACCTCGATCTGCTTCACCAGCTTGCGGTCATAGGCATCGACGGCATCGAGCCGATAGACCATGTGGTGCTTGTTCACGTGGGTCGCAGAATAGCGCAAAGTGCAGAGCGGGTTCATGGCGTCGAGCGCCTGCTTGCCGCGGCCCTGGAGACCACCGTCAACGCTCTGGGGTTCATCCACGATGATGATCGGGCGCGTGGCGCGGATCAGGTCGATCGGTGCTTCACCGCCCGTCTTCTCGCTGTCCTTATAGAGGTTGTTCACCTCCTGCTTGTTGATTGCGCCAACCGTAACCACCATGATCTGGATGGTTGGACTGGTTGCGAAATTGCGCACCTGGCCGAGCTTAGACGAGTCGTAGAGGAAATAGTCGTAAGGCTGCCCGGAATAGAGTGCCTTGAAATGCTCCTCGGTGATCTGGAGGGTCTTGTTGACGCCTTCCTTGATGGCGACGGACGGCACGACGATCACGAATTTGGTAAAACCGAACCGCTTGTTCAGTTCGAAGATCGTCCGGAGGTAGACATAAGTCTTGCCCGTGCCGGTCTCCATTTCCACGGTGAAATCGCCAGAGGTCAACGAGCCAGACGGAGCCAGCCCATTGCGCAACTGGATGTCTTTGAGGTTGGACATGATTTCGTCGTCGAGCAACGTCAGCCGGTTACCGATGCCAAGCGCATTCTCGACAAAGCCTAGTTCGCCCTGCACGCCGCCAGCCGAGCGTCGTGTCACAGTAAACTCGGTGCGGTTTATCTCCTGCCCACGAAACAGCTGGCACACCGCCTCGATCGCCGCCTTCTGGTAGTCGAGGTCGGACTCAAAATGAAGCTTCATCCCGCCCTCCCTTACAGACTGCGCACGTCGAGAATGCCATTCTGATTGAGGATCGCCGCCATATTTGTTTTGGCAATGTCATCGGCGAAGCCCGAGTCCTTGAATACGACCCGTGTTTCAACCGCCGGCGCAAGCTCCTTCCACCAAGCGACAATGCCCGCCGAAAGACTTTCAACGACATCCTTGATAAGGCCATCCGCAAGGCAGGCGATCAGAGCGCCGCCTCCAATAGCGTGAACAATCTTTCCCGCGATCTGTCGCGTCTCCATGGGCACGCAGAGATCGAGACCGAGTTTGAGCAAAAGTTCATACAGTATATCTTGCTCGGTGCGGCCCGGAACAATGTGTTCGGCATTGGCAAGCAACGTGCCTTCTAGGTCAGATGAAGTCGGTTCCCATGAACGGATGTTAGAGCGCGAGAGTTTAAACACCCGAAATCCGAGGTCGCCTTCGAACGAGGTATCGTCTTTAAATTTTTGACCAGCTCTACGGAGACGCTCTTTAGTGAGTTCGGCTATGGTTCGCCGCTTTTCCAGCTTGTCGCAATAGCTTGCTGCAGCCTTCTGATCTTTCTTTGATGGGTCAAGGGGCTCAGGTAGTTGTACTAATATGAATCGGCGCTGCCCTCCGTCGCGTACATTTAGAGACCAAACTGACTGTCCGGTGGTGCCGCTGCCTGCGAAAAAATCCAATACGATAGCAGTCGGATCGCCAGCAGTGGCGTATTCAATCAGTCGTGCAATTTCTTCCGAATCCTTTGGATTGTTAAAGACCTGCGCGCCCATCAGATTTCGAAGAGATTTTACCGAGACCTGAGACTGCTTGTAGAAATATGACCCCCGGACCTGGGTAGCGAACTCCTCTTCGTCTTCAGCACCGTTTTCATCTTCGAATTCGTCAACCTCGGGCGTGTCATCTTCCTCGGGAAGTGGACGAATATGCGCTTTTCGAAACGGTGGCTCGGTATGGTCTTGACGGAACTCAACGAGACCAAGTTTTATTTGACGGCTCATCTCCGCGTAATTTGCATAGCGCCAACCCGCTTCAGGAACCGCGCATGCCTCTCCTGTCACGGGATGGGGTACATCGTATCGAGGTCCGCCACCGCCGGGCCACGAAATGTCGCGATCTCTCCATGGGCCATTTTGATCAACCCTCTTGTAGCGGCTCCATTTCTTGGCGGGATGCGTCTTCGGAAGTGCCGTGAACCATGCTTGGAGATCAACCTCTATCGCGCGGTCGTCACTCCCGTATTTGGTACGCAGCCTTAAATACTGCTCCCAAATTTCGCGGGCCCCAGGCTTTTCTTCCCGCCACTTAGTCTTCAACTCTTTCAAATAACCAAGAGAATTTGCATAGACCAAAATATATTCGTGGCCATTGGACACCAGTTTGGCGTCATTTTTCCTTCCCTTTTCCCAAATGAAGCATGAAACAAAATTTTCTGGTCCAAATATCTCGTCACAGAGAATTCGAAGATTTGAAACTTCTTGATTATCAATACTGATGAGGATGACGCCGTCACGTCGCAAGAGAGTTTTGGCCACCTTGAGGCGTGGCAGCATCATATTCAACCAGTCAGTGTGAAAGCGACCAGAGGTCTCAGCATTAGATGTCGCTTTTTTACCGTCACTAGCGACCTGCCCGGTCAGTTCCAGATAGTTTTTGATGCTGTCTCGGAAATCGTCTGGATAAACAAAGTCCTTACCAGTGTTGTACGGTGGATCAATGTAGATAAGTTTCACTTTTCCAGAGTAGCTTTTTTGCAAAAGCTTCAACGCTTCCAGGTTATCACCCTCGATCATCAAGTTCTGGGTAGTATCCCAATCAACACTCTCTTTGGGCCGAGGGAGAAGCGTGCCGACCGAAGGCATCAACGCGATTTGACGTGCCTTCCGCTTGCCATGCCAATTAAGCCCGTACTTCTCCTCTCGATCGTCAACCGTGCCACCAAGAAGTTGCTTGAGCACCTCAAAGTCGATTTTCCCCTCGCGGAAAGCATCGGGAAAGACTGCCTGCAAAGCGGCGATGTTCTCCGAGACGATATCGGCGCTCTTGGTTTCAGGGTCGTTCAGTTCGAGCTTCTTCATCGCACATCCATTTCCTTCGGGTTCCAACACGGCCTCAGGCCGCCTGTTGTCCGAGCATTTCCTTGTTAATGTAGTCCTTGAAGGCCGCGGCGCTGGTGAAGCAGCGGAAGCCTGCAGCACTCGCTAGGGCAATCGTCTCGTCGTTTTCGTTCAGTAACACGGCGACCGGTTCTGACAACTCCTCCTGGAGCCCGTTCGGCCAGACGAGGTCGAAAACCGCGATCTGATCGCCTGTCTCCGGGTTAGAATGGTCATAGGCAATGATCCCTTCGGCGAAGCCTTGCTCGACCGCCCAATCATTGATGGCCTGCAGCTCTGCTTCTTCATCAGCGCTGGAGATGCCGCCGGCCGCAGCCGTCGTGGAAATCGTCGATATCCGCGCAGGTTCGGCAATCCATCTGTCATCGCCATGCAGCAGCGAGGCAAACCGCTTGTTTGCCTCGGCCGCCAGCAATTCCTTTCTGGCTTCGAGGAAGTCGGCATAACGGTCAATCTTCCACAGGGACTCGTCCATCGGAATCCACTGCGACGCCAGAGCGCCCGGATGCTTCGATTCGATTTTCGGGAAATAGACCTCAGGCAGCGTGTCGCGGATGTTGAGATTGGTATCCTTGGTCAGGAAGCAGAAATTGGCAATCGCGTTCACCTGCGACCGCGGGACCTTATGTTTGTAGAGCTGTGCCTTCGGGAAGATGTGGTGCACTTCAAGCGCATTCATTTTCCCCAGCAACCCGGACTTCAATTCGATGCCCGTTCCCCAGTCCTTGGACGCTCCCATGCGAGTGAGCATGTAGAGAACAGGGTAGAAGCGTGCTCCGAGGCTCCATCCGGTGAAATGGCCTTTTTCGACCCGCAAGCCACCATGCCAAAGCCGCAACTGCTCCAGGAGCTTGTCGAGGCCACCGTCAGCGCCTTCCAGCGCCTCAAGGTCTTTATCGAGGAAGGATTCCGTTGAGCCGGAGTAACGGCCCCACATACCAGCCTGCGCAAACCAGAAGAGGAGCTTGTCGCGCTCGACTTCATCCAACGCATCACCCTTCTGGTCGAGGTAGCGCACAATCACCGGAACAGCAAATCGGCCAAAGAAAACCCGCGAGTGGTCGAGTCCAAGTCGGCCGGAAATAAGATTGAGGCACGCGTCGATCCGCTTGGTGGCGCGCTTGAGGCCGTCCTGAATATCGCTGGCAGACTGATTGTGCAGATAGAGGAATTTGGCCTCCCCGGTCAGCACGGTATTGATCGAGCGCAGGAGCCAATCCAGATTGAAGTCGTACCCCGCGTCGTTCCAGGCCTTCAGCTTGCCCTTCATCTCGGTGCGGGCATCAGGCCACTCCGCGCAGATTTTGGCCAGCGCCAAATCGCCCTTTGAGAGCTTGGTGCCGCCACTGTTCACCTTGTTGAAGATGTCCACGACCACATCAAGCGTCTTGTCCGCGCCAGTCACCTCTTCTTCATGCAGGTTGATTTCAAGGATACCCAGCAGCCGGCTCAGTCGGCCATAATACTCTCCGGGCGGTGTCGGCCCGAGGGAGGTCATGATCTTTCCAACGCCATCATGGCCCGACTTCATAAGAGCCGACACATCGATCCAGAGCGGGTCTCCAGACATTTTCAGCGGCTGGTAAAACTCGAATATCTCGGAGGCGAGGTTGAAATGCAGGCCAGTAAAAGCTTTGGCGTTGCCGTCAAAGAAAGCAGGTGGCTTGCCGCGGACTACACCGTAGAGGGAGGTGACCCGCTGCTGGCCATCCAGCAATAGCTTCACGATCCCGGACGCGAGTTGGCCATCGCCACGATGATTTGCAGTGACCGATTCCGTTGCCCAGACCAGGAGGCCTCCGACGGGATGGCGTCGATAGAGCGAGGTAAACAGGCCACGTACCTGCTCGGTGTTCCAGACATAGCCTCGCTGGAATTCCGGCAGTGCCATGTGCCCACTGTCGATGTGGTCCAGAATGGTCGAAATCTTCATCGCTGCTTTCCCCCCATTGCCTGCTTCGCTTGTTCCATGGCGCGTTCGATCGCCTTTATCTTTTGGTTCAGATCGACGCGCTGACTGATCTGTTTCGCCTTTGCCGCCTGCGACCGCAAAAGCGAGTTTTCCTTGGCCAGCCTCTCGTAGTCCTCAATCGCCGCTCGGCGACGCGTAATCTGGTTCTCGTCTGTCGTCACCGAGAAGGAGCCGACCAGGTGGGCCGCGTTCATAGCCTCAATCCGTGCCACCCACCCGTCATACAGTGCGTACAAGTCCCGTTGCGATTGCTTCGAAAGTTCAAGGCTATCGAGGAAGGCCTTTTCGTTCGGTGTCAGCGTCGTCGGATCGGATAGGCGTGTGGAGGCATCTCTGTCGACGACGACCTTGGCCGCTTCGTTCTGAGCCCGCCGCTTGTGGGCCACGGACACATCGATGCCTTCATCATCAGCGGTGATCAACACCACGGGATAAGGGATGGCACGATGAATGAGCTCTATAAGTCGGCTTGTTTTCGCCCCACTTCGGAAGGCACAGCCAATGACGGCGATTTCGACATATTCGCGTAAGTCGTCCGCAAAGGTCGGCACGCCGACAGTTCCGGGCTTGCATGCCGCAAACCACAGCAGTTCATCAATGCCGTCCTGAATGGCGCGCTTGTCGGTCGACGTGGGTGCGCCTTGTTCAATGAGCATTTTCTTCGGGACGCGAATATCAACGCGGGCATTCGCGGGTAACCCGAGAGCGTCAACGACAGCACTGATGCACGCTGCTGCATTCATTCCGCGCTCATCTCCGGAAGGATCACGAGGAATGCGACGACCTCGAAATCGTTGATGCCGGCGAACTCCCCTTTGAGCGCATGTGTACCACCTGGAGAGAACAGGCTTGCGACCGCACGCTCCTCGCTCTTTCCCGCAATCGAGGCGACGGCCCGTGCCAGAAGCTTTTGATAGGGCTCCATGTCCCGCCCGAAGCGGGTGGACTTATCGAACCGGCCACAGGCCTGGGCGTCTGGCAGATCGCGTCCGACGGAAACCTTCTTGAGGCGATCCAGCACCTGCTTCGCACGGGTATAGGGCAAGAGCGCCTCTCCCTCGTCGCTCACATGGACAACGAAATGGGGTTTCAGCGGATACCCAGGCTCCGCCAACCGTTCCGCAGCTTCGCCGACCGCGCGCAGGCAGAAAATGACGCCTGGCGAGATGACGTTTTCGGCACTGCCAAACTCGTCCTCAGGCGGTGAAACCACGGCATAGGTACCAAGTGGCAATGCCTCGAGCTGCTCACGGTGATCACGCAGATACCCTGCGAGGTCGATGCGGAAATCATTGAGCGTGAGATCAGCAATGGAGACGCCGCTGGACAGGTCCTCAAGGTCGATCACCGAGTCCTGCATCTTCTGCAACTGAGCACGGCGGTATTCCAGGTCGTTCATCTGGTTGCCGGCCTGAAACTCGATAACGTTTTCCTCACCGGTCGCGGACACATCCAGGAGGACCATGCGTCCACTCACTCTCGATTCCAGGTCGAGATACTCGTCGAGCTCGATGTTCGGCCAGAAATTCACTAGCTGAATGCGCTGGTTCGTCGAGCCGATACGGTCGACGCGGCCGAAGCGCTGAATGATGCGGACGGGGTTCCAGTGGATGTCATAGTTGACGAGGAAATCACAATCCTGAAGGTTCTGTCCTTCCGAAATACAATCCGTGCCGATCAGGAGATCGATCTCACCCTCAACAGCCAGTTCCGGAGGCCGCTCCTTAGACCGGGGCGAGAAGGCACTGAGGATGGAGCTCATGTCCGAGCGAAGGCTCTGGAGCGTGGTCTTGTTTGCGCCTGTACCGGTTACCACGGCCGCATGGATTCCAAGCGTCGCCCGTGCCCACTCGCCGAGCTCGCGGTAAAGGTAGTCAGCGGTGTCCGCAAAGGCGGTGAACAGCAATATCTTCCGGTTCTCGCCGTTGATCGGTGCTTGAACTTTGCGGGTGATCAGTGCTTTCAGCTCCGACAGCTTTGCGTCGCGATCTGCTGACACAGAGCGTGCAGCCGACAGAAGCGTGGCCAGGCGGTTCCGGTCTTCAATCAGGTCCTGTTGCCAACGAACCCGATCGACGTCCTGCAAGAGTACCTTGACCTTGCGGCCGACGAGCAGCGTCTCAAAGGCGGGGTCGTCGATATCCACATCGTCGATCGCAAGCTCATCGATAGATTCATCATGGGCCTCGATTTTCGCAAGCAACGCATTCACGTCATCGAGCTGACGCTTGATGGTGAGAGCAAAGGAGGCCACCGAGCTTTCCATCCGCTTGAGCAGATTAACGCGCATCAGGTGGATAAGGCTTTCCTCTCGGTCGGCCTGACGAAAATAGCTCTCGCCTCCGCGAATCTTGGTGCTGTATTTCGCGTCGTAGGCCTCTTGCTTGTCAGGGACGACATAGCGCAACGGCGCATAGGCCCCGAGCGTCAGTCGCCTGATCTCATTGTTGATCTCGCGGATCGGACGGAACTCACCGGCGAGGTCTACATCTGCCTTGACATTGATCGGCTGCAAGCGATCAGGGAAGTGGCCAGTTTCCGCCGTCCCATAGTAACGCTGCACGTGTTTTCGGGATCGTGCAATGGTCAGCATGTCCAGGAGCTTGAAGTAGTCAAAGCCCAGCATGTCCATCAGGCGCGATGTGCGACGCTCGCCGTCAGGCAGGTCTAGCCACCTGTTAAACTGTGCCTGCGCCTTACGGATGGTTGCTTCGATGCTCGGGATACCGTGGTCGATCAGGGCGATGTCACTGCCTTCCGTCATGAAGGCAATCTGGTTCTTCAGGTCCGCAAGCCGATTATTGACCGGAGTTGCAGACAGCATCAGGACCTTGGTTTTGACGCCAGCCTTGATCACGCGCTTCATCAGGTGATCGTAGCGGGTGTCGCGATCCTTGTGGGTCGCCTTATTTCGGAAGTTATGGGACTCGTCGATCACCACGAGATCGTAGTTGCCCCAATTTACGTGCGAGAGATCGATATCACCGGAGGTGCCACCATCCCGGGACAGGTCGGTATGATTGAGGACGTCATAGTTGAAGCGGTCGCTCGCCAGGCTATTGCGGCGATCGTTAGCTTTATAGAGCGTCCAGTTATCGCGGAGACGCTTCGGGCAAAGCACCAGGACGCGATCATTACGTAGCTCATAGTACTTGATGACTGCGAGCGCCTCGAAGGTCTTACCCAGACCTACGCTGTCGGCGATGATGCATCCTCCGATACGCTCGAGTTTGTCGATTGCCCCGACGACACCATCCCGTTGGAATTTGAAGAGCTTCTTCCAGACGGTCGTGTTCCTGATGCCGGTCGCGGATTTGACGATGCGCTCCTCATCAAGCTCGTCGCCCAAATCCTTGAACATCTCGAAGAGGAATTTGAAGTAGATGAGCGAGGGCGCGCGCTGAGATGCAGCGTCGGCCAAAACGCGTTCCAGGTCATCGGCATCAGGTCTGCCCGGCACGGTGTCCCAGGCTGTTTGGAACCAGGATGAGAAAGCCGCAGTTTCATCGTCCGTGGATGTTGTCTGCACGAGGCCCAGCCTGCTTCCAGGCGTTATTCCTAACCCTTCCGTTGTCAGCGAACATGAGCCGATCGCAGCCCTGCGGAGGCTAGCGTTGCGAACGATGGCCATAGACTGAGGCAGCCTATCCGCGTACCGGAGCTGAACTTGCCGTCCGAGCCATTCTAGCGTCGATCTTGCATGCCATCGGCCCTGAAGTTTGTTCCGGTACCCGATATCAGAATGCCCCCCGAACAAGGACGCCGTCAGAGAGGCTCCGTCTTCCAGCAATAGCCTGACTGAGTCGGCTTTTTTGAGGAGCTCGCGGATTTCAGCGAAAGCATGCAGCGAGAGGCTGGGAGACATAATGTCGAGTGCAGAGCCTGCCTGTAGCCACTCTTCGAGCTTGTCGAGGACACGCTCGCGACCAGTATTCTTAATCAAGTCCATAGTCTGTCCCAGCCGGCTGGCGCTGCTGGAGGCAGGCAAGCCCCCACTTACTTCTAGTCAGTGTATTTCGTTCATTATCCTCATGATTGTAAATCCATTTCTTCAACTTTTTGATGTCGCGCCCCTACTCTGAGCTGCAGAGGCGCGAGGAAGATTGGAAGGTCATCGTTGACTATTTTTGGGACGGAGACGGTCAAGCCTTCTGAGGCTTCCGTCCCCGCGTTCGCTTTGCATTGGCGAACTCGTCGAAATCCAGCCCCCTGAACATGGAAACATCGGCCTCGATCGGGAGGTTGGCGAGTAGGCGAGCTTTCCGCTCAGTCAGGGTCCGAAATCCGTATTTGTCGTGCTCGTCATCACCGACCTCGTGTCCAACCTGCATCTTCCTGTCGCGCCTTTCGATGTTGTTGTCACCGGCGTCGGCAATGTAGCCACTCCTGAACGAGTGAAACACCTCACCGCGAGATTTCTCGATCCCTGCCTTCTCGAACAACCGTCCCATGTAGCTGGATGCGCTTTTGCTGGGTCTCATCAGCCTCATCAACTCGGGGAACAAAAACTGGTCCCCCCGCTCCTGCGCCCACTGAACGAGGCCGATCTTGGCGAGGAAGTTATTGAGCACAAAAAACGAGGCGCTAGCGGTGTTCTTGATCGGAACCCGCTTCCATTTGCCATCCTTCAAGACGATGCCAGATGTCTGGGCAACCCATACGCCATCAAACTTCTCCCTGAAGTCCGAGCCTTGGAGGTGCAACAGCAGTCCCAAGCGTCGCCCGGTCAGAAAGCCGATAAGCGGGAGAAACGCGTAGTCGAACATCCCACTTGCGACCCCTGTTTGAAATACCTTCTCGATTTTGGCAATCGCCAACGGCTGTGTGTGAACCGGTGGCCGAGCCAGGTCGGGGTAGAAGAGTTTGGCATTGGCGATCGGGCGGTAGTCATAGTCGACCTGGCCTGAATTCAGGGCTGCTTTGACGACAGCGACATAGCCCTCCTCGAGCGTCTTCCGCGCCATTGTCTCGAACCGGTAATCCTGGTTCGACGCGATAATCTCACGTGCGGTGAGATGAGCAGGCCGATATTTTGCGAGCCTGGGCCAATACTTGATGAGATCAATGAAGGCCTGAAGATCGGTTGCCGTGTAGGTGTCGATCGGGTGATCACCGATCAGCTCGGCGAATAGATTAAGGCGCGTCTCGGCAGTGGCAATATCTTTGTTTTCCTCCGACTTGGAGGACTTTCTTTTCGCGAGATAATTGCTCGCAACGTGACTGAAGAGCGGCTTGCTTGAGGCAGGTCGCTCGACGGTACGCCGATCGAGCTGAAAGGCGGCGGGCACGTCGGCGCTGATCAAGCGCTTGTCCTTGCTGCCGGACTCGGTGTCAGGCTGAGTAAGGGGCGTGGGTTCTGGTAGAGGCGAACTTGATGGTTGATAAGGCACCGGCGCGAGCGGGGCCGATACCGAGGTGTACAGCTCCTCAGAGATAGAAACCGGCGAGGCTGCCGCCTGATATTTGGCTACATGTCGGGAGGCAATAAGTTCGGCATGGTCGGCAATCATCTCGTCATGAGGCTGGCCCGCCTGCTTGGCTGAGACCTCACGTCCAATCCGCACGAGGCCGCGCATCATCTCATGCCCCTCCGCTTCGGCAGGCGTCGGCGCGCGAGGAGGCTGCACGATGTCGTAGAGCGCGGCCTTGAGGAACACGCTGGCAAAATCGAAAGGCCAGTCCTCGTCAGCGATCCCCTCGTCACCGAGGTCTTTTGCAGTTTTCGAATTGGGTCCCCGTTTGCCTGCCATTCTCTTCTCGATCTCCCTGAAGAGCGTCGGTGCCAACGCCCCAAGGGCATTGGCAAGCTCTCTCGCCTGTTGGTGTGGAAGCGCGCCCAGGCTCACCCGGATGGGCCGGGAGCCTGCACCGCCACCGATGCGTTTCGGCAGTCTGATCTGGAAAAGATAGGTCCCGCCGCTCCTCACCAGATAGAGCCCGGACGATCTCGTTTTAAGCTTGCGATTCCGTTTCTTTGCGGAAATGATTTCCGCGTCCGGCGATACATCGGACTGTACATCGAGCGATACAATGCGCGATACATTCATGACTTGCGTGCCTCTGGTTGGGGCGATCAGTCAGGAATTCGCGAGGAAACCCAAGGGCTTGCGTCTAATTGGGGAAGAGTGACCCAGAAATGGCGGAGAGGGTGGGATTCGAACCCACGATACGGTTGCCCGTATGCCGCATTTCGAGTGCGGTGCTTTCGACCACTCAGCCACCTCTCCGCTTTGCTGGTCGGCGCTTTGTAGCGCGGGCTGTCTCATAGCGATGAAAGGAAGGGCTGGCAAGGGCGAAATCGCGTCTTGTCACGTCTTTCTCCTTGACAGCTTCAAGGCCCTCACGTATCCCCCACGCGTTCCGAAGTGGGGTATTGCGTTCAACGCGGTGCCCGCGGGATGAAAAGGCGGGTTTCGAATGAAACCTGTTTCACCGGCAGACCGGTTCGAAAGAGTTGATCTTTTGTAATCCTGCTCAAATGTGGACTGATAAAAAGACGGCCGCTTGCCTTTGAAGGCAGGAAGAGCCGGATCGAACATGAAAGGATAAAAAATGTTCGCAGTCATCAAGACCGGCGGTAAGCAGTACCGCGTAGCGGCCAACGACGTTCTCACCATCGAGAAGCTCGACGTGGCAGCCGGCGACGTGATCGAGTTCAATGAAATTCTGGTCGTTGGCGTTGGCGCCGATGCCAAGTTTGGCGCGCCCTTCGTGGCTGGCGCCACCGTCAAGGCGGAAGTGGTCGAACATAACCGTGGCAAGAAGGTTCTCTCCTTCAAGAAGCGTCGTCGTCAGAATTCCAAGCGGATTCGCGGCCATCGCCAGCACCACACGGTCGTCCGCATCACCGACATCGTCGCCTGATCGGTTTCACTAGGTTTTCGAAGGTTTAAAGGAGAACTCCCATGGCACATAAAAAAGCTGGCGGTTCCTCGCGCAACGGTCGCGATTCCCAATCCAAGCGCCTCGGCGTGAAGAAGTTCGGTGGCGAAACCGTCATTGCCGGCAACATCATCCTGCGCCAGCGTGGCACGCAGTGGCATCCGGGCGCCAATGTCGGCCTCGGCAAGGACCACACCATTTTTGCACTCACCGCCGGCAATGTGAACTACCGTACGAAGGCTAACGGCCGCGTATACGTGTCCGTTATGCCGAAAGCGGAAGCCGCGGAATAACAAGCCGGAGCGCGTTAAAACAGCCGGCGTCACATCGACCCGGCTGATGCCCGCAAAAGGTTCAGTCTGAAAAAAGGGGAGATGGGGCGCCACCCACCTCCCCTTTTTTCTTAACCCCCGTCAGGAGGACTGAAACCATGCAGGACGAATTATTAAGGAGCAGCCGGCAGCGGCTGCCGCAAGAGCGGCTGAGGCCGCAGCGGTTACGGAGCGATTGCCCTGTCTTGTTGTCGCAGAGACTTGTTCTGCGCGCCCCGCACGAAGAAGACATCAACGCCCTTACCCATCTCGCCAACAATGTGAACATCGCCTCCATGGTGTCGCGTATGCCGCATCCTTACACGGCAACGGACGCAGCCGATTTCGTGCGACGCACGAAAGCGGGCGAGATTGGCAAGTGCGTTTATGCCATTACGCGAGGAGACAACGGCGCCTTTCTCGGTTGCTGCGCGCTGGAGCCACATCTGGATGATCCGCTGACGCTCGAAATCGGCTACTGGCTGGGCGAACCCTTCTGGAACCAGGGCTTTGCGACGGAAGCCGCCCATGCGCTGATCGACATGGCGTTCCGCACCCGTGACATCGACCAGATCGATGCCCGCTGCCGGGTGACCAACATCGCCTCGCGGCGGGTCATCCAGAAGTGCGGCTTCCAGTTCCAGGGCTCCGGCATGGTCGGTTCGCTGGCGCTCGGCGGCATGGTGCCGGTCGAGTGGTTCCGGCTGGATCGCAAGACCTGGATGTCGTTGAAGAGCTGGGGGGAAATGCGATGAGCGCTGCCGTTCTCTCCCGGCCGGTCCTGGCAAGGCCCGGCCCCTGCCCGATCATCGAGACGGAGCATCTCGTGCTGCGGCCCCACCGCATGGATGACGCCGATTCAATCGCCCAGTCGCTGAACGACTGGCAGGTGACGCGCATGCTGTCGCGCGTCGCCCTGCCCTACAGCCGCGATGACGCGCGCGACTGGTTGAACCGGCAACGGTCCGGCGCGCTTCCGGATTGGCAACTGGCCATTACCGAAGGCGATGGCGTGCATATCGGCTGCGTCGGCATCGAGCTGCGCCACGGGCTGTGGCACCTCGGCTACTGGCTGAACCGGTTCTACTGGGGCCAGGGCGTCATGAGCGAGGCGGTCTTTGCCGCGCTCGAACGTTTCACGCGCCGCATGCCGGATGTGACGATCTATTCCGGTGCCTTTGCCGATAACGCAGCCTCGCTGCGGATCCAGCAAAAATTGGGGTTCGAAGTGGTCGGCACCGATGAGGTCTTTTCGCTGGCGCGCAACCGCATGGCCTCGCATATCGCGACCCGGCTTCTGCCCGGCGCCTTGAAGAGCCCGCGGGCTTGATCAACACCCGTCTGGAGCAGGCCGATTGCGTTCGGCCTGCTCGTCTCTCCCGCCAAACGGCAGATCTACTGATCTCTTGCGGCGTGCGAGGCACGAAAATGTCGATAATCTTTGACCTTCACGACAAGCGGCGATAACGAAAAGCCCGGAAAACGGTGCGGGCTCGCCCCGATCAACCCCAGAACTGATGGCAGAACCCATGAAATTTCTCGACGAGGCAAAAGTCTACATCCGATCCGGCGACGGTGGCGCGGGCGCGGTGTCGTTTCGCCGCGAAAAATTCATCGAGTTCGGCGGCCCGGATGGCGGAGATGGCGGACGCGGCGGCGACGTCTGGGTGGAGGCGGTCAACGGCCTCAACACCCTCATCGATTTCCGCTTCCAGCAGCATTTCAAGGGCGCGACCGGCGTGCACGGCATGGGCCGCAACCGCACCGGCGCCAATGGCGCAAGCGTCACCTTGAAAGTGCCGGTCGGTACCCAGATCTTTGAGGAAGACAACGAGACGCTGATCTGCGACCTGACGAAGGAAGGCCAGCGCTTTCGCCTAGCCGCCGGCGGCAATGGCGGCTTTGGCAATGCGCATTTCAAGTCCTCCACCAACCAGGCGCCGGATTGGGCAAATCCCGGCCTCGAGGGCGAAGAGAAGAACATCTGGCTGCGGCTGAAGCTGATTGCCGATGCGGGTCTGGTTGGCTTGCCGAATGCGGGAAAATCCACCTTTCTGGCCACCGTCACGCGCGCACGGCCGAAAATCGCCAATTATCCCTTCACCACGCTGCATCCGAATCTCGGTGTCGCAACGATTGATGGACGCGAGTTCGTGCTCGCCGATATTCCGGGCCTGATCGAGGGCGCCCACGAGGGCGTCGGCATTGGTGACCGCTTCCTCGGCCATGTCGAGCGCACCCGCGTGCTGCTGCATCTGGTGTCTGCCCAGGAAGAGAATGTCGGCAAGGCCTACAAGACCGTGAAGTACGAGCTGGAAGCCTATGGCGGCGGGCTTGAAGACAAGCCGGAGATCGTCGCCCTGTCGCAGATCGACGTTCTGGACGAGAAGGAACTGAAGAAGAAGGCCAAGGAGCTGGAAAAGGCCTGTGGGCGTCCGCCGATGTTGATTTCGGCTGCCATCAACAAGGGCATGCTGGAGGTGCAGCGGGCGCTGCGCGATGTCATCGTGTCCTCCCATGGCGAGACGGCGCTTCCCGACCGCAGCCTTGGCGAAGATGCAGAAAACGAGGATTGAGATGAGCCTGTCGCGCAAGCCCCTGTCCGGTCATCGTCGGATCGTCATCAAGATCGGCTCCGCCCTGCTTGTCGATCGCAAGACGGGTTTGAAAAGCGCCTGGCTGAATTCCGTCTGCGCCGATATCGCGGCGCTGCGCGCGCAGAACATCGACGTTCTCGTCGTCTCGTCCGGTGCCATTGCGCTTGGCCGCACGGTGCTCGGCCTGCCGTCCGGTGCCTTGAAGCTTGAGGAAAGCCAGGCGGCGGCAGCCGTTGGCCAGATCGCGCTCGCGCGTGCCTGGTCGCAAAGCCTGTCGCGCGACGAGATCGTCGCCGGCCAGATCCTGCTGACACTTGGCGATACGGAAGAGCGGCGCCGCTATCTTAACGCCCGTGCCACGATCAACCAGTTGCTGAAGCTTGGCGCCGTGCCGATCATCAACGAGAACGATACGGTGGCCACCTCAGAAATCCGCTATGGCGACAACGACCGGCTGGCAGCTCGCGTGGCGACCATGACGGGCGCGGATCTTCTGGTGCTGCTGTCGGATATCGACGGGCTTTACACCGCCCCGCCGCATCTGGATCCGGATGCGCGGTTTCTGGAAACGATCCCCGCCATCACCCAGGAGATCGAAGCCATGGCCGGTGGCGCGGCTTCGGAACTGTCGCGCGGCGGCATGCGCACCAAGATCGATGCGGGCAAGATTGCAACCGGTGCCGGCTGCGGCATGATCATCGCGTCGGGCAAACCCGACCATCCGCTGAAGGTGATCGATGGCGGCGCTCGCTCCTCGTGGTTTGCCCCGTCTGGCACGCCGGTGACGGCCCGCAAGACCTGGATTGCCGGGCAATTGCAGCCGGCCGGAGAGCTTGTGGTGGATGCCGGTGCTGAACGAGCGCTTTCAAGCGGCAAGAGCCTGCTGCCGGCGGGTGTTCGTGCCGTGTCTGGCCAGTTCAGCCGGGGCGATACGGTCGCCATCATCGGCACGGAAGGGCGCGAGATTGCCCGTGGCCTTGCTGGCTATGATGCCGACGAGGCGCGCCAGATCACCGGACGCAAGTCTGGCGAGATCGAAGCGATCCTCGGCTATGCCGGCCGCGCCGCCATGGTTCATCGCGATGATCTGGTAATGACCGGCCCGGTGTCGGCCAAGGTGACGACGGATGCAATCTCACAGGAGGCCGCCCATGCTTGACAAGGTGACCACAAACGATATCGGCCAGCTGATGCAGGACATGGGTGACAAGGCGAAGGCTGCCGCCCGCCGGCTTGCCAATGCCTCGAGCGAAGCCAAGAACCGGGCGCTGACACTGGCGGCCGATGCCATTCTGTCCGCACGCGAGGAAATCCTCGCCGCCAATGCCAAAGATCTGGCAGCGGTTGCCGACAAGGGCCTGCAGCCGTCCTTTATCGATCGCCTGACACTGAACGACAAGCGGGTGGTGGAGATGGCCGAGGGACTGCGCGCCATCGCCGCCCTTGCCGATCCGGTCGGCGACGTCATTGCCGCCTGGGAGCGTCCGAACGGGCTGAAGATCGAGCGCGTGCGCACGCCGCTCGGGGTCATCGGCGTGATCTACGAAAGCCGCCCGAATGTGACGGCGGATGCCGGTGCCCTCTGCCTGAAGGCCGGCAATGCCGTGATCCTGCGCGGCGGTTCGGACTCGCATCATTCATCGCAGGCGATCCATCGCTGCCTGGTCCAGGGGCTCACCGAAGCCGGCCTGCCGGAAGACGCAATCCAGATCGTGCCGGTGGCGGATCGCGCGGCCGTCGGTGCCATGCTGTCCGGTCTTCATGGCGCCATCGACGTCATCGTGCCGCGTGGGGGCAAAAGCCTTGTGGCGCGGGTGCAGGCGGAAGCGCGCGTGCCGGTCTTTGCCCATCTGGAAGGGCTTTGCCATATCTACGTGGATGCCTCTGCCGATCTCGACATGGCGGTCAGCATCGTCGTCAACGCGAAAATGCGCCGGACCGGCATTTGCGGTGCGGCCGAAACGCTCCTGGTGGACCGAGCAGCGGCGGATACGCATCTGAAGCCCATCCTTGCTGCGCTGTCGGCTGCCGGATGCGAGATCCGTGCTTCGGAGGATGTTCTGGCGCTGGAGCCCGACCTTGTCGCCGCAACGGAAGAGGACTGGCGGACGGAATACCTGGAAGCGATCATTTCGGTTGCGCTGGTCGATGGCATCGATGGGGCGATCGCTCATATCGCCACCTATTCTTCCAATCACACGGAAGCGGTGATTGCCGAGGATCCGTCGGTCGTCTCGCGTTTTTTCAACGAGATCGATTCGGCCATCCTTTTGCACAATGCCTCAACGCAGTTTGCCGATGGCGGCGAGTTCGGCATGGGCGGCGAGATCGGGATTTCGACCGGCAAGATGCATGCACGCGGCCCTGTCGGCGTCGAGCAGCTGACCTCGTTCAAATACCGCGTGCACGGCACCGGCCAGACGCGGCCCTGACGGCGTGACGGCCAGGCGGGCACACGATCGCTATCTCGTCATGCCGCGTGCCGAAGCCGGCATGACGGTTGGCCTGTTCGGTGGCTCGTTCAACCCGCCGCATCCGGGCCATCTTCTGGTGGCGGAAATCGCGCTGAAACGGCTTTGGCTCGATCAGCTCTGGTGGATGGTGACGCCCGGCAATCCGCTGAAAAGCCGTGCGGAACTGCTGCCGCTTGCCGAGCGCATTGCGCTCAGCGAGGACCTGGCGCGCGATCCGCGCATCAAGGTGACCGCCTTCGAGGAACGGCTGAACACCAGCTATACTGCCCGCACACTTGCCCATGTCGCGGCAAGGAACAGCAAGGTGCGGTTTGTCTGGATCATGGGCGCCGACAGCCTGAAGACCTTTCACCGCTGGCAGAAATGGCGCGAGATTGCCGCAACCGTTCCGATCGCCGTGGTGGACCGGCCGGGTGCCACGCTCTCCTTCCTGTCATCGCCGGCGGCGCGTGCTTTGTCTTTTGCGCGCATCGATGAGGAGGCAGCACGCTCCCTGCCCTACCGGACACCGCCCGCCTGGACCTTCATCCACGGACCGCGCTCCTCCCTCAGTTCGACGGCGCTGCGCCACGGGCAAAAGGCGGCGCAGGGGACTGCCGCTTCGCCCGGTGTTCTAGAACCCCATCCCTTGAAAGATTGATCATTCGATGCCACCTTCACTTGACCGGGTTCCGAAGCAAGGGATTCGGGGCAAGTGCCTGTTCTGTTCTTGGAAGAAAGGAACAACCCTGACAACAGTACACGCCAAGGGGAAGGCGCACAGCGTCCTCCCGAAGAGAGCGGAACGTGGCGTCGATGCCGCTTCCCGTGCTCTTGAACTGGTCCTCGCAAGCCTTGAGGACTCCAAAGCGGAAGACATTGTCACCATCAACATTGCCGGAAAGTCCGCGCTGGGCGACTACATGGTTGTGGTCTCCGGGCGATCGAGCCGGCATGTCTCGGCCATTTCCGAGCATCTTCTCTCCGACCTGAAGGACGAGGGCTTTGGCGGCGCTCGCATCGAGGGACTGGAGACGGGAGACTGGGTGCTGATCGATACCGGTGACATCATCATCCACGTGTTCCGTCCGGAAATCCGGGAATTCTACAACCTGGAACGGATGTGGGCCGCGCCCGACGAGGACGAAACGCTCCATTGAGGGTGCCGGCACGCCCTTTGCGCGTGCAAGGTGCTCCTCGATCGGATAAAGGCATCAGGCGCCATCGGGTCGGCTTCGGCTTCCGGATGCGGGACGGCATGTGACTTGCCAATGCCCTTGCCGGGCCGTCGCAGGATAGCTTGCCGAGGTGGCCGGGCTCTTTTGAGCCCGATGTCTACCGATGCGGTGTTTGGAATTCAGGCGGTGATGCAATGCGCATAGGTCTTTTTGCGGTGGGGCGGCTCAAGACCGGCCCAGAGAAGGAATTGGCCTCGCGCTATCTCGATCGCTTCGCCAAGGCGGGGCCGGCGGTCAGCCTGGAGCTCTCCCGGGTGGTCGAGGTCAATGAAAGCCGGGCGTCCTCTGCCGAGACGCGCAAGCGCGAAGAGGCGCAGCTTCTCGAAAAAAGCCTGGGCGACGGCGCCATCCTGATCCTGCTCGATGAACGCGGCAAGGCGCTGGACAGTCCGGCCTTTGCAAACCTCCTGGGGCGCTACCGGGACCAGGGCAAGCGCGAGTTGCTGCTGGCGATCGGCGGCGCCGATGGCCTCGATCCTGCGCTTTACGAGCGCGCCGATGCGATCGTCAACCTGGGTTCCATGACATGGCCGCATCAACTGGTGCGCATCCTGATTGCCGAACAGCTCTACCGCGCCGTCACCATCCTGTCCGGCCATCCCTATCACCGGGTCTGATGGCCTCACCGATACACGATGTTGTTTCTGGTGCTTGCCGGCAAATCAGCTTAATCTTGACGGATTGAGGTGGCGTGTTCCGGTCGTTTGCGGGTATCCGGCCATGGGTTGGCCAAGGTCCAAAGGCTGGTGTGACGGGTGAGAATGCGAAAGCGCGACGAGAGCATGCAGCCTGCAAGGTCTCTGGCGGCAATCCTGCTGCTGGCCTGCGTTTCCGTGTCCATGGCGGCGCAGGGTCAGGCGTTGCCGCAGACGGATGCGACGGTGCCGCGCAACGATGCCGCATCCCCGGGTGGGACCGGCAACGCCGTCGATCTCCTGGAAACGAAGCGCGATGAAACGCGCCGCGAATTCGAGACGTTGTCGAAGACGCTTTCTCTCTCCACGGACAAGACTAAGGAAATTACCGCAGCCATTGCCGCGCTCGACAAGAGCAGCGCCAATATCCGCCAGGCGCTGATCGATTCGGCCACAAGGCGCAAAGGCTTCGAGGCCGATCTGAAAGCTGGCGAAAACAAGCTTGCCGAGCTGAAGGTGAAGGAAGACGGCATTCGGAAATCCCTGCATGAGCGGCGTGGCGTCCTGGCCGAAGTTCTGGCCGCCCTTCAGCGCATGGGGCGCAATCCGCCGCCGGCGCTTCTGGTGACCCCGGAAGATGCGCTGGGTTCGGTGCGCAGTGCCATTCTGCTGGGGGCAGTCGTTCCCGGCATGCGCGCCGAGGCTGATCGCCTGATGGCGGATCTGAAGGCACTGTCTGATCTTCAGGCTGAGGTGCTGGCCGAACGGACAAAGGCCTCGCAGGCGATGACGGCAAGCCTTGAGGAAGATCGCCGCATGGAACTGCTTCTGGCGGAAAACGACAAGCAGAGCCGGCAAAGTTCCGCCGAGCTGGAGGCAGAGCGTCGGCGGTCGCAGGAACTGGCCAGCCGCGCCAGCAGTCTCGAAGGGCTGATCGGTTCGCTGGAAGGCGAAATTTCCTCCGTGCGCGAGGCCATGCAGCGGGCCCGCGAGGAGGAGGAGCGGCGCAACCAGCTGACGGATGCCGAGCGCCGGAAGGCCCAGGAACTGGCTGAAAGCGGCGTGCCTGACAAAAACCGTATTGCACCCGCATATGCATTTTCAAGCCTCAAGCAAAAACTGACACTGCCTGTGGAGGGAGACCTTCTGCGCAGTTACGGCGATCCGGACGGTACAGGTCACCCGGCCAAGGGCATCACCCTGGCCGCAAGCGCCGGTGCGGTTGTCACGGCTCCGGCAGATGGGCTGGTCGTCTTTGCCGGTGCGTTTCGAAGCTACGGGCAGATGATCATCCTCAATGTGGGCGATGGCTACCACCTCGTCCTGACGGGGATGGACCGGGTGAATGTGCGGCAGGGAAAATTCGTCTTTGCCGGCGAGCCGCTCGCCGCCATGGGCGAGAAAAGAGTGGCGAGCGCAACCGCGTTGGCGCTGGAAACAGACCGTCCGACGCTTTACATTGAATTTCGAAAGGACGGCACTCCGGTCGATTCGAAGCCGTGGTGGTCCGCAAAGGAAACTGGAAGGGCACGCAATGATTCGTAGGGCTTCTCTTGTCATCGTTGGAGCGCTGCTCGGCGCGACGGCCATGAGTGTCGTCTATTCCGCCGGCGTGCCTGCCCAGGCGGCCGGTTCATCGACCTATCGTGAGCTGTCCATCTTCGGTGACGTGTTCGAGCGCGTGCGCGCGCAGTACGTGACGCCGCCCGACGATGAAAAGCTCGTGGAAAATGCCATCAACGGCATGCTCTCCTCGCTAGACCCGCATTCCAGCTACATGAACGCCAAGGATGCGGCCGACATGCGCACCCAGACCAAGGGTGAGTTCGGCGGTCTCGGCATCGAAGTGACCATGGAAGACGAGCTGGTCAAGGTCATCACGCCGATCGATGATACGCCGGCAGCCCGCGCGGGCGTTCTCGCCGGGGACTTCATCTCCGAAATCGACGGAACGCCGGTGCGCGGCCTGAAGCTGGAAGATGCGGTCGAGAAGATGCGCGGCGCGGTGAAGACGCCGATCAAGCTGACCATTCTGCGCAAAGGTGCTGACAAGCCCCTCGAAATCACCGTGATGCGCGACATCATTGCCGTGCGCGCCGTCAAGTCGCGCGTTGAAGGCGATGTCGGCTACCTGCGCGTGATTTCGTTCACTGAAAAGACCTATGACGACCTCGAAAAGGCGATCAAGAAGATCAAGGCGGACGTACCGGCCGACAAGCTGAAGGGCTATGTGCTGGACCTGCGCCTCAATCCGGGCGGCCTGCTGGATCAGGCGATCAATGTGTCGGATGCCTTCCTGGAGCGCGGCGAGGTGGTGTCCACCCGCGGTCGCAATCCGGAGGAAACCCGCCGCTTCAACGCCGGCCCGGGCGATCTGACCGACGGCAAGCCGGTGATCGTGCTCGTGAACGGCGGTTCGGCCTCGGCTTCGGAAATCGTTGCCGGTGCGCTGCAGGATCTGAAGCGCGCGACCGTGGTTGGCACCCGCTCCTTCGGCAAGGGGTCTGTCCAGACGATCATCCCGCTCGGCGAAGCCGGTGCGCTGCGTCTGACGACCGCGCTTTATTACACGCCGTCCGGCAAATCGATCCAGGGCACCGGCATCCAGCCGGATATCAAGGTCGAGCAGCCGCTGCCGCCGGAATTGCAGGGCAAGGTGCGCGCTGAAGGCGAATCAAGCCTCAAGGGGCATATCCAGGGCCAGAGCGAGACCGAAGAAGGCTCCGGCTCCACGGCCTATGTGCCGCCGGAAGCAAAGGACGACGTCCAGCTCAATTATGCGCTCGACCTGCTGCGTGGTGTGAAGACGGATCCGTCCTTCCCGCCGCAGCCGGATAAGGCGGCTGCCGCCGTCGTCAAGCCCTGATCCACGCGTTAAGCCCGCTTTGCGCCCGGCGCAGAGCGGGTTTTTCTTGCCCGACCTCCAGCACAGCGGACGGACGCATTGGGGACAGATCTTCGCGCTCCGCTTGGACCCGGCAGACCCAAAAAGGCCCGGCCGAGGCGGGGCCTTTCTGTGGGTGGGTGCCTTCTCGGCCTGGCGGCTGCTGCCCTTCTCGGCGTGTCCTTCTATCTCATGCGGGCTTCGGGCGTTCCCGATAAGGCCCGCGTTGCAGTAACAGTCCCCCTCACGTCTTCCGTCGATGGCCTGGCAAAGTCCTTGCCGGAGCCATCCCAGTCGGCGTTGCCGGACGAGCCGCCGCTATCGTCGCTGCTGCGCTCCGGTAGGACGGCCGGCGTCAATGCCAAGCCTGCGCAGCTTGAGGACGGGACGGTCGTCACCACCTTTTCACCGCGTCCGCGGGACGGTTCCGGACCGCTTCTCGTCGAGGGGGCTCGGATCGGGCAGGATCCGCGCCTGGCCGCCCTGCCCAATGACGATCTTCTGGAAGAGACGCGTTTCGGGCGCCTGCCAGTCAAGGGTCCGGATGGGCTTCGGCCGATGGATCATTATGCCAGGCCCTGGTCCGGTGCGCGTGGCCCTCGCATTGCGATCGTCATCGGAGGGCTCGGTCTCAGTCAGACCGGAACGCAGAAAGCAATCCGCGTCCTGCCCGGCTCCGTGACCTTTGCCCTTGCCGCCAGTGGCAACAGCCTGCAGCGCTGGATGCAGGAGGCGCGCCGTTCGGATCACGAAATCCTCCTGCAGATACCGATGGAACCGTTTGATTACCCGGCAAACGATCCAGGTCCCCTGACCTTGGTTAGCGGGTCTTCGTCCGCGCAAAATCTGAGCCGCCTGCACGAGGCCATGGGCCGCATCACCAATTATACCGGTGTCGTGAACTTTCTCGGCGGCCGCTATCTCGCCGATCCGCAGGCGCTTCAGCCCGTTCTGGCGGATCTGGCGCGCCGTGGACTGCTGTTTCTCGATGATGGGTCATCGGCGCAATCGAAGAGTGGCGATCTGGCCCGCACACTGTCCTTGCCGCATGGCTTTGCCGACCTGACACTGGATACAAGCCTCTCGCGTCAGGCCATCCTGAAAAAGCTGGATGATCTCGAGCGGATTGCGCAGCGGCAGGGATCGGCAATCGGCATTGGCTCGGCCTTTGACGAAACGGTGGATGCCGTGGCTGAGTGGTTGAAGCAGGCACAAGGTCGTGGCGTGGAAATTGTAGGCGTGTCGGCCCTTCTGGCCGTACCCGAACATCAGTGAGGTGAGCATGAGCAAGAACACAAAACCCGCAGGTGAGCTGCCGTATCGCCCCTGCGTCGGCGTCATGGTGCTGAACCGCGAGGGGCTGGTCTGGGTTGGCCGGCGCCTGTCGCAAAACAACAGCGAATCGGACGGATCGCCGCAGCTCTGGCAGATGCCGCAGGGCGGTATCGACAAGGGCGAAGATCCGCGGGATGCGGCCTATCGCGAACTGTTTGAGGAAACCGGCATCAAGACCGTCTCGCTTCTGGCAGAAGCGCCGGACTGGATTCATTACGATCTTCCTGCCCACCTGATCGGCATCGGCCTCAAGGGCAAGTATCGTGGCCAGCGCCAACGCTGGTTTGCCTTCCGCTTCGAGGGCGATGAGAGCGAGATCAACATCGAGAACCCGCCCAGCGGTCAGCATCAGGAATTCGATGCCTGGGACTGGAAGCCGATGGCGGAACTGCCGGACCTCATCGTCTCGTTCAAGCGGCCCGCCTATGAGCAGGTGGTTGCCGCCTTCTCGCATTTGTCCGGCACGAAAGGCTGATCCGCTGCGTTTCAGCAGCCCACAAAAAAAGCCGGCTTGCGGATAAGCGCGAGCCGGCTTTTTTGATGATTTGAAATGGCTTATTCGGCGCTGTCAGCCGACTCGGCGTTCAGCAGGCCGTAGCGCTCTTCGCCCAGCTTGCCGAGCAGTTCGAGCTGGGTCTCGAGGAAGTCGATATGGCCTTCTTCGTCGATCAGCAGTTCTTCGAACAGCTTCATCGTGACGTAGTCGCCGGCTTCATGACAGACGTCGCGGGATGCCTTGTAGGCGGTGCGGGCATCATATTCGCCGGCGAGATCCGCTTCCAGCACTTCGCGAACGGTCTGGCCGATCCGCAGCGGAGCAAGGGTCTGCAGGTTGGGATGGCCTTCCAGGAAGATGATGCGCGCGACAAGCTTGTCAGCATGCTGCATTTCCTCGATCGATTCGGCCCGTTCCTTCTTGGCAAGCTTCGTATAGCCCCAGTCTTCCAGAAGCCGATAGTGAAGCCAATACTGGTTGACTGCGCCGAGTTCGAGAAAAAGGGCTTCGTTAAGCCGCTCGATGACTCTTGTGTCGCCTTTCAATGTCCGCTCTCCTGTTGTCCTCATGGAACTTTTTCAAGCGTGACATATAGTCGACAACCTCTGCCTCCGTCGAGTGGCGGCAGGCATGATATTCTTCCGTGGTCCGGATAATCAGGTCGACGACATTCGGGAAGCATCCACAGCAACGGCCGCGCTTGCTCATCGCATGATACACCTTGGACGGCACGATCAGCTGCCAACAGTCCTCATCGAGGAGCCCGTTG
Source organism: Neorhizobium fuzhouense (assembly GCF_042611105.1). Lineage (NCBI taxonomy): Bacteria > Pseudomonadati > Pseudomonadota > Alphaproteobacteria > Hyphomicrobiales > Rhizobiaceae > Neorhizobium > Neorhizobium fuzhouense. The sequence continues at coordinate 80,799 of NZ_JBHFFP010000013.1, read as the reverse complement.
ATCACGTCCCTGATTTCATGATCGGTGATGTAATTGCAACTACAGACCAGCATGCTCATTAGCCATCAAACATGACACACGATATCCTCTTTATTGATAAAGCGGATGATGGATGTCAAGAAAGAATCGCCGGCAAAAGGTTGGTGACGGGCCTTTTCGCTGATCTGGCGGCCCTTGGCCTTGTCACATCTTCGTGTCGCTTGCTGCCTGAGCCATGGAGGTGCAGTCTCAGTGGAAATTGCGACCGCGCGGCAGCACGCGGGCATTTTCGTCCAAAGCACCTGCCGGCGGGGCGCCTGGAGTTGAAGGCGGAAACGGCCTCCCCCGCGCTTCCCGTGGATCGCGGGTCGCCCGCAAGACCTCATCGGACCGTTCGCAGGCACCAAAACGGCGGGTTTCGGCCTGCAGCAGGCCGAGCATCGGGGTCAGGTCCTCGATATGGTCGGCGATCACGTGGATCACGTCGCTTTCCCGCTGCAGCAGGCCACGGATGCGCACCAGCCTTGCGGCCATGACCACGGCCCGGTAGGCGGCAAAGATCTTTGGCCGCACGATGATGTTGGCGGTGCCCGTCTCGTCCTCCAGCGTGATGAAGATCACCTTGGCCGTGCCGGGCCGCTGGCGGATCAACACCAGCCCCGCCACCTCCACCCGACGGTTCTTCTCGGCGGTTCTGAGCGTGGCCGTGGTCACCATCGCCCGCCCCGCAAGCTCGCCGCGCAGGAAGGAGACGGGATGCGCCTTCAGCGACAGAGTGAGGCTGCGGTAGTCCTCGATCACCTCTTCGCCGGGCGGCATCTCCGGCAGGTCCATCGCCGGCTCGTGCTGCAGATCCTCGTGGCCTGCCCGTTCAAACAGCGGCAGGCTGTCGCGGGCGCTTGCGGTATCGAGCGCCCGCACCGCCCAGAGCGCCTGGCGCCGGTCGAGCCCCATCGAGCGGAAGGCATCCGCCTCCGCCAGCTTTTCGATGGTGGCGCGGTTGAGGCCGGAGCGCAGCCACAGTTCGCGGATCGAGCGATAGCCTTCGCCGCGCGCCGCCACCAGCTTTCCCCGGATTTCTGCCTCCGACAGACCTTTGATGAGTCGGAAGCCCAGCCGCACGGATTTTCGCGCCTGAATGACAGTGCCCATGTCCCGGTGCTGCGGCGCCATGCGGCGGGCGTCGAAACCCTTGCCTTCTTCCAGCATGGCGTCCCAGTCAGAAAAGTTCACATCGACCGGCAGCACCTCGATCCCGTGATCGCGCGCGTCGCGCACCAGTTGCGCGGGGGCATAAAAACCCATCGGCTGCGCATTGAGGATCGCGGCGAGAAACACATCGGGATAGAGCGCCTTGAACCAGCAGGAGACATAGACCAGCAGCGCGAAAGAGGCGGCATGGCTTTCGGGAAAGCCGTATTCGCCAAACCCTTCGATCTGGCTGAAGCAGCGATCGGCGAAATCCTTGTCATAACCGCGGCGCACCATGTTGCCGACCATCTTGTCGCGAAAGCTGTGAATGGTGCCGGTGCGCTTGAAGGTGGCCATGGCCCGGCGCAGTCTGTCGGCCTCGCTTGGGGAAAATTCCGCCGCCGTAATGGCAATCTGCATGGCCTGTTCCTGGAAGAGCGGCACACCCAACGTGCGCTCCAGCACCTGGCGCAGTTCGTCGCTCGGATACGCGATCTTCCGCCCTGCCCGCTCGTCCTCGCGGCGCTTCAGATAGGGGTGAACCATGTCGCCCTGGATCGGGCCCGGGCGCACGATGGCCACCTCGATCACCAGATCGTAGAATTTCCGCGGCCGCAGGCGCGGCAGCATGCTCATCTGGGCCCGGCTTTCGATCTGGAAGACACCCACCGTGTCGGCCCGGCAGATCATGTCGTAAACCTGCGGCTTCTCGTCTTTCAGGATGCCGGCCAGGGTTTTCCGCTGCCCATAATGGTTCTCCAGCAGGCGAAAAGCCTTGGCGAGGCAAGTCAGCATGCCAAGCGCCAGCACATCCACCTTCAGGATGCCGAGTGTGTCGAGATCGTCCTTGTTCCACTCGATCATGTAGCGGCCGGGCATGGCGGTCGGCATGATCGGCACCACCTCGTCCAGCCGGTCGCGGGTGATGACGAAACCGCCGACATGCTGGGTGAGGTGGCGGGGGAAATTCATCAGCTGGCGGGCATAGGTCAGCACGCGCTGCGTCGTCGCATCCTCCGTGTCGAGCCCGGCATTCTTCGCCTCGCGCTCCGTCAGACCCTCTGTCGACCAGCCCCAGATCGTGCTCGACAGCGCCGATTGAACGTCCTGCGACAATCCGAAAGCCTTGGCCACCTCGCGGCCGGAGGAGCGGGTGCGATAGCTGGTGACGGCGGCGGTGAGGCCGGCATGCTCGCGTCCATAGGTGCGATAGATGTGCTGGATCACCTCCTCGCGCCGCTCATGCTCGAAGTCCACGTCGATATCGGGTGGCTCGTCGCGCTCGGTGGAGAGGAACCTTGCAAACAGCAGCGAGGATGTCATCGGATCGACATCGGTGATGCCGAGGCAGTAACAGAGGGTGGAATTGGCCGCCGATCCGCGCCCCTGGCAGAGAATGTTCTCACCGCGGGCAAATTCCATGATGTTGCGCACGGTCAGGAAATACGGCGCGTATTTTTTCTCTGAAATCAGATCGAGTTCGGCGCGGATCTGCGCGCTGACCTTTTCCGGAACGTCACCGCCATATCGCCGGTGGGCCCCTTCATGGGCCAGCCGTTCCAGCGTTTGCGATGGCGTTTCGCCCTCCACTCGCTCTTCCGGATAATTGTGCTGCAATTCATCGAGCGAGAAATCCAGCCGGTCGAAAAAGGCAAGGCTGTTGTCGAGCGCCTGCGGGTAACGGCGAAAGAGGGAAGCCATCTGTGGTGCGGTCTTCAGGTAGCGTTCGGCATTGGCGGCAAAACGGAAGCCGGCCTCCGTCACCGTCACATGCTCGCGAATGGCGGTGACGACGTCGGCCAGAGGCCGGCGATCGGAGGCGTGGTAAAGCGGCTCGTTGGTGGCAATCAGGGCAACGCGTGCCTTTCGCGCCCAACCGGCAAAGGCGGCAAAGGCAAAAACATCCTGCCCGTCATAATGGGCTGAAAGCGCCACATGGAACGCCGTGCCGAACCGCTCCCGTAGGCGTTCCAGCAGGGAGAGAAAATTGTCGCCGGCATGCTGATCGAAAAGCAACGGACGGCCGGGCAGGACGGCCATCATCATCTCGTCGCCCCAGGTGAGGAGGTCGTCGAGGAAAAGCCGGCACTCGCCTTTTTCGGCGCGCAGATTGCCGGCACTCAGCAGCCGGCAGAGATGGCCCCAGCCCTTTCGGTTGCGGGGATAGGCCAGCAGGTCCGGCGTCTCATCGCAAAACACCAGCCGCGCGCCGGGCTTGACCTCCAGATCCGTCTCGTTCTTCAGCACCCGCAGTTGCGAATGCGCTTTCACCACGCCCGCCACCGTGTTTCGGTCGGCAATGCCAAGACCCGACAGCAGCCCCTGCCGCTTCAGGAAAACGGCCTGCTGCACCATTTCCTCCGGATGCGAGGCGCCCTCCAGGAAGGAGAAATTGGTGCGTGCTCCCAGTTCGCAAAAGGCAGGAGCGTCTTTCATGCGAAAATGCCGTGCATGAACCAGCGCGGATTAGCCACCTGATCGTAAAGCCCCTGCCGGTAGACCCAGAAACGCTGGCCATTGTCGGATTCAAGCCGGAAATAATCGCGCGTCGGGGCGTCTTCACCGTCCAGCCACCATTCCGCCGCCAGCCGTTCCGGCCCTTCCGCCCGGCGCACCTGATGGGTGAGGCGGCGCCAGCGAAAGCGGATCGGCGGCCCGTCCGGCACTTCCACGGCAAAAGCTTCAAGCGGCTCGGGATGGGCAAACAGCCGCAGCGGCCGCTCCTTTTGCAAGAGGTGTCCATGGTCGAGCGGTGCCGCCTCCGGCAGGCGCTGCGGTTTGCCCAGGGCGTGGTGGATGGCATCGACGGCGACCATCGCCCGCTCGGGAATATGGCTTTCGCGCAGCTGGTAGGTCTTGAGACATTCCGGCCCAAGCCGTGCCGACACCTGGTCGATGAAATCGGCCAGGGACTGCTGCCTGGAGCCATCGCCATCGAAATCGCCCTGGGCGTGGTCAAAAGCGTCGTGGCTGAGGACATTGAGCCTGAGGATCTCAAAGCCGAAGCCGACATCGAGGTCGTCATGCACGCCCGTCAGCCGTTCGGCAAACAGGCGGGCAATGCGGGGACCGTCGCGCAAGGGGCGCGAGGCGCCGGCGGTCAAGCGAAACACCTTGCCATCGACGCGAAACAGCACCAGTTCGAACATCCGGCCCCCTGCCGCGCGGGCTTCTAGGCTCGGCTTCAGGGCTTCCGCCACCTGACCCGCAAGGCTCAGGATATCCTCCTCGGACTGGATCGGTTCGGCCAGCCGTCGTTCGGCCGACAGGCTTGCCACCGGCAGGCGCGGCGAAATCGCCTCCTCGTCCATGCCGGCTGCCTGATCGAGCCGCAGCAGGAGATGGGGGCCGAAGCGTCGGGCAAGCGGCGCGCGCGGCGCTTCCAGAAGGTCGCCCACCTGTTTCAGTCCCACCTTTGCCAGCGCCTGAACCACGTCGGCGCCAACACGCAGGGCCGCGATCGGAAGCGGGGCAAGAACGGCCTCGATCTCGCTGTCGGCGATCACCCGGCTTTCGCCGAAGCGGGCGACGGCGGAAGAAAGGCCGGGTGTCGACGAGACGGCTCCGCGCACGGCAAGGCCAAGGCCGGTCATGCGGTGGAGAACATCAGAAAGAAGAGCCGCCTCGCCGCCGAAAAGATGGGCGGAGCCTGTAATGTCGAGAAACAGGCCGTCCTGGCCCTCCAGCGCCACCAGCGGCGTATAACGGTCGCACCAGTCGGCGAGCGCGTCGAGAAAGCGCCGGTCGGCGGCGCTATCCTCGTCGATGGCGACAAGGCCCGGACAGATGGCACGCGCCTCGGCAAGCCCCTGCCCCCGCTTCAGCCCGGCAGCCTGCGCATTCTCATCGAGTGCGGTGAGCCGCATGGCATTGTCACGCCGGCCGGCGCAGACGAGAGGCGCATCCTCAGGATGCCCGTTCGAAAGGCCCGGCGCGCCCGCTCGCTTGCCGGTCAAACGCCAGGAGAGACCCCAGTGCCGGCGCAGGATCCTGTCGGTTGAAAGCTGCGGGAAGTGAAGCGCGAGAATGCGCTGCGGCCCTCCCCTCAGGCACAGCATGTCGGATCGGGTCGTCGACGCAGGTGAATTGACGGTCATGGGCGTTCCAGGCAAGAAAGAGGGAGAGCGGAGCCGGGTTTCGGCTCTTCTCCAAGGTGAGACGAAAGACGGGATGGCCGATGCTGCCGCCCAGCATCGATCCGTCGGGAAGGCGCCGTTCGCCGGCAAGCGCCGGTTCGGCCAGAAACCGGAAGGTGGTACTCGAGGCCTCCTCCTGCGCGGCATGGCGCAGAACGAAAAGCGGCCGCCCCGCCGCTTTTGCCCTCAACGCCAAGCGCCGGCTTTCGGTCAGCCCGAAGGCTTTCGGATTGCCGCGCACCTCCAGAATGGTCATGCCAAAGGCGCCGCTGCCAAGGGCTGCTTCCGCAAGCCACAGCGCCTCATCGATACGGTTCGGGAAGGCGTGAAAGAACTGTGTCGTGGACAAGCCGACCCCCCTTATCCCCAAGGGGTAAGGCGCTCCAACTTCCTGGCTTGCCATCCGCTCGGCAATCCACAGCACCGGCAGCGTGCCCACACCGCCCTGCGCGCCTGCCTGCAGGCGCGCCGAAAGGGCAAATGCAAAGCCGCTTGCGACACCCGCATCGAGAAAAGCGCGGCTGCGGATTTCGGTGATGGCATCGAGCGGCACCCCGCCCTCGAGGGCCTCGTCCAGCACTGCAACACCGGTCGCCAGCCGGGCCGGCCGGTCTTCCCGGCCTGACCGTTCCCTTTCCTGCCCGTCTGCCGTGGCTTGCGCCTGTGCAGCGGCCAGTGCCGGAATAGGCTTTCCCTCCAGCCGGGCTATGGTTTCGCGCAGGGCAAAAACAGTCTCCTGCGCCAGGGCGGATCGCGCCATGACGTCAGCTCCACTTCTTGTCGAGACCAGGATCTCCAGGATCCTCTTCGCCTCAATTGTTCATGTTATGTTCTTATGGATTCCAGAGCTGCCCCGAAGAGTCAACAGCGCGTCCCATGAGATTCGTTCACCCTCCCCACCTCTTGCTTGAATCCGCACTCGAAATATTTTTCCAGAAACCTTATATGCTCGTTGAAAAAGGAGCAGTTATGGCCCGTGTCGACCAGACCGATGATTGGCGTGATCGCCACGCCCCGACCATCAGCACGTTCGAATCGCTGGCAATCGAGGCCTATGGCAACCTGCCGGAAGAGTTCCGCGCGCTGACCGGAAACCTCACCATCGAGATCGAGGACTTTCCCGACGACGAGATTTTCGAGGACATGGCGCTTGAGACGCCCTTTGATCTTCTGGGGCTTTTCGAAGGGCGCGGCATTTCCGAGCGGTTCACCATGGAAACCGGCGAATTGCCCAACCGCATTCGGCTCTATCGCCGGCCGATCATCGATTACTGGGCGGAAAACGAGGAAACACTGGGTGATATCATCACCCATGTGCTGATCCACGAGATCGGCCACCATTTCGGCTTGAGCGACGATGACATGGAGCGCATCGAGGCAAGCGTCGACGAAGCGGCAGATCGCACCGGCTAAGCCGCGTTCATCAGGCGCGGGCCGGAATGCGCCGGATGCGGGCGCCCAGCGCATTCAGCCGCTCCTCGATGCGTTCATAGCCGCGCTCGATCTGCTGGGCATTGTTGATGATCGAGGTGCCCTCGGCGCCCATGGCGGCAATCAGCATGGCCATGCCGGCGCGAATGTCGGGGCTTTCCAGCCGTGCGGCTTTCAGCGGGCTTGGCCCGGAGACGACGGCCCGGTGCGGATCGCACAGCACGATGCGCGCGCCCATCGAGATCAGCTTGTCGACGAAGAACATCCGGGATTCGAACATCTTTTCAAACATCAGCACCATGCCCTCGCATTGGGTTGCGGTGACGATGGCAATCGACATCGTATCGGCCGGGAAGGCGGGCCAGGGCTGATCCTCGATCTTGGGCACATGGCCGCCGAAATCCGGTTCGATCCGTTTGGACTGGCCGGATGGCACGATCAGGTCGTCGCCCTCGATCCGGCAATGGATGCCCAGCCGTTCAAAGCCCATGAGGGTCGAGCGCAGATGCTGGACGCCGGCATTGGTGATGCGAAGATCGGAATTGGTCACCGCCGCAAGCCCGATCAGGGAGCCCACCTCGATATGGTCCGGCCCGATCCGGTGGCTTGCCCCCGAAAGGGCTGCCCCGCCATGGATCGTCATGCAATTGGTGCCGATACCCTCGATGCGGGCGCCCATCGCAACGAGGAAATGGGCGAGATCCTGCACATGCGGTTCGGAGGCGCAATTGCGCAGGATCGTCGTGCCGGAGGCGGCAACGGCGGCGCAGAGCGCATTTTCCGTTGCCGTGACCGAGGGTTCGTCGAGAAACACATCCGCCCCGACAAGCTTTTTGGCGTGAAAGACATAATCTCCGTCGAGGGCAATATCCGCCCCGAGCTGGCGCAGGGCCAGAAAGTGGCTGTCGAGCCGGCGCCGGCCAATCACGTCGCCTCCGGGCGGCGGCAAGGTAATTTCCCCGCAGCGGGCAAGAACCGGCCCGGCCAGCAGAATCGAGGCGCGAATGCGCGAACACAGATCCGGATCCAGCGTTGCCGGGCGAACCTCGCGCGCATGGATCCGCAAGGTATTGTGATCCGTCCATGCGGTTTCGGCGCCGAGCGAGGACAGCAGCTGCACCAGCGCCTCGACATCGCGAATGCGCGGAACGTTGGAGAGAGTGACGGGTTCGTCGGTCAGCAAGGCGGCCGCAATGATCGGCAGGGCTGCATTCTTGTTGCCCGAGGGCTCGATGGTGCCGGACAGGCGATGTCCGCCCTCGACAATATATTCTACCCGTTCAGCCGCTCTCGGTTCTGCCATGGTCTCATCCGTCTTGTTTGGGGTGCGAAGCAATGCCCCAACCACACGGATTTCCCGGCGGTTGTAAGGCATCGTCATCGTTCAAGGCGCAGCCCTGCCCATGCGTGGAATGGTGTCCGGCAAGCCTGTTGAGGCTTATTGCTCGCCGAGCTTCATGTCGGGATGATAGTCCTTGCCTTCGACGGTTTTCACCACCGCCTGCCCGCAATAGAGCTTGTTTTCCGCCACGTTGAAGGTGTGGCTGGGGGAGCCGTACAGTTCCCATCCCTTGTTGAGGGCATCCGTCACCCGATGGCAGAAGGAGGAATCGTCGGGTCCGGTGAGGAAGCGGTAAACTTTCATGTTTCGGTCTTTCCTTGGTCAAAGGGGCTTTGGTCGATGCGGCTGCTTTGTCCGATCAGCCGGGCCAGTTGCACGAGCCGTTCGGCCTCGACAAGATGCAACCGCTCGATCATGCGGCCGTTGAGGTTGATCACGTTGAGGGTCTGCGCTTCCTGTGTGGAAAAGGCGGCGATGATCGCCTCGGCCTCCGCGACAGCCTCCGGATCCGGGCCGAAGTGATGGTTGGCCGGGTCGATCTGTGCCGGGTGGATCAGCATCTTGCCATCAAAGCCCATGTCGCGGCCCTGGATGCACTCGTCCTCAAAACCTTCGGCGTCGCGAAAATCGTTAAATACGCTGTCAATCACGCAAAGCCCATGGGCGCGCGCCGCCAGCACCACCTGCATCAGGAAGGGAATAAGAAAGCTGCGGCCTTTCCGCGCCGGGATGCGTGTTTCCTTGCGAAGATCGTTGAGGCCGACGACGAACCCCTGCAGGCGGGGCACTAATGTTTCACGGGAACCGGCAATCGTGCCCACATTGAGCACGCCCTTGGCCGTCTCGATCATCGCCCAGATCTTGGTGGTGTCGGGAACGCCGGCCTCATCAAGGACGCGTTCCACGGTTTGCAGATCCTCGGCGCTTTCCACCTTCGGCAGGAGGATCGCATCGGGGCGGATAGAGACGACGAGCGCCAGATCGTCGGCGCCGAATTTAGAGAGGAGCGGGTTGATGCGGATGATCGAGAGGCGATCCCCGGCCGGCGGCTCTGCGAAATGGCCCGAAAGATTGGCGCGTGCCTCGTGCTTCTTCTCGAAAGAAACGGAATCCTCGAGATCGAGGATCACGCCATCACAGGCAAGCGAGGAAATCTTGCTCAGCGCGCGCTGGTTGATGGCAGGCACGCTCAAAAACGAGCGGTGCGGGCGAAGAGCCGGAGCAAGCGAATGGGACATCGCAATGTTGTGACAAGCTTTGTGATGAGGCGCAAGAGCGCAGTAGGGCAAAAGCCCTTGCATGTGTCGAGAGAAAAGCCCACATTTCCACAAGAAGAAAGGTTTAAAACCATGCAGAATATCCGCGCACTCTTCCTTGGCCTTGCAGGCATTGCCGCTATAACCGCAATCGTCGTGCTGACGGCCTCCATCACGCTGGCCTTTGCCGCCATGCTTGCCGTGTTTACGGCCGTGAAGGCACTGACCCCGCGTCCCAAGCCCGCCCCTGTGCGTGCGAGGCGTTCGGCAAATGCAAGAGATGAGCACATGCGCGTCTGGAACGATGGCCGCGGCACGATCATTGATCTTTAAGCCATCGATCTTTAGGCCCTGCCGCCAGTGACTTGCCTGCGCGCTCTTTACAGGGCGCGTATCACATTGTGATGACAGCCGCCCGCTCAAGGCAGGGCGGCGTACCGTTTGATGGCAAACCGGCCTTCAAATCCTCTTGAAATTGGTCTATGGCAGCTTCCGCAGAAGTAAGTCTCGCGGAGGCAGATCATGGATAAATTCACCAAGCTCACCGGCGTTGCTGCGCCGCTTCCTGTCGTGAACATCGACACGGACATGATCATTCCGAAGGATTACCTGAAGACGATCAAGCGCACCGGCCTCGGTGCCGGCCTGTTTGCCGAAGCCCGTTATCTGGAAGACGGCTCGCTCAATACCGAATTCGTCCTCAACAAGCCCGCCTACCAGAATGCCAAGATCCTGGTGGCCGGCGACAATTTCGGCTGTGGTTCCTCGCGCGAACATGCGCCCTGGGCGCTCCTCGATTTCGGCATCCGCTGCGTCATCTCCACGTCCTTCGCCGACATTTTCTACAACAACTGTTTTAAGAACGGCATCCTGCCGATCGTCGTCTCCAAGGACGACCTCGACAAGCTGATGGACGATGCTTCGCGTGGCTCCAATGCCGTGCTGACGGTGGATCTGGAAGCGCAGCAGATTTCCGGTCCCGATGGCGGCACGATCACCTTCGACATCGATCCGGCCCGCAAGCACATCATGCTGGAAGGCCTCGACGACATTGCAACGACGATGAAGAGCGACGGCGCCATTGCCTCGTTCGAGACGAAGCTGAAGTCCGAGCGCCCCTGGCTTTAAAGCCGAAGAAGGAGTTTCCGATGTTGACGTACATCTCGTCGGGCTCTCCCTTTGAAGCGACGATCGGCTATTCGCGCGCCGTCGTGGATGGCGACATGATCTACGTCTCCGGCACCACCGGCTATGATTACAGCCGCATGGTGATGCCCGGCGATGTCGGCGAACAGGCCCGAAACGCGCTGCAGACCATTACCAAGGCGCTCGAAGAGGCCGGCAGTTCCCTCAAGGATGTGCTGCGCGTGCGCTACTACCTGAGTGACGTGGTCCATTACAATGCGGTGGTTCCCGTCCTCGGAGACGTCTTTGGCGCCATTCGCCCGGCCGCCACAATGGTGGTCTGCGGTCTGGTCAGCCCGGAGATGAAGATCGAGATCGAGGTTACTGCGCGCCGCGGCGCCGGTTCCGCATGACAACCAATCTGCGACTTCGTCCAGCGGCAGGCGCGGGCGAAGCTCAGGGAGGCGCCACCTTTGGCGCATCAGGCCTGCCGATTTCTCAAGGACACGCATCATATGTCTCATTCGCTTTTCCTGCTTCCCGGTGACGGTATCGGCCACGAGGCCATGGCCGAGGTGGTGAAGATCATCGACCACATGAACGAGGCGCTCGGTGCGGGCTTCGTTACGGATCAGGGCCTGGTCGGCGGCTCGGCCTACGATGCTCATGGCGCTGCGATTTCCGAAGGCGACATGCAAAAGGCCATGAGTGCCGATGCGGTGCTGTTCGGTGCCGTCGGCGGCCCGAAATGGGATTCTGTTCCCTATGAGGTGCGCCCGGAAGCCGGCCTGCTTCGCCTGCGCAAGGATCTCGAGCTGTTTGCCAACCTGCGCCCGGCGATCTGCTATCCGGCGCTTGCCAACGCGTCCTCGCTGAAGCCGGAACTCGTTGAAGGGCTCGATATCCTCATTGTGCGCGAACTGACCGGTGGCGTCTATTTCGGCGAGCCGAAGACGATTACCGATCTCGGCAATGGCCAGAAGCGCGCCATCGATACGCAGGTCTACGACACCTACGAAATCGAGCGCATTTCGGGTGTTGCCTTCGAACTGGCCCGCACCCGCAAGAACCGCGTCTGCTCCATGGAAAAGCGCAACGTGATGAAGTCGGGCGTCCTGTGGAACCAGGTGGTGACCGAGACGCACAAGGCAAAGTTCTCCGACGTGGAGCTGGAGCATATGCTGGCCGATGCCGGCGGCATGCAACTGGTGCGCGCGCCAAAACAGTTCGACGTGATCGTCACCGACAATCTTTTCGGCGACATGCTGTCGGACGTCGCCGCCATGCTGACCGGCTCGCTCGGCATGCTGCCGTCTGCCTCGCTTGGCGCGCCGGATGCAAAGACCGGCAAGCGCAAGGCGCTTTACGAGCCCGTCCATGGTTCGGCACCCGATATCGCCGGCAAGGGCATTGCCAACCCGATTGCCATGATCGCTTCCTTTGCCATGTGCCTGCGCTACTCCTTCAACAAGGTTGAAGAAGCCGACCGTCTGGAAAAGGCCATTGCCAACGTGCTCGACAAGGGCATCCGCACCGGCGACATCATGGCGGAAGGCTGCACCAAGGTCGGCACGTCCGAAATGGGCGATGCGATCCTTGCTGAATTCAAGGCTCTGTCGGCCTGACACTTGCGCTGTGCGCTTTGCCGGAAACGGTGGAGCCTGCGGATGCGACCCGTGCCCCGCCCTGTGCGGGGCATTTTTTTTGCCTTGCCTGCAAAGGCCTCAAGATTATCGCGATGCCTGCCGCCAAACGTCAGGAATGCCAAAATTCCTGTCATACAGACTTGTTATCCCTGTATAGGCTGTGGGGAAATCTGGCGATGATGGGAAAGTTGAGGCGGCGGCACCTTCGTTACTGCGGCAGCGTGCGGACACACTGTCATGTTTCCTGTGTTCTGGTTGCGTTGAACCTCATTCTACTGGCCGTCTTCCTTCTGGATGAGCCGGTATCCACCTATCTGCTGCGTACGCCATCGGTCTTGAAGCCGATCGGTAGTTTTGTGACGGATGCCGGCAAATCCGGCTGGATTTTGATGGTGAGCGCCCTTCTGTTTGGCGAAGCCCTGACGAAGGCAAGGCTTGTGCGCAGCGCCGCACTGCGCTTGCAGGCTTTCCTCATCTCTCATGTTGCCGCCTATGTTTTTCTGACGGTCGCCCTTTCCGGTCTTGCCGCCAATCTCGCCAAGCGGATGATCGGGCGCGTACGGCCGCTGTTTGCGCCGGATGGCAGCGCTTTCGGCTTTTCGCCGCTGCATGGCAGCTACCAGTTCGAGAGTTTTCCCTCCGGCCATGCCACGACGGTGGGGGCGCTGATGATGGCGCTTGCGCTGATGGCGCCCGCCTGGCGCGTCGATTGCCTGGTGCTTGGCCTCTGGCTCGGCTTCTCGCGCGTCATCGTGGGCGCGCATTATCCGAGCGATGTGATTGCCGGCCTCGTCTTCGGCGCCTGGTTCTCGATCGTGACGGCGACGGCATTTGCCCGGTACGGGCTTCTGTTTACGGCGCAGGATGGCAGCCTGCCCAAGCTCTGCCGGCCACTGCCGCTGTCTTTGCCGCCGCGCCGGCGTGCCGGCCGGTGGCGCACTCTCTTGCCGGTGCTGGGCGGCAGCGCTTCGGGAGGCCAGCCGACGGCGGCGGCCTGAGCCTTTCCGTCAGGTCGTTGATGACGGCGGAAACTCAAGACCGATGAAGCGAAAGAGGGTTGCACGCGCGGCCTGCTCGTCCTTGGTATCGACGGCGGCTTTCAGCGCCTGCAGTGCCTGCAGCACATCGTCATGGTCGGCCAGTTTGGTGTCGGCCCGCAGGATCTTCGGATGCTGCGTCGCCATGGCGTTTGCCATATCGTAAAACAGTTCCTCGAACAGTTTTTCGCCCGGCCGGTTGCCCGTCACGCGGATTTCAATGCCACCGTGGGCGTTTTCGTCATTGCGCACGGTAAAGCCCGCAAGGCGGATCATGTTTTCCGCCAGATCGCCGATGCGCACCGGCTCTCCCATTTCCAGAAGAAAGATGTCGCCGCCGACCGACAGGGCGCTTGCCTGAACGATCAGTTCGGCCGCTTCCTGGATCGACATGAAGTAGCGCGTCATGTCCGGATTGGTGACGGTGACCGGCCCGCCCTCGGCGATCTGCTGCTTGAACAGCGGTACGACCGAACCGTTGGAGCCCAGCACATTGCCGAAGCGCACCGCGCAAAAGTGCTGGCCGGTGCCGTGTCGCTCCGCTTCCAGCGCCATCTGCCGGATGATGAGTTCCGCCCAGCGCTTGGTGGCGCCCATCACATTGGTCGGGCGCACCGCCTTGTCCGACGAGATCAGCACAAAATGGCCGACACCGGCTTCGAATGCAGCCTTGGCGACCGTCAGCGTGCCGAAAACATTGTTCTCGATGCCTTCCAGCGCATTGGCTTCAAGCATGGGCACATGCTTGTGGGCCGCGGCATGGTAAAGCACGTCGACCTTATGGGTCTCGATTGCCTGATTGACCCGGCCCGGATGCGTGATCGATCCGAGAAAAGGGACGATTGGGCAGCGTGTAAGCCCGGCCAGCTCTCGTTCGATCTTGTAGAGTGCAAATTCATTGGCCTCAAACAGAACAAGGCATTCCGGCTTCCACTGCACGATCATCCGGCACAGTTCCGAGCCGATGGAGCCACCGGCGCCGGTGACCATGATCACCCGGCCTTTGACGATGCTATCGATCAGTTGCGGGTCCGGCGGCACGAAGGAACGACCGAGCAATTCGTCGATCTCGATCTCGCGGATCTGGTTTGCCAGGTAGCGGCCGTCGACCAGGTCTGAAATATCGGGAACGGTGCGGATCTTCACGCCAAGGCCGCTAATCTTGCTGATGACGCTGCGGCGCCGGTCGGCCGAAATCGTCGACAGGGACAGGATGATTTCCTGCACGCCGTATTGCTCGATCAGGCGCGGCAAGTTGGCCGGATTGTAAACGCGGTAGCCGCCGACATCACGACCATGATGGCCCGGATCCTCGTCCAGGAGCCCCACGATGAAGCGGTTTCCGTTGCCGCGCAGCGCCTGCGCCAGCTGCACCGAGGAGGCGCTGGAGCCATAGATGAACACCGGCCGCTCGTCGCGGCGCAGTCCGGTGCCATGGCTGAGGATGATCTTGGTGGTGAAGCGCGATCCTCCGATGAGGGCCGCGCCGAGGGCGAAATAGAAAAAGGGAATCGACCGGGGAACGATGCCGCGGCCGGACATCTCCATCAGGAACACGAGGATGACCCAGATCATCGTCGCAATCGCCATGGCCTTCAGGATCGTCCAGATGGCCGTATCCGGAAGGTAACGGATCACGGCCCTGTAGAGGCCCATGCGGATAAAGATCGGAATGGCAATCGCCGGTGCCAACAGCGCCAGAAAGACCCGCTCGGGCGAGATATCCGGCCACCACACGGCATAGCGCAGCGCGTAACTTGCCCAGAGCGCGACAATCAGTGTCACCACGTCGAAGCCGATCAGCAGGACGCGCTTCCAGAACCGGGGCATTTCCTCGATTTTGCGCCGCAGCACCTCGGTCAACACCATGCAGTCGCTCGCGTCTTGAAGCCTCTCGCGCCAATCATGGGGTCGCCTTGCCGTGATGGGGCGGCGCTTCGGGTGATTTGTCCCGCGCCACCGTTTGCTGCAGACCGTAGGCCACCGGATAGGGAGGAACCCAATCCAGCAAATCACCCGTCTTTCGTATATCCACCTGAAGATTCTTAAGCAAGCGGTTGCTTATTTGGGTCTTTCCGGCCAACTTTGCCAATGTTTTCAGGAGGCTGGGTGGGATCGGCAGGCCAAGTCCAGCCCGTCCCTGCAGTTGTGCCAGCCGCTTGAACAACTGATGCGTGGAAAGATCCTCACCGTCGCTTGCCAGAAAAACCTCTCCGGCAGCCTGCGGATGCTGGGCCGCGGCAAGAAGCAGGTCGCAGAGATTATCGACATAGACCAGCGAACGCCGGTTGTCGCAGGCGGCGAAAGGCGAGGGAAGGCCGACAGCGGCAAGGCGCATCAAGAGGCGGAAATTGGCGCCGACACCCGGGCCGTAGACCAGAGGCGGGCGCACGATGACCACTTCCATGCCGCTCTCCTTGCCCAAGGCCAGAAGCGCCCGTTCCGCTTCGGCCTTGGAAAGGCCGTAGGCATCCTCGGGATGAGGTGTATCGTCGGCGTGGAAGGGAAAGCCCTCTCTTGTGCTTTCACCGTTTACCTTGATGGAACTTGCAAAGATGAAGCGGCGCACCTTCGCCTCTGTGGCCGCGCGGGCCAGATGAAGCGTCGCCTCGACATTCATCGCGCGGAATTTCGTCAGCGGGTCGCCGTCCGTCTCGCGCATCACATGAACGCGCGCGGCAAGGTGGATGACCGTGTCGATGCCGGCAAGAGCATGCCGCCAGTCGGTCCGGTCGGTGATGGTGCCGATCGTTGCATAGCCGGGGCGGGGGAGGCGGCTCACCGGCCGAAACGGCAAGCCGCGTTCCGCCAGCATCCGGCAGAGGGCTTGTCCGACAAAACCTGTGGCGCCAGTGATCAGGTACACGTTTCTGTCGCCCTCATGCTCATCGTTTCAGCAGACGCCGATAGGTGGCGATCCCTGCCGTCTCGTGGTCGGGAAGGCCGGCACCGGACAGAAGCGCAAGTGCGGCCGTGGCCAGATAGACCAGAAGCACGGCAAGCCAGCCAAAGCCCGTGTCACGGGCCAGAAGTGCCAGCGGCAGAATGACCAGAAGGTTGAGACCGAAGGCCGACAGGGTAACCGGCCGCGCCGCGCCGAACCGCCGCGCCAGGCGCTGATAGGCATGGGAGCGGTGGGCCTCGGCAATGTTTTCACCCCTCAGATAGCGGATGATCAGCGTCACGGTGGCGTCGCTTGCAAAGAGTGCCGACAGGATCAGCCATTGCGGCAGGCTGAGCCAGCCGGCAACAAGGCTCGTCATGGCGATCGCGACGATGACAAAACCGAGAAACGTGCTGCCGGCATCGCCCATGAAGATGCGGGCAGGGGGAAGGTTGAAGAGCAGGAAGGCCGCCGTCGCGCTGGCGGTGGCCGCCATCAGCCACCAGGCCCAGCTCTCCAGCGCTGCAGGAGTGCCGAGGGCGGCAATTGCCATGGCGGAGATCATCATCATGACCGCCTGCTGGCCGGCAATTCCGTCTATGCCATCCATGAAGTTGAAGAGATTGACCCACCAGAGCCCGCCGAGCAGCAGAATAAGCCCGGCGCCGAGCTGAATGACAGCTCCACTGTCGCCGGCGATGGCCGCCGTGCCGCCTGTGATCCAGATCGCCAGGAGAACGATCAGCGCCTGCACCGGCAGACGGACGCGGGCCGGGAGCGGCCGCCAGTCGTCGAAAAGGCCCAGCGCTGCCATGAGCGCGCCAAGCAGCAGCAGTGACAGGGTCTGGCCATTGCCGCCGGGCAACAGGAGGCCGGCCAGCAGCGTGCCGGCGACAATGCCGATGCCGCCGCCGGTCGGCGTCGGCCGCACATGCGAGGAACGCGCCACCGGGGCCTGCATGAGGCCGAGATCGCGTGCCTTTGCAATGATGACGAAGACGCAGATCGCGCTTGTCAGGGCACCGGCGGCAAGGATTGCAGGGCGCGGGAGACTGGTAAGCTCACTGATCACCAGTGGAGGCTCCGGGTCGCAGGCTCCGGCGGTCGATCATTGACAAATGATGTGTCCTTCTCATGCGGCATGCTCGCAATGGCCATGGCTTTGGCCGCTAACGGGGGGCGGCTGCAAAGGTTGCTCTTCGCAACGCTTGACTCGCCTGCGAAATCTTCTAAGGAGTTCATCCGAAGGGAAGCAACAATGTATCGCAGCGACAATCACATCGCCGCTTCATTTGGTCCGGCACGTGTGGCCGGAGCGCCGCTTTTCGCATGCGTATCCTCCAAAACCAAGGCCAAAACGACGACGAAAACCGTCTGACGTCTCTGGCCTACCGCTCTCTCCCCGGTTCGGCCGGGGACAAGGAAGCACGGTTTTATCGTGTTTCCCCCTCAAAGCCCGAGGAGAGAAGAGAAAGAGAGCAGGAAAATGGGTTTCAAGATTGCAGTGGTCGGCGCAACCGGCAATGTCGGCCGGGAGATGCTGAACATTCTCTCCGAGCGCGGCTTTCCCGTCGATGAAGTGGTGGCGCTTGCCTCCGCACGGTCGCAGGGCACGGAAGTTTCCTTTGGCGACAAGGTGCTGAAGGTTGCCAACCTCGAGAACTATGATTTCTCCGATACCGATATCTGCCTGATGTCGGCCGGTGGCACGATTTCCCAGAAGTGGTCGCCGAAGATCGGCGCGCAGGGCTGCGTCGTCATTGATAACTCCTCGGCCTGGCGTTACGATCAGGATGTTCCGCTCATCGTTCCGGAAGTCAATCCGGATGCCATCGACGGCTTTTCCAAGCGCAACATCATCGCCAACCCCAATTGCTCGACGGCCCAGCTGGTCGTGGCACTGAAGCCGCTGCATGATTTTGCCAAGATCAAGCGCGTCGTTGTGTCCACCTACCAGTCTGTCTCCGGTGCCGGCAAGGAAGGCATGGACGAGTTGTTCACCCAGACACGCGCCGTCTTCGTCGCCGATCCTGTCGAGTCGAAGAAGTTCACCAAGCGCATCGCCTTCAACGTCATTCCCCATATCGATAGCTTCATGGAAGACGGCTATACGAAGGAAGAGTGGAAGGTGCTCGCCGAAACCAAGAAGATGCTTGATCCGAAGATCAAGGTGACCTGCACGGCCGTGCGTGTTCCCGTCTTCATCGGCCATTCGGAATCGGTCAACATCGAGTTCGAAAACGAGATCACGGCCGACCAGGCGCGCGATATCCTGCGCGAGGCGCCCGGCTGCCTCGTCATCGACAAGCACGAGAACGGTGGCTACATCACGCCGCTCGAATCCGCCGGCGAGGATGCGACCTTCATTTCCCGTATCCGCGAGGATGCCACGGTTGAAAACGGCCTTAACATCTGGGTCGTCTCCGACAACCTGCGCAAGGGGGCTGCCCTCAATGCCATCCAGATTGCGGAACTTCTCGTCAATCGCGGCCTGATCAAGCCGCGCAAGCAGGCCGCCTGAGCTTAAATTACCTTTTGGTAAGCATGACGTGATAAAGCCTCGCCTTCAGGGCGGGGCTTTTGCGTTCGGGCGGATCACGATCTTTTCATGCCTGGAAAGGTTGTCGATGGCGCTCAGCGCACCATAACCACACGAGCAACAAAGGGCGCGTCAGAACGGCTGCGCCTTCGAGACAACCATGGGATCCGACGAATGTTGAAAACTGTTCTGGGTGGCGCTGTCGGCGCGGTGATGATGACTGTCACTGCCGCGCAGGCTGCCAGCTGCGGCAATGATGCATCAGGCTTCGAGGCCTGGGTGCAGGACTTCAAGCAACAGGCGCCCGCCCAGGGCATTCCGGCCTCCGTCGTCCAGCAGGCCTTTTCCGGCGTCAGCTACAATCGCCCGACGATCCGTGCCGACCGCGGTCAGAAAAGCTTCAAGCTGTCCTTCGATGAATTCCTGCAGAAGCGCGGCGCCTCTGCCATCATCTCCCGCGGCAAGACCATGAAGGCCTCGAATGCGGCGCTGTTTGCCAATATCGAGCGTCGCTACGGCGTGCCGGCGGGTCCGATCCTGGCGATCTGGGGAATGGAAACCGGCTTTGGCAGTTTCATGGGCGACCAGCACACGCTGTCGGCAGTGGCGACGCTCGCCTATGACTGCCGCCGCTCCGCTTATTTTACCGAGCAGCTTTACGCCGCCCTGCAGCTGGTGGCGCGCGGTGACCTCAGCCCCTCTGCCAAGGGTGCAGCCCATGGCGAAATCGGCCAGACGCAGTTCCTGCCGCTCAACGTCATCCGCTACGGTGCCGATGGCGATGGCGATGGCCATATCGACATGGTGCGTTCGCGCGCCGATGCGCTGGCCTCGACCGCAAACTTCCTCGTCGGCCATGGCTGGCAGCGTGGTGCGGGATATCAGCAGGGCCAGCCGAATTTTGCAGCCATCCAGGGCTGGAATGCCGCCACCGTCTATCAGCAGGCGATCGCCTATATGGGCGCAAAGATCGACGGGCAATAATCCCGTCCGGTGCAGGCCTCTTCAACCTGCACCATGCATCCGGCTCAGAGACTGGGCCGGATGAAATCGCCGGTCTTGGCGTCCATCACCCACAACTCGCCTGTCGAGATATCGAACCAGGCGCCGTGGACGCGCAGACGGCCCTTTTCCTCAAGGATTTTCACGCAAGGAAAGGTCCGAAGGTTGGCGATGGAGTTGCGGATCGACACCCGCTCCAGCGCCGTCTGGCGCTCGGCCTGGGTCAGAACGTCGATGCCGGGGATCTGTTCGGCGGTCGGGCGCAGCAGGCCCATCCACTTTCCGATGAAGTCGCCGGGCGACAGAGGCTCGTCCAGGGGATCGAGCGCTGCCTGGATACCGCCGCAGCGGCCATGGCCCATGACGACGATATCGCGGATCTTCAACACCTGCACGGCATATTCGAGTGCCGCCGACGTGGCGTGGAACTGGCCGTCCGGCTCATAGGGCGGCACGAGGTTTGCGACATTGCGCACGACGAAGAGCTCGCCGGGGCCGGAATCGAAAATGGTCTCGGGCGCCGACCGGCTGTCGCAACAGGCAACGACCAGTGTGTGCGGCTTCTGGCCTGTCTCGGCCAGCGTGCGGTAGCGCTCGCGCTCCCCGCTGTAGCGGCCGCTCATGAAGTTGTCGTAACCGGAAAGGAGCGAGGGCGGAAAATCTGTCATGCGCCTTGATTAGCCTTGCTGGCGCAGAAGATCAACACATGCGGCATCCGCCCGATCCGAATCGGGGCCAGCCGAGCCGGTCGTCAAACGGCAGCCGGCAGGAACCCTCTTTCGTGTGCATCCAGGCGGCGCAGCTTAACGCCCTGAGGAGAGCCAAAGCGCCCACCCGTTCAGCGCCGTCCGGTGCGCGAGGGATGCATCAGGTGGCGCAATTGCACCATGGCCATCGGTGTCGAGAGGCTGGCCGCATCGGTTTCGAGTGTCAGTTCGTCACCGCCGCGTTTGGCTGTGCGCGCCAGAACCTCGAACACGCTGGCGGTTGCCAGCTGCAGCGCCCTTTCCTCGTCCATACCCGACAGAAGCCGGGCGAGAAACACCGCAGACAGGAGGTCGCCCAGCCCGTTGGGGGCATTGTCGATCAGCCGGTGCTCGGCAAGCAGGGCATGTTTTCCACTCAAGTACAGATTGCCGGTGCCACCCGCCATCATCGGCACGGCGGAGGTGACCAGCATTTTTGCCGGCCCCAGCGACAGGGCGGCATCCATGATCGCCGTATTGCTGTCGAGATCTGCGCCGGCCATCCAGGCAAGCTCGTAGCGGTTCGGCGTCGCAAGCGAGGCAAGCGGAATGAGGTTTTCGCGGATGGCTTCGGCCGTTGCTTCCGGCACGTAGAGGCCGCCTTTGTCGCCCATCACCGGATCGCAGACATAAAGGAGATCGGGATTTTTGGCTTTCAGCGCCGAAATCAGACGCGCCACCAGCCGCGGCTGCGCCGCGTGGCCGAAATAGCCGGTGAGCACCGCCTTCACTTCCGGCAGCCAGGGCGCGCGGATCAGATCCTCGATGATCTTTTCGAACTGATCTTCCGGGATCACCACCCGCGTCGAGGGACCGTGGCCCGGGTGCCACGGCATGATGACCGTCGGCAGCGCCCAGACGGGCAGGCCCATCGTCTCGAGCGCAAACACGGCTGCGCGGTTCCCGACGGAGCCGCGAATCACATGGCTCGAGATGACGATGACGGCATGGGTGTCGGACATGAGAAAAAGCCTGTTTTTGAGCGATTACGTCGATTTTTCACGGTCTGGTGTCAATTAAACTCATAAAACTATGCAAGAACCTGTTCCAGAGCTGCCTTAATGCCTCAAACATCGGTTGAATAGCTCCTAACCAAGCAAAGGGAGGAAAGCATGGCTGCCAAGCGTAATCCGAAGCAGGAAAAACAGATCCAACTGGCCCACGCGGCCTGGGCTGAGAGCGGTGGTGTCGTGCTGGATCCGGATATTCTGTTTGGCCGGGCCAGCAATGACGACATCGCCGCCTATACGCCCGACATGCTGGCCGCTTCCGCCCTTTATGCGGCCCGCGAACTGGAGGCTTTTACGGGCGAAACCGCGCGGATCTCCATTTCCACCGTCGAGGGCGTCGCACCCCATGGCGTGCCGGTCTCGGTGCTGACGGTGATCGACCGTGACATGCCCTTCCTCTTCGATTCGGTCATGGGCGAGGTGACCAGCAGCTTCCGTGACATCACGCTTGCCGTCCATCCTATCCTCGACGTGCAGCCGGGCAAGGCGCCGGGGCTCTATTCCTATGAGCGAAGCCAGGCGGCGAGCGAGCATGTCAGCCTCATCCAGATTCATCTGGCACCACTCACCGAGGAGCAGGCGGCAGATCTTTCGGCGCGACTGCGCCTTCTGCTCGATAAGGTCCACTCCGTCATTACCGACTGGAAGCCGATGCTGTCCCTGCTGAAGGGCGCCAGCCGCGACATGAAGGAGGCGCCGATCACCGGCCGTCGGGCAGAACGGGACGAGGCGCTCGACTTCTTCAAATGGCTGCGCGACGGCAATTTCATCTTCCTTGGCATGCGTGAATACGTCTATTCCGGCGAGGGCGCCGATGCGACACTGTCGCGCGGCGAGGGGCGGGGCCTCGGCATCCTGTCGGATCCGGATGTGCTTGTACTGCGCCAGGGTAAGGATCAGGTGACAACGACGCCGGAAATCCTGCAATTCCTGCAGGGGGAGGATTTCCTGATCGTCACGAAGGCCAATGTGAAATCCACCGTCCACCGGCGCGCCTATATGGACTATGTCGGGGTCAAGCGTTTCGACCCCGCAGGCAAGGTGATCGGCGAGTTGCGCATCGTCGGCCTGTTTACCGGCACGGCCTACACCCATTCCGTCAGCGAAATTCCGCTCTTGCGGGCCAAGGCCGCGCGGGTGGAAGAGCATTTCGGCTTTGATCCGCTCAGCCATTCCGGTCGCATGCTGCGCAACACGCTCGAATCCTATCCGCGCGACGACCTGTTCCAGATCGATCCGGATCTTCTGGCGCGCTATTGCGAGCAGATCATGGAACTGGCCGAGCGGCCGCGTGTGCGAGCGTTGGCGCGCATCGACCATTTCGACCGCTTCGTGTCCATTCTCGTTTACGTGCCGCGTGAAAATTACAATTCGGCGGTGCGCGAGAAGATCGGCACCTATCTCGCCGCAACCTTCGAAGGCCATGTCTCCGCCTATTATCCGGCCTTTCCGGAGGGCGGCAATGCGCGCGTGCATTTCATCATCGGCCGCAGGCTCGGCAAGACCCCGCATGTGCCTCAAAAGCAGCTGGAAGACGCGATCCGCGAGATTTCAACGCCCTGGGCCGAGCGCTTTGCTGGTCTCGCAGGGCCGGACAGTCCGCACATCGACACCAGTTTCGCCTTCCAGGAAGCGTTTTCGCCGGAGGAAACTTTTGCCGATCTGCCCGATATCCTGGCCTGCGTGCGCGGAGAGCCGATCCGTATTTCGCTTTACGAGCGCCAGGAGGGAGAGCGGCGCATTCTGTCTCTCAAAATCTTCCACGCCGGCGGCCATCTGGCCTTGTCGCGCCGCGTGCCGCTTCTGGAGAATCTCGGCTTTCAGGTGGTGAGCGAGCGCACCTTCGACCTTGTGCTCACGCAAAGCGGCACGCGCGTCGTGCTGCATGACATGGAACTGCAACTGACCGACGAGCGCGCGATCGACATGGAGCGGGAGGCGCCGCTGGTGGAGGAAGCCTTCCTCGCCGCCTTCGACGGGTCGGCCGATAATGACAGCTTCAACCGGCTGGTTCTGATGACGGGTCTTTCCGTGCGCGAAGTCACCGTGCTTCGGGCCTATGCCCGCTACCTGCGCCAGACCGGCATCGTTTATTCGCAGGCCCATATTGCCGATACCATGGCCCGCTACCCGTCCATCAGCCGGGATCTCTTCTCGCTCTTCAGGGATGGATTTGATCCTAAACTGGGTGATGTCGAGCGCGAGGAGCGTCTCATCCGCCATCATGCCGCCATCGAGGAGGCGCTGACGGCCGTTCCCAATCTCGACGACGACCGTACGCTGCGCCGCTACGTCAACGTCATCGATTCAACCCTGCGCACCAACTATTTCCAGACGGACGAGAACGGCCAGCCCAAGCCGATGATCGCCTTCAAGCTCGATCCCAAACTGCTGGACGGCCTGCCGCAACCGCGCCCGTTCCGCGAAATCTTCGTTTACGGCACGGAAGTGGAGGGTGTCCACCTGCGCTTCGGCAAGGTGGCGCGCGGCGGGTTGCGCTGGTCGGATCGCGGCGAGGATTACCGAACGGAAGTGCTGGGGCTCGTGAAGGCCCAGCAGGTGAAGAATGCCGTGATCGTGCCGGTTGGCGCAAAGGGCGGTTTCTTCCCGAAAAAGCTACCATCGCCGGCGCAGCGCGATGCCTTCTTTAATGCCGGCCGCGACGCCTACAAGACCTTCATCCGCACGCTCCTGTCGATCACCGACAACATCGTCGGCGGCGAGATCGTCGGTCCTGAGGATACGCTGCGGCTCGATGGTGACGATCCCTATTTCGTCGTCGCCGCCGACAAGGGCACGGCAACCTTTTCTGATACGGCAAATGGCCTGGCGCAGGAGGCGGGCTTCTGGCTGGACGACGCCTTTGCCTCCGGCGGTTCGGCCGGCTACGACCACAAGAAAATGGGCATTACCGCACGCGGCGCCTGGGAGGCGGTCAAGCGTCATTTCCGCGAAATGAACGTCGATATCCAGACAACGCCCTTTACCGTGGCCGGTGTCGGCGACATGTCGGGCGATGTGTTCGGCAATGGCATGCTGCTGTCCAAGCACATCCGGCTGGTTGCCGCCTTCGATCACCGTGACATCGTCATCGATCCGGACCCCGATACGCAAAAGACCTTTGCCGAGCGCGAGCGGATGTTTGCCTTGCCGCGCTCCAGCTGGCAGGATTTCGACCGTTCGGTTCTCTCCAAGGGCGGCATGGTCATTCCGCGCACGGAAAAATCGGTGAAACTGACGCCGGAGGCAAAGGCCGCCATCGGCCTCGACAAGGATATCGCCACTCCCTTCGAGATCATCACGGCGATCCTCAAAAGCCCGGTCGATCTTTTGTGGTTCGGCGGCATCGGCACCTATATCAAGGCGCAGTCGGAAACGGATGCGGAGGTTGGTGACCGCGCCAACGATCCGATCCGCGTCACGGCCGGCGAGGTGCGCGCCAAGGTGATCGGCGAGGGCGCCAATCTCGGTGTCACGCAGAAGGGCCGCATCGCCTATGCGCTTGCCGGCGGGCGCTGCAATTCGGATGCCATCGACAACTCGGCCGGCGTCAATTCCTCCGACGTCGAGGTCAACATCAAGATTGCGCTCAGCCCCGCCATGCAGGATGGCCGCCTGCCGCGCGACAAGCGCGATATTCTGCTTGCCTCGATGACGGCGGATGTCGGCGCGCTCGTTTTGCGCAACAACTACCTGCAGTCGCTTGCCATTTCGCTGACGACGCGACGTGGCGTGCGCAACCGCGAGGAACTGTCGCGGCTGATGTCGGCGCTGGAAGGGCAAGGGGAGCTGAACCGCAAGGTTGAAACGCTGCCGGATGATGCCGAACTTGCCGAACGGTATGCCGCCGGCAAGCCGCTGACGCGCCCGGAAGTGGGCGTGCTTCTCTCCTATGCCAAGATCGTGCTGTTTGATGCGATCGTGGCAAGCGACCTGCCGGATGATCCCTATTTTGGCGCTGTGCTGACGGCTTACTTCCCAGGCCCCATGCAGGCGGCTTATGCAAATGAAATTGCCCACCACCGTCTGCACCGCGAAATTATCGCAACGGTGCTGGCAAACGAGGTGATCAACCGCGGCGGTCCGGGCTTTGCCCAGATGATGAGCGATATCAGCGGTCGCGCGCAGGTGGATGTGGTGAAAGCCGCCTTCATCGCCCGCGATGCCTATGATCTGCCAAAACTCTGGGCGGCGGTCGATGCGCTGGATGGCACGCTGGATGGCGAGGTGCAGAACGATCTTTACGAGCGTATCGGCGAAATCTTCTTCGGCGCCACCATCTTCATCCTGCAGACCGGTATTGTCGCTGCTCCGGTGGAAGATGCCATCAAGCGCATCCGGGCCGGCATCGATGGCTTGCGCAGTACCATCCGCAGCACGGCGGCAGGCGAGGGTGCCGCCCCCATCGAGGGCGTGCCGGCCGCGCTTGCAGGCGAACTTGACCTTCTGCCGAACCTGGTTCTCGTGCCGGAAATCATGCTGATTTCCGAGCGCAGCGGTGCACCTCTTTCGCGGGCAACGGAGGTTTATTTCCACGCCACCGACACGTTCCGGGTCAATCGCTTCCTTGAGGCGGGCGAACGGTTCGGCACGGCCGATCATTACGAAAACCTCGCCATCATCCGCGCCCTGCAGCAGATCGCAGCGGCACGGCGGGATATCGTGACGATTGCGCTCCAGACCCATGGCGCAGACGACAAGCCGCTGGAAGCTTGGCTTGCCAGCGACCGGCTGCGTCTCAACCGCATCAGCAGCGAGTTGATGGCCTTGAGCGAAGGCGGCGACACGACGTTGGCCCGGATGATGGTGGCGGCCAGCCTGTTCACGGACCTTGCCCAGACCGGGGTTCGGTGATCCAATGGCGCTCTGAAACGGGAGGAGCGCCGTGACGTTTGAAAACTCCGGGACGGTGCCCAAGGTGTCGTCTCGCGGAATCTGGGGCTGGATGCTGTTCGACTGGGCAGCCCAGCCCTTCTTCACGGTGGTGACCACCTTCGTCTTCGGGCCGTATTTCGTGGCCCGCCTGACAGAGGATCCCGTGGCAGCCCAGGCCATGTGGAGCAACATGGCAACCGTTTCCTCCATTGTGATCGCGCTTCTGTCGCCGGTCCTCGGTGCGATTGCCGATCAATCCGGCCCGCGAAAGCCGTGGATCGCCTGTTTTGCCGTGGTGAAGATTGCATCGCTTGCAATGCTCTGGTTTGCAGCCCCGGGCTCAGCGCTCGTCTGGCCGGTTACCTTCATGATCCTTGCTTCGATCGCCGCGGAATTTTCCATCGTCTTCAATGATTCGATGATGCCGCGGCTGGTGCCGGCAAGCGAGGTGGGCCGTGTCTCCAACACCGCCTGGGGGCTGGGTTATCTGGGCGGTATGGTGGTGCTGATCTTCGTCGTCGGTTTTCTGGCCGCCGATCCGAAGACGGGGGTGACGATCCTTGGCATGGCCCCGCTCTTCGGGCTCGATCCGGCGCTCGGCGAAGATGCGCGCATCACCGGGCCTTTGGCTGCCGGCTGGTATCTTCTCTTCATCCTGCCGATGTTCTTTTTCACGCCGGATGCCAAGCGTGGCGAGCCGATGAAAAAGGCGGTTCTCTCCGGCGTGCGCGAACTGTCTGCCACGCTTTCCGAACTCGTCACGCGGCGCAAAACCATCCTTCGATTTCTCATCGCCCGCATGCTGTACCAGGACGGCGTAAACGGTCTTCTGATCCTCGGTGGCGCCTTTGCGGCGGGCATGTTCGGTTGGGCCACGCTTGAAATCGGCCTGTTCGGCATTCTCATCAATGTCGTCGCGATCTTCAGCTGCCTTGCTGCCGGCCACCTCGACAGGCTGTCCGGCTCAAAAACCGTCGTCATCCTCAGCCTTGTCCTGTTGCTCATCGCAACGCTCGGCATCATCTCGACGGCGCCGGGTTACATCCTGTTCGGACTGGTCCCGCTGTCGCCAGTCGATACCGGCGGCGTGTTCGCCACGTCTGCCGAAAAGGTTTATTTGCTCTTCGGCGCGCTCATCGGCATGGCATTCGGCCCGGTTCAGGCCTCGTCCCGCTCCTACCTGTCGAGAAGCGTGCATCCGGATGAAGCCGGGCGCTACTTCGGCATCTATGCGCTGTCCGGCCGCGCCACGAGCTTTATGGCAACGCTCTCCTTCTCGCTCGTCACCTATGCCTCTGGCTCGGCGCGGCTCGGGATGGCCATGCTCATCCTGTTTCTTCTGGCTGGCCTCGTTCTTCTGATCGGGACCCGTTATCCGGCCGTGGAGCGCCCGGAAGAGCGCTGATCCTCAACGAAAAATGCCCGGGCGTAACCCGGGCATCGTGCAGGATGGTTTGAGGCGCGACTGTGATCAGTGGCGGAAGTGGCGCATGCCGGTAAACACCATGGCAACGCCGTGTTCGTCGGCGGCTGCAATCACTTCCTCGTCGCGCATGGAGCCGCCCGGCTGGATAAGTGCGGTGGCGCCAGCGGCAATCATCGACAGGAGACCATCGGCAAACGGCAGGAAGGCTTCGGAGGCAACTGCGGAGCCTTGCGTCATAGGTGCCGCCCAGCCCATCACCTTGGCAGCTTCCTCGGCCTTCAGCGCCGCGATACGGGCGGAATCGACGCGGCTCATCTGGCCGGCGCCAATGCCGGCCGTCTGGCCATCCTTGGCATAGACAACGGCATTCGACTTCACATGCTTTGCCACCTTGAAGGCAAACTTCATGTCGATCAGTTCCTGCTCGCTCGGCGCGCGCTTGGTCACGACGCGCAGATCAAGGTCTTCCACCATGCCATTGTCGCGGGTCTGGACAAGAAGCCCGCCGGAGACGGTCTTGGCGGTGAGTCCCCGCGAGCGCGGATCGGGCAGGCCACCGGCCACGAGCAGGCGCAGGTTCGGCTTTTTCGCAATGATAGCCTTGGCCTCTTCCGAGGCATCCGGGGCGATGATGACTTCGGTAAACAGCTTGATGATCTGTTCTGCCGTTGCGGCATCCAGCATCTGGTTGAGCGCAATCACGCCGCCGAAGGCAGAGGTGCTGTCGCAGGCAAGCGCCCGGCCATAGGCATCAACGAGCGACGAACCGATGGCGACGCCGCAGGGGTTGGCGTGCTTGATGATGGCGCAGGCAGCACCCATCTCGGCCGGGAACTCGCTCACCAGTTCGTAGGCGGCGTCCGTGTCGTTGATGTTGTTATAGGACAACTGCTTGCCCTGGATCAGGGTCGCCGTCGAAACGCCGGGGCGCTTGTCGCCGGTGAGGTAAAAGCCTGCCGACTGGTGCGGATTTTCGCCGTAGCGCATTTCCTGGGCGAGAATGCCGCCGACGGTGCGGTAGCGCGGCATCTCGATATCGAGTGCTTCGGCAAACCAGTTGGAAATCATTGTGTCATAGGCGGCCGTGCGGGCATAGGCGCGGGCAGCAAGCTTCTGGCGGAAGGCATAAGCCGTCTGGCCGTCCTCGGCACGCAGGGCTTCGATCAGCTGCGGATAATCCTGCGGATCGGTGACGATCGTCACATAGGCATGGTTCTTGGCCGCAGCACGGATCATGGCCGGGCCGCCGATATCGATGTTTTCGACCGTCGTCGGATAATCGCCGCCGGCTGCCCGCACTTCTTCGAACGGATAAAGATTGATGACGGCAAGATCGATCGCACCGATCTTGTGCTCTTCCATCGCCTTCACATGCTCGGCATCGTCGCGGATGGCCAGAAGCCCGCCATGAACGCCCGGATGGAGCGTCTTGACGCGGCCGTCCATGATTTCGGGAAAGCCGGTAATGTCAGAGACATCGGTCACGTCAAGGCCCGCCTCGCGGATGGCCTTGAACGTGCCGCCGGTCGACAGAAGCCGCACGCCATGGTCGGCAAGGGCGCGTGCCAGTTCCACAATGCCTGTCTTGTCGGAGACCGACAGAAGGGCCGTGCGGATTTTCACTTTGTCGGGGGCGGGGATCATCTTGGAAACGACGGCCATCGGGGGAACTCCGTGCTGGGTAACTTGGCCCCGTGCTGCCGGGCGCCTCGATCCGGGCCGCGTTATCACAGCTTGGCACGGGAGGAAACGACGATCAGGCGCGGGCAGGGCGGTGGGCGGAGGTTTTTGTGGCTAAACCTGTTGTTTGAGCATCCAGCGCAGGTCGGGTGTGTCGGGCAGTACAAATTCGATGACCATCTGCTGGCTGGCCCGCATGCCCGATACATCGGCGAAGAAGACATCCTCATCGATCTGAACGGTCTGGCCGGGCACGGAAAACAACCAGGTTTCGCCATCGGGCGCGGCCAGGCGGATCGTGTCCTCCTGCAGGCGCTGCAGAAGGATGGCGGGGTGGACATGAAAGCGCAGCACCGCAGAAACCGTCCCTCCGGCCTTTCGTCCCGCACCCTCGGGCATGAAGAAGTGGTCGTGGCCCTTGATCTTGTTGCCCTTGGCAGCCAGGCCGATTTCCCGCTGATGGATATAGCCGAAACTTTTCAGGTAGCCGTCATGGGAGGCTTTCACCCAGTCATTGCCATAGGCATCGTCCCAGCGGCGCGCTTCGACCTCTTCGAGCCCATCCATCATGATCGGCCCGAGAAAGCGGGAGGGCAGGATTCGCGCCGAGGACGTTTCACCAAGGGTTGCCGTGGAATGGGCGGCCGTCGAGCGCGACAGCAGGCGGAAATCGCGGCCGGAAAATTTCGGCGCTCCGGCATTGACGATGAAGCGGTTGCGCCCGGCCGACATTTCAAACGACAGGCAGCCGGCATGGGCCGACCGCGACAGTTCCGGCGATGCGGGCTTTCCCGTATCGATGAGGATCGTCGTCTCGCCGGCGGTGAGCCGGTGGTACTGGCTGTGCGGCAGAGCCTTGAACGGCTTGCCGCCTGTCTCGTCGTAGCGCAGGGCGGACATCAACTCGGTGGCGGGCGTGGCGCTTGCACCATTGAAAAGGGCAAGATCGCCATCCTGGTGGCGAAAGAAGCGCAGCGCCGGAAAGATCCGGTCGATGGTCGGGATCAGCTTTCCCGGCACGTCATGGCCGAGATTGATATAGGTCTGGCGCAGCGGCAGGAGATCCAGAAGCAGGTCGAGCGCCGTGCGGGGGTTGCGCGAGGCATGGCCGCCATCGGCCAAGATCTGCCGCTCAAGTTCCCGGTCGAGTTTCTGGCCCTCGCGGCGAATAAGCTTTTCCGTCGAGGGGATCGAAAGCGAGGCCATGGCTAGCGCGATCTGGATGCGCAGCCGCGTTTCGCCCTCCGGCAGGCACGTGGCCACCTTGCGCAGATAGCGCCGGTGGATGGCAAGGCTTTTCATGAAGCGCCGGTAAAACCCACTTTCGGCTCCCTGCAGCACGACAGGCGAATGGCAGAGGAAGGCAATCATCCTCTCTGCCGCCACATGCGGCTCCCAGGCGAGGCCGGAGATGCGGGCGTTGTGCAAATGCATCCATGACGACACGAGGCTGCGTGCCCGCGCGCGCGCCTGCGGGGAGCGGATCGCCCGCATGTGGCGCAGGAAGGCAAATGAGTGCAGACGCTCAGCAAAGGCAAGCGAGGGGAGCTGCATCAGGAACGGCGAGGTCTCACCGGCTTCGAGCAGCTTTCCGGCCAGCGGAAAGCGACCCTCCATGATTTCCTCGGCAATATAAGGATCGATGGAGCGCAGGTCGGTGGGCGCCACCACCAGCCGGTCCGGCACGTCGAGAAGAACCCGGCAGCGCGTCATGCCAAGCGCCGTCATGCGCTGACAGAGGCGCCTGCGAGCCTCGGTCGTCCAGAGAGCAGCATAGTGTCGGCGCTCTGCCATGAGCATTGTCAAATCCGGAAATCCTTGATGGACCCCTCCCGCCTGCCGCTTCCTGTGAAACGGCTGCAGTCCATTACAAGTCCCGAATGTGCGCGCTTATGGTGAACAAATCCTTACCCACGCTGTAGAACGCAGGCGAAAAACCCGTCCATGCCGCCGGCATGGCTTTCGCTGGGGGCGATCATGGCGGGCGTCGTGCGGAATTCGCCGAGCGGATTGATCGCCTCTTCCAAGCCCGGCCAGTCCTCGCGGCGGATGGCCAAGCGCTTGACGGAGGCATCGTCGCGCAGCAATTGCGCCACCAGTTGCTCGCCTTCCAGCGGATCGAGCGAGCAGTTGGAAAACACCACGAGCCCACCCGGCTTTACCAACGTCAGGGCATGGCGCAGCATGCGCCCCTGCAGGTCGGCCAGTTTCTCGATATCTTTGGCGTCCTTCGTCCACAGCACATCCGGATGCCGGCGCGTGGTGCCGGTGGAGGAGCAGGGCGCATCGAGAAGCACCCCATCCAGCAGTTCTTCGGGCTTGTAGTCAAAGAGGTTGGACTGGACGATTGTCGCTTGCAGATTAAGCCGCGACAGGTTTTCGGCAAGCCGCAAGGCCCGGTTGGCGGACATTTCGATGGCAGTCACTTCGGCGCCGAGCGCGCAAAGCTGGGCGGTCTTGCCGCCGGGAGCGGCACACAAATCCGCAATGCGTTTGCCGGCAAGGCCCCCGAACAACTGGGCCGGGAGGCTGGCTGCCGCATCCTGCACCCACCAGGCGCCTTCCTCGAAACCTTCGACCGCGGTAATGCCACCATCGAACGCGGCAAGCCGCAGGCTGCCGGTCGGCAGAATACGGGCATTGAGGCGCTCGGCCCAGGCCTGTCCGTCGTCCTTTACGGTGAGGTCGATCGGTGCCGGTGTCAGCTGGGCTTCGGCAATGCGGCGGGCCTCGGCCTCGCCATAGGCCTTGACCAGCCGGGTGTAAAACCAGCCGGGCACCGGAGAGATGGCCTTGCTTGCCGCAAGGATCTCGTCGCGCTCGCGCACCATCCGGCGCAGGAGTGCGTTGACGAGCTTGGCAAAGCGCCGGTTGCGCGGATCGCGATGCGCCTGCTCGACGGCAAGATCGACGGCGGCATGCGAGGGGATATCGAGATAAAGGATCTGCGCAGCAGCGGTCGTCAACACATGCTGGAGCGCGCGCGCGCCCTCCGGCAGCGGCTTGTCGAGCATCATCGACAGGCTTTTTTCGATGCGCGGCAGGTGGCGAAGCGTGGTGTTGAGGATCGCGCGCAGCAGCGAACGATCTGCCTCGCTCAAGGCCCGGTAGGCCGGATTGCCATGGCCGGCATCCAGCATGCCATCGAGCGATGTCTTCTTGTCGATGACGGCAGCGAGGATCTTCGAGGCGGCGATGCGCACATCAAGGCCCGGCTTGTCTGCAAAGACGGGATGTCTTGGCGTCCCGTCTCCACCCGGGCGTGGTGCTGAGGGCTTCTGTCGTTTCTTCTTGTTGTCGTCTGCCGTCAAGACCAGGGACCTTTGCGCGGTTCGTCATCGGTGCGGCGCGCCGGGCCGGTTGTCGGCACGGAACGCGATGTGCGCGTGGGTCTAGCAGTCGTTGCAGGGCGCGTCGAGGTCATGGGCATGCTCGATGCCATGGAATGCAGGGCGGCAATGCGGTTTTCGGTGTTCGGATGGGTCGAAAACAGGTTGTCCATCCGCTCGCCCGACAGCGGGTTGATGATGAACATGTGGGCGGTGGCCGGATTGCGCTCGGCATCCTGGTTGTGGATCGACTGCGCGGCACCGGCAATCTTTGCAAGCGCCGAGGCAAGCCAGAGCGGGTTGCCGCAGATTTCGGCGCCGCGCTTGTCGGCGGAATATTCGCGCGTACGGCTGATGGCCATCTGCACCAGCATGGCGGCAAGCGGTGCCACGATCATGGCAACCAGCACGCCGATGAAGCCGAGCGGATTGTTGTTCTCGCGGTTGCCGCCAAAGAAGAAGGCGAAATTGCCCAGCATGGAAATGGCACCGGCAAGGGTTGCGGTAATCGTCATGGTGAGTGTGTCGCGGTTCTGGATATGCGCCAGTTCATGCGCCATCACACCGGCCACTTCTTCGGGCGATAGCCGTTCCAAGAGGCCGGTGGAGGCGGCAACGGCTGCGTTTTCAGGATTGCGGCCGGTGGCAAAGGCATTCGGCTGCGGGCTGTCATAGACATAGACGCGCGGCATCGGCAGTCCGGCATTGGCGGAAAGGTCGCGGATCATGTGATAGAATTCCGGCGCATTGTGCCCGTCCACCTCTTGCGCGCGGTAGGCCGACAACACCATCTTGTCGGAATTCCAGTAGGAGAACAGGTTCATGCCGGCCGCGATCAGAAGCGCGATCATCATGCCGCCGCGTCCCCCGATCAGGAAGCCGACGCCCATGAAGAGTGCCGTCATGAAGGCCAGAAGCATGGCGGTGCGGATCATGTTCATTGTGGGTTCTCCCGGGAAAGGTAACGCGGTACTTCATGCGCGCCGCGTTCTATCGTAAGGAAATGTGGTTATCCGGGGCGTGTTTTCAATATTCCCCGCAACGCAAGGAGGTTGACCCCATGCAGACGCCGGACAACGATAATGTCGAAACGGACGCAAGCGCAGAGCCGGTGGCCAAGGTGCTTTCGCCGGCCGCCCAGCGTGCGTTGCAGGAAGCCGAGGAGCGTCGCGCCCGCGAAAAACCCATGGAAATGCCGGCCGAACGCGGTGGGCGCGGCGGTGCCGATCCGGCCCGTTTCGGCGACTGGGAAATCAATGGGCGCGCCATCGACTTCTAGGACGCTGCCATCAATGCGTTGCGGATGCGCGGTTCATTCCGGCTGAAGGTGCGTGGCGTCACCCGGCTGACCCTGTGATGCCTCGCTTGACATGGCCCCCGGCTTCGCCGTCGCGGCGGCCTCCTGGGCGCGCAGCCAGTCTTGCAGGGCCGCGATGACCCGAAGCCGGATGCTCGCCTTGCGGATGAGCGCGCGCGCCAGCGCCGTACCCTGTCCGGCAAAGCCCATTTCCGCCATCACCTCGGACGGGCCGATGCGGCGGGCGATCATGATCTTCTCGATGCGGGCGACCGTCAGCGGCAGCAGGTAGCGGCCATTGGCAATCAGCTCGTCGCGTCCGCTTATGAAAGTCTCGGTCCCGCAGGCTCCTTCCGGATCGGAATCCCTGGCATGGAGGCTGGCCAGAAATGACCGGCGTTCATCAGCGCTTGCCCGCAGCCAGTGTTTCTGCAGCTTTTCCAGCGCAGTGCGCTTGTGTTTCTTCGGCATGAGCGATCCGTCAGGGGGAGGGCTCAACGGCGAGCCGGCGGGGAAGTTTCTCCGCCTTTATCTGGCGGCAGTGTCTTATGATCCCAGACGACGATGCTTGCAATCAGCCGGCGGTCTCGGACAAGGGATCGAGCATCGCCTTCAACTGATCCGGCTCGCGGATGCCGAAGAGATACCAGTCGATCAGCGCGCGACCGATGGTCTGGGCTTCCTCACTGTCAACAGCGATCGATCGTTGCAGGCACACCTCTTCCAGCATCGCGCGCAGAATGCGCAGATCCTCCGTCTCCAGTGTGTCATAAGAGGAAAAAGGCATTGCGCCCCCCTTAGATTCAACAGGTGTTCAAGATAAGCGCAGCCGCAGCCGCGGTCAAAGCAAACCGATCCTGCGCCAGTCTGGGACGGGGAAGGTGTGTTCCCGCAGCCACGATGAAGGGAAAGCCCCTTTCGGGGCGGTGCAAGATCCCAAGTCGATACAGCGATAACGACGGCCTGCCATTACCGATACCAGCAAAGCTGATCCAGTATCAAAACGTTAACGGTTTCCTGCCTAACGTGGCGGGAATGTGTCTTTTGAAGGCACGAATTCTGTTGCAGCATGACCAATATCTGCCGCCGATCGGAAGGCCGCCGATATGATACCGGAATCCAGAATGCCCCTAATTGCGATTCTCGATGACCAGGAAACCAACCGGCGCATCTTCGAGCGATTAGCGTCCTCGATTGAAGATGCGGTGGTCATCCGTGTCTTTGCAGATCCAGTCAGCGCGCTTGCTGCCTTCGAGGCAGGCCTGGTCCCGGATCTGATAGTGACCGATTTCAAGATGCCGGTTATGGATGGTGCGGGCTTCATTCGCGCAGTGCGCGCGCTGCACGGATTTTCCGAGATCCCTGTCATCGTCATCACTGTCTATGAAGAGCGCAGCTTTCGCATGCGGGCGCTGGAGGCCGGCGCCACCGATTTCCTGCAGAGCCCCATTGACCATCAGGAATTCATCACGCGGGCGCGCAACCTCCTGAAGCTGCGCAAGCAGCAGATGCTGCTGGAAAGCCGTGCCCGCTTTCTCGCCGTCGAGCTTGCGACCAGCGAGCAGTCACGCCAGGCGGTTCTGCGCGATTCGAGCGAAAGGCTGGCGCAGGTCATCGATACGGTGCCGGCGATGGTCAGCGCCTGTGACCGCGAGGGCCGCATTCTGTTCGTCAATGCCTTTGTCGGCGCCTTCATGGCGCGCGATCCGGCAAGCCTGGTCGGCAAGAGCAGCGATCTGCTGGTCGATCCGGAAATCGCAGGACCGAACCGCATGCTGGATCGCAAGGTCATTCTCAGCGGCCAGCCCCTGCAGAGTTTCGAGCGGGAGATGACGAGCGCCGCCGGTGACAAGCGGGTTTTCCTGACGACCAAATCGCCGCTTCGCGATGGCAGCAACACCATTGTCGGCGTGGTCACCAGCGCGCTCGATATTACGGAGCGCAAACGGGCCGAAGAGCACCTGTTGCATGTGGCGCGCCATGATGCGCTGACCAACCTGCCGAACCGCAATTTCCTGCTCGACCGATTGCGCCGCGAGGTTGCCAGGGCACGGCGGGGCGACCGGTCCTTTGCGCTGCATTTCATCGATATCGACGAGTTCAAGAGCATCAATGAATTGCTCGGTCATGATGCCGGCGACGACTTTCTGAAGGAAGTCGCCCGCCGTCTCCAGCAACTGGCCGGGCCTGAGGATATGGTGGCAAGGCTTGGCAGCGACGAATTTGCCATGCTGCAATCGATCAGCAGTGGCGATCCGGATGCGGCAACCCGCGCACGCGCGGTCATCGAGGTGATGGGCAAGCCCTTTGCCGGGGAAGGCAAGCGCTTTGCCTGCGGCGCAAGCATCGGTATCACCGCCCATCCGGTGGACGGCACCGACGTTAGCAAGCTGGTCAAGAATGCCGAGCTTGCGATGTATCAGGCCAAGGAAAACGGTGGAAACCAGTTCCGTTTCTTCGAAACGAACATGGCCGAGCGCATGCGCAACAACGCCATTCTCGATGGCAAGCTGCGCACGGCGATCGATGAAAGCC
Source organism: Neorhizobium fuzhouense (assembly GCF_042611105.1). Classification (NCBI taxonomy): domain Bacteria; kingdom Pseudomonadati; phylum Pseudomonadota; class Alphaproteobacteria; order Hyphomicrobiales; family Rhizobiaceae; genus Neorhizobium; species Neorhizobium fuzhouense. Next base: position 44,333 of record NZ_JBHFFP010000013.1, on the reverse strand, counting down.
AATTCGTCGTCTATTACCAGCCGCTGATTTCGGCCGTCACCGGTCTCGTCATCGGCGCCGAAGCGCTGCTGCGCTGGCAGCACCCGGAAAAGGGACTGGTGACGCCGGGGAGTTTTCTGCCGCGGGCGGAGGAAAACGGCCATATCGTGCCCATCAATGAATGGGTGCTGGCGCAGGCCTGCCGCGAGGCGCGCAACTGGCAGCGCCTCGGACTTGCCGGCCTGCGCATCAGCGTCAACCTGTCGCCTGTACAGTTCCGGCGCGTCGATGTCGCCGACCTTATCACGCGATCGCTTGCCGCCGCCGATCTTGATCCGGCCGTCCTCGAAATCGAGATCACAGAAAACATCGTGATCGAGAATACCGAGAGCGTGATTTCCGCACTGAAGCAGATCGGGGCGCTGGGGGTCGGCATTTCCATCGACGATTTCGGCACCGGTTATTCGTCGCTGAACTACATCAAGCAATTCCCGATCGACCGCATCAAGATCGACCAATGCTTCGTGCGCAACATGGTGGAGGATCCGAGCGACCACGCCATCGTGCGCACGGTGGCCAATCTCGGCCACAGCCTTGGCCTTGTCGTCGTTGCCGAAGGCGTCGAGACGCAGGAGCAGGCGACGCTTTTGAAGGTCGATGGCTGCGATGTCATGCAGGGCTATCTCTTCGGCCGCCCCATGCCTGCCGCGCAGTTTATCGATCTGGTGCGCTCGCAGCAGAACCCCGATCCGCAAGGGCTGGGACTGAGTGCATGAGGCGGACACTGTCCCTTGATCTGAGGTTGCTGTTTTGCCAGCCGCTCTCGGTCTCGTTGCATCAGTTGCGGCTGATGTTGCGGTCGCGCCCGGATACCGAGCACGAGCTGACGGCAAATCGCCTCATTCTGTCCTCCGGCATCATCCTCTATCTGGTGCTGGCGCAGTTCGTCGGGTCCGAGGCGGCAGCCTCTGCCCTCGATGTGGCTGCCGTACCGGTCGCGCTGTTTGAGATTTTTGCCTTCGGTCTTTTTCTGCATATCCTGTTTTACCCGGGCGTCAGTCATTGGCGCCGGGTGGCCGGCATCGTGGCCGATGTCGGGGCCTTTTCCTATGGGCTGCATGTCAGTGGCGAAGCGGGTGCCGCTCTTTTCCTGGTCTATTTCTGGGCAGTGCTTGGCAATGGCTTCCGGTTCGGCATCGTCTATCTGGCGCTTGCAGCCGTCGCAGCCGTCCTCTGCTTTCTGGCGGTCGTCCTCACCACCCCCTATTGGCAGACCGAGATCAACCTCTCCATCGGCCTCATCGGCGCCCTCATCGTCATCCCCGCCTATACCGCAAAGCTCGTGCGCAAGCTGTCGCAGGCCAAGCGCGAGGCGGAAGAGGCAAGCCGCGCCAAGAGCCTTTTTCTCGCCAGCATGAGCCATGAGCTGCGCACGCCCCTGAATGCCATTATCGGCCTCAGCGACCTGTTGATGGGCATGGCGCTGAAAGGCGAGCACAAGGATATGGTGCGCACCATAAGCCGCTCCGGCCGCTCACTCCTATCGCTGATCGAGGCGCTGCTTGATCTCTCCCGCATCGAGGCCGGCCAGGTGAAGATCCTGCCTGAAAAGGTCGACCTGCCGCGTCTGTTGCAGGACGTGCGGGCCATGGCCGGCGTGGCGGCGCATGCAAAGGGTCTCAGGCTGTCTCTGCATGTGGGCGCCAACACACCGCAATTCGTGCTGGCGGATCGCCGGCATCTGGAAGAGATCCTGCTCAACCTGGCCAGCAACGCCGTCAAATTCACCGAAAGCGGCCACATCCGCATCGAGGTCGACTATAAGACCACCGCGGATGGCGCGGGCCTTCATGTGGAAGTCGCCGATACGGGCATTGGCATTGACCCTTCGGCACATGGGCGCATCTTCGAACGCTTCACCCAGGCCGATGGTACCATCATGGACCGGTTCGGCGGCACGGGGCTCGGCTTGGCGATCGTGCGCCAACTGGTGCGGGCGATGGGTGGCGATATCGGTGTGGTCAGTGCGCCAGGCGAGGGCAGTTCCTTCTTCTTCCGCCTGCCGGTCGAGGCGGTCATCGATGAAGAGGCCGATGTGACGCTGCCGCCCTTCGTATTCCTCGGGCAGGGCAGGCTGGAGGCGGAAGCCTATCGCCATGCCCGTCCGGTTTCAACGCTCGAGGCGGCTGTGAAGGCGGTCCGCGCCTTGCGTCTTGAAGGCGTCAAACAGCCGCTGGTTCTCATCGATTCGCAGATGCGCGATCCATCGCCCGCCCGCTTGGCACGGCTGCTGCTCGATGCTTTCCCGCTCGATGACGCGCCGCTCCTGGTTCTCGTCAAGCGCCAGCCTGGCGAGGGGCGCCTTACCCCCGTCATGCGCCATCTGTTTTTCACCGTTGTTGCGCCGGATGAACCGGGGAACATCTCGGTTCTCCTTGCAATGACACGCGAAAGTGCCGAAAGCCTCGCGGAGGCGCATGTTCCGGCCCGCACCGGGCGGCGGTTCCGCCTGTTGATCGCCGACGACAACAAGACCAACCAGATGGTGCTGGGCAAGATTCTGGAAACCAGCGGACATCATTACGAAGTGGTCGAGAACGGCGAGGCGGCGGTCGAGCGCATGCTGCAAGGCGATCTCGACCTGGTGCTGATGGATCTCAACATGCCGGTGATGAACGGCATCGAGGCGGTCAAATTCTATCGCTTTGCAGCCCTCGGCACCAAGGAGATTCCGGTTGTTGCGGTGACGGCCGATGCCACGGCTGAGGCGCGGGAGCGCTGCCTGGCAGCCGGCATGGCCGGATGCCTGACAAAGCCCGTCGAACCCCGGCATCTTCTGGAAACGATTGCCGCCATCATCGGCGATACCATGCCGGAACCGGCCGCTGAGGTGGTGGAGGCGCCAGCCGTTGCCGTTGCCGCTGTTGCTGCCGACCGTCCGATCATTGATGCCATGACCTGCGAGGCGCTGGAGCAACTGGGTGGCCCGGCATTCGTCGACGAGCTGCTCGAACAGTTCGTCAACGATTCGGCCGAGGCGTTGAGCGAGCTTGCCCAGGCCGTTGCCGAGGAGAACGTGCAGAGCTTTCGCAACTGCGCCCATGCGCTGCGCAGTGCCGCCGCCAATGTCGGGGCCGCGCGTATCTACCAGCTGTGCCTGGAATGGCGGGAAATCAACGACCCGGAACTGTCCAGACGGGGCGAAGACCATCTTCACACGCTGACAGGAGAAGTTGAGCGCCTGCAGCAGGAGGTCCGATCACGGCTTGCATCCTGAGGCGCGCAAGCGCGTCTCGGTTCCGTCCTAGAGCAGGCCCGCCTCGATGCGCTTCGTTTGCGCCCCGCGCAGCCGATCGATCTTGCGCAGATCCGCATCCTCGAGCGCCATGGCCGCATCCACCCACAGATCGACCACATCGATCAGTTCCTGGTGGGTGAGCGGGTTTACCCGCCGGCGCACGTCGCGCATCGTGCGCTGGATGGCATGCTTGCGGCTGTTGCGGGCGATATATTCCCGCACGCCTTCCTCGCCCTTGCCGTCGTCCACCACCATGTCGACGAGACCCATCTCGAAAAGATCGTCAGCGCTGTAGATCTGCCCGCTCATGATCATCTTGGTGGCGCGGGTCGGGTCGAGGCGGCGCGACAGGAAGCTGTAGGCGCCCATGCCGGGGAAGAGGTTGAACAGGATTTCCGGCAGGCCGAACTTTGCCTTGCGCTCGGCAATGATGATGTCGGAGGCAAGCGCTGCCTCGAAGCCGCCGCCCAGCGCATCGCCCTGTACCAGCGAGATGAGGAAGATCGGAAGGTTGAGGCTTTGCGATGATGAATAGACGAGATCGACGCAATCCAGCGCATAGCGCCGAAGCCCGTCGCGGTCGCGCGAGCGGATGTGCTCGGCGAAATAGCCAAGATCGCCGCCGAGGTTGAAGATGTTCGGCTGCTTGGAGCCGTTGACCAGATAGAGCAGCGGCAACTCATCACTCGGGCGCTCGAACAGTTTCTGGATGCGCGCGCGAAGATTGCTCAGGTCCTTCAGAAGTGCCGGGGTATAGCTTGGCGCCTGGGTGGGGCGCATAAAGTACCAGAGGGTCTTCTGGGCCGGATCAAGCCGCACCTCCAGCTGATCATAGGAGGCGGTTGCAAAGCTCAGTTCGATCGGCAGGAGATCACTGCCACGCAGCAGCGCCGGCTTCTCCGGGATCGTTGCTGCCGGACGGCGCAGGCCGGCGTCGCCGGTTGCCTCGCGTTCCACCTGTCTCGCCCGCTCCGATACGTCCGCCATAGTCTCGACCCCATTTCCAATAGCCGACAGTGTATCAAACTATGCTGCGCTGCGAAGGGGCCGATCCGGAAGTTTTTAAAATCTGATTAAGAGTTACGGTTAACAAACTTTATTTTATGTCGCTAATACAGTGGGTTGTGCGCCCGGTTCGGTATTGACGTTCCAGGCGCACCCCACTGTGACATTCAGACGATGCCGCCGGAACCACCTTTGACAGCGGGACGCTGGGCCGCAACTGCTGCACGATACCCGCTCGAACGATAGGCTGCGATGGGATCTATCGCGCCGCCCGACCGCAGCCTTGCCTGTGCCAGGATCGGCTCGACATCGGTGCGGTAGGCGCGCTTCAGCGTCTCGGTCGCCATCAGGGCATCATTTGCCTCCTGGAAGCCGTCGAGGCTTGCGCGGTCCACCAGCAGGGCTTGTGTATAGGCGCGCCGGATTTCGTTGGCAGAGGAGATCAGGCTTTCGATCGGATCGGTGACATTATGGCTCTGGTCGATCATGTGGGCCGGATGAAAACCTTGGACGCCACGGTGGTCCGCATCCACCAGCTCGTTGAAGACGAGGAACAGGCGGTAAGGGTCCACTGACCCCGCATCCAGGTCATCGTCGCCATATTTCGAATCGTTGAAGTGAAAGCCGCCGAGTTTTTCGAACTGGATGAGGCGGGCGACGATCATCTCGATATTAGTGTTGGGCGCATGATGGCCAAGATCGACGAGGCAGAAGGCTTTCTCGCCGAGCGTCTGGGCAATCAGGTAATTGGTGCCCCAGTCCTGGACGACGGTGGAATAAAAGGCCGGCTCGTACATCTTGTGCTCGGAAAACAGCCGCCAGTCGTCGGGCAGCGCCTTGTAGATCTCCCGCATGGAGTCGAGATACCGCTCGAACTGACGCGTGAAATTCGTCTGGCCCGGGAAATTGGAGCCGTCGCCGATCCAGACGGTCAGGGCCTTGGAGCCGAGCGCATTGCCGATTTCGATGCATTCGATGTTGTGCTCGACGGCCTGCGCGCGGGTTGCCGCATCGCCGTGGCTGAGCGATCCATATTTATAGGAATGCGCCTGGTCGGCGGCATCGGAAAACGTGTTGGAGTTCATCGCGTCAAAGCCAAGGCCAAGCGATGCGGCCTTGGCCTTCAGCTCCTTCGGGTCGGCCTTGTCCCAGGGAATGTGCAGCGAAACGGTGGGGGTGGCCCGCGTCAACTGCTGGATCACGCCGCAATCGTCGAGCTTGTCAAAGATGTGTCGCGGTTCGCCGGGGCCCGGAAAACGGGCAAAACGCGTGCCGCCGGTGCCGACCCCCCAGGAGGGGACAGCCACGAAAAACTCGGACACCTTTTGCGTGATGGAATCGATATCGATGCCACTGCGCGCGAGCTTTTCACCCAGTGCTGAATAATCGGACGCGAGTGCGGCTTCGTGTTGGTCATTGTGTTCGGCGATCTGATCGCTCGAAATTGTCGGTTCTGTCATTGTGTTTCCTCCCAAAGGATTGCGTCCCCTCATCCGGTAGCCTCCCTCTCCCGTCTTGACGGGGAGGGGGGCTTAAGGATCAGGGACGCAACGCCCTTATCGCGTAAAGCTCTGCGCGTTGCCTGCATCCACGTTGATGATATTGCCCGTCGATTTCGCGGAAAGATCCGAGGCGAGGAAATAGATCGCCTCGGCAATGTCTTCCGGAAACACGTTGAGCTTCAGCATCGAGCGTTTGCGGTAATGTTCCTCCAGATCGTCCACCTCGATCTTCGAAGAAGCCGCGCGCTGTTCGCGCCATTCGCCGTTCCAGATTTTTGAGCCGCGCAGAACTGCGTCGGGGTTCACCGTGTTGACGCGGATGCCGGCATCGGCCCCTTCCAGCGCCAGGCAGCGCGCCAGATGGATTTCGGCCGCCTTTGCGGTGCAATAGGCAGACGCATTGGGCGAGGAGGCAAGGCCGTTCTTGGAGGCGACGAAGACGACGTTTCCACCGAGCTTCTGACGGCGGAAAAGTCGAAATGCTTCACGTGAAACAAGGAAATAGCCGGTCGCAAGAATGCCGATATTCTTGTCCCACATGGCAAGCGTGGTGTCTTCCACCGGGGCCGAGGAGGCGATGCCGGCATTGGACACCAGGATGTCGATGCCACCGAATTCGACGCAAGCGGCGGCGAAGCTATCAATGACGGCCGCCTCCTGCGTCACGTCTAGCTTCACCGAACGTACGGCGTCAGCGCCATGGCGCTTGGAGAAATCGGCAAGCGTTGCAGAAAGCGCGTCCGCATCGATATCGGCCAGCACCACGCAGGCGCCTTCCGCCACCAGCCGCTCTGCCGTTGCCCGGCCGATGCCGCCGGCACCGCCGGTCACAAATGCGACCCGGCCGGCCAAGCTCTTGGGCTTGGGCATACGCTGCAGCTTTGCCTCTTCCAAAAGCCAGTATTCGATATCGAAGGCTTCCTGCTCCGGCAGGCCCTGATAGTCGGACACGGTGGAGGCACCGCGCATGACGTTGATGGCATTAACGTAAAATTCGCCGGCAATGCGGGCCGTCGCCTTGTCCTTGGCAAACGAAAACATGCCGACGCCGGGAACGAGGAAAATCACAGGGTTCGGGTCACGGATCTTTGGCGAGTTGGCGTGTTTGCAGGCCTCGTAATAGCGCGTGTAATCGGCGCGGTAGTCTTCAAGCGCCTGATCGAGACCGGAGAGAACCGCGTCGACATCAGGCTTTGCCGGATTGAAATCAAGAATCAGCGGGCGGATCTTGGTGCGCAGGAAATGGTCCGGGCAGGAGGTGCCGAGCGCGCCGAGCGGCTTCAGGTCTGCGGAATTGACGAATTCCAGAACCGCATCCTGATCGTCGAAATGGCCGAGTTTGCGCTCAAGCTTTCCGATGCGACCACGGATTTCCGGCATCAGGCGAGCAGCAATCGCGCGGCGTTCTTCGGCCGGCAGGCTCTGGGTGACGGCGCCACCGAAGATCAGCTTGCCCTCGGTTTCCTTGGCAAACCACTCGATCGCCTTGTTGATGATCTCCAGCGTCAGCAGGTAGCAGTCCTTGGCATCGTTCGCCCAGGTAAACAGGCCATGGCTTTCGAGCACGACGCCCTTTGCCGTCGGATTGGCCTTCACGAAGGCTTCGAGATCAAGCCCGAGCTGGAAGCCGGGGCGGCGCCAGGGCAGCCAGCCGATATCGGCGCCAAAAATCTGTTGCGTCAGTTCCCTGGAGTTCTTGGAGGCAGCAATCGCGATGATCGCATCCGGATGCATATGGTCGACATGGGTAAACGGCACAAAACCATGCAGCGGCGTATCGATGGAGGCCGCACGCGGGTTGAGGTTGAAGGTGCAATGCGGCAGGAAGCCGACCATGCGGTCCTCATCCTCAACGCCCTTGTAGATCCCCTTCAGCGCTTCCAGCTTCTCTTGGTAAAGCGTGGCAAAGCCATCAAGCTTGATCGTGCCGACATCGCCACCGGAGCCCTTGACCCAGAGAACCTGAACCTTTTCACCGGTGAGCGGGTCCGTTTCCATGACCTTGGCGGACGTGTTGCCGCCGCCGTAATTGGTGATTCGCTTGTCGGCGCCAAGAAGGTTGGAGCGGTAAAGAAGCTTGCCCGGCTCATCGAGGCTTGCCGCATGGGCATCGTCCCAACGATTGTCGAGAAGGTGCGTTTGGCCTGTCATGGAAATCCTCCCAGATCGTTCGTTCAAGAGGACCGCTGGCCAGCGCCTCCCCTATTGGCTTGACGGTATCGCGCAGGCAGGTCGCGATTGTCAATCAAAAACGATCATAAGTTTTCATTGTGCGACGCAGCATAGATATTTTTGATCGATTATGATTGACAGCAATCTTTTGCTAAGCCTATATCGACAGCAAGGAGGACCCCATGCACGAACGTGAACGCCATCGCATCATCTTGAGCGCGATCCAGGAAAAGCCTGTGATCACGGTGCAGGATATTGCCGAGTTGACGGAGGCTTCCGAGGCGACGATCCGGCGTGACATTGCGGCTCTTCATGTGCAGGGAAAGCTGCGCCGGGTGCGGGGCGGGGCGGAAGCAATGCATCCCCCGCAACTGGGCAATCTGGCGGCACGTCCGTTCCGGGTATCGGAATCGGTCAATATCGATAAGAAGCGCGCAATTGCGCGCGCAGCGGTCGAGCTTTGCGAGGAAGGCGATTCGATCATCATCAACGGCGGCACCACCACGTTCCAGATGGTGCATTTCATGTCGGCGCGCCGTCTGCAGGTGATGACCAATTCCTTCGCCATTGCCGAACATCTGGTCAAGCAGTCGAAATGCACTGTGACGGTGCCGGGCGGCGCGATCTATCGCGACCAGAGCCTGATCCTGTCGCCCTTTGAAAACGACGCGATCCGCAATTTTTATGCGCGACGGATGTTCGTGGGAGCGCAAGGCATCTCGGCGCTGGGCGTGATGGAGCCGGACGCGCTCGTCATCCAGAGCGAGCAGCGGCTGATGCGCCAGGCGGACGAGCTGATCCTGCTGGTCGATTCGGGCAAGTTTGCCCGGCGCTCCAGCATGATTTTGTGCCCGCTCGAAAATGTTTCAACCATCATTACCGATGACGGCGTGACCGATGAGGCGGTTGCGATGGTGGAAAGTGCTGGCGTGAAGCTGATCACGGTAAAGCCCGTGGCATCCGCGGGCAGAGAGGATACGTCTTCGGTCGCGTGAGGAGACGACCGGCCGAAGACGGGGAGAGAACGGTCTTTTTTGGGAGGAATGGACATGAAATTATCGAGAAGACATCTGGGTGCGGCAGCCCTTGCGCTGGCAGCCTCCGTTTCGATGGCGGGCTTTGCCTCTGCTGCCGACATCAAGATCGCGCTGGTGGTGAAGTCGCTCGGCAACGGCTTCTTCGAAGCGGCCAACAAGGGTGCCGAAGAGGCCGCCAAGGAACTGGGCGGCGTGAAGATCATCTATACCGGCCCGACCACGACGACGGCCGAAGGCCAGATCGAAGTCATCAACTCGCTGATCGCGCAGGGCGTCGATGCCATTGCCATCTCCGCCAACGATCCGGATGCGGTCGTCCCGGCGCTCAAGAAGGCGGCCCAGCGCGGCATCAAGGTCATTTCCTGGGATTCGGGCGTGGCGCCTGCCGGCCGCATCATGCATCTCAACCCGTCGTCAAACGAGCTGATCGGCAAGATGTGCCTGACGCTCGCCAAGAACCATCTGCCCGGCGGCAAGGGCGATTTCGCCATCCTGTCCGCCACCACCACCTCGACCAACCAGAATATCTGGATCGGCGAGATGAAGAAGCAGCTGAAGGATTTCCCGGGCCTCAACCTCGCAACCACCGTCTACGGTGACGACCTTGCCGACAAGAGCTACCGTGAAGCACAGGGACTGCTCACCTCGCAGCCCAACGTCAAGGTGATCGTCGCTCCGACCACGGTCGGCGTGCTCGCCGCCTCGCAGGCGGTGAAGGATGCCGGCAAGATCGGCCAGGTCTATGTCACCGGCCTTGGCCTTCCGTCCGAAATGGCCGGCGCCATCAAGTCCGGTGCCACCAAGGAATTCGCGATCTGGAACCCGATCGACCTTGGATACTCGGCAACCCAGATCGCCTATCACCTGGTGAAGGGTGACGCGACCGGCAAGCCCGGCACCGAGGTGAAGGCTGGCCGCATGGGCTCGATCAAGATCGGCGACAATGGCGAAGCCGCCATGGCCGATCCCTTTGTCTACGACGCCAAGAACATCGACCAGTTCTCGAAGATCTTCTGATCATCCCTCACGCTTGACGCTTTGCCCCTCACCCTGACCCTCTCCCCGTTTGCAAGGGGAGAGGGAACCTGCCGCACGAAACATCGCGTCGGGTTTTGAGGGCGCGGCATATCTCCTTCTCCCCGTATGCGGGGAGAAGGTGCCGGCAGGCAGATGAGGGGCTCCAATGGTGAAAACAACAATGAATGCTGTCGCACCGATGACTGTTATCGAAAGCCGTGGGGCGCAAAAGCCGCTCTTGGAAATGCGCGGCATCAGCCAGATTTTTCCCGGCGTAAAGGCGCTCGATCAGGTATCCATCGCGCTTTATCCGGGCGAGGTGACGGCGCTGATCGGCGAAAACGGCGCGGGAAAGTCGACACTCGTCAAGATCCTCACGGGCATCTACCGGCCGAATGAAGGCGAGATCTTGCTCGACGGTCAGCCGGTGCAGTTTGCAAGCGCCCAGGCTGCCATCGATGCGGGCGTCACCGCCATTCATCAGGAGACCGTGCTGTTCGACGAGTTGTCGGTGGGCGAAAACATCTTTCTCGGCCATGCCCCGCGCGGCCGTTTCGGCACCATCGACTGGCGCACCATCAACACCCGTTCGCGCGAACTGCTGCGGCAGCTGGAGAGCGAGATCGATCCGACGATCCGGCTGAAGGATCTCTCGATCGCCCAGCGCCATCTGGTGGCCATTGCCCGCGCACTTTCCGTCGAGGCCCGCATCGTCATCATGGACGAGCCGACGGCCGCCCTTTCGCGCAAGGAAATCGATGATCTCTTCCGCATCGTCGAAGGCCTGAAGCGCCAGGGCAAGGCGATCCTGTTCATCAGCCACAAGTTCGATGAAGTCTATGAGATCGCCGAGAATTTCGCCGTCTTCCGGGATGGCAAGGCTGTCGGCCAAGGGCGTCTGAAGGAGACGTCGCAGGCCGATATCGTCCGGCTGATGGTTGGCCGCGACGTCCATGACGTGTTTCCCAAAATCAAGGTCGAGATCGGCCAGACGGTGCTGTCGGTCGAGAATTACTGCCACCCGACGGAATTCAACGACATTTCCTTCGATCTGAAGCGCGGCGAGATTCTGGGGGTCTACGGCCTGATCGGTGCCGGGCGTTCGGAACTCTGCCAGTCGCTGTTCGGCATCACCAAGCCGTCATCCGGCCGCCTGACGCTTGAGGGAAGCCGTATTGAGATCCACTCTTCGGCAGAGGCAATTGCAGCTGGCATCGTCTATGTGCCGGAGGAACGCGGCCGACATGGATTGGCGCTGCCCATGCCGATTTTCCAGAACATGTCGCTGCCCTCGCTTGCCAGAACCTCGCGCTCAGGCTTTCTCAATGCTGCCAACGAGTTGAAGCTGGCACGCCAGTATGCGGAGCGGCTGGATCTGCGCGCCGCGGCCCTCTCGGTTCCGGTCGGCACGCTGTCGGGCGGCAACCAGCAGAAGGTCGTCATCGGAAAGTGGCTCGCCACGCAGCCGAAGGTCATCATTCTCGACGAACCGACCAAGGGCATCGACATCGGCTCGAAGGCTGCCGTGCATGGCTTCATTTCCGAACTCGCCTCCCAGGGCCTTTCCATCATCATGGTCTCGTCCGAACTGCCGGAAATTCTCGGCATGTCGGATCGGGTCATGGTGATGCGCGAGGGCCTGCAGGCTGGAATTTTTGAGCGCGCCGAGGCCTCAGCCGAAGTGCTGGTGCGTGCCGCAACCGGCAATGCGTGAAGGATCCGCGATGACACGACTTCTGAAAAACCGCGAAATCCTGCTGACCGGCATTATTGTGCTGATGGTTGCAGGCTTTGCCACCCGCGCACCGGGCTTTGCTGAGCCGGTCAACCTGGCCAATATCTTTAACGACACGTCGATCCTGATCATCCTGGCGCTCGCACAGATGACAGTGATCCTCACCAAATCCATCGATCTCTCGGTGGCTGCCAATCTCGCTTTTACCGGCATGGCGGTTGCCATGACCAATGCCGCTTTCCCGGATCTGCCGCTTGTGGCGCTGATCGTCATGGCGCTCGGGATCGGCGCATGCCTGGGCGCCATCAATGGCTTTCTGGTCTGGATCCTGCAGATCCCGCCGATCGTCGTGACACTCGGCACGCTCACCATCTATCGCGGCATGGCCTTCGTGCTCTCGGGCGGCAGCTGGGTCAACGCCCACCAGATGACGCCGACCTTCCTCAATGTGCCGCGCACCGTGCTTCTGGGCTTGCCGGTCCTGTCCTGGGTGGCGGTTCTGGTGGTGCTTGTCTTCTGGTTCGTGCTCACCCGCACGCCGTTTGGCCGTGCCGCCTTTGCGTCTGGTGGAAATCCCGTTGCGGCGGTCTATGCCGGCATCGATATCGGCGCGACGCGTTTCTTCGCCTTCGTTCTGTCTGGCGCCATGGCCGGTCTTTGCAGCTATCTCTGGGTCTCGCGCTACGCTGTCGCCTATGTCGATATCGCCAACGGTTTCGAGCTGGATAGCGTGGCCGCCTGCGTCATCGGCGGGATTTCCATTGCTGGCGGTATTGGCTCGGTGGCCGGTGCGGTCCTCGGCGCGCTGTTTCTCGGCGTCATCAAGAATGCGCTTCCCGTCATCGGCATTTCGCCCTTTGCCCAGATGGCGATTTCCGGCGTGGTGATTGTGCTCGCCGTCGTGTTCAACGCCCGCGCCGAAGCTCGAAAAGGCCGTATCATCCTTCGCAACCGCAACACGATAGAGGTGACGGCATGAACAAGCGCGATACGCCGGTCCCCGCCCGCCGCACCATTCCGGATCGGCTCGGCACCCCCTTGTCCCGCACTCTTTCCAGCTGGGAAGTGCTGCTGTTCGGCGTGGCAGTGCTGATTTTCATCGCCAATTCGCTGGCTTCTCCCTATTTCCTGGATGCCTGGAATCTCTCGGACGCGACGTTCAACTTCACCGAAAAGGCGCTCGTCGCCTTTGCCATGGCGCTGCTCATCATCGCCGGCGAAATCGATCTGTCGGTTGCCGCCATCATCGCGCTTGCCTCCACGGCCATGGGGGCGGCTGCACAGGCGGGTGTCGGAACGCCGGGCCTTGTGGCAATCGGTATCGGCACCGGCCTTGCCTGCGGTACCGTCAACGGTTTTCTCGTCTCGGCGCTGAAGCTGCCCTCCATCGTCGTCACCATCGGCACGATGAGCCTGTTCCGCGGCATTTCCTACATCACGCTGGGGGACAAGGCCTATGGCGGCTATCCGGACAGCTTTGCCTATTTCGGCCAAGGTTACCTCGTCTGGGTGTTCTCCTTCGAGTTCGGCCTGTTTCTCCTCTGTGCCGCGCTGTTTGCCGTGTTGCTGCACTGGACCAATTTCGGCCGGCAGGTCATGGTGATCGGCAATAATGAATTTGCTGCGCGCTTTTCCGGTGTGCCGGTGGAGCGGATAAAATTCATCCTCTTCCTGCTGACGGGTCTGATGAGCGGTATCGCAGCCGTCTGCCTCACCTCGCGGCTCGGCTCGACGCGACCTTCCATCGCGCAAGGCTGGGAACTGGAAGTGGTCACCATGGTCGTGCTCGGCGGCGTGTCCATTCTGGGCGGTTCGGGCAGCATTCTCGGCGTCGTTATCGCGGCCTTCGTCATGGGGCTCGTCACCTTCGGCCTCGGGCTCCTCAACGTCCCCGGCATCGTAATGTCGATCTTCGTCGGCCTTCTCCTCATCGTCACCATTGCGCTGCCGATCCTGGCGCGCCGCATCAGACAGGCAAGACGCGCATGAGCCTTGAAAAACACGCCTTCAAGATGAAGCTCGCCCCCGGCATGGAAGCCGAATACCGCAAACGCCACGACGAGATCTGGCCGGACCTGGTGGACCTCCTGCACGAGGCCGGTGTCAGCGACTACTCGATCCATCTCGACCGTGAGACCAACATCCTCTTCGGCATTCTCACCCGTCCCGCCGACCACACGATGGCAAGCCTGCCGGACCATCCCGTCATGAAGCGCTGGTGGGCGCACATGGCCGATATCATGGAAACCCATCCGGACAATTCGCCTGTTGCCACTGATCTCGTCACGGTGTTTCACCTGCCATGACCGGCTATGCGCGCGTTGCGGTTCTCGATGTCGGCAAGACCAATGCCAAGGTCGCCATTCTCGATTGTGCGAGTGGGCAGGAACTCGATATGCGCCGTGTCCGCAACCACGTCATCGACGCGCCGCCTTATCCGCATTACGATATCGAGGCGCTCTGGCGCTTCTTTCGCAAGGCTTTGCAGGAGCTGGCCGGCAGCGTGGGCTTCGATGCCATTTCGATCACCACCCACGGCGCGTCTGCAGCACTTGTCGATGTATCAGGCGAACTTGCGCTGCCGGTACTGGATTACGAGCATCGCTACCCGCCGGCGATCGAAGAAGCCTATGCGGCGCTACGTCCGCCTTTTATAGAGACATTTTCACCGGCGCTTCCCGGCGGGCTGAACCTTGGAGCGCAACTGCACTACCAGAAGACCGTCTTTGCGGATGAGTTTGCCCGTGTCGCGCAGATCATGACCTATCCGCAATACTGGGCGTTCCGGCTGACGGGCATTGCGGCCAATGAAGTCACCTCGCTTGGCTGCCATACCGACCTATGGTGCCCCCGGGACGGCGGATGGTCCGGCCTGGTCGATGCGCTCGGCATCCGTCAGCAGATGGCGCCGGTGCGTTCCGCCTTCGATCGTCTGGGGGATCTTCTGCCGCAGCTTGCAGCCGAACTTGGCCTGCCGTCTCCGGTGCCGGTCTTTTGCGGCCTGCACGATTCCAACGCTTCGCTTCTCGCCCATCTCGTCGGCCGCGAGCCGCCGTTTTCGGTCGTCTCCACCGGCACCTGGGTGGTCAGCTTCGCCGTCGGCGGCGATCTCGATCATCTTGATCCGGCCCGCGATACGCTGGCCAATGTCGATGCCTATGGCCGTGCGGTTCCCTCCGCACGCTTTATGGGCGGGCGGGAATACGAGATGCTCGCCAGCGCCCTTGGCCCTCTCGATTCGCAGGTGGGCGTCCTTCAGGCCCTTCCTGCCGTCATCGCCTCGGGGCTGATGCTGCTTCCCAATGTGGCAGAAGGATCGGGGCCGTTTCCCGGCCGGCGCATGCGCTGGATCGAGAGGAAGGGTGGTGAGGGTCCTGGCCGTCAGGACCGCTGGGCAGCTGCTTCGCTGTATCTGGCACTGATGACCGAAGCCTGCCTGGACCTGCTGGGGGCGGACGGTCCCGTGCTGGTGGAGGGGCCGTTTGCAGCAAATGAGGCCTATCTGGCAGCGCTTGCGGGTCTTCTTGGCCGCAGCGTGCTGGCCCTTGCCGGGTCCACCGGCACCACCCATGGTGCAGCCCTGCTCTGCGGCTCGGCACTGCCGTCTGAAACCGGACGGGCCGTCGTTCCTCTGTCTGCCGAGGGGCTTGCCGCGTATCGCGCGCAATGGCGCTCCTACCTCGGCTGACTGCGGGCTGGAACAATCCCTGGCTTTGCCGGTTGGGCCGGCATCAACCGAGGAGATCATAATGGCCGTAGCCGACGAAACACGCACGATTTTCGTGACGGGCCTTAAAAACGCCCACGCCATGGAAAACCAGGCTCTTTCGATCATGAAGCCGCAGGTTTCCCGCATCGAGAACTATCCGGAAGTCGCCACCCGGCTGGAAGCCCATATCCGCGAAACCGAGGGGCAGATCCAGCGGCTCGAGGAGATCCTGTCCGGCCTTTCCGAAAGCAATTCGGCGCTGAAGGACATGGCGCTGTCCATGGGAGGCTCCATGGCGGCCATCAGCCACAGCATGGCCGGTGACGAAATCGTCAAGAATTCCCTGGCCAATTTCGCCTTCGAAAATTACGAGATCGCGGCCTACAAATCGCTGCTGACCATTGCTGAGCTGGGCAATTTCCCGGCGGCAACGGCCGGTCTCAAGGCCAATCTGGACGAGGAAGTGGCCATGGCCGATTGGCTGGACCACAACCTGCGCAGCCTGACGATGAAGTTTGCCTCCCTGAAGGAAGCCGGCGCATCTGCCAAGATCTGATGCCCCCTCGCTGATCCGTGACCGAAGCCCGCGATGTCCTGTCGCGGGCTTTTTGCTGCCTCTTGCCTCAAGTCGCGCAGACGTGTACAAAATAATTCAATACTTATAGGATTATTGAATTATGAATGAAAAGCAGGCAGTCGTTCTGTTTGGTGCGCTCTCGCAGGAAACCCGGTTGAAGATCATCCGCATGCTGGTGGTCGCCGGGCCCGCGGGCATGGCCGCCGGTGCAATTGCCGATGCCGTTGGCGTTTCGGCCTCCAATGTCTCGTTTCACCTGAAGGAACTGGAGCGGGCAGGGCTTGTGGCGGCAGAGCGCGACTCGCGGTCCATCATCTACTCTGCCGCCTACGAACAACTGACCGGCCTCATCCGCTTTCTGATGGAGGATTGCTGTGGTGGACGTCCGGAAATCTGCGCGCCCGTCACACATACCATCGACATCTGTTGCGCCACGGCCGCCGAGGAAAACAAGCCATGACCGGCATCCTGCAGCACGATCCACTGGCAGGCCGCCGCCGCACCAAGGGCAGGACCTTCTGATCATGTCGACATTCGAACGCTATCTCACACTCTGGGTCTTTCTGTGCATCCTCGTCGGCGTGGCGCTCGGCGCTCTGATACCCGGCGTTTTCCATGCAATTGCGGCGCTGGAAGTCGCCAAGGTCAACCTGCCGGTGGCGGTACTGATCTGGCTGATGATCATCCCGATGCTGATCCGGATCGACTTTGCCGCTTTGGGAAAGGTGAGCCGTTACTGGCGCGGAATTGGCGTGACCCTTTTCATCAACTGGGCAGTCAAGCCATTTTCCATGGCGCTGCTTGGCTGGCTGTTCATCGGCTGGCTGTTTCGCCCGTTGCTGCCGTCCGCCCAGATCGACAGCTATATTGCTGGCCTCATCATTCTGGCAGCGGCGCCCTGCACGGCGATGGTCTTTGTCTGGTCTAACCTGACCAAAGGCGAGCCGCATTTCACCCTGTCGCAGGTGGCGCTCAACGACGCGATCATGGTCATCGCCTTTGCTCCGATTGTTGGTCTTTTGCTCGGCCTGTCAGCCATCACCGTGCCATGGGATACGCTGATCCTCTCGGTCATGCTTTATATTGTCCTGCCGGTGATCGCCGCCCAGCTTATCCGGGGCCGGCTTCTGGCCTCCGGCTCGATGGTTGCGCTCGACGCTCTGCTGAAGGTCATGCAGCCGCTGTCGCTTGTCGCACTTCTGACGACGCTTGTGCTGCTGTTCGGGTTCCAGGGCGAACAGATCATCGCGCAGCCCATGGTGATCGCGCTTTTGGCCGTCCCCATCCTTATCCAGGTCTATGCCAATTCCGGCCTTGCCTATCTGCTCAATCGGATGAGCGGTGAAGCCCATTGCGTGGCCGGCCCCTCGGCCCTCATCGGTGCCTCCAACTTCTTCGAGTTGGCGGTGGCTGCTGCCATCAGCCTCTTCGGCTTCCAGTCCGGTGCCGCCCTGGCAACCGTGGTCGGCGTGTTGATCGAGGTGCCGGTCATGCTGTCGGTCGTCTGGATCGTCAATGCCAGCAAGCCCTGGTACGAGCGCGGCGCGTCCGTGCGGTCAACCTCTGTCGAAAGGACGTGAAACGCCATGGATGTCATCATCTACCATAATCCCGCCTGCGGAACCTCACGCAACACGCTGGCCATGATCCGCAATGCCGGAATAGAGCCCGCCGTTATCGACTACCTGAAGACACCGCCTTCGCGCTCCGACCTCAAGAAAATGATCGCCGATGCCGGCCTCTCTGTGCGCGAGGCGATCCGCGAAAAGGACACGCCCTATAGGGAGATGGGCCTTGATGACCCGGCGCTCAGCGACGATCAGTTGCTGGATGCGATGCTCACGCATCCGATCCTCATCAACCGGCCATTCGTGATCACACCGCTTGGCACGCGGCTGTCGCGCCCGTCCGAACGGGTGCTCGATATCCTGCCCGATACCCACAAGGGTCCGTTTGCCAAGGAGGACGGAGAGCAGGTTCTGGACGCGGAGGGCAAACGTCTTGGCTGATCTCTCGTCCGACCTTCCGGCCGTCATGGAAAATCATCTGCGCATGCCGGACCCTGCCGTCCTGCGGCCGACCTTCTCCACCCACAAGCCACGCATCCTCATTCTCTACGGATCGCTCAGAACCATTTCCTATAGCCGGCTATTGGCCGAGGAAGCGGACCGGTTGCTGACGCATTTCGGCTGTGAGGTGCGCCTGTTCGATCCGGCCGGGCTTCCGCTTCCCGATGCCGAGCCGGTCAGTCATCCGAAGGTGGCCGAATTGCGCGATCTGGTCGAATGGTCGGAAGGCCAGCTATGGGTGAGTCCCGAGCGCCACGGCGCCATGACCGGCATCATGAAGGCGCAGATCGACTGGATCCCCTTGTCCATCGGCTCGATCCGCCCGACCCAGGGAAAGACGCTGGCGCTGGCGCAGGTGTCCGGCGGCTCGCAATCCTTCAATGCGCTGAACCAGATGCGCATTCTCGGGCGCTGGATGCGGATGCTCACCATCCCGAACCAGTCGTCGGTTGCCAAGGCCTTTCAGGAATTCGATGAACACGGCCGCATGAAACCATCCGCCTATTATGACCGGGTGGTGGATGTCTGCGAGGAACTGGTGAAATTCACCCTTCTCACCCGCGATGTCTCGGGCCACTTGACCGATCGCTACAGCGAGCGGAAAGAGGATGCGCAAAAGCTGGAGCAACGGGTGAAACTGAGTTCGATATGAGTGAGCGTCTGCCGATTGCCGCCATTGTCGCCCTAGGGGTGACGCAGATCATCGGCTATGGCACGCTCTATTACAGTTTCAGCATTCTGGCGCCGGCCATGGCGCGGGATTTCGGCTGGACAGTCGACTGGCTCTTTGGCCTTCTGTCAGCCTCGCTCTTCCTCTCGGGCCTTGTTGCGCCCTATGTCGGGCGCCTGATGGACCGCTTCGGCACGGGCCGGGTGATGGCAACCGGCTCGCTGATGGCAGTCCTGTCACTGCTTCTGTGTGCTCTGTCTTCAAGCCTGCCGATGTTCGTCGCCGGCATCTTGCTGATGGAAGTGTCTTCAAACCTCGTCCAATACGGGGCAGCCTTTGCGTTGCTCGTTGAAATCCGGCCGCGGGAGGCATCGCGGAGCATCACCTATCTGACGCTGATTGCAGGCTTTGCCTCCACTTTGTTCTGGCCCTTCACATCGGCGCTCCACGCGCATCTCGACTGGCGCGAGGTCTATCTTGCCTTTGCGGGGCTCAATCTCCTCATCTGCCTGCCTCTGCATGCCTGGCTCGGGCTGCAGGGCAAGGGTGCCCGCGGTGCCGTTGATGCTTCGACCCGCAATCGCGGTGAACCCGTCCCGGGTCTTCTTCCCGAAGCTGTTCGGGAACGCGGCTTCCGCCTGATGCTGGCCGGCATGGGCGTGGTGTCCTTCGGCAATGCGGCGCTCCTCTTCCACATGGTGCCGGTGTTGACAGCGCTGGGGCTCGGAGGCACAGCCGTCCTGGTTGCCACAGTCTTCGGGCCGGCGCAGGTTTTGAGCCGCTTCACCAACATGATCTTCGGCAAGAACCTCGATGCGCTGCATCTGGCGGTATTGATGGCGGTCTTTCCGCCGCTTGCCATTCTGATCCTGGCGCTCACCCATCCGTTCGTGCCGGGTGCTATGGTGTTTGCCGTCCTATTCGGCTTCGGCTCAGGCCTTGCCAGCATCGTTTTCGGAACCTTGCCGCTGACGCTCTTCGGCAGCGAAGGCTACGGCGCCCGCCAGGGACAGATGACGCTGGTGCGGCTTGCCGTATCGTCGGTCGCCCCGTTCGGCCTTGCCTTCGTTCTGGAAAGAGCCGGCGCGGAAAGCGTTCTCTGGTCGCTGACCGGGCTTTCGCTTGTCGGGCTGGTTATCTTTCTGGCGCTGGCGCGGCTGGGCCGCCGGGCAGAGGCGACGGAATAAGAAAATCCGGGAGACGGATCTCCCGGATCGTGTTGCGTGAAATGAGCGGTTATTCGGCCGCTTCGCTCTGCATCATGCCGGCCTTGGGAAGCTTGCCCATCAGAACCTCTTCGGCTGTTGCCTTGTGGTTCTTTACCGAACTCGTCCACTGGCCCCAGACGGCCGGATCGATCACGTCGCCGTTGCGGCCAAGATTTTGCAGGCGCCGTGTCTCCTCGTCCGTCAGCACCTGTTTCGGCAGGGGGCCGAGATGGGCGATGTCGCTTGCCGAAATGCCGAGCTTTTCGCCAACGCGCCGGCCATAATCGTCATGCACCATGAAAAAGTGCCAGACCATGCGCTCCTGCACGTCGCGCTGACATTGCGACAGAAGGTCCCCCATGTTGAAGATCAGGTCGTCGCGCTCCCAGTCCATCATGGTGCAGAAACGGCCACGCGCCTGTTCATAGTCATTGCGGCGTTCCAGCACTTCGCGGGTCAGGCGGCCGCGGATTTCCGGCGGATTGTTAGGCTCGGCGCGGGCGCTTTCCGTCAGTCCGTCATGGATGGATGGCTCATAGTTCACATGCGGGTTCTGCCCCGGCGCCAGATCGCGCTGAAAGCTCATCTGGCCGCCGGAGAGGTTGGTCGAGACCTTGGCGTTCTTCGGCTGGTTGACCGGCAATTGCAGGTAATTGCTGCCGACCCGGTAACGCTGCGTATCGGAATAGGAGAAGGTGCGCCCGACCAGCATCTTGTCGTCGGAAAAATCGAGCCCATCCACCAGCACGCCGGTGCCCATGGCGATCTGCTCGTTCTCGTTGAAGAAGTCCTCGACATTGCGGTTCAGCGTCATCGTGCCGACATGGCGCAGCGGGAACTGGTGTTCCGGCCAGATCTTGGTGTCATCGAGCGGGTCCCAGCTGAGTTCGGGATGATCGTGATCCTCCATGATCTGCACGAACATGTCCCATTGCGGATATTCGCCCCGCTCGATCGCGGTGAAGAGATCCTTCGAGGCCGAGCCGAAATCCTGGCCCTGCACCTTGGCAGCTTCTTCCGCCGTCAGGCAGGCCAGACCGGCGCGCGGGTGAAAATGGTATTTCACCAGCACCGTCTCGCCCTGGTCATTCACCATCTTGTAGGTGTTGACGCCAAAGCCTTCCATGTGCCGATAGCTTGCCGGAATGCCGCGCGGCGAAAACAGATGCGTCAGCATATGCATGCTTTCCGGCGTCTGGCTCATGAAGTCGAAGATACGGTTGGGTTCCTGGCGAAACGTCACCGGATCCGGCTTCAGCGAATGGATGACATCGGGAAACTTGATCGCATCGCGGATGAAGAAGACCGCCAGATTGTTGCCGACCAGATCCCAGTTGCCGTCTTCGGTGTAGAACTTGACCGCAAAGCCGCGCGGGTCGCGCGCTGTCTCCGAGGAATCGCGCCCGCCGATGACGGTGGAGAAGCGAATGGCGAGCGGCGTCTTCTTGCCTGCCGCCTGGAACAGTTTTGCGCGGGTATATCTGGATGCGGGCTCGTCGCCGATCTTGCCGGTCACTTCCAGTTCGCCGTAGCAGACGAAGCCGCGCGCATGCACGACGCGCTCGGGAATGCGCTCCCGGTCGAAATGGCTGATCTTTTCGAGAAACTGGTAGTTTTCCAATGTGGCCGGGCCGCGGGCGCCAACGGTGCGCTGCGACTGGTTGTTGGTGATCGGATGGCCTTGCCGGTTGGTTAGAACCTTGTCATCGGTGCCCTTCGGCATCGTGCCGCTCTGTCTGTCATCCATGGTCGTCCCTCCTGTTTGATAAGACATGGTTCGGTAAGACATGCGCGCTCTGCCGCCCCGAAGGGCAGCACGCCATTGATGCCGAACCTTCAAGGCCTCGACTTGTTCCTCACTGTTCGTGATCCATATCCGTCAGCACGACGTGTCACGACGTGTACGTTGCCAATGCGGTGCATCAGGAGGGGATCATGCAGGACAATCGGGGGACTGAGCAGCTCGGCAGCCAGCCGGAGCTGAAACGGGTGATGGGACCGGGGCTGCTGCTGCTGTTCATTGTCGGCGACATTCTGGGCACCGGCATCTATGCGCTGACGGGGCAGGTGGCTGCAGAAGTGGGGGGCGTCGTCTGGCTGCCTTTCCTCGTCGCTTTCCTCGTCGCGCTGATGACCGCCTTCAGCTATCTGGAACTGGTGACGAAATATCCCCGTGCGGCGGGTGCTGCGCTTTATACGCACAAGGCCTTCGGCATCCATTTCATCACGTTTCTGGTGGCTTTTGCCGTCATGTCTTCCGGCGTTACCTCGGCCGCCACGGCGTCACGTGCCTTTGCCGCCAATTTTACCGCCTCCACGGGCTTCGATGCCGGCGCCTTTGGCGTCACCGGCGTGGCGCTTGCCTTCATGGCGCTGGTCGGCATCGTCAATTTTCGCGGCGTCGGCGAAAGCGTCAAGGTCAACGTGGTGCTGACCGTCATCGAACTGTCCGGCCTGCTCCTCATCATCGGGATCGGCTTCTGGGCGATTGCGGGCGGACAGGGCGATGTCTCGCGCGCCTGGACCTTTCAGCCGGCCGGAGATCATGGCGCGATCTGGTCGGTTGTTGCGGCAACGACGCTTGCCTTCTTTGCCATGGTTGGCTTCGAGGACAGCGTCAACATGGCGGAAGAATGCAAGGAGCCGAGCCGGATCTTTCCGAAAGTGCTGCTGGGTGGGCTTGTGCTGACGGGCATCATCTATGTCCTCGTCTCCATTTCGGCCATCACGCTGGTGCCGGCCGCAGAACTTGGCGAGGGTGAAACGCCGCTTCTGAAAGTGGTCGCCGCCGGTGCTCCGGACTTTCCGGTCGGCATCTTCGGTCTCATCACCATGTTTGCCGTGGCAAATTCCGCCCTCATCAACATGATGATGGCAAGCCGCCTCATCTACGGCATGTCGCGCGAAAACGTGCTGCCGCCGGTCTTGGGCAAGGTGCACGAGACGCGACAGACGCCGTTCGTCGCCATCCTCTTCACCACGCTGATTGCAGCCCTCCTCATCACCTTTGCCGGCGGCGTGCCGGCGCTCGGCGGCACCACGGCGCTGTTGCTGCTCTGCGTCTTCACCATCGTCAACATTGCGGTCCTCGTGCTGCGCAAGGACAAGGTGGAACACAAACATTTTCGCACGCCAACCATCCTCCCGGTGCTGGGGGCTGCCAGTTGCGCCTTTCTGGCCGGGCCCTGGACGGGGCGCGATCCGGTGCAATACACCATTGCCGGCCTGCTGATCGCGCTGGGCGTCGTGCTGTGGTTCGTGACGGTTGCCGTGATGAAACGTCAGGCTCAGCCGGCTGTCTGATCTGAGGCGAGGCTGTCGCGCCAGGCTTTCTGGGCCTTTTCAACCGGCAGGGCGGTTGCCTCGAACACGCCGCGTGCGATGGCGCGGGCAAAGGTGAGCGTTGCCAGATGGCAAAGCTCCATGAAGTCGAGCGGGTCTTCGAGGGCGCGTTTGCCGGTCGCGGCTGCAAAGACCGTATCGCCGTCGGCCGGCAGGTGTGCGGGAAGGATCGCCCGGGCAAGCCCGTCATGCGCCATGATCGACAGGCGATGCGCCTGCGCCTTGGTGAGGATGGCATCGGTCACCACAAGGCCGATGGTCGTTGCCTTAAGGTTCACGCCTTTCAGGCGCATGGATCGATCGCCCGGTGCAAAGGTGGCGGGAAGGCCGAGACCACCAAATTCCTGTCCCTCTTCGAAAGGGGCTGCCCAGAAGTGCCGGCCCTCTCCCACGGTGGCCGAGCCAAGGGCGTTTACCGCCACCAGCGCTGCAATCCGGTGTCCGCTCGGCGTCACCGCGCTTGCCGATCCAAGCCCGCCCTTGAAGGTTGCCGTGGTGGCGCCCGTGCCGGCGCCGACGGTTCCGAGCGCAAAGGAACCCTTTGCGGCCGCCGCAAAGGCCTCGTAACCCATGTCGCGATAGGGAGAATGAAGACCCCAGTCCTTGTTGCCGCCGTTCAGGAGATCCATGAGGATTGCCTGCGGCACGATCGGGACCTGGGTGGTGCCGACCTGAAGCCCCCGTCCGATCTCACGCAGCCCCGCCTGTACGCCGCCGGCCGCATCGAGCCCGAAGGCCGATCCGCCCGACAGCACCAGCGCATCGACCTTTTCCACCGTAAGAGAGGGGTCAAGCAGTGCGGTATCGCGTCCGCCCGGCGCTCCGCCGAGCACGATGCCGGAAGCGGTGGCCGGTTCATCGAAAACCACCACCGTGACCCCGGATCCGAGGGTGAGATCCGTGGCATGGCCAACGCTCAGGCCATCGATATCGGTGAGGAGATTAAGGGGAGCGGGCATGGGCGGGGACCTTTTGACGTCAGCGGCGATTCGGCCCGCAGACTAGCGCGTTGCGCTGCCCCTGTCGTGCAAGGGGCAGCGGCTTCATCGCTGCCCCCTGTCATCCGCGTCAGGCGATGTCGAACTTCACACCCTGCGCGAGTGGCAGCGTGCGACCATAGTTCAGCGTGTTGGTGGCCCGGCGCATATAGGCCTTCCACGAATCGGAGCCCGATTCGCGGCCGCCGCCGGTTTCCTTCTCGCCGCCGAAGGCCCCGCCGATTTCAGCGCCCGATGGGCCGATGTTGACATTGGCAATGCCGCAATCGGAGCCACGGGCGGAAATGAAGGTTTCAGCCTCGCGCATGTCATTGGTGAAGATCGAGGAAGACAGGCCCTGCGGTACGTCGTTGTGGAGCGCAAGCACCGCGTCAAAATCGGAATATTTGACCACGTAGAGGATCGGGGCGAAGGTTTCCTCGATCACCGGGCCGCATTGCGACGGCATTTCGACGATGGCGGGGCGTACGTAATAGGCGTCGGCGGCGTCTTCGGCAGAGACGCGCTCGCCGCCGGTCACGCTGCCGCCTTCGGCCTTTGCGGCTTCCAGAGCCGCCTGCATCTTGTCAAAGGCTGCCTTGTCGATCAGCGGGCCGACGAGATTGCCATCCACCATCGGGTTGCCGATGGTGACGGACTGATAGGCTTTTTGCAGGCGCGGCACGAGGTTGTCGTAGACGCTCTCGTGAACGAAGAGGCGGCGAAGCGAGGTGCAGCGCTGACCGGCCGTGCCCATGGCGGAAAAGGCAACGCCGCGCAGCGTGAGACCGAGATCGGCCGTCGGCGTGACGATGGCAGCATTGTTGCCGCCGAGTTCCAGGATGGCGCGGGCAAAGCGCTTGGCAAGGCGCGGGCCGACGGCGCGGCCCATCGCCGTGGAGCCGGTGGCTGAAACGAGCGGCACTTTCGGATGGTCAACCAGCACTTCGCCGATCTCGCGCCCGCCGATCAACAGCGTCGAAAGATTGGCCGGTGCCTTGCCACCTTCGGCGATAAAGCGGGCAAGCGCCTTTTCAAAGATCGCCTGTGTGGCAAGCGCCGTCAGCGGCGTCTTTTCCGACGGCTTCCAGACGGTGGAATTGCCGCAGACCAGCGCCAGCGCCGCATTCCACGACCAGACGGCAACGGGGAAGTTGAAAGCCGAAATGATGCCGGTGACGCCCAGCGGATGCCAGGTTTCCATCATCCGGTGCTCGGAGCGCTCCGTTGCGATGGTCAACCCATAGAGCTGGCGCGACAGGCCGACGGCGAAATCGCAGATGTCGATCATCTCCTGCACTTCGCCAAGGCCTTCCGAGGTGATCTTGCCGACCTCGATGGAAACGAGGCGACCAAGATCGGCCTTGGCTGCGCGCAGTTCTTCACCAAGCAGGCGGATCAGTTCGCCGCGCTTGGGCGCCGGCACCTGACGCCATTCGAGAAAGGCCTGATGCGCGGCATCGATGGCGGTCGTCGTATCGGCTGCGGAGATTTCCGGCAGGCGGCCGATTTCTGTGCCTGTGATCGGCGAGCGCACGACAAGCGTGCCGCCCGTATAGGCGGAAGCGGCAACACCCAGCTTTGCAAGGATGGCAGCGGTTTCGGCGTTCAGGTTGAGCGTGGCGAGGGTCATCTTTGTCCTTCTCGTCTGTCTGTCGGTGTCATCTGCGATGTTCGTCGGGGCGGGTCAAGCCGTCGGGCTTTAGAACCGGTCACCGGTAAAATGGGCAAGCTGCGCGCCCGCTTCGTAATAGGCTTCCTTCAGCGCGCGAAAGGCCGGGTCCTTCGCCACGGTGACAGGCAGGGGAAGATCCTCTTCACCCATCTCGCCCAGCACATGGCGCGACAGCACCTGACCGAAGACGGTGCCGGGTGAAATTCCGCGCCCATTGTAACCGGAAAATCCGATGACGCGTTTGGCAAATGTGTGGAAGCGGGGAAGCGCATTGTCGGTCATGCCGATCTGGCCATACCATTCGGCCTCGAAAGCGACGTCGCCCAGTTGTGGAAACAGCCGGCGCAGCGCCCGCTTTGCCCAGTTGCGGTGAACGGCGACACCTGTCCCGCGAAGCGCGCCGACCGAGCCGAAGACCAGCCGTCCGCGGGCGTCCATGCGGAAGGAGGAGAGGATTTCCTTGGTATCCCAGCATCCCTCCCGCTCCGGCAGGATCGAGCGGCGCAGATTGTCGGACAGCGGCACGGTGGCAAAGTTGAAGTAGGGAAGACGGACCTGTTCGGTGCGCACGGCCGCAAACGGGCCGGTGGAATAGGCATCGGTTGCGACGATCACCCAATCGGCGGTCACGGAGCCTTCCGGTGTTTCGATGGTGTGGCGCCCCTGCGCCTGACGCCAGCCGATGGCTGGACTTGCTGTGTGGAGTACCGCGCCAGCCTTGACGGCGGCATGGGCAAGTCCGCGCGCATAGGCAAGCGGCTGCAGCGTGCCGGCGCGCATGTCGAGAAGGGCGCCGCGATAGGCACTGGTGCCGATCCGCCGTTCTGTTTCGGCCGCATCGAGCACGCTGACCGGTGCGCCGCGTTTCTGCCACTGGCGGGCTCGATCCTCGATTTCCTTCAAACCGTCGTCGCCTACGGCGCAATGCAGGGTCCCGGTGCGGGTCAGTTCGCACTCAATGCCATGACGGTCGATCAGTGCCATCACGGCCTGCGGGCCGTTGCCAAGCAGATCGAGCAGGCGCTCGCCATGCCTTTCACCAAGCACGCCCGGAAGATCATCGGGCATCACCCACATGCCGGCATTGATGAGCCCGACATTACGTCCGGCGCCGCCGAAACCGATGTCTGTTGCCTCCAGAAGAACCACCTGGCGCCCCGCTTCGGAAAGATGAAGGGCTGCCGACAGGCCGGTATAGCCGCCGCCGACGATCACCACGTCGGCGCTCACCGGTCCCTTCAGGCTGCGGGTTTGCGGTGCGGCGGGTGCAGTCTTTTCCCAAAGGCCATGGGAGCGGGGATCGTTGAGCATGGGACATGTCCGGATAAGGCGGCCGGAGGGACCCGGAACGCCGCCGATGGCATCTTTACAGGCCGGCCATCCCGGTGAATATCGAATTCTTCTCAACAGTTCATTCTCCGGAGGAATGACCATGCTGCCGCCCCGGCGCTTCCTGCCATCCTTCTCGCTGCTCTCCGCCTTCGAGGCTGCTGCCCGCACCGGCAGCGTCACGGCGGCGGCCGAGGAACTGGGGCTTACCCAGAGTGCCGTCAGCCGGCAGATTTCCGCGCTCGAAAGGCAGCTTGGTGTCGCGCTGTTCCTGCGGGAGCGCCAGACGATCCGCCTGACGATTGCCGGCGACACCTATGTGCGCGAAGTGCGCGAGGCCCTGCGGCGCATTTCGAACGCGTCGCTCAACCTGCGCGCCAATCCATCCGGCGGCACGCTGAACCTGGCCATCCTGCCCTTCTTCGGAACGCGCTGGCTGACGCCGCGCATGCCGCGCTTTCTCAAGGAGTATCCCGGCATGGTGGTCAACCTGATTACCCGGCTGGAGCCCTTCGACTTTCGTTTCGATACGCTGGATGCAGCCATTCATTTTGGCGCGCCGCGCTGGCCCGGAGCCGTTCTCACCGCCCTGATGGATGAGACGGTGATTGCCGCCTGCAGCCCGGATCTTTTTGCCCGTCAGGCCCTGAAAGCTCCGGAGGATCTGCTCAAGGCGCCTCTTCTCCACCTCAATACACGCCCCGACGCCTGGGAGATGTGGTTCGGCCAGCAGGGCGTCAGTTTCGATGCCTTGCACGGCATGCTGTTTGACCAGTTCATCACCATGGCGGAGGCGGCGACGGCCGGGCTTGGCGTGGCACTTCTGCCGCGGGTGCTGATTGCGCGCGAACTGGAGCTTGGCCGCCTGGTCGAAGCCGTTCCCGATACGGATATGCGCACGGGAGACTATCATCTGGCCTATCCCCCGGATCGCGCAAGCTACCCGCCCCTGATGGCGTTTCGCACGTGGCTGCTGACCGAGATCGGCAAGGACCGCCTTGCGCGCTCCGGCAGCATCGGACAATAGTGGCGCACCCATACCGATCGCCAGAGCGATCCGACGAGCGAGACATGTCATGAAGCCGATTTTTGTCCAGTTGCGCTGCGCGCCGGGGACCACCTACGAGGTGGCCGATGCCATCTACAAGACCGAACTTGTCTCCGAGCTCTATTCAACGAGCGGTGACTGGGATCTGCTTTTGAAGATCTATCTGCCGGAAGGCGAGGAGATTGGCCGCTTCATCAATGAGAGGATCGTCAAGATCCCCGGCATCGAGCGCTCGCTGACGACGCTGACCTTCACCGCCTTCTGATCAGCCCCGTCGTCTCATCCCTTGGAGCATTTCCAGGAAAAGTGTGAAACGGTTTTCCGTCCGGAAATGCGTTGAAACGCTCTAATAGAAAAAGCCGCCCGCGCCGGATGAGGCAGGGCGGCTGGCATGTCGGTTGAACCTGGATGTCCGTTCGGGCGGAATCCTTCACGCGGGCGGCGCGGCAGGCGCCTTGCTGCGCCTCACGCCACGGCCGCACGGACAACCGGTGCGGCACTCTTCTGGGCAAGCACGTGGTTGCGAATGGCAAGACGCACCTCGTCAGCCGAGGAAAAGCGTTGCTCATCCAGATCGATCACGTGAAACTTCACGGCGATGAACTTCAGGCGGTCCTGGTCCGGCACGACGATGCCGACGGGCTCGCCGCCGTATTCGATAACCTGCTTTTGCATGGTCATACTCCTGGTGTGGCTGTTCAAGACAGCGCGACGAATTGACTGTTCAGATCCTTGGAAGGTGAAGCGTCACATTCGACAGCACGGGGCGGAGAAAATTCCCGTGCGTTTCACATCATGCGAACGCCAAAGAGGGGCGGCATTACGGACGGTTTTCGACATGTCACTCTCCCTGTTGGTGTTGCGCTCTTCCGGACGCGCGAATTAAGGCTCGTCCTTGGATGGGGACCATATGTGAGTCGATCGGCAACTTCAATCGAATTCCTGTCTACCTAGAATTTTTTTCCGTTTCATGACAGGAGTGAGGCGGATTTGCGAAATCCTGTTCGCCGATTGCGCGCGTTTCAATAGCTGCTCATACAGGCTCATCCTCAAGGTCGGTCAAGGACGGTGCCGGTTGGTCAAGCGTGCCCGCCTCGGGACGCAGCCTTTCAAGAACGCTCGCCAGCGCCTGTGTCAGCCGGTCGACGCTTTGATGCGTCAGGCAGAGCGGCGCGGAAAATGGCAACCGGTCGGGCGTTTGCGGGCGCGGCATGAGAATGCCGTGCGCGGCCAGTTGGCGTGCCAGATCGAAGGAGGAAAGCGTTTCGTCGGGCAGAAGAAGATCGTATGTGAAACCCTCGCCCTCCACAGCGAGAAGCTCCGGCATCCAGCCACCGATCCTGTGAAGCTGCTCGCCAAGATAGCGCGCGGTGGTGTCGGCCCGCTCGATAGAGGCGTCATCGGTGAGAGCGTTCAAGACGCAGCAGCCGATCCGGCAGGCAACCGCACCGGGGGGTACAGCGGGCGCCGGCACTGCGATATCTTCATGAACGGCTTTTGCGATGACGGCCGCCAGCGGCTCTCCGGGCACCGGTGAACCGGTCACGACAAGATCAGGCGCCTCACCGTCCCGGACGAACCGCCAGAACGTTGCTCCCAGACGGCCGAAACCATGGCGGCGCTCATCGGCAATGACCAGCGTTTCACCATCTTGTGCCAATTGCCCGGCAAGCGCCTCGGCAAGCTCCATCGCCGATTCTTCATCTGTCACCGTCAGCACGACGTTATAATCGTCGGGCAGAAGGCGCAGAAGGGCGTCGCGGAAATCCGCCTCGGCCTGCGTGCCCTGAACGCCGGCCAGCGTCATCCATTGGCGATAGGCCGCCTCTGCCATATCGGCATTGCCATGGCCGAGAAGCCCCGCAGCGCCGGAGAGATCCACGAAGGAGCGGCCGTTTCCATCAAAGACGCAGTCCTGCCAGCCGCGGGCCAGCGGCTGGCGACCGGTCGGCGGCGCATCAAGGTCACGGCCGAGCAACAGGGATGGCGAGAGCACAAGCCGGCTCCACAGGCGCGCAAAGCGGGCGGACGCAAACAGCGGTGGCAGGAGGTCGGCCGCCCGACAGATGCGGATGCGCAGGCCACCGACGGATCCTTCACCGCCGGCAACAACACCCAGCCGGTCTCCGGCAAACAGCGCGGTCCCATCGACAAGCACGCTGTCGAGCCCTTCGAGATAAAGGCTTGCCTCCTTTCCGACGAGCACCAGCCGATTGTCGACGAGATGGACGATACCGCCCATCGGCGCGACCGCGACAGCGCCTGCCGGAAGGCAAAGATCGACATGCAGCGCATAATTGTCCGCCTCTTCGCCACCGGCCAGCTGGGCGCGCGAAAACCTGTATTCCCCAAAGCGCGTCGCGCCCATGCGGCTGTCCCAGGCGATGCGGGCAAGAAGCCGCCAGTCGATGTCCGGATCCTGCCAGTTTCCTTCCGCAAACAGCGGGCTTGTCACCGAAAGATCGACCACGCGGATGGCGTCCGCCTCGATCTCCGGCAGCAGCAGGCCGAATTTCGGGGCGCCCTCGCGTGGCCAGTCGACCGCATCAAGGATCGCCGCCTCCACGAAGGCGGCATGGACGGCCGTTGCACGGGAAAACAGCTCCCGGGCCGCCTGGCGGGCGCCCAGCGTCTCGTCACTTGCGGCAACCACTGCCTGATGTTCGGCCATTGCCCGCAAAAGACCGATGCGGATCAATGTCAGCGGCCAGAGGGCCTTCAACTCTTCCTCGAGAAGCGGCAATTCGTCGTGAAAGCCGCTGACGGCGGGCAGGAAATCCAGAATATCGGCATCGCCCGACACAAGGAGGTCGGCGCAGAGCGCGGCAAGCGATGCGGCAATCCAGCCTTCGCCGAGGGCGTCTGCGCTGATGAAGGAAACCGGATGCCACGCACCGTCCACCCGTTCGCCAAGCACATCGGCACGCACCGGCTGGTGATGAACGATCTTGACCCGAAGCGCGGGGCCGAGCGGCTGGATCTGGCGCAGTGCCGCCACCATCGTCTTTGCCACGGGGTCCCGCACGGACGAATCTCCAACGGCGCGCAACAGCTTCACCACGCTCGGACCCGCCTGGCGAAGATCATGGATCGAGGTGAGTACCGGCGTCGTCCGGCCCTCGTCCTTGCGGCTTTCACCATCCAGTGCACGGATGAGCCGGGCGGCAAACTGGCCAAAGGCCCGCGCTTCAAGAGCCGAGGGTGCCTTGTCGCCTGCAAGGGCTACCCCGTCGGGCAGACGCAGAAGCCGTGCCCAGGACGACGGTTCGTCTTCGTCCGCCGCAAGCTTCACGACAAACTCGTCATAGATGTCACGGATCGGCAGCGGGCCTTGAATGGTCTCCTCGCCTTCCATGAGGCCCGAAATCAGGTCCGCCTGTCCTTGAAAGCGCGCCTGTTGCTCGGCGTCATCGGTGAAATCCAGCCGGTAGGAAAGGTCTTCAGGGGAAAAGGTATAGGCGTGAGGATTGGACGGGATCGGGCGGAGGTCGCCGGAAAGGCCAAAGGAGCGCGCCAGAACGTCGTCCGGGTCGGGAAAGATGGTCTGCTCTCTGACGTCTTGTGCCTGGTCTGGCTGAACAGTGCCCATCCGCGTCTCCCCACGACGATTGAGGGGAGAAGAGTAGCGCGCTGAAAGGTTCCGTCCATAGGTTTCGCAACAATATTGGGCATTTAGCGGCTGCATCGGCGTACGGCTGTGCCAATCTGGTCATCATTGCGGCCGGCATGGCCCATACAGACGATCGGTGAGGGCGCCGGGCTCTCCCGAATTTGATCGATCCGGTGCGATGAGTGGAAGACGTCAGCCGCCTGCCGCCCTATGTGTACGCCCGGCTTGCCGCACATGATAGGCGTTGCCGCACGAGGACGGGCAGAAGGAAGATATCATGCAGCACAGGATTGGCTTGCTGAAGCGCGCGGCATGGCTTGTCGTTTTCCTCCTGTCGGCCGGCGCTCAGGCATGGGCCGGGCAGGCGCGCATTCTGATCGACGCGTCTACAGGCGCCGTGATTGCCTCGGACAATGCTGAGGCTCTTAACCGGCCGGCCTCGCTCACCAAGATGATGACGCTCTATCTCACCTTCGAGGCGATTGCCCGGGGCAGCCTTCGCTGGGACGAGCAGATCCCGATGTCACGACACGCCGCCGCCACCGTTCCCTACAAGCTCGATGTTGCCCCGGGCGGCACCGTGAGCGTGCGCGATGCGGTAACGGGCATGATCGTTCTCTCTGCCAATGACGCCGCCATTGCCATGGCCGAGCGGCTGGGCGGCAGCGAGGATGCCTTTGCGCAGTTGATGACAAAGAAGGCGCGGGCGCTGCGCATGACCAACACCACGTTTCGCAATGCCACCGGCCTGACGGCGGATGGCCAGCTGACCACGGCGCGTGACATGGCCATTCTCGGCATGGCGCTGATGCATCATTTTCCGCGGGAATTTGCGCTGTTCAGCACACGCGAGGCGACGTTTCGCGGGAAACCGCTCAAGGGACACAATTTTATGCTCGACCTTTATCCCGGCGTCGATGGCATCAAGACCGGTTATACCAGCGCCTCCGGTTACAATGTCGTCACGTCGGTGCAGAAAGGGCGCCAGCGGTTCATCGGCGTGGTGATGGGAGGAGCGACCGCGGAGGCGCGCGACCAGCAGATGGTGCAGCTTTTCCGGCAATATCTCGCCAATCCCGCCCCCTCGACGCCAGGTGCCGGCGCAACGGTCGGTGCCGCCATCGGGCTTTACTGACGCAAAGGCCGGCGCAAGCAGCTTCAGGCCTTCGGCGGATAGACGTGCTCCTCGCCGCGATAATCGCTGACCGAGTAGCAGCCGTCGCCGAGCGGTCGAACAGCCCTCCGGCCGATATCCGCCTTGCCGAAGCCACCGGGGATATCGAGCACATAGGTTGGCTGGCAAAGGCCGGAGACATGGCCACGCAGGGCGGCGACGATGCGTTGGCCTTCGGCAATATCCAGGCGAAAATGGCTGGTGCCCGGTGCAAGATCCGGATGGTGCAGGTAATAGGGTTTGACCCGCGCCTCGACAAAGGCCCGCATCAGGTCGGCCAGAACCGCCGGGTCGTCGTTCACGCCCTTCAAGAGCACCGTCTGGCTGACCATGGCAATGCCGGCATCGATCAGGCGGGCGCAGGCGGCGCGGGCGCTCTGCGTCATCTCGCGGGGATGATTGGCGTGAAGCGCCACATAGGTCACCTTGCCGCTGTCCTTGAGTGCGCCGATGAGTGCGGAATCGATCGCCTCCGGATCGACCACAGGCACGCGGCTATGAAAACGCACGATCTTGACGTGCTCGATATCCCTCAGGCCCCCAAGAATCTCGGACAGCCGACGCGGCGACAGAACCAGCGGATCGCCGCCGGTGAGGATGACCTCCCAGATCTCGGGGTGTGCGCGAATATAGTCGAGCGCGCCAGCGAGTTCCGGCCCCGACAGCGTGCCATCACCGCTGGGACCGACCATTTCGCGGCGGAAGCAGAAGCGGCAATAGACCGGACAGACATGTACCGCCTTCAGGAGCACCCGGTCGGGATAGCGATGGACGATGCCTTTGACCGGCGAATGGGCGCTGTCGCCGATGGGATCCGCGCGCTCCTCTAGGGTCACGTCGAGCTCGCGACTGTCGGGCAGGAACTGGCGGGCAATGGGATCGGCGGGATCGGCGGGATCGATGAGGCGCGCCATGGCGGGCGTGACGGCCACGGCATAGCGGCTGGCCACCTTCGATGCGGCCTCAACGCCGGCTGCGTCAAGCAGCCCGGCTCCGGCCAGATCCGCCGGTGTCTTGAGCGTGCGCCGTGTGGTCATCCGACGGTCTCTGCGACCGGGGCCCACATCACCTGCTCGATATGCGTGGCTCCTGTTGCCAGCATCACCAGCCGGTCGAAGCCGAGCGCGATACCACTCGCCTCCGGCATGATGGCAAGAGCGGAGAGAAACTCCTCGTCGAGTGGATAGGTCTCGCCATAGACGCGCTGTTTTTCGAGCATTTCCGCTTCGAACCGCAGTCTCTGTTCGGCCGCGTCCGTCAGCTCGCCAAAGGCATTGGCAAGTTCCACCCCGCAGGCATACAGTTCGAAACGTTCGGCGACACGAGGATCATCCGGAGCCGGCCGGGCCAGCGCTGCCTCCGAAATCGGATAGCGGTCGAGGATCGTGGCGCGACCGTCGCCCAGGTTTGGCTCGATCTTTTCCACGAGAACGCGGCTGAAGAGGTCCGTCCAGGTGTCGTCATCGGCGGTGCGAATGCCGGCGCTGAGAAGTCCGGCCCGCAGTTGCTCCCGGTCCGTCTCCCCGTTGCGCGACACGGAGGCGAGAAGATCGATCCCGGCAAAGCGCTCGAAGGCGTCCGCCACGCTGAGGCGTTCGGGTTCGGCAAACGGGTCCATTTGCCGGCCGCGGAACTGGAAGGAGCGTGCGCCGGCAGTTTCGGCGGCAAGCGCGATGAGCTTTGCGCTGTCTTCCATCAGGCGTTCATAGGGCTCGCCGGCGCGATACCATTCCAGCATAGTGAATTCCGGGTGGTGCAGCGGCCCGCGCTCCCGGTTGCGATAGACATGGGCAAAGCAGGCGATCCGGCGTTCGCCGGCGGCCAGAAGCTTCTTCAGGGCAAATTCCGGCGATGTGTGCAGGTGAAGCCGGCTGGCGCGGCCGTCCGTGGTCAGCGCCTCGGTCGAAAAGGCATGCAGATGCGCTTCGTTTCCCGGAGAAACCTGCAGGGCTGCCGTATCGACCTCGATGAAATCGGCCTCTTCGAAGAACCGGCGAAACCGCGCCTGGATGCGGTTGCGGCCGATCAGCAGCGGGCGGCGATCGGCATGGATGTCCGGTCGCCACCAGGCGGCGCGCAGGGGAGGAGAGGCGTTGGGCAAGTCAGGCTCCATAACTGGGCTTTATTCCGGGCCATTCCATGCGAAGGCTTTCTATTTCCGCCAATTTAAGGTAGTTGCGCCCGGGAAAACAGATCAAGCGTGCCAAAGGCCGGCGGAAGGCTGGACCTCTACGACGCATTCTGCGAACTGACAAGCCAAGGCAGTCACAAGGAAATCCAATGGTCAAGGTAATCGCCTCCTCCGTCCGCAAGGGCAATGTCCTCGATGTCGACGGCAAGCTCTATGTCGTGCTCACCGCTGAAAACTTCCATCCTGGCAAGGGCACGCCCGTCACCCAGGTCAACATGCGCCGCATCGTCGACGGCGTGAAGGTGTCGGAACGCTGGCGCACGACGGAACAGGTGGAGCGTGCCTTCGTCGAAGACGTCAACCACCAGTTCCTCTACGAGGATGGCGAAGGCTTCCACTTCATGAACCCCGACAACTACGACCAGGTGGTCGTGGATGCCGAAACCATGGGCGATCAGAAGGCCTATCTCCAGGAAGGCATGACCTGCATTCTGTCCATGCACGAAGGCATTGCGCTGGCCCTGCAGCTGCCGCGCCACGTGACGCTGGAAATCGTCGAGACCGAGCCGGTCGTCAAGGGTCAGACGGCGTCGTCCTCCTACAAGCCGGCCATGCTGTCGAACGGCGTGCGCACCATGGTGCCGCCGCATATCGATGCCGGCACCCGCGTCGTGATCGCGACGGAAGACAACTCCTACGTCGAGCGCGCCAAGAGCGGCGCCTGAGCGGACGGCGATCGCGCACCCCGCGGTCGCCTATCCTCTCCCGGCCTCGCCCAAGAGATCCTCACATGAAAAACCCCGCAGCCTTCGAAGCTGCGGGGTTTTTGCTGTGCCAGTTGTCTGGATGATTAACGTTTCGGCGTGTTGGCTGCCGCCAGAACCGTCGGTCCACGACCCCAGGCATAGCCGCCGCCGATGGCAACGCTCAGCGTCACGTAATCCTGGGCCTGCTGCTGGATGGCTGCGGCGAGGTTTGCCTGCGCGCTCGATACCTGGCGCTGCGCATCCAGAACGTCCAGAAGCGAAGAGGCGCCGTCGCGGTAGCTTGCGGTCGACAGCGACAGGGCTTCTTCGTAGGAGCGCACGGTATCGCGAAGGGCCGCGACGGTACGGCCGTCGCGCGTGATGGCGGCGAGCGCGTTTTCCACTTCCTCGACGGCGCTCAGAACCGTGCTCTTCCAGGAGAGATAGGCTCCGCGAGCCTGCGATTCGGCAGAGCTCAGATTGGCGCGCAGCTGGCCACCGTCGAAGATCGGCAGGTTCAGCGCGGGGCCGAAGGACCAGCTCAGGCGACCGGATTCCGAGCCACCCACGCGCGTATAGCCGGGCGAGATCGAGCCGCCGAGGCTGATGCTCGGATAAAGCTCGGCTTCGGCAACCCCGATGGAGGCAACCGATGCAGCCAGCGTCCGTTCTGCCGCCCGGATATCCGGGCGGTTGCGGATGAGGTCGGCCGGAATGCCGGACTTCGGGTTGACGCGTGCGACCGGCTGGCCGCCGCCCTTCTGCAGGTCTGACACCAGCGACGAAGCCGGAAGCGCCAGAAGCGTGGCAACCCGGTGCGACGCCTGGCGGAAGCTGGTTTCGAAGCCCGGAATGTCGGCCAGGGTCGAATTGACAAGACCCTCGGCCTGCACGACGTCGAGGCGCGAAGCCGCACCGGCTTCCAGCTGCAGCTTGGTCAGGTCAAGCGTCTCGCGGCGCGACTTGAGGTTCTGCTGCGCCAGCGCGATACGCTCCTGATAGTAGCGCACATCGATATAGGCCGAGGCAACGGACGACAGAAGCGACAGGCGCGCCGTGTCGACATTGGCATAGGCGACGTCGAGCGAGGCCAGTGCGCTTTCCTTGTTGCGCTTGTAGCGACCGAACAGGTCCAGCAGCCAGGAGACGTCAAGCGTGCCCGAGGCGGCGGTGGTCGGAGACGTATTGGGCGTATTGCGGAAACCTTCGGCCCCGCTGCGCGAAGCCTGCGAGGACAAGGTCAGGCTCGGCAGGGCGCCTGCGCCCGCAACCACCACATTGGCCTCGGCCTGGTTGATACGCTCCAGAGCTTCCTGGATCGACAGGTTCTGTTCGAGCCCCTGCTTCATGAAGCCATCGAGGCGACGGTCGCGGAAGGCAGTCCACCAGGCCTGCTGGGAAAGATCGCCGTTGCTTGCCACGCCACCTTCGGCAAATTTCGCCGGAAGGGTAATTTCCGGTGCCTTGTGGTCCGGCCCGAGCACGCAGCTTGAAAGCAGAAGCATGACGAGGGGGGCTGCTGCG
The DNA here is from genome assembly GCF_042611105.1 of Neorhizobium fuzhouense. Taxonomy (NCBI): domain Bacteria; kingdom Pseudomonadati; phylum Pseudomonadota; class Alphaproteobacteria; order Hyphomicrobiales; family Rhizobiaceae; genus Neorhizobium; species Neorhizobium fuzhouense. The sequence goes on along the minus strand of NZ_JBHFFP010000013.1, from coordinate 6,799 downwards.
CGAATGGAAGTCATGAGTACACCCTGTTTGGCGATGATTTCACTCATCGAACTCTTATTGTAATGCCCCCGGCCGCGACGGTCGGAGGCGGTACCCGCGATTCGGAATGGTTAATGCCTCGCGGCACAAAAGGTTAATTCGGCGTTTTTTTACCGCGTGAAAGCTTTCTGACCACCACGAAAAATGAAGGGACGAAGAAAATTCCCAGGAGTGTTGCAGAAAGCATACCCCCCAGTACGCCAATGCCGATGGAGTTCTGCGCGGCAGACCCTGCTCCGGTTGCAATGGCAAGCGGCACGACCCCCAGGATGAAGGCAAGCGAGGTCATGATGATGGGACGCAGACGCAGTTTCGCCGCCTCCAACGTCGCCTCCATCAGCCCGATTCCCGCCATCTGGCGATCCTTGGCAAACTCGACGATCAGGATGGCATTCTTGGCGGCAAGACCGATGGTCGTCAGCAGGCCCACCTTGAAATAGACGTCGTTCGATTGGCCGAGCAGCGTTGCAGCCGCCACAGCCCCCAGAACGCCGATCGGCACGGCCATGATGACCGAGAAGGGGATAGACCAGCTCTCATACAGCGCTGCAAGGCAGAGGAAGACGACGAGAAGCGACAAGGCATAGAGCATCGGCGCTTGTGAGCCCGACAGGCGTTCCTGATAGGAAATGCCCTGCCAGGCCACGGTATAGCCGCCGCCAAGACCGGCGGTGAGGTTCTCCATGGCGTCCATGGCCGTACCGGAACTGACGCCCGGGCCGGCGGCACCTTCCATGGAAATGGCGCTGATGCCGTTGAAGCGGCTGAGCGTCGGCGCTCCACTCACCCATTGCGGCTTGATGAAGGACGAGAAGGGCACCATCTCGCCGTTGCCATTGCGGGCATACCAGCTGTTGATGGCGTCCGACTGCATGCGATAGGGCGCATCGCCCTGCACATAGACCTTCTTCAATTCGTTGTTCAGCGTGAAGTCGTTGACGTCGCTGCCGGCAAAGATGGTCGACAGCATGGAATTGACGGTGGCGATATCGAGACCCATCGCCCCCATCTTCTCCTGGTCGAGCAGGAACTTCAGCTGGTTTTCCGCCGGCGGGCTGTTGGATCTGAGCGCCGTGACGGACGGATTGCTGTTGCCTGCCTGAAGAAGTGTCTGAGAGGCCGAGGTCAATGCATCGATCCCGGTTTTACCGCTGTCGACAAGATACATCGAAAAACCGCTGGAATTGCCAAGACCGGGAATGGCCGGCGGCTGCAGCGGGAAGACGCGGGCATCGCGAAGGGTGAAGAAATAGCCCATGGCACGCCCGACAACCGCCGAGGCGGCAAGCTTCGGATCGGTGCGCTTGTCGAAATCCTTCAGCTTGGCGAACACCATGGCATAATTCTGCCCGGAACCGGTGAACGAGAAGCCGTTGACGGAAAACACGTCCTGGATCGCGTCCGGTTCCTTGTCGAGATAATAGTCCTCGATCTTCTTGACCACTTCTTCCGTGCGTGCGGTCGTGGCGCCGTTCGGCAGCTGCACGATGGTGAACAGTACGCCCTGGTCTTCCTGGGGCAGGAAGGAGGTCGGCAGACGCAGGAAGAACCAGGCGCAGCCGCCGATGATGATGGCAAACATCAGCATCACCCGCAGCGGGCGCTTCAGGAAATAGCCGATGGTCTTCACATAGCCACCGGTGGTGCGGTCGAAATTGCGGTTGAACCAGCCGGCAAGGCCCCGTCTTTCGCCGTGATGGGCAGGCTTCAGCATGGTGGCGCAGAGCGCCGGTGTGAGCACGATGGCCACTACTGCCGACAACAGCATGGCGGAAACGATGGTGACAGAGAACTGGCGGTAGATGATGCCGGTCGACCCGCCGAAAAACGCCATGGGAATGAAGACGGCCGTCAGCACAAGCGCGATGCCGACGATGGCGCCGGTGATCTCGCCCATGGATTTTTCCGTCGCCTCGAGCGGCGACAGGCCTTCCTCCGTCATGATGCGCTCGACGTTTTCCACGACGACAATGGCATCGTCGACGAGAAGCCCGATCGCCAGAACCATGGCGAACATGGTGAGCGTATTGATCGAATAGCCGGTCACCGCCAGGATGCCGAAGGTCCCCAGAAGCACGACCGGCACCGCGATCATCGGAATGAAGGTTGCCCTCAGATTCTGCAGGAAGACCAGGAGCACGACGAAGACGAGGATGATCGCCTCGATCAGCGTATGCACCACCTTCTCGATCGACAGCTGCACGAAGGGCGAGGTGTCATAGGGATAGGTGATGATGACGTTTTCCGGCAGGGAGGGACCGACCGTTGCAAGCGCGCTCTTCACGCGGGCTGCGGTGTCGAGCGCATTGGCGCCGGTGGCAAGGTTGACTGCAAAGCCGGTTGCCGGGTTGCGGTTCGAGCGGGTGCTGGTCGAATAGCTTTCCTGGCCGATCTCGATGCGGGCCACGTCCGACAGGCGCACGGTGGCGCCGCCCGTTTCCGTCTTCAAGATGACGGCGCGGAAGTCGGCCACGGTCTGCAGCTGGCTCTGCGCGGTGACCGTCACATTCAACTGCTGGCCTTCCACCACCGGCTGGGCGCCGATCGAACCGACGGAGACCTGTGTGTTCTGGGCGCGGATGGCCGACGTCACATCGGTCGGCGTCAGCTGGAACTTGTTGAGCTTGAACGGGTCAAGCCAGATGCGCATGGCATAGCCGGTACCGAACACCTGCACGCTGCCGACGCCTTCCAGGCGCTTGATCTGGTCCTCGATCTGGGTGGAGAAGATGTCGCCGAGTTCGACGGGCTGGCGTTTGCCATCGGTCGAGACAAGCGCGCCGACCAGAAGGATGCTGGATGTGGTGCGCTCCACCGACAATCCATTGGTTTGAACCACGTCCGGCAGCTGCGACTGCACGAGCTGCAGCTTGTTCTGCACCTGCACCTGCGCGATATCGGGATCGATCGTGTTGCCGAAGGTGAGCGTCACCGTTGCCGAGCCGGTGCTCGAGGACGACGTCATATAGGTGAGGTCATCGAGCCCGGTCATGCCGTCCTCGATGATGGTGGTCACCGATTTTTCGACGGTTTCGGCGCTGGCCCCCGTATAGGTGGCGGAAATGCGAACGGTCGTCGGGGCAATTTCCGGATATTGCGCAATCGACAGCGTCGAGATTGCAAGCCCGCCGCCAAGCATGATGACGATTGCGATGACCCATGCAAAGACCGGGCGTCGGATGAAGAACTTGGCCATTGGTTACCCCTTAACGCCTGATTGTCCGTGCCAGCAACCGGTCATGGTTTTGCAGCAGGGGTTGCGGCCGGGGCCGCAGCGGATTCGACGACGAAGCCCTTTTCATCGACCTTGGCATCGACGGGCACGACGGTTGCACCGTCTGCAATGGACTGGAAGCCATCGACGATCAGCTTGTCGCCGTCCTTGATATTGGTGGTCACCAGCCAGTTGTTGCCCGATACCTGGCTCTGCTCGAAGGTGCGGGTTTCCACCTTGTTGTCGGCGGTCGCGAATTTCGCCGACAGGAGGCCGGTGGCATTGCGTGTCGCGGCGCGCTGCGGGATGAGATAGCCGTCTTCATAGCCGACGGTGACGGTGGCGCGCATATAGGTGCCCGGCAGGATGAGATTGTCCGGATTGTCGAAGACGGCGCGGATCTGGTAGGTGCCGGTCGTTTCGCTGACGGCAAGTTCCGCCATGTCGAGCTTGCCGGTCTTGTCGTAATTGGTGCCGTCTTCCAGCGTCAGCTTGATATCGGCCTGGGTCGGGTTGCCCTTCAGGCGGCCGGCGGCGATCGCCGAGCGCAGCTCCAGGAGGTTGGCGCTGGAATCGTTAAGGTCGACATAGATCGGGTCCAGCCGGCGAAGCGTCGTCAGCGACGTCGTCTGATTGGCCGTTACGATATTGCCGACACTGACGGTGGAGATCGTCGTCACCCCATCGAAGGGCGCCCTGATTTCCGTATAGCCGACATTGATCTGGGCCGATTGCAGGGAGGCCTTGGCCTGAGCCACGTCCGCCTGCGCCTGCAGCAGGGTAACGCGGGCGTTTTCATATTCGATCTGGGTGGCGCCGCTGTTCACCAGGCGCTCGTAGCGCGTGAGGTTGGCCTGGGCGCTCGGAACGCTTGCCTCGGCCTTGGCGAGGCTTGCCTTCGCCTCTTCCAGGAGGGCGACATAGGTATCGTCGTCGATCTTGTAGAGAAGGTCGCCGGCCTTGACCTCGCTGCCTTCCTTGAAGGTGATTTGCTCGATCATGCCATTGGCGCGCGGACGGATATCGGCGGTCTGATAGGCCACGGCGCGACCCGGCAGAACCCGTGTCACCGGACGCTCGCCTTTGGTCATGGTGACGACGCTGACCTTTGACGGCGGGCGCTGCTGACCGGCTGCGCCAGCCCCGCCTGCTGCCTGCCCGGACTTGCCCTGATCGCTGCATCCGGCAAGGGCGACAGTCAGGAGAAGGGGAACGATGAGGCGACGTGTGGTCATGGTCACATCCAGAATGAGGGTGCACGGAGCGGTGCACGGCAAGGAATAGTGAAGTGCACCTTTATATCCGGCAAGCGAAACAATGCATTCCGGGCAGGGCATTCGCGACATTTGCTAAGTGACGTAATTCAGATACCGTCACTTAGCAAGGGGATTTTGCAGTGCGGCATTGACGAGATCGACAATCTGGCTGCACCGCTCGGCCGTCTGCGCGCGTGAGTGACGCGTCAGGAAAACCGGGTGTAAAACGCTTGCAAAGGCCGCCGCCGCCGCCCGCCCGCTCACCTCCGGATCACGGCTATGGTAGATGCCGGCCTCGACGCCGTGCCGGATCAGGTCGGCAAACAGGGTTTCGACCATCTTCTCGTAGTGCTTGCTGCTCTCGATTTCGGTTTCCGACAGGTAGAAGATCATCTCGAGCATGAACTGGTTATCGGCCACGGCTTGGGTGTGCAGGTCCATCAGGCCAAAGGCGAGCGTTTTCAGCCGCTCGGGCGCTGGCCCTTCGAGATGTAGCGCTTCCACCTTCTGCGACATGGCGCAGATCTGGCGTTCGCAGATCGCATCGGCGAGCGCCACCTTGGAATGAAAGTGCTTGAACACATTGGCGGGGGACATGGAAAGCGCCTGGGCAATATGGGCGATCGAGCAGCCGGAAACGCCCTGCTTGCGAAACAAGGTTTCGGCGGTGTCGAGAATTTCCGCCCGTGTCTCTTCTGCCCGTCGCCTGGGTCTGCGCACCTTGTCCTCCCGCTCCTGCATAGGGTCCCGGCCTACACGAAGTAGGGCGCGAGGTTTGCCCGGACACGCGCAAGCACGTCTGTCTCCATGCTGACCGGCGTGATCGTCTCCCCGGTAATGCTGTGATAGGCCTTGCGATAGACATCGGCAGTCGCCTCAACGAGCTCCTGCGGAATCTCCGGAATGTCATCGTGATAGGGGTCACAGCGTTCAGCAACCCAGGCCCGCACGAAATCTTTGTCGAAACTCTCCGGTCGCTCGCCTTTTTCGAAACGGTCCTGATAAGTCGCGGCAATCCAGTAGCGGCTGCTGTCGGGCGTGTGGATCTCGTCGGCAAGGATGATCGTGCCGGTCTTATCGACGCCGAACTCGTATTTCGTATCGACGAGGATCAGGCCGCGCTCGGCGGCAAGCGCTTGACCGCGGGCAAAAAGCGCGAGCGCATAGGTGCTCACCGTCTGCCACTGCTCGGCGGTCAGAAGCCCTGCCTCGACGATTTCCTTCTCCGAGAGTGGTTCGTCATGGCCCCCGTCGAAGGCCTTGCTGGTCGGCGTGATCACCGCCTGCGGCAGAACCTGATTGTCGCGCAGGCCATCGGGCAGGGAAAGGCCATAGATATGGCGCTCACCCTTCTTATAGAGCGTGAGCAGCGAGGTCCCGGTCGTGCCGGCGAGATAACCGCGCACGACAATCTCGACAGGCAGGATGTCGAGCCGCTTGCCGATCACTACATTGGGGTCGGGATAGGCCAGCACATGGTTCGGGCAGATGTCGGCGGTCTTCTCGAACCAGTAGCGCGCCGTCTGCGTCAGCACCTGTCCCTTGTCGGGGATGACGGCGAGATTGCGGTCAAAGGCGCTCAGCCGATCGCTCGAGATGATGATCCGGCGCCCGTCCGGCAGATCGTAATTGTCGCGAACCTTGCCGCGGTAATAATTGGGAAGTTCGGCAATGAAGGCTTCGGCAAGAACATGCACGGACGGATCTTTCTTAAAAGAGGCCGCAACGCGGCGGGCATGGGGGCAGACGTCAACACTGCATAGGGCGTCTGTCGGGAAGGCCTTTCTATCGCATGTCAGGCCGTGCCGCGACAAGTCGCGGGTCGGAGGTGCTGCGATTCATCTCTCTTCCGGCTTCTGTGCAGTGCAGGCACTTCATATAGACGTAGAACAAGCGAGGCGCAGTCCCGTGGGGCAGCAGACACCCGTCCGCGAACCAGGCTGTCCGGATTTAAACCGACTTGCCAGGGTTTCCCTTTCATTGTCGCTTTCGTGCCCTTGTGGCCTGTTGCTCCGGCGGTCGTGGAGGCCACATGTTTACCTCCCGCAGGGTTATGTCGCTTTTGCGCCGAAATTTCCCCCATTAAATCAATGCCTTGCGAGTTTTTCTGCGATTTATGATTTTTGAGTGTTGACGTTTTGGGGGTGGTGGATCTATAAGCCCACTCACTGACGAGGGCGGCGGCGCTGCTAGCGACGACTGACTTCGTTCTTGAGAAATCATTGAATTGGCTGATTGCTGATTTTGGGGCCGGGTTTCGGTTTGGCTCTGATGGTTTTGTTGACTGCGG
>NZ_JBHFFP010000012.1:0-210647 GCF_042611105.1 Neorhizobium fuzhouense | reverse complement strand
GGCGTCTGTCAGTACAAAACGATCCATCCAAAGTGTGAATCACATTCGCGCTGATTTGTGAATCCCCACAACCCCTAAAGCGCCTCGCGAATCTTCTGGGCGTTTTGCGCCAGAACCGCGCCGTCTTCCATCTGGCCGGTATGCGGCTTCAACGGCTGTCCTTCATGGCGCGGGATCACATGGAAATGCAGGTGGAACACGGTCTGGCCGGCAGCCGGCTCGTTGAACTGGGCGATGAAGACGCCATCGGCTTCAAAGGCTTCCTTTGCCGCAACAGCGAGCTTCTGCACCACGGGCATCACCGCGGCAAGAACGGCCGGATCGGCATCCAGCAGATTGCGCGAGCCCTGTTTCGGGATGACCAGAAGATGACCCGGCGCCTGCGGCATCACATCCATGAAGGCCAGCGTATGCTCGTCCTCATAGACCTTGTGGCAGGGGATCTCGCCCTTCAGGATTTTCGCAAAGATGTTGTTTTCGTCGTAGATCTGGCCGGTCATGGCGGGTGCTCCCTGGTGGTCTTTTGTCAATCGTCCTCTTGCCGCTCTCCCTTGCGGAAAGGACTGTGCTCGGTCAAGTATTCGCCGGCATATTCCACCTCGCGACGCTCCCGCTTCAGATAATCGCCGATGGCGCGACGAAGGCCGGGATGGGCGATATAATGGGCGGAATGGGTGGTGACGGGCAGGTAGCCGCGCGCCAGCTTGTGTTCCCCCTGCGCGCCGGCCTCGACACGCTTCAGGCCGTGGGCCAGCGCAAAATCGATGGCCTGGTGGTAGCAGACCTCGAAATGCAGGAAGGGGTGGTCTTCGATACAGCCCCAGTGGCGGCCGAACAGCGCCTCCTCGCCGATGAAATTGATGGCGCCCGCCACATAGCGCCCGTCGCGGCGCGCCATCACGAGGAGGATGTCGTCGGCCATGCGCTCGCCGATCAGCGAATAGAACGCCCGCGTGAGGTACGGCTTTCCCCATTTGCGGCTGCCGGTATCCATGTAGAAGGCAAAGAACTGGTCCCAGATCGCTTCCGTCAGGTCCTTGCCGGTCAGCCAGTCGATCTCGATGCCGTTTTCGAGCGCTGCGCGGCGTTCCTTGCGCAGGTTCTTGCGCTTGGAGGAGGAGAGCCTGGCGAGAAACGCCTCGTGGTTCTCATAGCCGTCATTGATGAAATGGAACTGCTGGTCCATGCGGTGGAGGAAGCCCGCCTCTTCGAAGGCCGGCAGTTCGCTTTCGCGCAGGAAGGTGACATGGGCTGACGAAATACCAAGCTGGCGGGTGACTTCGGCAAGGCCGGCGGCAAGCGTCTGGCGCACGCTTTCCGCATCGTCGTCCTCTCTCACCAGCAATCGCGGGCCGGTGGCGGGCGTAAACGGGATCGCGCATTGCAGCTTGGGATAATACGCCCCGCCGGCGCGCTCGAACGCATCCGCCCAGCCGTGGTCGAAGACATATTCGCCCTGGCTGTGGTTCTTGAGATACCCGGGCACCGCGCCGATCAGCCGCCCGTCTGCATCTTCCATGAGGAGATGGTGGCCGAGCCAGCCGGTCTTCGCAGTCGCCGAGCCGGAGTCCTCCAGCGATGACAGATAGGCATGCGAGAGGAAGGGGTTGTAGGGCGTATCACCCCCGCGCCGTGTTCCCGACAGCTGTGACCAGCTATCGGGGCTGATCGCGGTGAAGGACTTTTCGACGCGGAGAGTGACGGTCTGGCTCATGCGGCAGAGGCTTTGCTTTCTCGCGGGTCGAAACCCTCGAAGGTCATCTGGTCCGCATGAGTATAGGTATGGGCGCGGGCATTTTCATCCCTCACCGTCCAGGTAATCACCGTCACGCCACGGGCGCGCTGGCCGCTGACGAAACTGTTGGGCAGGTCGGCATAGTGGTAGGAGATGAAATCGAGCCCCAGCTGCATGGCCTCGTCATGGGCAAAGAATTCTTCGGGTTTCGTGCCCATGGCGGTGAGGCCGACCGGGTAGGGGCAGTTTGCCGCCTTGAGCGCGCGCAGGAGATGATAGTCGAAGCTCATCAGCGCCAGCGGCCCCTCATAGGCTTCGAGAACCTCCAGAACGCTTTCGATGAACCCGTCGTCCTGCTCGGCATCAATGCCCTTCAGTTCGATGACGATCGGGACCTGACCTTTGACGAGGGCGAGCATCTGCTTCAGCGTCGGAATGCGGTCCTTGGTGCCGCCGACGGAGAGTGCCTGCAGCTCGTTGGCCATGCGCTCGCGCACTTCACCGGCAATGCCGCAGAGCCGCTGCAGGTCATGATCGTGAAACACCATCGGCACGCTGTCGGCCGACAGCTGGATGTCGCATTCGATGGCAAAGCCCGCCTCGATGGCACGGGAAAAGGCCGAAAGCGTGTTTTCCCACACCGCCTTGTTCATGTCGTGATAGCCGCGATGCGCGACCGGGGTTTCCTTCAGCCAGGCGAGATCGGCGCTCATGCTGTCGCATCCGTGCTGGCTTCGACTTCCAGGATGGCATCCACCTCGACGGCGGCGTTGAAGGGCAGGGCAGCCATGCCGACGGCAGCGCGCGCATGCTTGCCGGCCTCGCCCAGCACATTGGCGATGAGGTTGGAGGCGCCGTTCATCACGACATGTTGTTCGACAAATCCCGGTGCCGATGCGATGAAGCCGTTGAGCTTCAGGACGCGGCGCACGCGGCCGAGATCGCCGCCAAGGGCCGCCTTGACCTGCGCCAGAATGTTGATCGCGCAGAGTTCGGCGGCGCGCTGGGCGGTCGAAACATCGACATCTGCGCCCACAAGGCCGGTTACAGCCACTTTGCCGGCCTCCATCGGCAGCTGGCCGGAAATGTAGAGCGTGGTTCCACTTTGCGTATAGGGAACATAATTGGCGGCAGGCGCGGCCGCCACCGGCAAGCTGATCCCCATCTCCTTCAGGCGGGCTTCGATCGCATCCGACATTTCATTCTCCGGTTTGATTGTAAAATTGACTCGATTCCGTCACACATGACGCTAAGCATCACTCGATGGCGTTCTTATAACATCGCGCGTCGAGTCCCATAGGAGATTGTGGATGTTGCAGCAGAGCTTTGCAGCGATCCTTCTGGCAGGCAGCACGCTTGCCGCCGTGAGCCCAGCCCAGGCGGGCATGGAGGGCGCACGCGCGTTGATACCCCACCGCGCCATCTATGACCTGAAGCTGAAGGATGTCTCCGACCGCTCGGGCATCGAGGGCATGTACGGGCGCATGGTCTACGAATTCACCGGCAATGTCTGTTCCGGCTTCACCACCAATTTCCGCTTCGTCACCCGCGTCGATACCGGCGAGGAGATGCGGGTCACCGACCAGCAGACCACGACGTTTGAAAACGCATCGTCAGGCGAGTTCCGTTTCGACACGAAATCCTTCACCGACGAGCAGCTGGACAAGCAGGTGACCGGCGAGGCCAGCGACCGCGACGGCGGCATCAAGGTGGCGCTCGCCAAGCCTGACCGGCGGGAAGTGGATCTGACGCCGGCGCAATTTCCGACCGAGCACATGCTGGAGGTCATCGATCATGCCCGCGAGGGCAAGCGCTTTTTCGAGGCCCGCCTTTTCGACGGCTCCGAAAACGGCGACCAGAGCCTGCTGACGACCACGGTGGTGGGCACGCAGCAGATGCCGAAACCGGATGATGCGGATGCCGCGAGCGCTGGCGAATTCGGCAAGGAGCCCTACTGGCCGGTGACGATCGCCTATTTCAACGAAGACCAGAAGGCCGATTCGCTGCCGATCTACCGCATGTCCTTCAAGCTCTATGCGAACGGCATCACCCGCGATCTCACGATGGATTACGGCGACTTCGTCCTGTCGGGCACGCTCTCGAAGCTTGAACTTCTGGACAAGGCGCCCGAGACCTGCCGCTGATCCTTGAGCCTCACCCGCCCTCGTCTGCGGCATGACACAGCCCTTGCGGCGCTTTTTCACGGCAAGCGCTTGCATTTGGGCCGAAACACCGTTATGCGCACCACCATTCCACACGCGAAACTTGGGATTGGCCGGGAGAAATCCGGTCCGTTCCGCCGGTGGCCTGCCCTTCCGGGCGGCTGTTCGTTTCGCGGGGGTTAAACCGGAAACAAGGAGAAAAAGGCATGGCATTGCCTGATTTCAGCATGCGTCAGCTTCTGGAAGCTGGCGTTCACTTCGGTCACCAGACGCACCGCTGGAACCCGAAGATGAAGCCGTACATCTTCGGCGATCGTAACAACATCCACATCATCGATCTGGCTCAGTCCGTTCCGATGCTGTCGCGCGCCCTGCAGGTCATTTCTGACACCGTTGCCCGTGGCGGCCGCGTTCTGTTCGTCGGCACCAAGCGTCAGGCTTCCGAACTGATCGCCGATTCGGCAAAGCGTTCGGCCCAGTACTACGTCAACTCCCGCTGGCTCGGCGGCATGATGACCAACTGGAAGACCATCTCGAACTCGATCCAGCGCCTGCGCAAGCTCGACGAGATCCTGGCTTCGGAAGCTTCGGGCTTCACCAAGAAGGAACGCCTGAACCTCGAGCGCGAACGCGAGAAGCTTGAAAAGGCTCTCGGCGGTATCCGCGACATGGGCGGCACTCCGGACCTGATGTTCATCATCGACACCAACAAGGAAAAGATCGCGATCGACGAAGCCAAGCGCCTCGGCATCCCGGTCGTTGCCATCATCGACTCGAACTGCGATCCGGACCTCATCGACTACCCGATCCCGGGTAACGACGACGCATCGCGCGCCATCGCTCTCTACTGCGACCTGGTTGCCCGCGCTGCCATCGACGGTATCGCTCGCCAGCAGGGCGCTTCCGGTCGCGACATCGGCGCTGCTGCCGAAGCTCCGATCGAGCCGGCTCTCTCGGACGAAGCTGCCGAAGCCTGATTGAAGGCGTCAAACGCTCCGGCCCTTGGTGCCGGATCGTGACATCCGGGAGATCGCCGAAGGGCGGTCTCCATTCCAGGCGTCCTGCGCCGGCGGAACCTGTTCTGCCACTGTTGCCGTGAAACTGCGCGGACGACCATTCATCACGCTGTCATATTTCCGGGTACATTCGTGCCCCAACGGGCGCCGGCCGTGAAACTCCGGCAGGCGCATCCCCAGATTGGACAAGAGGCAAACATGAGCGAAATCACAGCCGCAATGGTGAAGGAACTGCGCGAAAAGACCGGCGCAGGCATGATGGACTGCAAGAAGGCGCTCGCCGAGACCGCTGGCGACATGGAAGCCGCGATCGACTGGCTGCGCGCCAAGGGCATTGCCAAGGCCGACAAGAAGTCGGGCCGCACCGCCGCTGAAGGCCTCGTCGGCATTGCGTCGTCCGGCACCAGCGCCGTGGTCGTCGAGCTGAACTCGGAAACCGACTTCGTTGCCCGCAACGACGCCTTCCAGGATCTGGTGCGCGGCATTGCTTCGGTTGCCCTGTCGACCGACGGTTCCGTCGCTGCCATTTCGGACGCCAGCTACCCGGCAACCGGCAAGTCCGTTTCCGAGACGATCAAGGACGCCATCGCCACCATCGGCGAAAACATGTCCCTGCGTCGCTCCGCCAAGCTGTCCGTCGAAGATGGCGTCGTTGCCACCTACGTGCACAATGCTGCCGCTGACGGCCTCGGCAAGCTCGGCGTTCTCGTCGCGCTGAAGTCGACCGGCAACAAGGAAGCGCTGACGGCAATCGGCCGTCAGGTCGCCATGCACGTGGCCGCCACCAGCCCGCTTGCCGTCCGCGCCGAGGAAGTGGACGCAGCGGTTGCCGAGCGCGAGCGCAACGTCTTCATCGAGCAGTCGCGCGAATCGGGCAAGCCGGAAAACATCATCGAAAAGATGGTGGAAGGCCGCATGCGCAAGTTCTTCGAGGAAGTCGCGCTTCTGTCGCAGTCCTTCGTCATCAACCCTGACCTCACCGTTGCGGCTGCCCTGAAGGAAGCCGAAAAGGACGTCGGTGCGCCGATCGAGATCACCGGCATGGTGCGCCTGCTTCTCGGCGAAGGTGTCGAAAAGGAAGAAACGGATTTTGCGGCCGAAGTGGCTGCAACCGTCAAGCGTTGATATCCGCTTCCTGAAATATTGGGATAGCGTCAGGGCGTCGCGTGACAACGCGGCGCCCTTCGTGTATCCGGCACTCGGTGCGATCCTCGAAGGAGTTTCCATGTCATCCTCCAATCCCGTCTACAAACGTGTGCTCCTGAAGGTCTCCGGCGAGGCCCTGATGGGGAGCCAGGGCTTTGGCATCGACGTTACCGTTGCCGACCGCATTGCCTCCGATATCGCCGAGGCGCGCCGGATGGGCGTCGAGGTCGGCATCGTCGTTGGCGGCGGCAATATTTTCCGTGGCGTCGCCGTTGCCTCCAAGGGCGGCGACCGGGTGACCGGCGACCACATGGGCATGCTGGCAACCGTGATCAATGCGCTCGCACTCGGTACCTCGCTGCGCAAGCTCGACATCGATACGGTCGTGCTGTCGGCCATTGCCATGCCGGAAATCTGCGAAAGCTTCTCGCAGCGCCAGGCGCTGCACCACATGTCCCAGGGCCGCGTGGTGATCTTTGCCGGCGGAACCGGCAATCCCTTCTTCACGACCGACTCGGCCGGTGCGCTGCGCGCCGCTGAAATCGGCGCCGAAGCCATTTTCAAGGGCACCCAGGTCGACGGCATCTATTCGGCCGATCCCAAGAAGGACCCGACCGCCACCCGCTTCGACAAGCTGACCCACAGCGAAGTGCTCGAAAAGGGCCTCGCTGTCATGGACGTCGCAGCCGTTGCCCTTGCGCGCGAAAATTCCATTCCGATCATCGTCTTCTCGATCCACGAGAAGGGCGGCTTCGGAGAGATCTTGACCGGCGGTGGTCTCAAGACCATCGTGACAGACAACTAAAGGCCATTTGGCGCACGCTGTTGCCCAAGGGTCCTGAGAGAACGGAGTAGAAGATGAGCGGAGCCATCGACCTCAACGATATCAAGCGGCGCATGGACGGCGCCATTTCGGCCTTCAAGAACGATATCGCATCGCTGCGCACCGGCCGTGCGTCTGCCAACATTCTCGATCCGGTGGTGGTCGAGGCCTATGGCTCGCGCGTGCCGCTCAACCAGGTGGCGAACGTGACCGTGCCGGAACCACGCATGCTCGGCATCTCCGTCTGGGACAAGTCGATGGTGAACGCCGTCGACCGCGCCATCCGCGAGGCCAATCTCGGCCTCAACCCGATCATGGACGGCCAGAACCTGCGCATTCCGCTGCCGGAACTCAACGAGGAACGCCGCAAATCGCTCGTCAAAGTGGCGCATGACTATGCAGAAAAGGCCAAGGTCGCCATCCGTCACGTGCGCCGCGACGGCATGGATTCGCTGAAAAAGGCGGAAAAAGACGGCACGATCGGTCAGGACGACAGCCGCGCGCAGTCGGAGCGTGTGCAAAAAATGACTGACGATACGATTTCCGATGTCGATCGTTTGCTTGGCGACAAGGAAAAGGAGATCATGCAGGTATAAAGATCTGCTGATTTACTGTTTTCAACGTTGAAGCGAGTGAATGTTCCATGGTGCAAGGTGAGCTGCCCTCTATACCCAGACATGTTGCCATTATCATGGACGGCAACGGACGCTGGGCGAATGAACGCGGCCTGCCGCGCACCATCGGCCACAGCAAGGGCGTGGAAGCGGTGCGGCGCACAGTGGAGGCGGCGGGTGACGTGGGCATCGAATTCCTCACCCTGTTTGCCTTTTCCTCGGAAAACTGGAGCCGGCCGCAGGACGAGGTGTCGGTGCTGATGGGGCTGTTGCGCCGCTTCATCCGGCGCGATCTTGCCGAACTCCATCGCTCCAACGTGCGCATCCGCATCATCGGCGAGCGCGACGGCCTGCAGGGCGATATCCTGCCGCTGCTGCTTGAGGCGGAAGAGACCACCTGCAACAATACGGGCCTGACGCTGATCATCGCCTTCAACTACGGCGCGCGTGACGAGATGACGCGTGCGGTGAAGCGTCTGTCGGCCGAGGTGGAGGCCGGACGTTTGAAAGCGTCGGACGTGACGCAGGATCTTATTGCCGCGAATCTCGATACCGCCGGCATTCCCGATCCCGATCTCATCATCCGCACCAGCGGTGAGGAGCGCCTGTCGAACTTCCTGCTCTGGCAGGCGGCCTATTCCGAATTCGTCTTCGTGCCACAATACTGGCCAGACTTCGACCGCGACCTGTTTTATGCGGCTCTTCGGACCTTTTCGGCCCGCAACCGGCGCTTTGGTGGCCTCGCGGCCGCCACACCCGCTGCGGTGGCTGGCTGATGTCGCTCGAACTCAGACGGCGCATTCTCTCCGGCATTGTCATGATGGCGGTCACGCTGATCGCCACATGGGCAGGCGGGGTCTCCTTCCGCGGCTTCTCGGCGCTCATCGCCGTCCTCGTCTACTACGAGTGGTCGCGTATGACG
The DNA here is from genome assembly GCF_042611105.1 of Neorhizobium fuzhouense. NCBI lineage: Bacteria > Pseudomonadati > Pseudomonadota > Alphaproteobacteria > Hyphomicrobiales > Rhizobiaceae > Neorhizobium > Neorhizobium fuzhouense. The sequence continues at coordinate 202,229 of NZ_JBHFFP010000012.1, read as the reverse complement.
CGGCTTTCGGAAGTGGATTTTCGCGGCAATGCGCTGGGCTGGCTCGCCGTCGTGTCGGTCGCCGTCAACCTGATCGTGGGCGACGAGGGGATGGGGGTACCGCTCGCCGGCGGCTTCACCCTCACCGCTATCCTCTTGATTGCGGTGCGGGGCGGATCCGGCTGGCTTCCCGCCGGCATTGCCTATTCGGCCTTCAGCGGCATATCGCTGGCTGCCATCCGCGGCGCCGACGAACCGGGCTTCGTGGCCATGCTGTTCGTCTTTGCCGTCGTCTGGGCAACCGATATCCTGGCCTATTTCGTCGGGCGCGCCCTGCGCGGGCCTAAGCTTGCGCCGCGCATCTCGCCCGGAAAAACCTGGTCGGGCGCCATCGGAGGAACGGTGTCGGGCATTGCCGCCGGCTGCCTTGTGTCGCTGGCCTTCTTCCCGAGCCTTTCGCTGCGCACCGCCATCCTTGCTTTCAGCCTGTCTGTGGCAAGCCAGGTCGGCGATCTTTTCGAAAGCTTCATCAAGCGCCGCTTCGGCGTAAAGGACTCAAGCCACCTTATCCCCGGCCATGGCGGCGTGATGGACCGGGTTGACGGTCTCGTTTTTGCCGGCTTTGCGGCATTTCTTCTTGCAATCATGCATGCGGCATGGTCCGAAGAAGGTGGTACCTCCGTGGCAGCGTTCCTGTTCGGTCTTTGAAGGCCGCATAGAGGGAAGTGGATCAACAGATGGCAATCCTCGGTTTTCTTACCGGCTACATCATCCCCTTCGTGCTGGTGCTGTCGCTGCTCGTCTTCGTGCACGAGATGGGCCACTATCTCGTCGGTCGCTGGAGCGGCATTCGCGTCACCGCCTTTTCGATCGGCTTCGGCCCGGAACTCGTAGGCTTCACCGACAGCCACGGCACGCGCTGGAAGCTGTCGATGGTGCCGCTGGGCGGCTATGTGAAATTCTTCGGTGACGAAGACGCCTCAAGCCGCCCCGATTCGGAAAATCTCGCACAGCTGAGCCCTGCCGAGCGCGCACAGACGCTGGCGGGAGCCGCTCTCTGGAAGCGCGCCGCAACGGTTGCCGCCGGCCCGATTGCCAATTTCATCCTCGCCATTGCCATCTTCGCCGTGCTGTTCGGCGTCTATGGCCGCATGATCTCCGACCCGGTCGTTGCCGAGGTACGGCCCGACAGTGCGGCTTCGGAAGCCGGCGTCCTGCCGGGCGACCGTCTGGTGGCGCTGGACGGAACCGCCATCCGCACCTTCGACGATGTGCGCCGCTATGTCAGCATCCGCCCGGAAACGCCGATTGTGGTAACGGTCGAACGCCAGGGAAGAAGCATTGATCTGCCGATGGTGCCGAAGCGCACCGATATTACCGACCAGTTCGGCAACAAGGTGGAAATGGGCCTGATCGGCATCGTCACTAACGAGCAGAGCGGCAACTTCCGCCACATCACCTATTCGCCGCTCGAGGCCGTGGGTGAGGGCATTGCGGAAACCGGCAACATCATCACCGGCACCTTCCATTACATCGGCAATCTGGTGACCGGCCGCATGAAGGCGGACCAGCTGGGTGGGCCGGTCAGGGTGGCGCAGGCGTCCGGCCAGATGGCCTCGCTCGGCATTTCGGCGGTCATTCAGCTGGCGGCGGTCCTGTCGGTGTCGATCGGTCTTTTGAACCTCATGCCGGTGCCCGTGCTCGACGGCGGGCACCTGGTCTTCTACGCCATCGAGGCCATCCGGGGAAAACCACTGGGCGCCGGCGCGCAGGAGGTTGCATTTCGCATCGGTTTGGCCATGGTGCTGAGCCTGATGGTATTTGCAACCTGGAATGACATCAGTAATTTGATTGGTTGACAAAGTCGGTTGTAAACCAACTGTTTACCCTAATCGAAAAAGGCCGTGGCGATTGGGTCACGCCTTTAAAGGAAGTAAATAGAAATTAACGGGATACCTTGCTTGTAGGGCAAAAGCAGGTAAAACGACACACGTGGCCGGAGTCGGGGTTCCCCCCGCCGAGGACAACGGAAAAAGGTAAGAATTGAAAATGAAAGCTGGTTCAAAGTTTTTGAACGCAGTCTCGGCGTTTGCGCTGTCTGCTGGTGTTGCTGCGTCGGGTGCAGGTGTAGTCGTTCTGAGCTCGCCTTTGTCTGCGCAGGCTGCGACCATTCAGCGTGTCGAGGTGCGTGGCGCGCAGCGGTCCGGGCAGGAAGCTGTTCGCTCCAACCTGACGATCCGCCCAGGCGTCAATTTCTCCAATTCCGATATCGATGAATCGGTGAAGCGTCTTTACGCCACCGGTTATTTTTCCGACGTCAAGATCGCAGTCTCCGGGTCCACCCTCGTGGTGACGGTCAATGAAAGCCAGCTGGTCAACCAGGTGGTGTTCAACGGCAACCGCAAGATCAAGGACGACAAGCTCCAGGGCATCGTCAACACGCAGCCGCTCGGCCCCTACAGCGAAGCGCTGGTGACGGCAGACATCGCGCGCCTGAAGGAAGCCTACAAGGTCATCGGGCGCGGCGACGTTCAGATCACCACGCAGGTGGTTCCGGTCGGCCAGGGCCGCGTCAACATCGCCTTCGTCATCAACGAAGGTGATCGCACCAAGATCGCCGACATCAAGTTCATCGGCAACCAGGCCTATGGCAGCCGCCGCCTGCACGATGTGCTGGTGACGAAGGAATCCGGTCCGCTGTCCTTCCTCACCCGCAAGGACGTGTTCACCGACGACAAGCTGCGCGCTGATGAAGAAGCGCTGCGCCAGTTCTACTACAACCACGGTTATCCGGATTTCCGGATCGTGTCGTCCGATGCCGTTCTCAACGAAGCGAAGAACGAATACACGTTGACCTTCACGGTCGAGGAAGGCCCGCGCTACACGTTCGGCAATGTCTCGGTCGAATCGACGGTCGACGGCATCAATGGTGCGGACCTGCAGGGTCTCGTCCAGACGAAGTCCGGAGATGTCTACAAGGCGAGCGACGTCCAGAAGTCGATGGAAGCCATCTCCAAGAAGGTTGCTGAAGCCGGCTATCCGTTTGCTCGCGTAACGCCGCGCGGCGACCGCAACTTCCAGACCAGCACGATCGGCCTGTCCTACCTGGTCGACCAGGGCGAGCGCGCCTATGTCGAGCGGATCGACATTCGCGGCAACACCCGCACCCGCGACTACGTCATCCGTCGCGAATTCGACATCAGCGAAGGCGATGCCTTCAACCAGACGATGATCACGCGCGCCAAGCGCCGCCTGGAAGCGCTGGGCTATTTCACCAAGGTCAACATCACCACGCAGCCGGGTTCGTCTGGCGATCGCGTCGTGATCGTGGTGGATGTCGAAGATCAGCCGACCGGTTCGTTCGGTATCGGTGCTGGCTATGCGGGCAATGACGGTGTCGTGCTTGAAGCCTCCATCGAGGAAAAGAACTTCCTCGGACGCGGCCAGTACATCCGCGTGGCAGCCGGTGGCGGCCTCGATAACGCCCGCACCTATTCCTTGAACTTCACCGAGCCCTATTTCCTCGGTTATCGCCTGGCGGCCGGTTTCGACCTGTTCAAGAGCCAGACGTCGTCGAACGACTATTACGACTATAACGAACAGGGCATCACCCTGCGCGTTACGGCGCCGATCACGGAAAATCTGGCGACGACCTTCCGCTACACCTACAAGGAAATCAAATACGAGGGCACGGATGACTGGCAGACCAACCTGTCGCAGCCGTTCCAGGATCTGGTTCGCGGCGGAACCTACGACCAGTCGTCGGTCTCGCAGACGCTGACCTACAACACGCTGGACGACAAGACGCTGCCGCGCGAAGGCATCTATGCAACCGTCACGCATGAATATGCCGGCCTCGGCGGCGATTCGGAGTTCTACAAGATCTACGGTCGTGCCCGCTACTTCCACCTTCTGTCGGATGAGCTGGACATTATCGGTCAGCTGTCGGTCGGTGCGGGTCATGTGATGTCGACGGGCGACAACCTGCACGTCTTCGACCAGTTCACCTTCGGCGGACGCCAGGTACGCGGCTTCAAGAACGACGGTATCGGTCCGCGTGTTGGTGAAGATGCCATCGGCGGCACCACCTACTTCAACGCTTCGGCGGAAGTGACCATGCCGATGCCGGCCGTGCCGGAAGATTTCGGCCTGCGCGCAGCCTTGTTCGCCGACGCCGGTTCGCTGTACGGCAACGATGTTCCGGTCACGAGCGGTACGGTCAATGGCACCGACAGCTCCATCCGTGCATCGGTCGGCGCCGGCATCACCTGGGCTTCGCCGTTTGGTGCACTCCGCTTCGATTACGCCGTGCCTGTTGCCAAGGAAGACTACGACGAAGAGCAGCGCTTCCGCTTCAGCATGGCAAACCAGTTCTGATCTTCTGCATCCAGAACCGCGGACTTTAAACTGTTCTGGAGCAATGGCTGATGGACAAGAACGACTTCTTTCCGCCGCATGATGGCGTAAGCCTGGGTGACCTGGCAGCGCATCTTGGGGCGGAACTTCTCGACCCGACACAGTCGGAGCGGCTCGTCCGCTCCGTCTCTCCGGTCTGGCGGGCGGGCGAGGGCGACGTCTGCTATATTCTGTCGCGCAAGCACCGCGCCGAACTCGAAACCTGCCGGGCATCCGCCATCCTGTGCGATGAAGCTCTGCGCTCGGCTATCCCTGCACATATTCCGGTTCTCCTGACGGCAAAGCCGCACGCCGCGTTTGCGCGGGCAGGGGCGCTGTTGCATCCCAAGGCGATGCAATCGCCGGCAACCGTCTCCGGAAGCGGCATTTCGCCTGCAGCGTACATCGATCCGACGGCGCGCCTGGAAGAGGGCGTGACCGTTGAGCCTATGGCCGTGGTCGGGGCAAATGCCGAAATCGGCGCGGGCACCCGCATTTGCGCCGGTGCCGTGATCGGCGCGGATGTGCGCATCGGGCGCAACTGCTCGATTGCCGCCGGCGCCTCGGTGATCTGCGCGCTCGTCGGCAATGGCGTGATCATTCATAACGGCGCGCGCGTCGGGCAGGACGGATTCGGCTTTGCGCCCGGTCCCGCCGGCATGCTGAAGATCGTGCAGATTGGCCGCGTCATCATCCAGGACAATGTCGAGCTCGGTGCCAATACCACAGTCGATCGCGGCGCCATGGACGATACGGTGATCGGCGAGGGCACCAAGATCGATAATCAGGTGCAGATTGCCCACAATGTAAAGATCGGCCGCCATTGCGCCATCGCCAGCGGGACTGGTATAGCGGGCTCGACGAAAATCGGCGACGGCGTGCAGATCGGCGGCGCGTCGGGCGTCAATGGACATATCACGATCGGCGACGGCGTGCAGATTGCGGCGATGAGCGGCGTTGTCGCTTCCATCCCTGCAGGGGCTCGATATGGCGGCATTCCAGCTCGCCCGATGCCCGATTTCCTGCGCGACCTCGCCGAGATCATGACGCGTTCGGATGAGCGCGCAAAGAAAAGAGGAGAGAGGAATGGCTGATCAGGAACAGGTCGTGCTTGATTCCGTGGATATCCTGGAAATCATGAAGCTGCTGCCTCACCGGTATCCGTTCCTGCTGGTTGACCGCATCATCGACATCGATGGTGACCTGAGCGCAATCGGCATCAAGAATGTGACCGCCAATGAGCCGCATTTCGCCGGCCATTTTCCCGAACGGCCGATCATGCCGGGCGTGCTTCTGATCGAGGCGATGGCGCAGACGGCCGGCGCGATCTGCGCGCGCAAGCAGGGCGAAACCGGCAATCTCGTCTACTTCATGACGATCGACAATGCCCGTTTCCGCAAGCCCGTCGTGCCAGGCGACCGCGTTGAATTCCATGTCGTCAAGCAGAAGCAGCGCGGCAATATCTGGAAATTCCATTGTGATGCCAAGGTCGATGGCGTTCTGGTTGCCGAGGCCGATATCGGGGCAATGATCCGCCCGAAGGACGCGGCATGAGCACGATTGCCGCCAGCGCCCGCATTCACAAGATGGCCGTTGTCGAAGATGGCGCGGTCATCGGCGAAAACGTTGTCGTCGGGCCGTTTTGCCAGGTCGGCCCGAAAGTGGTGCTGGGTGAGGGCGTCGAGCTTGTCTCGCATGCGGTGGTGACCGGTCGCACGGTGATCGGTCGCGGTTCCCGCATTTTTCCGATGGCCGTCATCGGGGGCGATCCGCAGAGCGTCCATCACGCTGGCGAGGAAACCACGCTCTTCGTGGGCGACAACTGCACCATGCGCGAAGGTGTGACCATGAACACCGGAACGGTGGATGGCGGCGGCACGACGGTCGTCGGCAACAACTGCCTGTTTCTGGCCAATTCCCATGTGGCGCATGATTGCCAGCTCGGCAATCATATCATCATGTCCAACAACGTGATGCTGGCGGGCCACGTGAAGGTGGAAGATCGCGTCATCCTGGGTGGCGGGGCGGCCGTTCACCAGTTCACCCGCATCGGACGCCAAGCCTTCGTTGGTGGCCTTTCGGCGGTTAATTACGACGTTATCCCCTACGGCATGCTGAACGGCAATCCGGGACTTCTCGGCGGCCTGAACGTGGTCGGCATGACGCGCGCTGGCATCGACCGCGCCGTCATTCACCGCGTGCGCCGCGTCTTCAAGGACATTTTTGAAGGCGAGGGCTCGATCCGCGCAAAGGCGGCCGCCCTTCGCGACGATTATCTCGATTGCAAGGAAGCACTGGAAATCATCGATTTCATCGGTGTTGACAGCGACCGGGCCATCTCTTCGCCCCATCGCGGCAAGGCTTGAGACGGTGGTGCCGGTTTCGGTTCGAGACCGGGCGGGACGGCTTGCCATCATCGCCGGCGGCGGCTTTCTGCCTCTCTATGTCGCAGAAGCCGCGCGTGCCGCCGGCGACGAGCCGTTCGTCATCTGCCTGAAGAACGAAACCGACCGCGATTTCTCTTCCTTCGACCATGCCATCGCCGGCGTGGGGGATCTGGCGCGCATCGAAAAGCTGGTGCGGGAAAAGGGTGTTCGCCGAGTCGTGATGTCCGGTGCCGTGCGCCGGCGCCCGGAGTGGCGCGATATCCACCCGACCTGGCGCACGCTGATCCAGGTGCCGCATGTGGTCAAGACGCTGCTGTCGGGGGGGGACGACACCGTTCTACAGATGGTGATCGGCCTGTTCGAGGGCATGGGCTGCCAGGTGGTGGGCGTGCATGATATCGTGCCCGCACTTCTGGCCGACACCGGCGTCATGACCCGCCACCATCCGACGGGAGACGACGAGCGGGATATCCAGACCGCTGCGACGGCCGCACGGCTGCTTGGCACGCTTGATGTCGGGCAGGGCGCCGTGAGCGTCGGCGGGCGGATTGTTGCGCTCGAAGGCGTCGAAGGCACCGACCGCATGTTGCTGCGGGTGGCGGAGTTGCGCGGCGAGGGCCGGATTTCCGCCAGGCGTCGCGGCGTGCTGGTAAAACTCTGCAAGCCGCAGCAGGATGTACGCGCCGATCTTCCCACCATCGGGCCCTCGACGATTCGTTCGGTCATTGCGGCCGGCCTTGCCGGCATTGCCGTGGAATCGGGGCGGGCACTGGTGCTCGACAAAGCGGAGATGCTGGCGCTTGCCGATAACGCCGGCGTCTTCGTATGCGGCATTGATGCGGGCCTTCCTGGACAGGGAATAAGATGAGCAAGCGCACGCTGAAAGTGGCGGTGGTGGCCGGCGAAGTCTCGGGCGATCTGCTGGGCGCTGACCTGATTGCACAACTGAAACGCGCCTATCCGGGGCCGGTCGAACTGGTCGGCGTCGGTGGCGAGGCGCTGGAGGCCGAAGGACTTGCCTCGATCTTCGATTTTTCCGACCTGTCGATCATGGGGCTCACGCAGGTTCTGAAACGCCTGCCGCTGATGATCAAAAGGCTGAAGCAGGCATCCGATGCCATCATCGCCGCACGACCCGATGTGCTGCTGATCATCGATAGTCCCGATTTTACCCACCGGGTGGCAAAGCGCGTGCGAAAGGTCCTGCCGGATCTGCCGGTGGTGGATTATGTCTGCCCAAGCGTGTGGGCCTGGAAGGAATATCGCGCCACGCAGATGCTGGACTATGTCGACCAGGTGCTGGCGGTTCTTCCCTTCGAACCGGAGGCGATGCAGCGCCTTGGAGGGCCGAAGACCGACTTCATCGGCCACAGGCTGACGGCTGATGCCAATGTGGTGTCGGTGCGCGAGACGCGATGCCTGCGCTCTTCCATGCCGGCAGGAGACACGCAGAAAACAATTCTCCTGTTGCCCGGCTCGCGCGGGACTGAAATCCGTGCGCTGATGCCAGCCCTTCAAGAAACCGCAGCGCTGCTTGCCGCGCGCCATGACGGGCTGCGCCTCCTGCTGCCGACCGTGCCGCGCCAGGAGGCGCTGGTGCGCAGGCTCGTGGCCGACTGGGCGGTGAAGCCGGAGATCACCGTCGGCGCTTCCCATAAATGGCAGGCCTTTGCCCAAGCCGATGCCGCCATTGCCGCATCCGGCACCGTGACGCTGGAACTGGCGCTCTGCGGCGTGCCGACCGTGTCCATCTACAAGACGGATTTCCTGATCCGCATGATGGCGAGCCGCATAAAGATATGGTCGGCGGCGCTGCCGAACCTGATTGCCGACCAGCCGGTCATTCCCGAGCATATCAACGACATGGTGCGCCCAGGTTATCTCTGCCGCTGGGCCGAATGCCTGTCCTCCGACACGCCGCAGCGGCGGGCCATGCTCGAAGGTTTTGCTGTGGTCTGGGACAGGTTGTCGACGGCCGTGGCGCCCGGCGAAGCAGGCGCGCGGCTGGTGCTGGAGCTTCTGGCAAGTCGGTATCCCACTGGCAGCGGCGCTTCCTGATCAAGACATCCGACGGCCTGGGACAAAGCCGCATGGGCCCTCACTTCCAGCTTTTGAGGGTCAATCCGAGGGCAAGGGCTACCACCAGGATGACGATGAGTGCAACCAGGAACCGTGTCACGAACAAACCGATGCTCGCGGCCGTGGTGATATGCAGATCGCGTTTGAACCATCGCACCTCAGCCTGACCATACCATGTAACGGCTGCCGCAAACAGGATGGCGCCTGTCGTGAGCCCCACCTGATGCGGGATAAGCATGAGATCGAGGCCAATGCCGGCCACCAGGACAAAGAGCGCTGCGACATAGCACTGACCATAAAACGGCGGCCGCAGTGTTTCCCGCGTCAACCTTATATTCTTGCGTCTGACCAGCGTCACGGCCATCACCAGAGGCAGCACGCTAAAGATCACGCCGCGTGCAATCAGCAGATTGGCGGTTGACGACAGAATCGGCGGCAGCGTGGAATCGTCATAGAGTGAAGGGATCGCGTGGGATATGGACTGGGCCAGCAACAGCGTCAGAAGCAGGAAAAGTGGCGGGCTCAGCATATCGTCATACTGGTCCTGCGGCTTGTCCGCCAGTTCCTCATCGGCATAGCGCATCATGTAAAGCGGGTTGACGAGAGAACGCCAGATCGTCAGCGGATAGAAGATCAGCCAGGACACGACCTCGTAAAGAAGCTCTTCAAGAGACTTCAACAGTTTCATGAAATCCATGCTTTTCCTCCGGTCTCCCGCTACGGCTGTAGCGCACATTCTCACGATAGCTTGCCCGCACGAGAGAATCATTCCGCCACGAAAAAGCCCGCGAAAATTTCGCGGGCCTTGATGTCAGGAAAGGTCTGAACCGGCGTCTTAGCGCTTGGAAACCGGCACGTAATCGCGCTGGGCAGCGCCCGTGTAAAGCTGGCGCGGACGGCCGATGCGCTGCTGCGGATCTTCGATCATTTCGGCCCACTGGGCAATCCAGCCGACGGTGCGGGCAAGCGCGAAGAGAACCGTGAACATGGTGGTGGGGAAGCCCATCGCCTTCAGCGTGATGCCCGAATAGAAGTCGATGTTCGGATAGAGCTTCTTTTCGATGAAGTAGCTGTCGGTGAGCGCGATCTTTTCCAGTTCCATGGCAACCTGCAGCAGCGGGTCGTCCTTGTGGCCAAGCTCGTTCAGCACTTCATGCGTGGTCTTCTGCATGATCTTGGCGCGCGGATCGTAATTCTTGTAGACGCGGTGACCAAAGCCCATCAGGCGGAACGGATCGTTCTTGTCCTTGGCGCGGGCGATGTATTCCGGGATACGGTCCGGCGTGCCGATTTCCATCAGCATGTTGAGAGCCGCTTCGTTGGCGCCGCCGTGAGCCGGGCCCCAGAGGCAGGCAATGCCGGCCGCGATGCAGGCGAACGGATTGGCACCGGAGGAACCGGCCAGACGCACCGTGGAGGTGGACGCGTTCTGCTCGTGATCAGCATGCAGGATGAAGATGCGGTCCATGGCGCGCGCCAGAACCGGGTTCACCTTGTACTCTTCACACGGCACGGCAAAACACATGCGCAGGAAGTTCGATGCGTAATCGAGATTGTTCTGCGGATACACGAAGGGCTGGCCGATGTGGTACTTGTAGGCCATTGCCGCGATCGTCGGCATCTTGGCGATCATGCGCAGCGAGGCGACCATGCGCTGGTGCGGATCGGTGATGTCGGTCGAGTCGTGATAGAAGGCCGACAGCGCGCCGACCGTGCCGACCATGACGGCCATCGGATGGGCATCGCGGCGGAAGCCGGTAAAGAAGCGGCTCATCTGCTCGTGCACCATGGTATGGTGCGTGACGCGATGATCGAAATCCTTCTTCTGGGCTGCTGTCGGCAGTTCGCCGTACAGCAGAAGATAGCAGGTTTCCAGGAAGTCGCCGTGTTCGGCGAGTTGCTCGATCGGGTAACCACGATGCAAGAGAATGCCTTCGTCGCCGTCGATGAAGGTGATCTTGGATTCGCAGGATGCGGTCGAGGTGAAACCCGGGTCGTAGGTGAAGGCACCGGTGTTCTTGTAGAGTGCGCCGATGTCGATCACGTCCGGCCCGATCGTTCCCTTCTTGACCTGAAGGTCGACCGTTTTATCTCCCAATCCCAGATGTGCGCTTGTGTCCGTCATACTGATCCTCCGATGGGCGGAATGGCGCAAAACGCGCCAGATGAGTGAAGCCTCTGAAAGTAGCTATATGATCTAAAGCGTGCTGCCAAGCGCTTGGCGCGGGTAATTGTGCAGCGCGAAAACCAACGGCATACGACAGCTTCGCGGCCAGGCAAGACCACATTCCGGCAGCGGGCCGGCAGCAGGCTCGATTAAATCGATCCAATCAGGGCGGGCGGTCAATCGCGGCCGAAAGCTGCGATTGACCGGGCGAGTTAAACAGGTGCAGGTTGTGTTTCGGTTAAGGTGGATGACCCGATTTCCGAGGAGGCGCGGTGGCGCAGGCGGACATCCCGGCAGGCGAATCGGTGCGCGAGACGATGGCGTTTTCGCGCAGTCTCCGGCTGCCCGTGAGAGCCTTCGAATCCCTTCCTCTCCCGTCCATTCAACACAACCGGGATCTCGACGCGACGGTTCTAGACGCACGCGAAAGTGATCGCGCGCCCTGGCCTGCGAAGGTGGCGGCATGGTGCGCGGAAGAGGAGGCGCATGGGCGCGCCTTCCTGTTTCTCCCGGTGTTTCTGGGGCTTGGCGCCATCCTCTGGCTGACGTCTCCCACGACGCCATCCACCGTTCCCGCCTTCTGCGCCCTGCCGCTGATCCTTGCTGCTGTCTTGCTGGCAAGGGCGGGCCGGCGGGTCATGTCCTGCTGGCTGCTGGTTCCAGGGTTGATCTGTGCGGGTGCGGCCCTTGCCGAGATCGAAAGCCTGCGCAACTCGACCATCCTCCTTGACGCGCCCATGACCACACAGATCGAAGGCATCGTCGAAAAACGCGAGGCGGCCGCCAGCGGGCGCTGGCGCTATACGGTGCGCCTCGTCTCCACTGCCGCGCCGGTGATTGCCCGCCCGCCGGAGCGCGCGGTGATCCTCTCCCGCGCTGCACACAGACCGTTCGAGACCGGTGACCGCATCGCCGGCAAGGTGCGGCTGTCGCCCCCCTCGGGCCCCGCCCTTCCGGGGCTTGCCGATTTCGCCTTCTCTGCCTATTTTCAAGGCACCGGCGCCGTGGGCTATTTCTATGGCCCGCCGCAGAGGCTTGGAAGCGACATCACGCAAAGCTGGACGACCACCCTCATCGGCAAGCTGTTTGAGCTGCGCAGCGACATCGGCACTCGCATTCGCGCGCTCGTGCCCGGAGACGCCGGTGCGTTTGCCGCAGCCATCGTGACCGACGAGCGCCGCGCCATCTCCGACAAGACCGTCGAGGCGCTGCGGGTGGCGGGCCTCGCGCATATCATTGCCATATCCGGGCTCAACATGGCGCTTGCCGCCGGTATCTTCTTTGTCGGCGCGCGACTGCTGCTCAGCGCATTTTCCGGTCTTGCCCAGGAGGTGGCGATCAAGAAGATCGCCGCCCTTGGCGCAATCGCCATGGTGACGGCCTATTACCTCATCTCCGGCTTTGGCGTGTCGGCCGAACGCGCCTATGTGATGATGGTGATCATGCTGGCCTCCGTGCTGTTCGACCGTCCGTCGATCAGCCTGCACAATGTGGCGCTTTCGGCCGTGGTGATTCTGGTGCTGACACCTTCGGCGGTGCTTGGCCCGAGTTTCCAGATGTCGTTTTCCGCAACAGTCGCGCTGGTGGCGGGCTACGCCGCCTGGTCACGTTTCCGGGGCGACCAGCACAATCCGCTCACCGCCCGCCGGCCGCCGGTGCTTGCCGTCACCGCTGCCGTATCGGGCATGGTGGCAGGGGTGGTGATGACGTCGCTCATCGGATCGCTCTCCACCTCGATCTACTCGATCTCCCATTTCCATCGCATCGCAACCTACGGCCTTGCCGGCAACCTCGCGGCCATGCCGGTGATCTCGCTGATCGTCATGCCGGCCGGCATGCTGGGCATGCTGATGATGCCGTTCGGACTGGAGGCTCCGTTCATCAAGATCATGGGCTATGGCGTGCAGCTGGTCATTGCCATTGCAGAAACGGTGGCGGGCTGGGGCGGCGATGCGGCTGTCGGGCGCCAGAGCGTCTGGCTGCTTCCTCTTGCGTCGATTGGCTTTCTCCTCCTCGTTCTCCTGCGCACCCGATTGAAGCTGGTCGGTGCGGCGATTATGGCCGTAGCACTGACCGTCTCTTTCTGGCCCAGAGGTGCAGCGCGTCCCGACCTCCTGGTGTCCGACGATGCGACCCTCGTGGCCCTCGTCGAGGAGAATGAGGCGGCCGTCAGCCGCCGCACGCCACCCGAATTCATCTATCGCCAGTGGCAAAATGCCTTGATGATCGACAAGACCCTGCATCCCATCATGGCGAAATCCACCGCCGGACTGTTCCCGGCATCATCCGACCTATCCCCTAAGCCACCGATGCGGCCGCTTGCAGGCCCGAAAGGCAGCCCACCGAAAGCATCGGCCGAGGACCGTGAAGACCGAACGCCCGCAGCCGGCGCCATCGACCTGCTCGCCGAAGACATCCCGCCGCCGGAACCGCCGGCGCGCGACGGCCGTGCGCCAGACAATATCGACAATCCAGACAATCAAGCGCGGGCGCTCAGCACGCAGGAACGGCGCGAGGCGGCAGTGGCGATGGCCGATGCATTCCGCACCGCGCCGGCTGGCCGATTCGCCTGCCTCGCCCGGGTCGGCTGCTTTGCCCGCTCCGCGGAAAAGATCCGCATTGCGGTGATCGAGGATGCCCGCTATGCCGGAACCGCCTGCGACACCTCCGACATCGTCATTGCCGCCCGCGCCCGTTTCGAAACCTGCCGCTCCGGCGCGCTGATGCTGACGGAAAAGACGCTCCGCAAGACGGGTGCCCTGGAAATCCGCTTTGCGCAGAGCGCCACGCGCGCCAACTGGACGGCAACAGCCGCCAATGTCGGCCATTCACGCCCGTGGAGCCTGCACCGCAGCTACGACTGGAAGACGCGCCGTTTCGACGACACGCTCCCGCAACCAGTCTCCGCCCTGCTTAATGGTAGCGACGGATAAGACCGACCAGCTTGCCCTGGATCTTGACCCGGTCTGGACCAAAAATACGGGTCTCATAGGCAGGGTTTGCCGCCTCAAGCGCAATCGAGGCACCCTTGCGACGAAACCGCTTCAGCGTGGCTTCCTCGTCATCGACCAGCGCCACGACGATGTCGCCGGGCGTTGCCGTACTGCCGTTGCGGATGATGACGGTATCGCCGTCGAGAATGCCTGCCTCGATCATCGAATCGCCCTTGACCTCCAGCGCGTAATGTTCGCCGGTGCCCAGCATTTCGATCGGCACGCTGATGGCATGCGTATTGTTCTGGATGGCCGAGATCGGCACGCCGGCTGCGATGCGCCCCATGACGGGAACGGTGGCAGAACCGCTATACTCTTCCACCGGCGGCGCGGGCGGGGCAGGGCGCGCGGCCGGCGTCTTGCCAAGGCTGCCTTCGATGACGCTCGGCGAAAAGCCGCGACGCGGCTGGGCCGGCGGTACATAGGATTCCGGCAGCTTGATCACCTCGAGCGCCCGCGCCCGGTTCGGCAACCGCCGAATGAAGCCACGCTCCTCAAGCGCCGTGATCAGCCGGTGAATGCCCGATTTCGAGGCGAGATCGAGCGCATCCTTCATCTCGTCGAAGGAGGGGGGCACGCCCGCTTCCTTCATTCGTTCGTGAATGAACAGGAGCAGTTCCTGCTGTTTGCGTGTGAGCATGAAGACAACCTCGAAGGGAAACAAATCCAGAACGAACACTATATGTTCCACATGTGTTCCGCAAGCCCTGAAAAGTCGGTGAAAACGCAGTCTGGGCGCGGTTTGTCGCAGCATGCAGCGAGCGCTAAGCTCGCCTCGATCTATCCGGAGAGAATCATGCCGCGTCTTATCGATCATCTTGTCCTGCCGGTCTCCTCGCTTGTCATCGCCCGCGCGCGGCTGGAGCGACTGGGCTTCACCGTGGCCCCCGATGCCGTCCACCCGTTCGGCACGCAGAACGCCTGCGTCTTTCTGGCGGACGGCACCTATCTCGAGCCACTGTCCGTCGCAGATCCGGTCAAGGCAGCGGAAGCAGCTGCGCAGGGCAACGAGTTTACCCGACGCGACCGCATCTTCCGCGACGCGGTGGGCGAGGACGGGTTCTCCGCCCTGGTGGTATCGTCACAGGATGCCGTGGCCGACCGCGCGCGGTTTGCACCGGCGGGCATCGACGGCGGCGATCTGCTCGAGTTTTCCCGCGGCGCGCGCACGGCAGACGGACGGGACGTGGTCGCAAGTTTTCGCCTTGCCTTTGCCGAAACGGCGTCGAAAGCCTTCTTCCTGTTTGCCTGCGAGCGGCTGAACCCGCTGCCGGCAGACCGGGCGCATCTGGAGCGGCATGCCAACGCCGTACTTGGCCTTCGCGGCCTGCTGCTCGTCGCCGAGCGGCCGAAGGCCGTGCAAGCCGTTCTGGAAACCATAATGGATGCAGCGGCACGACCGGCCGAGCGTGGTTTCCGGATCGAGGCCCAGAACGGCTTTGTGTCTGTCGAGCAGCCTCGGGCCGTCGAAGTGCATCTGGGCAGCGCGGCCGCTTATGTCGCGGGCACGACGGAGGTCGCAGAGCCTCTGCAGGGCGCTGCTCTCATCTTTGCCACGGGGGATCTTGCCGTGACAGCGCAATGGCTTGCTGATAAGGACGTGGCTTTCGAGAAGAGTGGCACGCGCATTGTCGTTGCCGCAGCCCCCGGTCAGGGTGCTGCCTTCGTATTTGAGGAGTGATCATGGCCGTCACAGCCAATCCAGAGGTTTCCGTCGGCGAGGGCTCGGCCCGCGTCGTATTTTCCAACACCGGCCACCTGTCGCTGATTGCCGGTCCCTGCCAGATGGAAAGCCGCGATCACGCCTTCATGATGGCCGGCGCCATCAAGGAGATCTGCGACGAACTGGGCCTCGGCCTTGTCTACAAATCCTCGTTCGACAAGGCCAATCGCACGTCGATTGCCGGCAAGCGCGGCATCGGCCTTGATGCCGCCATGGAGATTTTCGCCGACCTCAAGAAGGAATACGGCTTTCCGGTGCTGACGGACATCCACACCGAAGAACAGTGCGCGGTGGTTGCCGAGACGGTGGATATTCTCCAGATCCCGGCATTTCTGTGCCGCCAGACCGATCTTCTGGTGGCTGCGGCCAAGACGGGGCGCGTGGTGAATGTCAAGAAGGGCCAGTTCCTGGCGCCCTGGGACATGAAGAACGTACTGGCGAAGTTCACCGAAAGCGGCAACCCGAATGTGCTGTTGTGCGAACGCGGTGCCTCCTTCGGCTATAACACGCTGGTCTCCGACATGCGCTCGCTGCCCATCATGGCATCGCTCGGCGCACCGGTCATCTTCGATGCGACGCATTCGGTGCAGCAGCCGGGCGGGCAGGGCGGCTCGACCGGCGGTCAGCGCGAATTCGTCGAAACGCTGGCGCGGGCAGCCGTTGCGGTCGGCGTCGCCGGCGTTTTCATTGAAACCCACGAAGATCCGGACAATGCCCCGTCGGATGGACCCAACATGGTGCACCTGAAGAACCTGAAGGGGCTTCTGGAAAAGCTTCTCGCTCTCGACGCCGTTGCCAAATCCTGACGGATGAGACGGGGCGGCCCGATGCTCGCCCCGTCAACAATTCGCTCTTGTCCGGCCACCTCTGCCCTAAGAGGCCATCCGGCTGCGGCCTGTCTGCCTCTGGCCACCGACGTTGAAGCGGGCGAGATGCTGGCCAAGCCGTGCGGTGTGGCGATTGAGGTCCCCGCAGGCGGCACTGGTTTCTTCCGCCATCGCGGCGTTCTGCTGCGTCACTTGGTCCATCCGGTTGACCGCTTCACTGACTTCAGCGAGCGCATGCGCCTGTTCGCCGGCTGCCGAAACAATGTTGCCGATGAGGTCGTTGACCGACTGGATCTGCTGCTCGATGTCGCCCAGGGACTGGCCGGTGCGGTGCACCAGAGCCACCCCGGCATCCACCTGTTTTGACGAAGTATCGATCAACTGGCGGATTTCCCGGGAAGCGCCGGCGGAACGGCCGGCCAGTTCGCGCACTTCCTGCGCTACCACGGCAAAGCCCTTGCCCGCTTCCCCGGCGCGCGCTGCCTCGACACCGGCATTCAGCGCCAGAAGGTTGGTCTGGAACGCGATCTCGTCGATCACGCTGATGATCTGGCGGATCTGGTTCGACGAATCTTCGATTCTTGCCATGGCATCGACGGCTTCCCGCACAACCAGATTGGAGTTTTCGGCGCTTGCACGGGTGCCGGACATGCGTTTGCTGGCTTCGCGCGCGCGGTCGGTCGTGGTGCGAACGGTGGTGGTAATTTCGGCAAGCGCCGATGCCGCCTGCTCCAGCGAGGAGGCCTGCGATTCGGTGCGCCTCGACAGGTCGTCGGTGCCATGGGCGATGCTGAGGGCGCCGGTTTCAACGGACCGCATGGCATCGCCGATTTCAATCATCGCGTCTTCAAGCGTTTGCAGGCTGCCGTTGAATTCCTGCCGCAGCTTTTCATAGTCGCTGGCAAAGGGAGTTGAGAGGCGGTTGGTGAGATCGCCGGTGGCCAGCCGCCCGAGGCCGCTGCTGAGCGCCGTGATCACGCCGGCGCGGGTGGCATCTTCCTCGGCGCGCCGGGCGTTTTGCTGGCGCTCGGCACTCAATCCGCGCTCTCGCTCCACCTCCTGCCGCTGGCGCGCGGCAATGCGCTCCTGGGCGTTGCCGCGAAAGACCGTTACGGCTGCCGCCATTTCGCCGATCTCATCGCCACGCCCATCATAGGGAACAGGTTTGGAATAATCGCCGCCGGCAAGGATGCTCATGTAATCCCGCATGCCGCGCAACGGCCGGATTGCGCGCCGGTGGAGGCCGATCAGGCCCGCCACCAGAAGGCCAAGTGCAGCCAGACCCGCGGCATATGAGGCCGCGTTCTGGGTGACGGTTTCCTCTGCGGCCTGCTTTTCAGTCGATGAAAGCCGCTCATTGGCTGCGGCCACCAGGGCATCCACCTCGGCGCGATGGACTTCGAACGCCGACTTCAGGCTGTTGACGGCGGCTCGGATCGCCGCCGGATCGCCGCCGGCAACGGCGCGCGCGTAGTCGTTATCGAGGATATTCCAGAATCTGTCGCCGCTGGGCTGCACTTTTTCAGCCAGCTGCTGCTTGAACTGCGTGCTAAGCGTCGATGCCGCCCAGAATGTCTTTCGCGCGTCATAGTCCTTGTGCAGCAGCGCGATCCGCTTCAGATTTTCCGCCGCAAGCTCCGGATGGTAGGCTCCTTCCGTTGCCAGAAGATAGGTCTCCACCAGAAACAGGGGTGGCGGCAGAATATCGGCGACGAGATCCTTGCCATGGATGATCTGCTCATAGACGGGACCGTTTACCCGCAGCCGGTCGAAAGCGGATTTCTGGATGCCGATGGCGGCGGAAACACCGGTACCGACCAGAAGGCCGAACAGGAGGAGGCTGCGCGAGATGGTGAGGGTCATGAAGGATCCGGTTGCAATAAGCGTGTCGACCATAGGCGCACACCTGGCCAGGCTGAGCCTATCAGCAACTATGCATAGGAGCCGTTACCAAATGACAAATGCCAAATTTACCGTTTGGCCCAACTTATTGGATTGACGCGGAAAAATGCAACTGGATCCGCCACCTCCACCCCGGCAGACAGCTCACGCGGCGCGCGCCGGCGAGGCACTGTCATACGCCTGCCATTGTATTTTCCGTCTCTTGGATTAAGACAGTCGGTGATTTCCACCGCACCAGAGCAGGAATAGCCAATGACAGCCATTACCGACATCATCGCCCGCGAAATCCTCGATAGCCGCGGCAACCCGACCGTCGAGGTCGATGTCCATCTCGAGGACGGCAGCATCGGCCGCGCGGCCGTTCCGTCGGGTGCGTCGACGGGCGCGCACGAAGCGGTTGAACTGCGCGACGGCGGCAAGCGCTATCACGGCAAGGGTGTCGAAAAGGCGGTCGAAGCCGTCAACAGCGAGATCTTCGATGCCATCGGCGGCCATGATGCGGAAAACCAGATCCTCATCGACACGCTGATGAGCGAGCTGGACGGCACGCCGAACAAGTCGCGCCTCGGCGCCAACGCCATCCTCGGCGTCTCGCTCGCCGTTGCCAAGGCCGCAGCCGAATCGGCTGGCCTGCCGCTGTTCCGTTATGTCGGCGGCCCGAATGCCCGCCTGCTGCCGGTGCCGATGATGAACATCATCAATGGCGGCGCCCATGCCGACAACCCGATCGATTTCCAGGAATTCATGATCATGCCGGTCGGTGCGGACAGCATTCGTGACGCCGTGCGCATGGGCTCCGAAGTTTTCCACGTTTTGAAGAAGGAACTGGCTGCCGGTGGTCACAACACGAACGTCGGCGACGAAGGCGGCTTTGCGCCTGGCCTGAAGAGCGCCCCGGAAGCGCTCGACTTCATCATGAAGTCGATCGAGAAGGCTGGCTATCGGCCGGGTGACGACATCCAGTTGGCGCTCGACTGCGCCTCGACGGAATTCTTCAAGGACGGAAAGTATGCGCTGGAAGGCGAGGGCCGCACGCTTGAGCCGGAAGCCATGGCCGAGTACCTCGCGGAACTGGCCGCCAAGTATCCGATCATCTCGATCGAAGACGGCATGGCGGAAGACGACTGGGACGGCTGGAAGTACCTCACCGACAAGATCGGTTCCAAGGTGCAGCTGGTCGGCGACGATCTGTTCGTGACCAACTCCGCGCGCCTGCGCGACGGCATCAAGATGGGCGTTGCCAACTCCATCCTCGTCAAGGTCAACCAGATCGGCTCGCTCACCGAAACGCTGGATGCCGTGGAAACCGCGCACAAGGCTGCCTACACCGCCGTCATGTCGCACCGCTCGGGCGAAACGGAAGATTCGACCATTGCCGATCTCGCCGTTGCCACCAATTGCGGGCAGATCAAGACCGGCTCGCTGTCGCGTTCGGACCGGATTGCCAAGTACAACCAGCTGATCCGCATCGAGGAACTGCTCGGACCGCAGGCGACCTTTGCCGGCCGTTCGGTGCTGAAGGCCTGATCCAACGGCTTTGACGCAGAAGACATGATCGTGGAACGGGCGGTGACCGGTGGGTTTGCCGCCCGTTTGCGTTTTACACGCTTGGCACCGGCTGGCGGCCGCATCTAAGACCCGCCAATATTTCCGACAGGGTGTCGCAAGTGGCCCGGGTTCAACGATTGATTAAGCAAGTTGTGCGAATGTGAGGTCCTGGTAATGCGTTTCAGGATCTTGCTCGCATGTGGACGAGACATCACAAGGAACGGAAATTCGGTCGTCTGGTGCTGCCCGTCATCACGATCGCCTTCCTCTCTTATTTCGGATATCATTCGGTGCATGGCGACCTCGGCCTGATCGCCACGGAAAAGTTCGAGAAGATGCGCGCCGAGCGCGCCGGCGAGCTGGCAAAGCTCACCACCAAGCGCAAGGGGCTGGAGCGGCAGGTCGAATTGCTGAGCGATGGCTCACTGGAAAAAGATATGCTCGATGAAACGGCGCGCTATCAGCTCAACGTGTCGCGCGCGGACGAAATCGTTGTGTTCAACAGCTACTTCTGAATTAACCGAAATCTGGTTAATCTTCCTTTTTCCTTGATTTTTCATGGCTTTATATATCATGTGAGCCATGCATTTATGGCATTGCTGGGGCGTGTTTTCTTGCCTATGTTGATGGCAACCAAACAAACACGCAGGGAGGTTAGTGCATGGCGCCCAAGCAAGTCGCGTCCGCGGCCGGTCGAAAGATGGCAGCGAAGCCTGCAAAGAGCAATGGCGGCGCAATCGCCGAGTTCGACAAGGCCGAGGAACTGAAGGCCTATCGGGAAATGCTCCTCATTCGCCGATTCGAGGAAAAGGCCGGCCAGCTCTACGGCATGGGCTTCATCGGCGGTTTCTGTCACCTCTACATCGGCCAGGAAGCTGTCGTCGTCGGCATGCAGATGGCGCTGAAGGATGGCGATCAGGTCATCACCGGTTATCGTGACCACGGTCATATGCTGGCCTGCGGCATGAGTGCACGCGGCGTCATGGCGGAACTTACCGGTCGTCGCGGCGGTCTTTCCAAGGGGAAGGGCGGCTCGATGCACATGTTCTCCAAGGAAAAGAATTTTTACGGCGGTCACGGCATCGTCGGTGCGCAGGTGTCGCTGGGCACCGGTCTCGGCTTTGCCAACAAGTATCGCGGCAATGACAATGTCTCGCTCGCCTATTTCGGCGATGGCGCGGCAAACCAGGGCCAGGTCTATGAAAGCTTCAACATGGCGCAGCTGTGGAAGCTTCCGGTCATCTACGTGATCGAGAACAACCGCTATGCCATGGGCACCGCCGTGTCGCGCGCCTCCGCCCAGACCGATTTCTCGCAGCGTGGCGCCTCCTTCGGCATTCCCGGCATCCAGGTGGATGGCATGGACGTGCGCGCCGTCAAGGCGGCAGCCGACGAGGCCGTCGAGCATTGCCGCTCCGGCAAGGGCCCCATCATCCTGGAAATGCTGACCTATCGCTATCGCGGTCACTCGATGTCCGACCCGGCGAAGTATCGCTCCAAGGATGAAGTGCAGAAGATGCGCTCCGAACATGACCCGATCGAGCAGGTGCGTCTGCGTCTGGTGGAAAAGGGCTGGGCCTCGGAAGACGAGTTGAAGGCCATCGATAAGGACGTCCGTGACGTCGTGGCCGACAGTGCCGATTTCGCCCAGGCCGATCCGGAGCCGGATGTATCCGAGCTTTACACCGACATCCTGCTGTAATTCGGGGAGGGAACCTCATGCCTATCAATATCCTGATGCCCGCCCTCTCTCCGACCATGGAAGAAGGCACGCTGTCCAAGTGGCTGAAAAACGAGGGCGACAAGGTCGTCTCCGGCGACGTGATCGCCGAAATTGAAACCGACAAGGCCACCATGGAAGTGGAAGCCGTCGACGAAGGCGTCATCGGCAAGCTGCTGATTTCCGCCGGCACCGAAAACGTCAAGGTCAACACGCCGATCGCCGTGCTGCTGCAGGACGGTGAAAGCGCCGATTCGATTGGGTCTTCGGCACCGAAGGCCGATGCCGACACGCCGGCCGCCACCTCTGACACTGCCGGCGGCAAGGCCCGCCAGTCGACGGAAGAGCCGACGGCCACCACGGATACCGCCAAGGTTCCGGCAGCCCCGAAGGTTGATGTTGCAAGCGACCCGGACATTCCGGCCGGCACCGAAATGGTGATGACGACGGTGCGCGAAGCACTGCGCGACGCCATGGCCGAAGAAATGCGCCGCGATGGCGATGTCTTCGTCATGGGCGAGGAAGTGGCCGAATACCAGGGCGCCTACAAGATCACGCAAGGCCTCCTGCAGGAATTTGGCCCCCGCCGCGTCGTCGACACGCCGATCACCGAGCATGGCTTTGCCGGAGTCGGCGTCGGCGCCGCCATGGCGGGCCTGAAGCCGATCGTCGAGTTCATGACCTTCAACTTCGCCATGCAGGCGATCGACCAGATCATCAACTCGGCAGCGAAGACGCTCTACATGTCCGGCGGCCAGATGGGCGCGCCGATGGTGTTCCGTGGTCCGAACGGTGCGGCCGCCCGCGTTGCCGCCCAGCACAGCCAGGATTACGCCGCCTGGTACAGCTCGATTCCGGGCCTCAAGGTCATCATGCCCTACACGGCAGCCGACGCGAAAGGCCTCCTGAAGGCCGCCATCCGCGATCCGAACCCGGTTGTCTTCCTCGAAAACGAAATCCTCTACGGCCAGTCCTTCGAAGTGCCGAAGCTCGATGATTTCGTTCTGCCGATCGGCAAGGCGCGCATTCACCGCGCCGGCAAGGACGTCACCATCGTCTCCTGGGGTATCGGCATGACCTATGCGGTCAAGGCTGTTGCCGAACTGGAACAGGCCGGCATCGACGTCGAACTGATCGACCTGCGCACCATCCGTCCGATGGACCTGCCGGCGATCATCGAATCGGTGAAGAAGACCGGCCGTCTGGTTACCATCGAGGAAGGCTATCCGCAGGCCTCCGTCGGCGATTTCATCGCCAACCGGGTGCAGCGCGAAGCCTTCGATTATCTCGATGCGCCGGTGCTGACGATTGCCGGCAAGGACGTGCCGATGCCTTACGCGGCCAATCTCGAAAAGCTGGCTCTGCCGAATGTCGGCGAAGTCGTTCAGGCCGTCAAAGCCGTCTGCTACAAATAAGGGAAGGGCGGAAAGATGCCAATCAACATCACGATGCCCGCCCTCTCTCCCACGATGGAAGAGGGCAACCTCGCCAAGTGGCTGGTCAAGGAGGGCGACACGGTGAAGTCCGGCGACGTCATCGCCGAGATCGAAACCGACAAGGCCACGATGGAAGTCGAAGCGGTCGATGAAGGCACTGTTGCCAAGATCGTCGTTGCCGCCGGCACCGAAGGCGTGAAGGTAAACGCGCTGATCGCCATTCTTGCCGCAGACGGCGAGGATGTGGCGACGGCTGCCGCCGGTGGCGGTTCTGCAGCACCGGCGCCGAAGGCGGAGGCTGCTCCGGCACCGAAGGCCGAGGCCGCAGCGCCCGCCGAAAAGGTGGAAGCTGCCCCGGCTGCTGCAAAGGCTGAAGCTGCACCCGCGTCATCCGGTGATCGCGTCTTCTCCTCGCCGCTCGCCCGCCGCGTTGCCAAGGAAGCCGGCGTCGATATTGCCAAGGTTTCCGGCTCCGGTCCGAAGGGCCGCGTCATCAAGGCCGACGTGGAAAAGGCTGTGGCCGGCGGTTCCGCCAAGGCAGCACCTTCTGCAGCACCGGCTGCTGCTCCGGCATCGGCTGCTGCGCCGACGCTTGCAAAGCCCGCTTCCGACGATGCCGTGCTCAAGCTGTTCGACCCGAGCTCCTACGAGCTTGTGCCGCATGACGGCATGCGCAAGACGATCGCCAAGCGCCTTGTCGAATCCAAGCAGACGATCCCGCATTTCTATGTGACGGTCGATTGCGAACTGGATGCGCTGCTGGCGCTGCGTGCGCAGCTCAACGATGCCGCCCCCCGCAAGGATGGCGCACCGGCCTACAAGCTCTCGGTCAACGACATGGTGATCAAGGCCATGGCGCTCGCGCTGCGCGACGTGCCGGATGCCAACGTCTCTTGGACGGAAGCCAACATGGTCAAGCACAAGCATGCCGATGTCGGCGTTGCCGTGTCGATCCCCGGCGGCCTGATCACCCCGATCATCCGCAAGGCCGAAACCAAGACCCTGTCTGCCATTTCGGCGGAGATGAAGGATCTCGGCAAGCGGGCCAAGGATCGTAAGCTGAAGCCGGAAGAGTATCAGGGCGGCACCACCGCCGTGTCCAACATGGGCATGATGGGCGTGAAGAACTTCGCAGCCGTCGTCAACCCGCCGCATGCCACCATCCTGGCCGTCGGCGCGGGTGAGGAGCGGGTCGTCGTCAAGAACGGCGAGATGAAGATCGCCAATGTCATGTCCGTGACGCTGTCGACCGACCATCGCTGCGTCGATGGCGCGCTCGGTGCCGAGCTGCTCGGTGCCTTCAAGCGCTACATCGAAAACCCGATGGGCATGCTGGTCTGACCCGGGAGCGGCCGATGCAAACCGTTCTCGCCTTCGGCGACAGCCTGACCTGGGGCTATGACCCGGACACACTGTCGCGCCACGCCTATGAGGACCGTTGGCCGAGCGTGCTCGAAAGCGCGCTCGGGCCGTCTGTCCGGGTGATATCCGAGGGCCTGAATGGGCGCACCACCGCCTATGACGATCATCTCGCCGATTGCGAGAGGAACGGCGCGAAACTTCTGCCGAGCCTTCTGGAGACGCATGCGCCTCTGGATCTCATCATCATCATGCTGGGCACCAATGATCTGAAGCGGGGGCCTGCCGGATCGGCCTTTGCGGCGGTGCGCGGCATGAAGCGGCTGGTCAATCTGGTCTACTACCATGTCTGGGGCAGCGATTTCGACGCACCGGACATCCTGCTCGTTTCGCCGCCGAAGATTTGCGAGACGGCCAATGTGCCGTTTGCCGCGATGTTTCGCGATTCTCTGGAAGAGTCCGCCATGCTGGCGAGCCTCTACCGCGATCTCGCCGACGAGATGGGCTGCAGCTTTTTCGATGCCGGATCGGTGTGCCAGACCACACCGCTCGATGGCATTCACCTCGATGCAGAAAATACCCGGGCGCTCGGACGGGGTCTGGAGCCGGTCGTGCGCATGATGCTGGGGCTTTGAGGCCCAGTCAGTTTGATCAGGGTCAAGGAGAGGAAAAGCCTGTGGTTGCACTATGACATCTCATCCCGAACGGAGGACATGTCATGTCGAACACACCCCATCACCTTGCGGAAGAATTTCCGGATCATCTGGTGCTGATGCGGCACTTGAGGGAGACGGACGGTCATTTCCACCGGCTTGCGGTGGAATATGAAGACATCAATCATCGCATTCATCGGGCCGAAACCGATATCGAGCCCAGCGATGATCTTTTCGTGGCAGAGCTGCGCAAGCAGCGCCTGGCATTGAAGGACGAACTGTACGGGATGTTGACGCTGGCCGAGCCGAGGCCCGAGACCATCGAGGTCTAGGCGGCTAAGGCAGCGCCCGCTCCCGGATAAAAGAACAGGAAACGGCTTTGGCCGTATTTCGAGATCATCCAAGGAGTGGAAGCGCCATGGCTCAGTCCTACGACATCATCATCATCGGCTCGGGTCCGGGCGGCTATGTCACCGCCATTCGAGCAGCCCAGCTCGGGCTGAAGACGGCCATCGTCGAGCGCGAGCATCTGGGCGGCATCTGCCTCAACTGGGGCTGCATCCCGACGAAGGCGCTGCTGCGCTCCGCCGAGATCCTGGATCATGCCAATCATGCAAAATCCTTCGGCCTGACGCTGAACGGTTCGATGACGGCGGATGTGAAGGATGTCGTGGCCCGCTCGCGCGGCGTCTCCGCACGCCTCAACGGCGGCGTCGGCTTCCTCATGAAGAAGAACAAGATCGACGTGATCTGGGGCGAAGCCAAGCTCACCAAGCCGGGCGAGATCGTCGTCGGCCCGATGACGAAGCCGGTCGTTCAGCCGCAGAACCCGGTGCCGAAGGGCGTGCTGGGCGAGGGCACCTACACGGCCAAGCATATCATCATCGCAACCGGCGCCCGCCCGCGCGCGCTGCCCGGCATCGAGCCGGACGGCAAGCTGATCTGGACCTATTTCGAGGCGATGAAGCCCGATTTTATGCCCAAATCCATGGTCGTCATGGGCTCCGGCGCCATCGGCATCGAGTTTGCCTCCTTCTATCGCTCCATGGGCGTCGATGTGACGGTGGTTGAACTGATGGCCAACATCATGCCGGTCGAGGATGTGGAAATCTCCACCTTCGCCCGCAAGCAGCTGGAAAAGCGCGGCCTGAAGATCATCACCGAGGCCAAGGTGTCCAAGGTCGAAAAGGGCGCCGATTCGATCACGGCGCATGTCGAGACCAAGGACGGCAAGACCCAGACGATCACTGCTGATCGCCTGATCTCGGCTGTCGGCGTGCAGGGCAATATCGAAAATCTTGGCCTTGAAGCGCTTGGTGTAAAGACCGATCGCGGCTGCATCGTCATCGATGGCTATGGCAAGACGAACGTGCCGGGCCTCTACGCGATCGGCGACGTGGCCGGTCCGCCGATGCTGGCCCACAAGGCCGAGCACGAAGGCGTCATCTGCGTTGAAAAGATCGCCGGCGTTCCGGGCGTCCACCCGATGGACAAGGCAAAGATCCCCGGCTGCACCTATTGCAACCCGCAGGTCGCCTCGGTCGGCCTGACGGAAGCCAAGGCCAAGGCGGAAGGCCGCGATATCCGCGTCGGCCGCTATTCCTTTGCCGCCAACGGCAAGGCGATCGCGCTTGGCGAGGACCAGGGCATGGTGAAGACCATTTTCGACAAGAAGACCGGTGAGCTGATTGGCGCGCATATGGTCGGCGCGGAAGTCACCGAACTGATCCAGGGTTTTGTCATCGCCATGAACCTCGAGACGACCGAGGAAGAGCTGATGCACACCATCTTCCCGCATCCGACCCTGTCGGAAATGATGAAGGAAAGTGTGCTCGACGCCTATGGCAAGGTCTTGAACGCCTGAGGGCGGACATGTCCGCAGACCCGGCGCGAGGATGCGCCGGTGCGTGAGGAAGGATAAGAATCCGGTCTTCCCGGCAAGGCGGGAAGACGGTGGTGTCTGAGGATGAGAGGCGTTCGTCTCTCATCCGGGCTCCATCACGGCATGCATTGCGATTTGGTTCCGCAGGGGCCATATGGAACATGCACATACGGAAAGGGCGATCATGGAAGGCTTGGGCTTTTTGGGAACGATCATCATTGGCGGTCTGGCCGGCTGGCTGGCCGGCATGCTGATGGATCTGCGCTTCGGCGTCTTCATGAATATCGTCATCGGCGTTGTCGGGGCGGCCCTGGCGACCGCCATTCTGGAGCGTGCCGGCATCTGGGTGGAGCCCGGTGCCTGGGGTGGTCTGGTCACCGGTTTCATTGGCGCCTGCGCTCTGCTATTTGTCGCCAAACTTGTGAGACGCTAAAGCCGCGTGAAGCGGTCAGGAAAGCAATTCGTCATGGTTACAATTCTTGACAGGATCTCGCCCGCCGACGAGACCAAGCGTGCCCGCCACCCGGAAAAGGCGCACCGCCCCGACACGGAAGTGATGCGCAAGCCGGAATGGATCCGCGTCAAGGCGCCGACCTCCAAGGGCTATCAGGAAACCCGCGAACTGGTGCGCAGCCACAAGCTTGTGACCGTGTGCGAGGAGGCCGGCTGCCCGAATATCGGCGAGTGCTGGGACAAGAAGCACGCAACCTTCATGATCATGGGCGAGATCTGCACCCGCGCCTGTGCCTTCTGCAATGTGGCGACCGGCAAGCCCAACGCGCTGGACCAGGACGAGCCGGAAAATGTCGCAAAGGCCGTCAAGCAGATGGGCCTCAGCCACGTCGTCATCACCTCCGTCGACCGTGATGATCTGGACGATGGCGGTGCCGAGCATTTCGAAAAGGTAATCTGGGCGATCCGTGCGGCCTCGCCGCTGACGACGATCGAGATCCTGACGCCGGACTTTTTGAAGAAGCCGGGCGCGCTGGAACGCGTCGTGGCCGCCAAGCCCGACGTCTTCAACCACAATATGGAAACGGTGCCCGGCAATTATCTAACGGTGCGGCCCGGGGCGCGCTATTTCCACTCGGTGCGCCTGCTGCAACGGGTGAAGGAACTCGATCCGACCATGTTCACCAAGTCCGGCATCATGGTCGGCCTTGGCGAGGAGCGCAACGAAGTGCTGCAGCTGATGGACGACCTGCGCACCGCAGACGTCGATTTCCTCACGATCGGCCAGTATCTGCAGCCGACGCGCAAGCACCACAAGGTGGAAAAGTTCGTCACGCCGGAAGAGTTCAAGTCCTACGAGACGGTGGCCTATACGAAGGGCTTCCTGATGGTCTCGTCAAGCCCGCTGACCCGCTCCTCGCACCATGCCGGCGACGATTTCGCCCGTCTGAAGGCGGCACGCGAGAAGAAGCTGCTGGTAGCGGCCGAATAGGCCTAGTCGTCGGTGACGATCTGGCCGCGCTTGCGCTCGCGCAGTTCGAAGCGGTGGCTGCGCGCCTCCGCCTTGGCGACCTCCACCAGATAGACCAGCATCGACAGGTTGTTCATTTCAGCCAGTTGCCGGGCGGATTCGAGCAGTCGCATAACCTGGGTGAAATCGTCCGTCATTCTTGCCGCATTGTTTGGTCGCATGGATATGCCGATTGCTCTTCGACAGGCTTACGCCCGCCGGCTTCGCGTCTGTCACGCGGACAGGCATGCCGGTTGATCATCCATCAACCGGACGTGGCGTTCTGCGCGAAACGTGTGCCACAATTCTTGGTGATAAAAGTTAAATTCGCATTAGGGCTCTCTAGAAAAACTCCAAGCGACGCGCGACCAACTGCCACTTGCCAATCCCTCTTACGCCCACTAGCTCAGTGCCATGCCAAAGTTTGAAAATCACCGCCCCGTCCGGCATTCCGCAGAAGACATGTTCGCGCTCGTGGCGGATATCGAGAAATACCCCGAGTTCCTGCCGCTCTGCGACGGTTTGAGCGTGCGCTCGCGCAAGGAGCGCGACGGCAAGACGCTGCTGGTGGCCGACATGACCGTCGGCTACAAGGCGATCCGCGAGACGTTTACGACCCAGGTCCTGCTCAATCCGGCCGAGTTGACGATTGACGTCAAATATATAGAGGGTCCGTTCAAGTATCTCGACAACCGCTGGCAATTCTCGCCGACGCCGGAGGGCTGCGTGGTCGATTTCTTCATCGACTACGAGTTCAAGAGCCGCATTCTCGGCGCCGTGATGGGCTCGATGTTCGACCGGGCGTTCCGCATGTTTGCCGAGGCGTTCGAAGCCCGCGCCGACAAGATTTATGCCTGAGCAAGGGAAACGAGCAGGCTGAGCGCCGTCTCGACCGTTGCAAGACGAACGGCGTCGCGCCCCAGATCGCCGTAGCGCATCTCGCGGTGGAGGAGGGCGCCCGATTTTGTCATCGCGGCGATATGCACAAGACCGACCGGCTTTTCCGCAGAACCGCCACCGGGACCGGCAATGCCGGTGACGGCGACCGCGGCCGTCGCGCGCGAGCGCCAGAGCGCGCCCCGGACCATCTGCAGCGAGGTCTCGCGCGACACCGCGCCATAGGTGGCAAGCGTTGCCGTATCGACACCGATCAGTTCCTGCTTTGCCGAATTGCTATAGGTGACGAAACCCCGGTCGACCACCGCAGACGATCCGGAAACGCCTGTCAGCGCCCCGGCAATCAGCCCTCCGGTGCAGGATTCGGCCGTCGCCACCTGCCAGCCGCGTGCCGCGTAAAGCCGGATGACCTCTTCAGCCAGCGCGTCTATGGTCGCGGGAAACAGGCTCATGGCTTCAGCACGCCGTAAACGACGGTTGCCGTGGCAATCGCTGCAATGCCTTCCTTGCGACCGATAAAGCCGATCTTTTCGTTGGTGGTGGCCTTCACCGAGCATCGATCAAGGGAAATGCCGAGAACTTCGGAAAGATTGCGGCGCATGGCCTCGCGGTGCGGCGCGATCCTCGGCACTTCCGCCACCAGCGAAATATCGGCATTGGTAATGATGCCGCCATGCTGGCGCACGATATCGGCCGCATGCGCCAGAAAGATGCGCGAGGCCGCCCCCTTCCACTGCATGTCGCTTGGGGGAAAATGATCGCCGATATCGCCGGCGCCGCAGGTGGCAAGCAGCGCATCCGTCAGCGCATGCAGCGCCACATCCGCATCGGAATGGCCGCTGAGCTTCTGGTCATGGGGAATGAACACGCCGCAGAGCGTCACGCCGTCGCCCGGCACCAGCTGATGCACGTCATAGCCATTGCCGGTGCGCACATCGGGCAGCTGCGGCGCTGCGGAGAGTTTTTCGTCGGCCATGGCAAGGTCTCGCTTGATCGTCAGTTTCACATTGTCGGGTGAGCCCTCGATCAGCCGGACCGTCAGTCCGGCCCATTCGGCAATCGAGGCATCGTCGGTAAAATCGTCACGCCGGAGCGCGGCGGCCTTTTCATGGGCGGCGCGAATGGCCGAAAGCGAAAAGCTCTGTGGCGTCTGGGCCGCATAGAGCGCGGCACGCGGCACTGTTTCATGCACAACACCATCGACACCCGCCCGCTTCAGCGTATCGGTGACAGCCATCGCCGGCAGAAGGGCGTCTTCGCCTGCGTCGAAGGCCTCGGCAATCCGCTCAAGCAGCGCGTGATCGACAAAGGGCCGGGCGGCATCATGGATCATCACATGCGTTGCCGAGGTTTTGGAGAGCGCCCGTAAGCCGGCAAACACCGATTGCTGGCGCGTTTCCCCGCCCGACGTGGTGATCAGCGCGTTCGCGCCGGGCAAATCCAGCACCGCATCGGCAAACAGCGCGCCGTCATCGGGATGGATCACCACTACGATGGGGCCGGAGCGCTGCCAGGTGAGAAACTGCCTCAGCGTATGGCGGATCACCGCCTCGCCGCCGATGCGGCGATACTGCTTGGGGCCTTCCTCTGGCGAGCCGGCGCGCTCTCCACGCCCTGCTGCCACGATAACGATGCCGATTGTCATGAAACTGCCTGCCGGGGTCGCTAACTGATGGGATTGGCGGAATTGCGGGACGTGATGAGTTGACAGGGGCAGAACTATAGACTCAAAACGCCCATTTCCAGCACGTCGCTCAGAAATAACGCAGTTTGGGAATTGCTCTTGGCAAACGCGCAATCTGTGAATAAAAATAGTGCAGAAATCTCATGTGCCCGAAAGATCATCACTTGAATTCTCCGGATCTTGCCAGTCCTTTTGCCATCGGGCCTGTCGCCATTCGCAATCGCGTGGTGCTTGCGCCGATGTCGGGCGTGACCGATCTGCCCTTCCGCCAGCTCGCCTGGCGCCACGGGGCAGGGCTGGTGGTCACCGAGATGGTAGCCAGCCGTGAGCTTGTCCACAATCGCGGCGAATCATGGGAGCGTCTGAAGGGTACAGGCATCCGCCCGCACATGGTACAGCTTGCCGGGCGCGAAGCCTACTGGATGGCAGAGGCTGCCCGGATCGTGGAAGCGCACGGAGCCGATATAATCGACATCAACATGGGCTGTCCGGCCAAGAAGGTAACCGGCGGCTATTCCGGCTCGGCCCTGATGCGCGATCCCGACCACGCGCTGTCGCTGATCGAGGCGGTGGTGGCTGCCGTATCGGTTCCGGTCACGGTCAAGATGCGGCTCGGCTGGGACGAGAATTCGCTGAATGCACCGGAGATTGCCCGTCGCGCCGAACAGGCCGGCGTTTCGATGATCACCGTGCATGGCCGCACTCGCATGCAGTTTTACGAGGGCCGCGCCGACTGGGATGCGATTGCCCGCGTGCGCGAAGGGATCGCCATTCCGCTGGTTGCCAATGGCGACGTGGAAACGCTGAGCGATGCGCATGAGATCCTTCGCCGCTCCGGCGCCGATGCCGTGATGCTGGGCCGTGGTGCCGAGGGGCGTCCCTGGCATCCGGGCGTGCTTGCCGGCCATCCCCTGCCGGCGGCTCGCCAAAGGGCGGATATCGCCTGCGAACACTACGAATCGATGCTCGAATTTTATGGACACGAATCCGGTCTTCGCCATGCCCGCAAGCATGTGGGCTGGTATCTCGACCGCTGTGCGCCGGATTTTCCGGCGGAACGAAAGGCAGCACTGATGACGGAGAAAAATGCCGCCGTGGTTGCGCGCACCCTCTGGGACGCGATTGCCACAGGGGCCGGCAATGCCAGCAGGGAGGCAGCATGAGCACGACCTCGCACGATGGCAGCGGCAACAATCCGCTGGCCATGGCGGTCTTGAACTCGGTGCAGAACCCGGTCATCCTCGTTGACGATACCGGGCGCATTGCCTTTGCCAACTGGGAGGCGGAAGCCTTTTTCGGCGCGAGTGCCGCGCATCTAGCTCGCAACAAGATTTCCACCTTCATCCCCTTCGGCAGCCCGCTTCTGGCGCTGATCGATCAGGTGCGCGACCGTCGCGCGCCGGTCAACGAATACCGCGTCGATCTGTCCTCGCCGCGGCTTGGCCAGGAAAAGCTGGTCGATCTCTACGTGGCCCCCGTCGTCAGCGAGCCGGGCTCGGTGGTGGTGGTGTTCCAGGAACGCAGCATGGCCGACAAGATCGACCGCCAGCTGACGCACCGGGCCGCTGCCCGGTCCGTGACGGGCCTTGCCTCAATGCTGGCGCATGAGATCAAGAACCCGCTGTCGGGCATTCGCGGCGCCGCCCAGCTTCTGGAAACGGTCGTACCCGACGAGGATCGCTCGCTGACGCGGCTGATCTGCGACGAGACCGACCGCATCGTCTCGCTGGTCGATCGCATGGAGGTGTTTTCCGACGAACGCCCGGTGGATCGCTTGCCGCTCAACATCCATTCGGTGCTCGACCATGTGAAGGCGATCGCCAAGGCCGGCTTTGCGCGCGACATCAAGATTCTGGAAAACTACGACCCCTCGCTGCCCTCGGTCTATGCCAACCGCGACCAGCTGGTGCAGGTGTTTCTCAACCTCATCAAGAATGCAGCGGAGGCGATCGGCGACCAGCAGGATGGCGAGATCATGCTGACGACCGCCTATCGCCCGGGCATCCGGCTTTCGGTTGCCGGCACCCGCGAAAAAATCTCGCTGCCGCTCGAATTTTGCGTGATCGACAACGGACCGGGCGTGCCGAGCGATCTCCTGCCGCACCTCTTCGATCCCTTCATCACCACCAAGACCAATGGCTCGGGCCTTGGCCTTGCCCTCGTTGCAAAGATCATCGGCGCCCATGGTGGCATCGTGGAATGCGACAGCCAGGCCCGCCGTACGATTTTCCGCGTTTTGATGCCCATGCACAAGGATGACGGCTACCCCGATGATGGCCGCAGCTTGAACACGACAGGAAACTTGAAATGACCGCTACGATCCTTGTCGCCGATGACGACGCGGCCATCCGCACCGTATTGAACCAGGCGCTGACCCGCGCGGGCTACGATGTCCGCATCACCTCCAACGCCGCCACGCTCTGGCGCTGGATTTCGGCCGGCGAGGGCGATCTGGTGGTGACCGACGTGGTAATGCCCGACGAGAACGCCTTCGACCTTCTGCCCCGCATCAAGAAGTCCCGGCCGGAGCTTCCGGTTCTGGTGATGAGCGCGCAGAACACCTTCATGACGGCGATCAAGGCCTCGGAAAAGGGCGCCTACGACTATCTGCCAAAACCCTTCGACCTGACCGAGCTGATCGCCATTATCGGTCGGGCGCTCGCCGAGCCGAAGCGCAAGCCGGCCAAGCTCGATGACGACATGCAGGACGGCATGCCGCTGGTCGGCCGCTCCGCCGCCATGCAGGAAATATACCGCGTGCTCGCCCGCCTGATGCAGACGGACCTGACGCTGATGATCACCGGCGAGTCGGGCACCGGCAAGGAACTGGTGGCGCGCGCGCTGCATGACTATGGCAAGCGCCGCAACGGCCCGTTCGTTGCCATCAACATGGCGGCGATCCCGCGCGACCTCATCGAATCGGAACTGTTCGGCCATGAGAAGGGCGCCTTCACCGGCGCGCAGAATCGCTCCACCGGCCGCTTCGAGCAGGCGGAAGGCGGCACGCTCTTCCTCGATGAAATCGGCGACATGCCGATGGATGCGCAGACCAGGCTTCTGCGCGTGCTGCAGCAGGGCGAATATACCACCGTTGGCGGACGCACGCCGATCCGCACCGATGTGCGAATCGTCGCCGCCACCAACAAGGATTTGAAGCAGCTGATCAATCAGGGTCTGTTCCGCGAAGACCTGTATTATCGCCTGAACGTGGTGCCGCTGCGCCTGCCGCCGCTGCGCGACCGCGCCGAAGACATCGCCGATCTGGTGCGCCATTTCATGCAGCTCGGCGAAAAGGAAGGCCTCGATGCCAAGCGTTTCGACAATGAAGCGCTGGATGTGATGAAGGCCTATGCCTGGCCGGGCAATGTGCGCGAACTGGAAAACCTCGTGCGCCGCCTGATGGCGCTCTATCCACAGGAAGTCATCACCCGCGAGATCATGGATTCGGAGCTGCGTTCCGACGTGCCCGACAGCCCCATCGACAAGATGGGCGCCCGTTCCGGCAATCTCACCATCGCCCAGGCGGTGGAGGAGAACATGCGCAGCTATTTCGCAAGCTTTGGCGACAACCTGCCGCCGCCCGGCCTCTATGACCGGGTGCTGACCGAAATGGAGTATCCGCTGATCCTCGCGGCGCTGACCGCCACCCGTGGCAACCAGATCAAGGCGGCGGATCTTCTCGGCCTCAACCGCAATACATTGCGCAAGAAAATCCGCGAGTTGGGCGTCTCCGTGTACCGCAGTTCGCGCGGTACGTGAGCCTTTGCTGCTTGACACCAAGACCATCTTCGTTGCATTTTCGCCACAATGCGTTGCTCAATAGTCACGCATCGCCATGGTCGGTTCTCGGCTTTACGGTCGGCGAGTGCGGCCGGTGACGTGCATGGATCCCGCGTCCTGCGGGATCAGGAGTGGATTTCGGAATGACAGACGACTTGGCAACCGACGCCGGAGAAGATCCGGCGATGCTGGTGCAGGACCGCAGGGCGTCGTTTGCCCTGCCTGGCCTGCTGCTGGCTGGCGGCGCGTTGTCCTGTGCGATCTTCACGCTGCTGGTGCTGCTGGGACTGACGCCGATTGCACCGACCACCAATGTGGTGATTGCCTCGGCCGTCCTCAACGCACTATTCGTGCTCGGCCTCCTGTATCTGATTGCCCGCGAGGTCGGCCGGCTGTTGAAGGCGCGCCGGCGGGGCAGGGCGGCGGCCCGGCTGCATGTGCGCATCGTCGTGCTGTTTTCCTTCGTGGCGATCACGCCGGCCGTCTTGGTCGCGATCTTTGCAAGCCTCACCCTCAATGTCGGTCTTGATCGCTGGTTTTCGCTGCGCACGCAGTCGATCGTGCAGTCCTCGCTCGATGTCGCGCAGGCCTATATGCTGGAAAACGCCAGCTACCTGCAGGGCCAGACCGTCTCGATGGCCAATGACCTCGAGCGCAACCGCCCGATGTTCTACCTCGACCGGACCGGCTTCATCGACCTGATGACCCGCCAGGCCCGCGGCCGCGGGTTGCTCGGCGCCTTTCTGGTGCGCGAGGACGGTACGGCGATTGCCCAGGCCGATATCAAGACCGAGCGGCCGCTGCCGGCCATTCCGAAGGATGCACTGGCGAGTTCCGCAGCCGGCCAGCCGACGCTGATCCCGCCGGGCGTGACGAACCTCGTCGGCGCCATCATCCGGCTCGATGCGATATCCGGTGCCTTCCTCTACACGATCCGCGCCGTCGATCCGAAGGTGATGGCCGCCATGCGGCTGATGGAGGACAACCGCGCCGAATACCAGGCGATGGAAGCGGGCCGGATGAGCCTGCAGGTGGCGTTTGCCGTGCTCTATCTGGGCTTTGCCCTGATCGTGCTGCTCGCCGCCATCTGGACTGCTATTGCCGTCGCCGACCGCATCGTGCGCCCGATCCGCCTCCTGATCAGCGCTGCCGACAGCGTGGCGACCGGTAATCTTTCCGTTGTCGTGCCGGTGCGCTCGGCCGATGGCGATGTCGGCAACCTGTCACGAACGTTCAACAAGATGATCTCGCAGATCCGCAGCCAGCGCGACGAAATCCTCGTTGCCAAGGACGAGGTCGACGACCGGCGCCGCTTTATCGAGGCGGTGCTGTCCGGCGTGACGGCAGCCGTGATCGGCGTCGAGGACGACAACCGGATCACCATCGTCAACCCGTCCGCCGAAGACGTTCTGGCGCTTCCGGCCGCCGAACTGCTCGGCCAGCCCTTGTCCGAGGTGGCGCCTGAAATCGATCAGGTGCTGAAGGAAGCGACCGGGCGCGCGCGGGCCGACTTCCGCAAGGAGGTCTACCTCATGCGCGGCGGCAAGGAGCGCACGCTGTCGGTGCAGGTGACGCGCGAAGAGCAGCGGAACTCGACCGAATCCTACGTGATCACTCTGGACGACATCACGGACCTGGTGATTGCCCAGCGCTCCACCGCCTGGGCCGATGTCGCGCGCCGCATTGCCCACGAGATCAAGAACCCGCTCACCCCCATCCAGCTGTCGGCCGAGCGCCTGAAGCGCCGCTATGGCAAGCAGATCGACGAGAGCGACCGCGCCGTGTTTGACCAGTGCACCGATACGATCGTGCGACAGGTCGGCGATATCGGCCGCATGGTGGATGAGTTTTCCGCCTTTGCGCGCATGCCGAAACCCGCCAAGGAACGGGCCGACCTGCGCGACATCGTGCGCGACGCGATCTTTCTGCGGGAGATGGGCACCAGCCACGTCACGTTTCAGCGCGAACTCGGCGATCAGCCGCTGGAGGGCCTGTTCGATTCGCGCATGCTGGGCCAGGCGTTTGGCAATCTCATCAAGAATGCGGTGGAATCGATCGAAGCCGTGGCGAGCGATGAGGAGCGCGACGGGCGCCGCGTCCTGGTGCGCGCCGCCTTCGACGAGACGCGCGACGAATTCAAGGTCGAGGTGATCGACAATGGCAAGGGATTGCCGGTGGAAAACCGCCACCGTATTCTGGAGCCTTATATGACGATGCGCGAAAAGGGCACGGGCCTTGGCCTGGCCATCGTCAAGAAAATCATCGAGGAACATGGCGGGCAGCTCGAACTGCACGATGCGCCTGCCGATTTCGATCATGGCAAAGGCGCCATGATCCGGGTGATTCTGCCGCATCCCCGGGCGGCAGAGGCACCCCAAACAGACAATGAAAAGGAAGTGTCCTATGGCGTCTGATATTCTAGTCGTGGATGACGAGGCCGACATCCGTGACATCGTCTCCGGCATTCTGTCCGACGAAGGCCATGAGACGCGCGTTGCCCATGACAGCGACAGTGCGCTGGCGGCGATTTCCGACCGCGTGCCGCGTCTCGTCTTCCTCGACATCTGGATGCAGGGGAGCAAGCTGGACGGGCTGGCGCTGCTGGACGAGGTGAAGGCGCGCCATCCGGACCTGCCGGTTGTGATGATCTCAGGCCACGGCAATGTCGAGACGGCCGTCTCGGCCATCAAGCGCGGCGCGTTCGACTTCATCGAAAAGCCGTTCAAGGCCGACCGGCTGATCCTGATTGCCGAGCGGGCGCTCGAAAATTCCAAGCTGCGCCGCGAGGTGACGGAACTGAAGAAACGCACCGGCGATGCGGCCGAACTGGTCGGCACCTCCGTTGCGATCTCGCAGCTGCGCCAGACGATCGAAAAGGTCTCGCCGACCAACAGCCGCATCATGATTCTCGGTCCTTCCGGCTCCGGCAAGGAACTGGTGGCGCGCATGATCCACCGTCGCTCCTCGCGGGCGGCAGGTCCGTTCGTTGCCTTGAATGCCGCAACGATCACGCCCGAGCGCATGGAAATGGCGCTGTTCGGCACTGAAGGCGGCCCCGGCCAGCCGCGCAAGATCGGTGCGCTGGAAGAGGCCCATCGCGGCATCCTCTACCTCGACGAGGTAGGCGAAATGCCGCGCGAGACGCAGAACAAGATCCTGCGCGTGCTGGTCGACCAGCAGTTCGAGCGGCTCGGCGGCAACAAGCGGGTGAAGGTGGATGTGCGCATCATTTCCTCGACCGCCTATAACCTCGAAAGCCTGATCGGCGAGGGAATCTTTCGCGAGGATCTCTATCACCGCCTCGCCGTCGTGCCCGTCAAGGTGCCGGCACTGGCCGAGCGGCGCGAGGATATTCCCTTCCTCGTCGATGGCTTCATGCGCCAGATCTCCGAACAGGCCGGCATCCGCCCGCGCAAGATCGGCGACGACGCCATGGCCGTGCTGCAGGCGCATGACTGGCCGGGCAATATCCGCCAGCTGCGCAACAATATCGAACGGCTGATGATTCTGGCCCGCACCGATGGCCCCGACACCCCGATTTCCGCCGACATGCTGCCGACCGATCTCGGCGACATGCTGCCGAAAATGTCGGGCAAGGGCGATCATCACATCATGACCTTGCCGCTTCGCGAGGCACGCGAAATGTTCGAGCGCGATTATCTGGTCGCCCAGATCAACCGGTTCGGCGGCAATATTTCCCGCACGGCGGAATTTGTCGGAATGGAGCGTTCTGCCCTGCACCGCAAGTTGAAGTCGCTCGGCGTCTGATGCGCATCGCGGACGCCGTGTCGCCCAAGCGCCGGCCTTTTAGGGAAACGCCATGAAGGTGATCATCTGCGGCGCGGGCCAGGTGGGCTACGGGATCGCCGAACGTCTCTCGCAGGAAGACAACGAAGTTTCGGTCATCGACACCTCGGCCACGCTGATCAATGCCATTACCGAGACGCTCGATGTGCGCGGCTATGTCGGCCACGGGGCCCATCCGGATGTGTTGGCGAAAGCAGGCGCCGAGCAGGCCGACATGATCATTGCCGTCACGCTGTATGACGAGGTGAACATCGTTTCCTGCGAAGTGGCCCATGCCCTGTTCAGCGTGCCGACGAAGATTGCCCGCATCCGCTCCCAGAGCTATCTCCTGCCCGAATATGCCGACCTGTTCAGCAGCAAGAACATGTCGATCGACGTCACCATCTCGCCGGAAATCGAGGTCGGCAAGATGGTTCTGCGGCGCATCTCCTTCCCCGGCGCCACCGATGTGGCCCGTTTTGCCGACGACCATATCGCCATGGTGGCGATCGAATGCATGGAGGATTGCCCGGTCATCAGCACGCCGCTCGAGCAATTGAGCCAGCTGTTTCCGGATCTCATCGCCACCGTCGTCGGCGTCTATCGCCAGGGGCGCCTGTTTGTGCCGCGCTCGGCCGACCAGTTGCAGGCCGGCGATCTTGCCTATGTCATCTGCCAGCGCGACCATACGCGCCGCACGCTCGGCCTCTTCGGCCATGAGGAGCAGGAGGCCGGTCGCATCATCATCGCCGGCGCCGGCAATATCGGCACCTATGTTGCGCGGCGCATCGAGGAAATGCAGCCGAAGACACGCATCAAGATCATCGAGAGCGACCGTGACCGGGCCGTGGCCGTCTCCGAGCACTTGCGCCATACAATCGTTCTGCATGGCTCGGCGCTTGACCAGAACATTCTCCAGCAGGCCGATATCCAGGACGCGGACCTGATGGTGACGCTGACCAACAGCGACCAGATCAATATCCTGAGTGCGGCCATGGCCAAGGCACTCGGCTGCAAGTCGAACCTCGTCCTGGTCAACTCGTCGTCGCTGGGCGAGGTGAGCGGCTCGCTCAACATCGATTCGCTGATCAATCCGCGCGCCGTGACCATTTCGCGCGTTCTCCAGCATGTGCGAAAGGGGCGCATCCGCTCGGTCTATGCGGTACAGAACGGCGCAGCCGAAGTGATCGAGGCCGAGGCGCTGGACACGTCCCCGCTGGTTGGGCGGCCGTTTCGCGAACTCCATCTGCCGGCCGGGATCCGCATCGGCGCCATCATGCGCAATGGAACGGTCCTGCGTCCAAGCGGCGATACCCGCATCCGCGCCAAGGACCGGGTCGTGTTGTTCGCGACGTCAAAGGCGGTCAGGGACGTCGAGCAGCTGTTTCGGGTCTCCATCCAGTATTTCTGAGAGGCCGGCCGCGTCCGCCATTCCTTGCAGGATCAATCCGTGCAGGACATTGCCCGGCGATTCGCAACGCCGCACCGCGGCTCTGTTCAGACCGGAGCGCCAGGCCGTGCGTGGATCCTTCGATGGCGCGCCTGCAGCCGCGGCTGCAGGCCTCCCAAAGGGCTTTGGACCGCGCTTCCCCACAGTTGTGGCGGCTTTTCGCCATCTCGCCGCCGTCGAGTATTCGGCGTTGCGGAAAAGACGGCGATTTGATAACCAATCATCCGGATAGGGATGGCAGGAGAGGGTTTGCCATCGCTTTTTCCACGCGTGATCAATATTCCGGCGCTTAAGCCGGCAAAAAAGAAAGAAGCGGCGCTATGGCGGAACGTTCTCAAAATCTTCAGGACCTTTTCCTCAACACGGTCCGGAAGCAGAAAATTTCTCTCACCATCTTTCTCATCAACGGCGTCAAGTTGACGGGTGTCGTCACCTCTTTTGACAATTTCTGCGTGCTGCTGCGCCGCGACGGGCATTCGCAGCTGGTCTACAAGCATGCGATCTCGACCATCATGCCGGGCCAGCCGATGCAGATGTTCGAAAGCGAAGAGAGCGCGGCCTGAGCGGCACAATGACGGCAATTTCCCGTCCTGCCGGTTGAATTGCGGGCCCGCTCGTCCCATTTGTGACACGAGCGGGCTGCGATGCCGATATGCGTGGCCTGGCAGAGTGCGCCACGACATCATCGGCGGATCGACGGCTTGTCGCCAGTTGCATGCGCGCATCCTGGTCGGCGCCCGTGTCCCTTACCCGCCGCTTCGGCGTTTCGGGGGTCTCCATCGCTCAATCTGGCATCTTGAAGAGGGCGGCCGGCGCCGCCTGTGACTGAAGGACGATCACCATTACCACGACGCGCGACACATCCAACGAATCCCTCGTGCCTGAAACGGAAAAGCACCGCGACGACATGCGGGCGCTGGTGCTGGTGCCGGTTCTCAAGCAGAACAAGGGCGCCCGCGCGCAGCAGACCGAAGCGATCGCCTTTGCACCGCGCCGCACCGACGAAAGCCGCCTGGAAGAGGCGATCGGCCTTGCCCGCGCCATCGACCTGACGATCGCGCAGGGGCTGATCATTCCCGTCGCGCAACCGCGTCCGGCAACCCTGATCGGCAGCGGCAAGATCGAGGAAATCGCAAGCCTTCTCGATGAGCATGATGCCGGTCTCGTCATCGTCGATCACCCGCTGACGCCGGTGCAGCAGCGCAACCTCGAAAAGGAATGGAACGCCAAGGTCATTGACCGCACGGGCCTCATCCTTGAAATCTTTGGCCGGCGCGCCTCTACCAAGGAAGGCACGCTGCAGGTGGATCTGGCGCATTTGAACTACCAGAAGGGCCGCCTGGTTCGCAGCTGGACCCACCTGGAACGTCAGCGCGGTGGTGCGGGCTTCATGGGTGGTCCGGGTGAAACCCAGATCGAAGCCGACCGCCGCATGCTGCAGGACCGGATCGTCAAGCTCGAGAAGGAGCTGGAGCAGGTGGTGCGCACGCGCCAGCTGCACCGCGCCAAGCGCCGCAAGGTGCCGCACCCGATCGTGGCGCTGGTCGGCTATACCAATGCCGGCAAGTCGACGCTGTTCAACCGCATCACCGGCGCCGGCGTGCTGGCCGAAGACATGCTGTTTGCCACGCTCGACCCGACGCTTC
The DNA here is from genome assembly GCF_042611105.1 of Neorhizobium fuzhouense. NCBI lineage: Bacteria > Pseudomonadati > Pseudomonadota > Alphaproteobacteria > Hyphomicrobiales > Rhizobiaceae > Neorhizobium > Neorhizobium fuzhouense. The sequence continues at coordinate 160,474 of NZ_JBHFFP010000012.1, read as the reverse complement.
GCCGCATGAAGCTGCCGCATGGCCGCACCGTCATCCTGTCCGATACCGTCGGCTTCATCTCGGATCTGCCGACGCATCTGGTGGCGGCCTTCCGGGCGACGCTGGAAGAAGTGCTGGAGGCTGATCTCATTCTCCACGTTCGCGACATGTCCGACCCGGACAATGGCGCGCAGGCGGGTGACGTGCTGCGCATTCTGGCCGATCTCGGCATCGACGAGAAGGAGCGCGACGCGCGCATCATCGAGGTGTGGAACAAGGTGGACCGGCTGGAGCCGGAAGCCCATGCCGCCATCACGGAAAAAGCCGCCGGCCGCCAGAATGTCATGGCCGTCTCGGCCGTCACCGGCGAGGGCGTCGACCCGCTGATGGACGAAATCTCCAAGCGCCTGTCCGGCGTGCTGACCGAGACAACCATCATCGTGCCGCCACAAAAGCTGTCGCTGGTCTCGTGGATCTACGACAACGCACTGGTCGACGGCCGCGAAGACCGCGAAGACGGATCCGTCTCCTTCGACCTGCGGCTCTCGGGCGACCAGGCGCAGGCGCTGGAGCGCAAGCTCGGCGTGCTGACGGTGGCGGAAAAGGAAGACTGGGAGCGATAGGCCAGCTGAGCCCACCCCGCATTTGATAGCTGGCCTTGTCCCGGGGACCGATTTGGCAGGCGCATCGCAGATCTTGCCTTACCAGTGGCGTTGTGGTGTGATGATGCCTTCAGACGAGGACGGCCCGGATGAAATCGAACCACGCCTTGACGATAACACTGCCGCACGATCTGGCGGAGATGGTGGACTTGAAGGTGCGGTCCGGAGAGTACGCCTCTGAAGAAGAGGTGATCACCGAAAGCCTTCGATCGCTTGCAGCCGAAAGTGCCGGGCTGGAGGACTGGATCAACGAACAGGTTCTTCCAACGGTCGATCGCCTTGCCGCTAATCCATCCAGTGCAGTTCCTGACGGGGAAGCCTGGGGGCAGATAAAGGCGCATATGGATCAGCGCCGCAGTTCTTCTCACTCAACGAAGTGACACACCCAGTGACACACCCAGTGACACACAAGGTGACGTTTTCACCGTAAGCTGTCGCAGACTTTAAGGACCTCTACGATTATCTGTTGCCCCGCGCCGGTGCGATGGACGCCGAGCGTTATGTTGCCGACATTTACGCCTATTGCCTTGGGTTCGCGACATTCCCGGAGCGGGGCCGCAGGCGCAAAGAGCGAAATGGGCTTCGCACTGTCGGCTATCGTCGACACGCGACGATTGCCTTTCAGGTGCATGATGACACGGTGACCATCATCAGACTGTTTCATCGCGGTCGACAAATTGATCTGTCAGAACCGTGATGCCGATTTATTGAGTGTCCCGATGAATAGTCTGGGCGGGCGCTGCCTTTACTCTTCAGCCTTCGCGGCCTGCCAAAGTTCTTCCATCTGATCCAGCGAGGCCTCTTCAAGTGAAACATTCACTTCCTGAAGTGATTTTTCTATATACCTGAAACGGCGTCGGAATTTTGTATTGGTGCCGCGCAATGCCTGCTCGGGATCTGCTTTGACATGACGGCCGATATTGACGAGCGCGAAGATCAGGTCGCCCAGCTCGTCTTTCACCTTGTGGGCTTCACCGCCCTTCAGCGCCTCGCGCAGCTCGGCGATCTCCTCCTCGATCTTGTCGAGGATCGGTTCAGCGTCCGACCAGTCGAAGCCCACCTTTGCGGCACGTTCCTGGAGTTTCAGCGCTTCGGTGAGCGCCGGCTGGCTGCGCTGGACGCTGCCGAGAAAGCCTGACTTTGAATCGTCGGTGAGGCCCCGCCGGGCGCGGCGTTCCGCCCGCTCGCGCTTTTCGGCCGCCTTGATCTCGTCCCACTGCACCTTGACGGCGTCGGGCGTCGAGACGTCCGAGCGGGCAAAGACATGCGGATGGCGGCGGATCATCTTCGTCATCACCGCCTCCACCACATCGCCGAACTGGAATTCGCCCGCTTCCGACGCCATCTGCGCGTGAAACACCACCTGGAAAAGGAGATCGCCCAGCTCGTCCTTCAGGTCTTCCATATCGTTGCGCTCGATCGCATCGGCAACCTCATAGGCCTCCTCGATCGTGTAGGGCTTGATCGTCTCAAACGTCTGTTCGACATCCCAGGGGCAGCCGGTCTGGCGATCCCGAAGGGCGGACATGAGGTCGAGGAGGCGCAGAATATCCTGCGAGGGCTGCATGGCGGCATCCTTGTGTCGTGGCAAAACGTGTCGGTGGAGATGGGTCAGGCAAGCGGAATGCTGTTGCCGCTCTTGCTCGCCTGGTAGGTGGCAGAGAGCGCGTCATAGCGGGCTTTGAGGGCCGCCACCTTGTGCCGCATGCGCTGGCGCTCGTCGCCCTCTGCGCCTTCCACCAGATCGGTGATGGCAAAGGCGTTCCAGAAGGCATTCTTGCGGCGATAGCCGCCGGGTTCCAGATCAAACACTTCCTTCAGGATCTTCAGGTCGTGCGGAATGGCAAAGGCATCGCGCGAATCCTCGTGGCTGAAGAAATAATAGAAATTGTCGAAACCGGCCCAGGTGATCGCCGACATGCACATGGTGCAGGGCTCATGGGTCGAAAGAAAGATGAGGTCGCGGGTATCCGGCTTTTCTCCCATCTCGTAAAAGCGTTTCAGCGTGTGCACTTCACCGTGCCAGAGCGGATTTTCGAGCTCGTTATTGGTTTCGGCAATCACCAGCGACAGATCCGATTTGCGCAGGATGGCGGCGCCGAACAGCTTGTTGCCGGTCTCCACCCCGCGCGCCGTCAAGGGGATTATATCCTGTTCGATCACGTCGAGAAGGCGCGAGGCAAGGGCGGGTGTGGTCACGGCAACTGTCCCTGGATGAGGATGATGATAGCCATCATAGGCCGTCCAAAAGACAAGGGGAACGATTTTTCATCATTCTCCTCTATCGCAAGGTCACGGATGAAAGCGCAACGTCCAAAGGCTTATTTTTCCCTCGCCGGGCCGATCTCGGAACAGAAATACCCGGCTTTCGGCCCATGTGAATTTGCGTTTCTTCTAACCATCCGGACGCTCTGTCATAATAGGGGCGTTAGGTTGCAGTGCGGTATCGGCCGCAGACGTGATGACGGGAATGGAGACATGACAGACAAGGTGTTGACCGCCAATCGCCTTACCGACGGCATCGCCGTCTGGCTGGATGCAGGCGGCACCTGGAACGAGACGCTGCAGGAAGCGCTTGTCGCGCGCCATGCCGAAGCAGTGGCCGCGTTGGAAGCGATCGGCAAGCGGGATTTTTCCGCCAATCTCGTGGTGGATGTCAATGTCGTCGAGGTGGAAGAGGTAAACGGCCAGCTGCGGCCGCTGCGCCTGCGCGAACGCATCCGTGCCGCCGGCCCGAGCATGGATTATGCCGCCGGTTACCCGTCCGCCGACCCGGCCTTTATCGCAGCCTGAGGATATCATGTACCGTTACGACGAGTTCGACCACGCTTTCGTTTCCGCGCGCGTGGACCAGTTTCGCGACCAGGTGGCCCGCCGCCTTTCCGGTGAGCTGGCCGAGGATGCCTTCAAGCCGCTGCGCCTGATGAACGGCGTCTATCTGCAATTGCACGCCTATATGCTGCGGGTCGCCATTCCCTATGGCACGCTGAACAGCCGGCAGATGCGCATGCTCGCCCATATCGCCCGCAAATATGACCGTGGCTACGGCCATTTCACCACGCGCCAGAACATTCAGTACAACTGGCCAAAGCTCTCCGATACGCCTGACATTCTTTCCGAACTAGCATCCGTCGAGATGCATGCGCTGCAGACCTCGGGCAATTGCATTCGCAATGTGACGGCCGACCATTTCGCCGGCGCGGCCGCAGACGAAGTGGCCGATCCGCGGCCTTACGCGGAAATCCTGCGCCAGTGGTCGTCGGTGCACCCGGAATTTTCCTATCTGCCGCGCAAGTTCAAGATTGCCGTGACCGGAGCCGAGCGCGACCGCGCCGCCATCCAGGTGCACGACATCGGCCTGCACCTGAAGCGAAACGACGAGGGCCGCATCGGCTTTGCCGTCTATGTCGGCGGCGGGCAGGGGCGCACGCCGATGGTGGCGAAGAAGATCCGCGATTTCCTGCCCGAAGAGGATCTCCTGTCCTACATTACGGCCATCATGCGCGTGTATAACCTGCATGGCCGGCGCGACAACAAATACAAGGCCCGCATCAAGATCCTCGTGCACGAAACGGGCGCCGAGGAACTGGCGCGCCAGGTGGATGAGGAATTCGCCCATCTTCAGGGCGCCGAGCTGACGCTGCCGCCGGGCGATATCGCTGCCATCAGCGCCTATTTCGCGCCGCCGCCGCTTGGCGAGCGGTCGGAAGGCTGGGCCCAGCTGGCAGGCTGGAAAAAGGCCGACCCGGCCTTTGCCCGCTGGGTGGACCAGAACGTGCAGCCGCACAAGCATCCCGATTACGGCATGGTGACGATCTCGCTGAAGCCCATCGGCGGCATTCCAGGCGACGCGACCGACGTGCAGATGGAGGCCATTGCCGACATTGCCCAGGAGTATGCCTTCGACGAAATCCGCATCAGCCATGAGCAGAACGTCATCCTGCCGCATGTGGCGCTGGCCGATCTGGAGCCCGTCTACCGGGCGCTGGCCGCGCACGGCCTTGCGACAGCCAATGCCGGCCTCATCACCGACATGATCGTCTGTCCGGGGCTGGATTATTGTGCGCTTGCCAATGCGCGGTCCATCCCCGTTGCGCAGGCGATCTCCAACCGCTTCGGCTCGGCCGAACGGCAGGCGGAAATTGGCGAGCTGAAGATCAAGATTTCCGGCTGCATCAATGCCTGCGGCCACCACCATGTCGGCCATATCGGGCTTCTGGGCGTCGAAAAGAAGGGTGCGGAACTCTATCAGATCACGCTTGGCGGCTCCGGCGACGAGCACACCTCGATCGGCGAAATCATCGGGCGCGGTTTCGAGCCGGAAAAGGTGACGGACGCGGTCGAGAAGATCGTCGATACTTACCTCTCGCTTCGCCTGTCGAAAGACGAAATTTTCCTCGAAGCCTATCGTCGCGTCGGGCCGCAGCCGTTCAAGGACGCGCTCTACGGTTCGGCGGCAGCTGCGGCTTGAAGGGGCGGGGACACAAGCCATGACACGTATCTGGACCGAAGCCGGTTTCGTTGACAACGATCCGTGGATCATCGAAACCGACGAGGTGAAGGCCACGGGAGATCAGCGCCGCCTGCTCTCCGTCGACCAGCTTCTGGAGGAGGCCGACGCTTCCAACGAGGTGGGTTTTGGCGTTCTCATCAAGCCTTCCGACGATGTGCGCCGGCTGGAGCCCTATCTCTACCGGCTGGAACTGGTGGCGGTGCAATTTCCCGCCTTCAGCGACGGGCGCGGGTTCAGCCATGCCTCCCTTCTGCGCGAGCGGCTGGGCTACCGCAACGAGCTTCGCGCCGTGGGCGACGTGCTGATCGACCATATTCCGCTGATGCTGCGCTGCGGCTTCGACAGCTTTGCCGTGACCAATGCCACAGCACTGAAGCGGCTTTCGGAAAACCGCCTGCCGGGGATCGATGTGCATTACCAGCCGACGGCGCGTCCCGCCAAGGCAGGCGAAGCCTATAGCTGGCGCCGCCGCTCCGCCTGATCCGATCCTCAATCCGCTGAAAAGCTGATCCGAAAAGACATATTTTTCGCGCCGGGCGCGGCATATGCACGCGCCTGTCTTCAAAAACCGCCGCGCATGGTATATTTCGCATGCGCGAGACGAAACGATAACAGACGAGACCTCCGGTATGAATGCTCCTGCCAAGACCGATGCGTTTGAAGCCAATGCTGCGGCAAAGCCTGAGGCGAAGATTCCGGACGGCGTCTATGCCGAAACGGTGCTGGCGGTGGAGCATTACACCGATCGTCTGTTCCGCTTCCGCATGACGCGCCCGGCCGGCTATCGTTTCCGCTCGGGCGAGTTTGCCATGATCGGCCTGATGGTGGGCGACAAGCCGATCTATCGTGCCTATTCGATCGCCAGCCCCTCCTGGGACGAGGAACTGGAATTCTTCTCGATCAAGGTACCGGACGGGCCGCTGACCTCGCATCTGCAGGCTATCAAGCCGGGCGATACGGTTCTGATGCGCAAGAAGCCGACCGGCACGCTGGTGCTCGATGCACTGACGCCGGGCAAGCGTCTCTACATGTTTTCCACGGGCACCGGCATTGCACCCTTTGCAAGCCTTATCCGCGATCCGGAAACCTATGAAAAGTTCGAGGAAGTCATCCTCACCCATACCTGCCGCGAGATCGCCGAGCTGAAATACGGCTTCGACCTGATGGAAGAGATCCGCAATCACGAGTTCCTGGCAGAAATCGTCGGCGACAAGCTGAAGCACTATCCGACCGTGACGCGCGAAGCCTATCCGTTCCAGGGCCGCATCACCGACCTCATGGAAAGCGGCAAGCTCTACACAGATCTTGGCGTGCCGCCGCTTGACCCGGCAATCGACCGCGGCATGATCTGCGGCTCGACCGCGATGCTGAAGGAAACGAAGGAACTGCTGGAAAAAGCAGGCCTCACCGAAGGCGCCAACAACAAGCCCGCCGAATTCGTCATCGAGCGGGCTTTCGTCGGCTGATCGCCAGCAACCGCTGCGCCGCCTTGCCATCGCGGGGTCGCCCCGCCGATCCGGCTGGTATTGCCGGATCGGATCCTCTGCTTAGTCGGGGCTTTGTGAGGCAGATTCCGTGACGCGCTATGCGATCTGGTAGTGAGGGCCATCGAGGAAGGCTTTTTTCCCGATTTGCCTGCGCCGCGCCGTGTAGGCTTCGACTTCGTGTTCCAGATCGGCCGCGGTGTCACCGAGTTCACTGAACGGACGATCCCACACGCCGCCCCAGATCAGGTTGACCCCAAGCTCACGGCTCGCGTGATGCATGGCGGCGGCGATATGATAGATCGGCCCCCATTCCCAGCGCAGCTTGCCATTGATCACAGGCACAAGATCGACAGCGTGGCCGTAGCCGGTGTCTGCCTGCGGCAGATGAAGGCTCTTCAACGTTTGCGACGCACCGGTTTTTACATATTCCTTCTGCTCATCCAGTGTTCTCAAGCCATCATGGACCGCAAAGTCCACGATCGAGATCAGGATCGCCCGGTTAACGACACCGACCAGATCCGGATGAACATTGTGCAGTTCCTGCAATGAATTAGCGCCGAGTTTGAAAGTCATCACCACACCCTCCGTTTTGCGGAGAAGCGTAATTGATTTACACTCGCAGAAGAACTGGCAAAACCCTGGGGAATATTAAGGGTTTTGCCGTTTCTTGTAGGCGACGAAGCAGGATATGCTGATGATTACGGCGTGACCGTCAGCTTTGCCTTCATGCCGGCTTCGAAGTGGCCCTTGATATTGCAAAGAAGCAGGTAGTTTCCGGGGGCAAGCTTCACCTTCAGCTGGCCGTCCTTGCCGGCTTTCAGGTCTGCCACTTCGCCGAGGCTCTTCAGCTTGGATTCGTCCACACGGTGCTTTGCGGCATTGACCGGCACGGTTTCGTCAGCCGACTTCAGCTTGACCAGCACCATCTCGTGTTCTTCGCTCAAGGCGTCGTTGTGAACCTTGAAGATCACGTCGCCGGCCGGAACGCTGGCGTGATCGAGGCTGATTGTCATCGGGCCTCCGGCTTCGCCATCTTCCTTGACCATGATGGTGCTGGCGGCGAATGCCTCGGTGGAAAGCGTGAGGGAAAGGGCGACAAGTGCGGAAAGGCGGACGGAAAGGGCCATGACTGTTCTCCTTGGGTTGACGGTCACCCACCCAGTAGGGCGCGAAGCTGACAGCATCCTGAAGGACCCTTCGAGCCGAAAACACAGCGCCGCCCGTCTCGCCGCCGGACAAACCTGTGAAGGCAGGGACCAAGCCTGGAACCGTCACTGGAACCTTGCCGGGCCTTGCACGTTGACCGGCACCTTTTGATATCAGCTTGGACGAACGAGATGAAAAAATTGATGATCGCCGTTGTGTCGCTGGCAACAGCCCTGACCAGCCTGCCAGCGATGGCTGCGCCCGCCTTTGTGGCGCGTCCGATGGGCCAGATGACCACGTCCGCACCCGAAGCGACGTTCCAGACCGTCGGCTGCAACAACTTGACCAATTGCCCGCAGGAGAACCCGCGCTGGACCAATGGCTCCCGCCGCTGGGATCGTGACCGCGATTATCGTTGGGATCGCCGGGATTACCGCAGCGATCGCCGCTACTATCGTGACCGCGATCGGCGCCACCACAGCAATGCCGGCGCCGTCATCGGCGGCCTCGCAGCCGGTGCGGTGATCGGCGGCATCATTGCCTCGCAGCAGCAGGGCAGCCGGACGGTGAGCGGATCCCATGAGCAGTACTGCGCCAGCAAATATCGCTCCTACCGCGCCTATGACAATACCTATCAGCCGCTGAGCGGTCCGCGCCAGCAGTGCCGCTAAGCGGTCCCACGACCTGCATGCGAGACGAAAAAATCCCCGGTGATGAGCCGGGGATTTCTTTGTCTTATGCCGTACTCGGGGGGTGGCCGTTCTATTCGGCCGCTTCCGCGTAGTCTTCCATCGGGGGGCAGGTGCAGACCAGATTGCGGTCGCCATAGACATTGTCGATACGGTTGACCGGCGACCAGTACTTGTCGACACGGAACGAGCCGGGCGGGAAGCAGGCCTGTTCGCGCGAGTAAGGACGATCCCACTCGCCGACCAGATCCTCCACCGTATGCGGGGCGTTCTTCAGCGGGTTGTTGTTGCGATCCATCCTGCCTTCTTCGATGGCGCGGGCCTCCTCGCGGATGGCGAGCATCGCATCGCAGAAGCGGTCGATCTCGGCCTTGGTTTCCGATTCAGTCGGCTCGATCATCAGCGTGCCGGCGACCGGCCAGCTCATGGTCGGGGCGTGGAAACCGCAATCGACAAGGCGCTTGGCGACGTCATCGACGGTGACACCGGCAGAGGCTGCCAGCGGGCGGGTGTCGATGATGCATTCATGCGCAACGCGACCGGAGGCCGACTTGTAGAGCACGTCATAGCTGCCTGCGAGACGGGCGGCGATATAGTTGGCGTTGAGGATCGCAACCTTCGTCGCCTGAGTCAGGCCTTCACCACCCATCATCAGGCAATAGGACCACGAAATCGGCAGGATCGACGGAGAACCGAAGGGAGCCGCAGACACGGCACCATCGCGTCCGTCCGTTGCCACATGGCCGGGCAGGTGCTTTGCCAGATGCGCCTTCACGCCAATCGGGCCCATGCCGGGACCGCCACCGCCATGGGGAATGCAGAAGGTCTTGTGCAGGTTGAGGTGAGAGACGTCCGAGCCGATATCGCCCGGGCGCGACAGGCCGACCATGGCATTCATGTTGGCGCCGTCGAGATAGACCTGGCCACCATGCTGATGGGTAATGGCGCAGATTTCGCTCACCGTCTCCTCGAACACGCCATGCGTCGAGGGGTAGGTCACCATGCAGGCGGCAAGGTTTGCGGAATACTGCTCGGCCTTGGCGCGGAAATCATCAAGATCGACGTCGCCATTCTCCTTGGCCTTCACCGGCACCACCTTCATGCCGACCATCTGGGCAGAGGCCGGATTGGTGCCATGGGCTGACGTCGGGATGAGGCAGACGTCTCGGTGGGCATTGCCTTCCGCGATATGATAGTTGCGGATGGTGAGGAGGCCGGCATATTCGCCCTGCGCGCCGGAATTCGGCTGCATGGAGATCGCATCATAACCGGTGATCTGGCAGAGCTTTGCCGAGAGATCCTCGATCATCTCCTTGTAGCCGAGCGCCTGGTCGGCCGGGCAGAAGGGATGCATATCGGCAAATTCCGGCCAGGTGATCGGCAGCATTTCGGCCGTGGCATTGAGCTTCATCGTGCAGGAACCGAGCGGGATCATTGCCCGGTCGAGGGCAAGATCGCGGTCCGAGAGCCGGCGGATATAGCGGGTCATCTCGCTTTCGGCACGGTTCATGTGGAAGATCGGGTGCGTCATGTAGGGCGAGGTGCGCAGCAGATCGGTCGGCAGGCGGTAATCGGCCTCGAAATCGGACACTTCGAAATTGCCGCCAAACGCGCGCCAGACGGCTTCGAGCGTCACCGGCCGCGTACGCTCATCGAGTGACATGCCGATCTTGGTCGAGCCCACCTTGCGCAGGTTGACGCCTTCGGCAACGGCGGCGCGCAGGATGAGCCCCTGCATATGGCCGACCTCGACGGTGATCGTGTCGAAGAAGGTTTCCTGCTCCACGCTGTAGCCGAGCTTTTCCAGGCCCTTCGCCATCAGCACGGCCTTTTTGTGCACCTGCTGGGCAATGGCTTTGAGGCCTTCCGGCCCATGGAAGACGCCGTACATGGAGGCCATGACGGCAAGCAGCACCTGTGCCGTGCAGATGTTCGACGTCGCCTTTTCGCGGCGGATATGCTGTTCGCGGGTCTGCAGGCTGAGGCGATAGGCGCGGTTGCCGCGCGCATCGACCGACACGCCGACGAGACGGCCGGGCATCGAGCGCTTGTGCGCATCCTTCACCGCCATGAAGGCCGCATGCGGGCCACCATAGCCCATCGGCACGCCAAAGCGCTGCGACGAGCCGATGGCGATATCGGCACCCATTTCGCCGGGCGACTTCAGAAGCGTCAGCGCCAGAAGGTCGGCGGCAACGGCTGCCACGGCACCGGTCTGGTGCAGGCGGGCGATCAGGCCGGAAAAATCATGCGCATGACCGTGCGTGCCCGGATACTGGAAGATCGCGCCGAAGACATCGACCGGATCGAGATCGGTAAAGGGATTGCCGATAACGACGCTCCAGCCGAGCGGGGCCGCACGCGTTTCGATGAGCGCGATCGTCTGCGGATGGCAGGCCGAATCGACAAAGAAGGCGGTTGCCTTGGACTTTGCCTGGCGCTGGCAGAGCGCCATGGCTTCGGCCGCAGCGGTTGCCTCATCGAGCAACGAGGCATTTGCGACATCAAGGCCTGTCAGGTCACAGATCATCGTCTGGAAGTTCAGCAGTGCCTCGAGGCGGCCCTGAGAAATTTCCGGCTGGTAGGGCGTGTAGGCTGTGTACCAGGCGGGGTTTTCCAGAATGTTGCGCTGGATGACCGGCGGCGTGATGGTGCCGTAATAGCCCTGGCCGATCAGCGAGGTGAGCGGCTGGTTCTTGTTGGCGGTCTCGCGCAACCGGTCGAGCGCTTCGCGTTCGGTGAGTGCAGCACCCCAGGCCAGCGGCTCGCGCTGCCGGATGGTGGAGGGGACGGTTGCGTCGATCAGCGCGTCGAGCGAACGGTAGCCGACGACCTTCAGCATCTCCGCCATTTCGGACGGCGAGGGACCGATATGCCGGCGATTGGCAAAATCGTAGGGCTGGTAGTCGGTGAAATGGAAATCGCGTGTGTCTGACATCAGCCGATCAGCTCCTTGTAGGCTGCTTCGTCCATGAGGTCGTCGGCATCGGCAACGTTGGCGAGCTTCAGCTTAAAGAACCAGCCGGCGCCCTGCGGATCGGAGTTGACCAGCGACGGATCGGACGTGATCGCTTCGTTGATCTCGACGATCTCGCCGGACAGCGGACAATAGACGTCGGATGCAGCCTTGACGCTTTCGACGGTGGCGGCTTCGCCGTTCTTCTCGAAGGTGGCGCCGACTTCGGGCAGTTCGACGAAAACCAGATCGCCCAGCTGGTCTGCGGCGTGCTGCGTGATGCCGACAGTTGCGACATCGCCCTCGAGCTTCAGCCATTCGTGTTCAGCGGTGAATTTCAGCATGATGTTCAGTCCTCTCTGAAGGAAATTTGAAATTGGTCAGATGCGGGGAGCAAGCGCGCCCCCCTCTGGCCTGCCGGCCATCTCCCCCACAAGGGGGGGGAGATCAGATGGGCGCGCCCGTCTGCCAGCCTCGACGCCGATGAAAGGCGAGAGGCTGCTGCCTGCTGATCTCCCCCCCTTGTGGGGGAGATGGCCGGCAGGCCAGAGGGGGGCTTTGGCTGGCAGAACCATCATAAACTACCGCTTATAAGTCGGCGTGATGAAGGGCAGGGCGCTGACGGTGACGGGGAGATACTTGCCGCGCACTTCCGCAAAGATCTGGGTGCCGGGACTTGCGTGGCTGACGGGCAGATAGCCCATGGCCACGGGCCCTTCGACCGAGGGACCGAAGGTGCCGGATGTCACTTCGCCAAGATCGTGAACGCCTTCGGCATCGGCAAACAGGCGCGCATGGGCGCGCACCGGCGCCTTGCCGTCCGGCTTCAGCCCGACGCGGCGACGCAGCGTGCCGTTCGTCACTTCCCGGAGGATGCGGTCGGCGCCCGGAAAGCCGCCTTCGCGTGCGCCGCCGAGGCGACGTGCCTTCTGGATCGCCCATTCGAGCGACGCCTCAATGGGGCTTGTGAGCGTGTCGATATCGTTTCCGTAGAGGCAAAGTCCGGCTTCCAGCCGCAGCGAATCACGCGCACCGAGACCGATCGGCTCGCAATCGGGATGCGCCAGAAGCGCCCGGGCGAGATCCTCGGCCTTGTCGGCCGGCACCGAGATTTCAAACCCGTCCTCGCCGGAATAGCCGGAGCGCGAGACGATGCAGTCAGCACCTACAAGTGTCACGTCGCGCACGTCCATGAAGCTCATCGCCGTCACATCGGCATTGAGCGATGCCAGCACGGCTTCGGCGGCGGGTCCCTGAAGCGCAATCAGCGCCCGGTCTTCGAGCGGCGTGACGGAACAGCCGGCAAGGTTCGCTTGCATATGGGCGATATCGGCGCCCTTGCAGGCAGCGTTGACCACGACGAAGAGGTGATCGCCACGGTTGGCCAGCATCAGGTCATCCAGGATGCCGCCCTTCTCGTCGGTGAAGAAGCCATAGCGCTGGCGGCCGGGTTTGAGGCCGAGAATATCGACCGGTACCAGTGTTTCGAGCGCAAGCGCTGCGTCTTCGAAGGTGCCGGACTGGGCTTTCACGATGACCTGGCCCATGTGGGACACATCGAACAGGCCCGCCTTGGCGCGGGTGTGCAGGTGTTCCTTCATCACGCCGGCCGGATATTGCACCGGCATGTCGTAACCGGCAAACGGCACCATGCGGGCGCCGAGCGACAGATGAAGCGCGTGAAGCGGTGTGGAAAGGAGAGGGCCGGTATCGGTCAAGAAAACCTCCAGGTCTGTGCAAAACTATTCGCACGGGTGCTCAGTGTGGCGTCCTTACGCCGTTCATGAGCCCCCTCTGTCCTTCGCGCCTGAGATTGTTATCCCTTCGGCGAGCCTTTGCGCATGAAAAGGCTTCTCTCCAGAGTCCTGTTCCTCCCGCTGGTCCTTTTGCCTGAGAGTTTCCGGGGCGGTTGCTCCTTCGGCGCCGCATCAAAGCGGTTTCTCCCAGCGGGATGCGCTCATTATGAGGGAGCCCCCCCTGTTGGCAAGAGGCAAATGTCGCAGCCGGCATGTATTTTGTCGTCGCCCGAAAAACGTCGGGCGGCCGGACATCACGCCCTCAGATTTCCTCGTAGGCGTCGCGCGCCTGTTTCAGACTGGCCTGTTGCTGTTGCTGGTGGCTATCGGTCATGTCGAAGGCAAGCGGCACGGCGGGGAGCAGTGCGGCGATATCGGTGGCATCGGCGCCTTCGACACGGCGTCGCTCCTTTTCCGCCACCATCCGCTGCTCCTTCACCTGGTCTACGGTTGCCACGCGGCGTGCCGGGCGCGCCGCATCCATTGCGTAGGCGGCCGTAATCGCCGATACTGAAGGAACCTGAGTCATGCTGCGACCATCTCCTGAAACCGAAAACGATAGAGACGTTGCTTTTGTTCCTCTTTAAACAAATTGCTCAAGGTTTAGCGATCATTGTCTTTTTAGGGAATTGATGTCTTGCTGATGCAGCTTACGCTTGTCGCAGTGGGCGGCGCTGTCGGTTCGGTCTGCCGCTACCTGGCAGGGCTTGCCGTGACGCGGCTCCTCGGCTTTAATTTTCCCTGGGGCACGCTGACAATCAACATTGCCGGCTGCTTTGCCATCGGCTTCCTGACCGAGCTTCTGGCGCGCCGTTTCGATGCCTCGCTCGATTTGCGCCTGCTGATCATCGTCGGCTTTCTCGGCGGCTTCACAACGTTTTCGTCCTTCTCCCTCGACACGATGGTTCTCATCGAGCGGGGAGCGACAGCGGCGGCATTGTCCTATGTGCTCGCCAGCGTTTTGGTCTCCTTGCTGGCGGCATTTGGCGGGCTTGCGCTTGGTCGTGCCGTTCTCTGACGCCCGATTGCGCAGACAGTATAAACCTTCCCTGCCATTTCTCTTTCCCTTGCGCGGCGAAATCATCTAAAGGCTCAGATCAAAGGGCCGCAGCGCCCATTCCAGAATGAAAGATTTGAGATGGCAGGCATCGAGCATATCCGCGTCGAAGCGGATGAAGCTGGCATGCGCCTCGACCGTTGGTTCAAGGTGCACTATCCCGGGCTGGGCTTCGGTCCGCTGCAGAAACTGCTGCGCTCCGGGCAGGTGCGGGTCGATGGCGGACGGGTGAAATCGGATGCACGCGTGCAGCCGGGGCAGGTGGTGCGCGTACCGCCCATGGACGTGGACGCCAAGAAGGCCGGGCCGATCGCCGGACGGGACCTCAAGCATTCCAGCGATTTCGAACTGTTGTCGCGCATGATCATTCATGAGGATGACAAGGTCATCGTTTTGAACAAGCCGGCCGGTCTTGCCGTGCAGGGCGGCTCCGGCGTTGCACGTCATATCGACCAGATGCTGGAAGCCTTCGTGAGCCCGAAGGGCGAAAAGCCGCGGCTCGTCCACCGGCTCGACCGCGATACATCGGGCGTTCTGGTGATTGCCCGCACGCGCGGCGCCGCCCAGAAGCTGACGGCGGCCTTTCGCGAGCGCGATACCAAGAAGACCTACTGGTCGCTGGTGAAGGGCGTGCCGCGCAAGCACGAGGACAAGATCTCCACCTGGCTCGTCAAGGAACAGACGCCGGACGGGGACCGCATGCGCATTGCCCGCCATGGGGAGGAGGGCGCCGATCACGCCGTTTCCTATTACCGCGTCATCGATACGGCCGCACAGAACCTCGCCTGGCTGGAAATGGAACCTTACACGGGCCGTACCCACCAGCTGCGCGTCCATGCGCTGCATATCGGTCACCCGATCATCGGCGATCCGAAATATTTCGACGACGATCCCAACTGGGATTTCCCGGGCGGCGTGCAAAAGCGCCTGCACCTGCATGCCCGTCATATCGACATTCCGCATCCAAGCGGTGGCCGGCTGCGCGTGACCGCGCCGCTTTCGCCGCACATGGTGCAGACCTGGAACCTTTTGGGGCTGGACCAGGCCGATGGCATCGGGGACGAGGATTGAGCATGAAACTGGTTCTCTTCGATTGCGACGGCACGCTTGTCGATAGCGCGCGGCTGATCCATGAGGTGATGTGCCGGACCTTCGCGCATTTCGGCTATGCGCATCCCGAGCTTGCGGCAACCAAATCCATCATCGGCCTCACCCTCGACATTGCCATTGCCCGTATTCAGGGCAAGCCCCATGCGGACGAGGAAGCCGTGGCGATGATGGCCTATTACAAGTCGATCTTTCAGCAGACGCGGGCAGAAGCCGGATTCGAGGAGCCGCTGTTTCCCGGCATCCGCGCGCTGATCGACGAGATCGGCCCGCGCGAGGAGCTTCTGATCGGCGCGGTAACGGGCAAATCCCGCCGCGGTCTCGACCTCATTCTCGACACGCATGATTTCCGCAAGTGGTTTCGCATCGGCCGCACCGCCGATGACTGCCCGTCAAAGCCGCATCCGGCCATGGTGACGGAGTGCTGCGATGCCATGGGCGTTGAGCCCGCCGATACCCTTGTCATCGGTGACGCCATCTACGATATGCAGATGGCGAAGGCGGCCGGCGCAAAGGCGGTCGGCGTCTCCTGGGGATACGCCTCCGTCGACCTTCTGAACGCCGCCGGCGCCGATGCCATCGTCCATCATCCAAGCGAATTGTTAAGCCATATCGGCTGAGGAAATTTCGACACCCATGCGCGATCCGTTCGATTTACCCGAGGGCCATGAGGGCCTGAGCCACGCCGATCCGACACGCCGGGCGCAGATCCAGATGCATCGCCCGCTGCCGAAACGCTTTTATGAGAAGGCGACGATCGGCGAGGACGCGCAAGGCTATTCAATCCTCCTGGACGGGCGCCCGGTCAAGACGCCGGCCAAGAACATGCTCGCCGTGCCGACGAAAGCGCTGGCCGAGATCATCTGCGCGGAATGGTCGGCCCAGGTCGAGGTGATCGATCCCCTCAGCATGCCCGTGACGCGACTTGCAAACACGGCCATCGACGGGATTGCACCGGATCGCCAGCCGGTGTTTGCCGACATCCTGAAATTCTCCGAGAGCGACATGCTGTGCTACCGCGCCGAGACACCGGCCGAACTGATGGAGCGACAGGCGCGCGACTGGGATCCGGTTCTGGAATGGGCGGCGAAAGATCTCGGCGCACATTTCATTCTGGCCGAGGGCGTGATGCCTGCCGAACAGCCGCCGGAGGCGGTGGCAGCACTTGCTGCAAGACTTCGCCAGCACGACTCTGCGCTTGAACTGGCAGCCCTTCACACCATTACGACGCTCACCGGCTCGGCGCTTCTCGCCCTTGCGTTTGCCAGCCGCGTCATCGGCGTCGAGGAAGCCTGGCGGCTTGCGCATCTGGAAGAAGACTGGACCAATGAGCATTGGGGCGCCGATGCGGATGCGGAACTGCGCCGCACCAAGCGCTACCGGGAAATGCAGGCGGCCGCGTCCACGTTCGAGGCATTGCAGCCGGTCGCTTAACCGGTTGCTAACCCTGTTGGCGGATGATCGGGAAAAGCGTCTCCCGGTGATCCATGTCGTCTTCCTTCTTCCGCGTGACTGTCCTGGCTGTCTGCTGGCTGATACTCGGCGGCTTTCGCATGGCCACGCCCGAAGCAACGGAGCAGGCGCATCTCCTCTATGACGTGCGTGGTGCCTTCGTGAGCGCCCAGACCACAGTGTCGCGCCGCCTGCTGGCAGACACCGACAGGCTGGTCAACGACGCCATCTGCGCCACGTTCCGCCAGACCTCGATGCCGCGCACGGTGCTCACCGTCCGCATCACCGAGAGCGGGTCTTTTCCGCTGCTCATCGGTGCCCGCTACCGGGCGAAGGTGCAGGTGGAGGCAACCGCTGTCGGCAATGGTGAAAGCGTGGCGATCGGCACATTTACCGTCAGCGCTTTCGCATTCGATGCCGGTGACGGAGACGCCCTCGTCGCATCGAAGATCGCGGCCCGGATTGCGCGGGAATTCAATCTTGAGGAGCGCACGCCCTCCACACTGGCCACTGCACTCTTTCCGTGACGCTTGCCAACAAGCAGGTGCGCAGACCGGATTGTTTTTCCGGATCAATAGGATGTGATAAAACGCGACTTCTGTTGATTTAAAATTGCTGCACTGCAGCGCTAAGGCAATCCGGTATTTGAAATTACTGGAGCGGGATTTTCCAACCAATGTCACAACGTCTTAATACCTACCAGCCGCAGGCCCTTGCCGTGCTGCGCATCATGACCGGGCTTCTGTACCTGGAGCATGGCACGATGAAGCTCTTCCACTTTCCCGCTCCCCAGATGGAGGGGCCGCTTCCGCCGCTGATGCTGGTGGCCGGCATTCTGGAACTGGTGGGCGGTGCCTTGTTCGCCATCGGCTTCCTGACGCGACCGGTGGCATTCCTCCTGTCCGGCATGATGGCCGTCGCCTATTTCATGGCGCATTTCCCGAAAAACTTCTTCCCGGGCTTGAACGGCGGTGATGCTGCCGTGCTGTTCTGCTTCATCTTCCTCGCCTTCATCTTTACCGGCGCCGGCGCCTGGTCGGTGGATAACCGCCAGAAGGCCTGATCAGCCCAAGGCGCGACCAACGGAAAGCCCCTGCGGGATGATCCCGGCAGGGGCTTTTTGCTGTCAGCTGGTCAGTTTCAGCCCGGCAATGCCGGCGACGATGAGGCCGATGCAGGCGAGCCGGGCAAAATTTGCCGGATCGCCGAGGAGAATCATGCCAAGGCCGACTGCCCCGACCGTTCCGATCCCCGTCCATACCGCATAGGCGGTGCCCATGGGCAGATCACGGATGGCAAGGCCGAGCAGGCCGATGCTGACACCCATGCAGGCGACGGTGAGAACCGAGGGGACGAGCCGGGTGAAGCCCTCGCTATATTTGAGCCCGATGGCCCAACCACATTCGAGAAGACCGGCCAAAACAAGATAGATCCAGGGCATGATTACGCTCCTTCTGTGTTGAAAAGAGCGAGGTCGTCCCCGCAAGGTCAATGGCAGCCGGGTTAGGCTGCGGCGGTCGTCCGCACGAGCCCCTATCTGGGGCGTTTTGCCGCCTGTTCAAGCTGGACAGACCGGATGCGGCTTAACAAAGCCGCTCGGCATGCCAGCGCAGGTGATCATCCATGAAGGTGGAGATGAAATAGTAGGAGTGATCGTAGCGCTCATGCATGCGAAGCGTGAGAGCAATCCCGGTGTCCTTTACCGCCTCTTCGAACAGCCAGGGCCGCAGGCCATTGTCGAGAAAGCTGTCGGCCTTGCCCTGATCGATGAGGAATTCGGGAAAGCGCGCCCCATCTTCCACCAATGCGCAGGCATCATAGGCCCGCCAGAGGGCAGGGTCGCTGCCGAGATATTTTTCGAATGCCGGCGCCGACCAGTCCGCGGACGAGGGCGCGACAATCGGGGCAAAGGCCGAGCAGCTTTTGAAGCGCCCGGGGTTCTTTAGTGCAATCGTCATGGCACCGTGCCCGCCCATGGAATGGCCGAAAATGCCCTGGCGGTCCATGTCGGCGCGAAAGTTTTCCGCAATCAGCGCCGGCAGTTCCTCAGTTACGTAGCTGTACATGCGATAGTGATCGCTCCACGGCTTTTCGGTGGCATCGAGATAGAAGCCGGCCCCTTTGCCCATCTGCCAGTTGGTCGCCTCGTCGGCCACGTCATCGCCACGCGGGCTCGTATCGGGGCAGACGACGATCAGGCCAAGCCTTGCGGCCATCCGCCTATATTCGCCCTTGTCCATGACGTTCTGGTGCGTGCAGGTGAGGCCGGACAAATACCAGAGCACCGGACGCCTTTGCGTTGTTGCCTGAGGCGGCACGAAGACGGCAAATGTCATGTCGCTGTTGCAGACCTGCGACCGGTGCTGGAACACACCCTGCATTCCGCCAAATGCCGTATTCTGGGACAGGACCTTCATGGTTACACACTCTCCGTTGCAGGATTAACCGGCCAGCGACACGACGGCATTGACCGCGGCCGCGACGAGCACGGTATTGAAAAAGAACGACAGCACCGCATGGCAGAGATTGATGCGCCGCATCACTGTCGTGGTGATGACGACATCCGAGGTCTGCGCCGTCATGCCGATCACCAGCGAAAAATAGAGGAAATCGTAACCGCAGGGTTCCGGCGTGCGCGGAAACTCCAGACCACACTGGGTGCTCAGACTGCCATCGTCCTTCGAGACGCGGCGCCAGTAATGATGGGCATAGTGCATGGCAAACATGGTGTGGATGGTCAGCCAGCCGGCAATCACCGACAGGAAGGCGATGGACACCTCGAAGATGCTCGGATTGGCGTTGCGGTTCAAGGCATTGAACAGGGCGGCAATCACCGTGATGACGGCCAGAAGCGTCACCATCAGAATGACATAGGCCGGCGCATTGTCGCGTTCGGCACTGGTCTTCAGCCGGCCAACCGTAAGCCGCGGAATACGCACCGCCATCATCCCCAGATAGACGACGAAAAACACGATCGCCGATATTTCGACGGCGAGATGGCGGGCGGCAAGCCAGAGCACCGGCAGTGACAACAGGCCTGAAAGGCCTGCGGCATAGAACGGGCTGTGCCTGCGGTGCCGCCAGTGCGGTAAAACATCGGTCATGCCGGATCATCCTTCGCCTGCGCGGCGATTGCCTTTGCCCACCGGCAGAGGCGATCGAGCGTCGAGAGAAAGGCCGAACGGTCCCGCGGCGAGAAGGCGGCATTATAGCCCTTGCTTTCGCCGGTCTCCCGCAGATGCGCGCCGAGATCCCGCATGGCGCTGGCCATACCGATATTACCCTCATCGAACTCCCGGCCTGTCGGACCGGTCACCTGGGCGCCCGCGGCCACGCAGCGCACCGCAAGCGGCACATCCGCCGTCACCACGATATCGCCGCGTCCCGCCCGCTCGGCAATCCAGTCATCGGCCGCATCGAAAGCGCCGGACACGATGATGTTCTTCACCATCGGATCGCGCGAGGGGCGAAGGCCGGAATTGGCAACCAGGGTGACTTCCAGACCATGACGCTCGGCCACCTTCAGAATTTCGGGCTTTACCGGGCAGGCATCGGCATCCACATAGATCAACGGGCAGGTCTCCGTGTGCGGCGGTTGTCAGATTTCGGTCTGTTGCGGCTTACCAGTTCAGGTTCCGGATGTCGCCGTTGAAACAGCACCCCTCGGGCTCTGAAATGAAATCGAGGCGGGCGGGAAGGAAGGCGCGAAGGCTATCAAGGGACGGCAGATCGGCATCCATGGCGACGGGCGGAATGGAGGATTTGCGCATCACAAGACAGATTTCGTCTCCTTCGGTCAGCACGGCCGCATCGCGACAGTCAAAGCCCGCCAGAACAAGATGCTGCAACAGGAGGCCAGCGCTCCAGATGCTCAAATCGCCGTTGACCATCGGAAAACTGAGGGCCGGAACGGCAAGGGCCAGAACGCCGCCCTCCGGCAGCAAGGCGTGAAGACGGCGCAGAAAACGCTGCGGATCGGGCGCCCGCTGCAGCACATGGCTCATGAGAATGCAGTCGAACGGCCCACCAAAATTTTCCGACTGAATGCCGTCATGACGGATGGAAACGCCTGGGGTTCGATCGAGGGGCTCTGCGGCCGGAACCAGAACGGTCACGGTCTTGCCGGCCTCGGCGAGAAGGCGTGTGCGTTTCTGCCAACCGGGACCATAATCGAGCACGCTGTCGAAATTTTCCTGAACCAGCAGGCGCGCAAGGGCCGGCCCGCCGGGAATGGCGACGAACTGCGGCGTGACGCCGATCGGCGGCACCGACGGCTCCGGCGCCTGATCGCGCAAGTGCAGCTTTGCCTTCAGCATGCGATTTTCCACCTGCAGCCGTTGCAGCACCTGCTGCGTCATCTGCTTCAGCCGATCGATCTGGGATTGCTGGGCACTGATAAGCGGATCGACCGGGCGTTCGGGCGGCGCGGGCTCCGGCAAAGGCTCCGGCGTCATGGCGCGGCGAACGCGATCACTCAGGGGAAAGGATACGACCGGCGGCGTGGGCGAGGGGCTGCCGATCGCAAGATCCGGCATGGACTCGCTGCCGGCGGGCGTGCCAAGCGCCGGGCGCGGCGGGGTGATCGCATGCATGCTGCCGGAAAACAGGAAGGAGAAATCGCAGTCGCAATCCCTGCCCTGGTCGTTCCTGATTGCGATCGAGGCATGCAGGCCATCGACCGAGAGCACGTTTGCCCGACAGCCTCTGGCATTGTCTGCGCCGGACAACTGCGTCATGCCGCCCGCCACATCGTTGAGCGGCGGCTGGAAGACGAGCAGGTAGCGCCCGGCCGCCTTGCGGCTGACCTGGAAGCCCTGGCCCTGCAGGACGCTGCCATCGGCCTTTACCGTTCCTGAAACGATGCGATCCGTCATTCTGTCTCCAGCGGCACCGTTGCTGGTGTCCGAAGCGGCTGCCTATGGCCGCGCCAGAGCCGAAGCGCCACGCAAAAGGACGCCCGAGGGCGTCCTTCGCGAGAGCCTGTCGCGGCGCGATCCGTTCTCAGTATAGCACGACCGAGCGGATGCTTTCACCCGAATGCATCAGCTCAAAACCTTTATTGATGTCGTCGAGCGGCATGGTGTGGGTGATCATCGGATCGATGATGATCTTGCCCTCCATGTACCAGTCGACGATCTTCGGTACGTCGGTGCGTCCGCGCGCGCCGCCAAAGGCGGTGCCCATCCAATTGCGTCCGGTCACCAGCTGGAAAGGACGCGTCGAGATTTCCTGGCCCGCACCGGCAACGCCGATAATGACGGACTTGCCCCAGCCGCGATGCGAGGCTTCCAGCGCCTGGCGCATGACCTTGGTATTGCCGGTGCAGTCGAAGGTATAATCGGCGCCACCGATATGGTCACCGGCGCGCTTCGTCAGGTTGACGAGGTAAGGCACGATATCGCCCTCGACCTCCTTCGGGTTGACGAAATGCGTCATGCCGAAGCGTTCGCCCCAGGCCTTCTTGTCGTTGTTCAGGTCAACGCCGATGATCATGTCGGCGCCGGCGAGACGCAGGCCCTGGATGACGTTGAGGCCAATGCCGCCGAGACCGAAGACGATGGCGGTTGCACCGATCTCGACTTTTGCCGTGTTGATGACGGCGCCGATGCCGGTCGTCACGCCGCAGCCGATGTAGCAGATCTTGTCGAAGGGTGCGTCCGGGTTGACCTTGGCGAGAGCGATTTCCGGCAGCACCGTGTAATTGGCGAAGGTCGAGCAGCCCATGTAGTGATGGATCTTGTCCTTGCCGATGGAAAAGCGCGACGTGCCATCGGGCATCAGACCCTGGCCTTGGGTCGAGCGGATGGCAGTGCAGAGATTCGTCTTGCGGCTCAGGCACGAATAGCATTCGCGGCATTCCGGCGTGTAGAGGGGGATGACGTGATCGCCCTTCTTCACCGAGGTGACGCCCGGACCGACATCGACGACGATGCCGGCACCCTCATGGCCGAGAATGGCCGGAAACAGGCCTTCCGGATCGGCACCGGACAGGGTGAAATCGTCGGTGTGGCAAATGCCTGTGGCCTTCACCTCGATCAGAACTTCGCCGGCTCTGGGACCTTCCAGCTGAACGGTCATGACTTCGAGCGGCTTTCCGGCCTGTACGGCAACGGCTGCGCGGACGTCCATGATGTAATCTCCCTGACTGTGTGATTCTTGAAAAGTTTGTGGCATGCGGGGCCGGGCGGCTCAAGCGCAAAGCACCCGGAGCGCGGTCACGCTGGCGTAAGCCTGCGTCTGCTCTGGACACGCTCGCGCCAGATGATGAACAGGCCCGACGCCACGATGACGGCAATGCCGAGCCATTTGGAGGGCGTCGGGAAATCGGCAAACAGCAGGTAGCCGAGCACGGTTGCCGAAATGATCTCGAAATACTGGAAGGGTGCCAGAAGCGACACCGAGGCCATGCGGAAGGCGCGCACGACAAGCAGGTGCACATAGCCCGACAGCGAGCCGAGAATGATGAGAAGGATGAGGCCGAGCCCGGAGGAGGGCAGCGACACTGCAAAATCGGCAATGCCTGCCTGGTTGCCCGCCAAAAGCACGATGCCCATGAACAGCGTGCCGCCGACGCCCGACATCATCTGCATGGTAAGCGGCGAATCGCCATTCCCCAGCGCCCGGTTCAAGAACAGATAGAGCGTAAAGAGAAAGGCGCAGGCGACCGGGAGAAGCGAGGTCCAGCCGAAAATCTCGAAGCTCGGCTGGATCACGATCATCGCGCCGCCGAAACCGACAAGGATGGCAAGCCAGCGCCGCCATCCGACCTTTTCGCCAAGAAAGAGCGCCGACATCATCGTCAGCATGAAGGGCTCGACGAAATAGATGGCAAAGACATCCGCGAGCGGCATGTATTTGACGGCGGTGAAGAAGAGGAGGCTTGCTGCCGCATGGAGCGCCCCGCGCAGCATGTTCATCCACGGCCGCTGCACTTTAGAAAACCCACCCACCGTCCAGAAGAACAGCGGCGCCAGCACCACCAGCTGCACGAAGAATCGATAGAAGGTGACCTGTCCCGGCGACATGGTTTCAAACGTTGCCATGTATTTGGCAATCGCATCCATCATCGGCAGGATGACCATGCAGCAGGCCATCAGTGCCATGCCCTTCACGGATCGGTCGGAGGAGAGGGACGTCTTCACGGCGGCAGCGGGCATGGCATATTTCCTGTGGCTGTCCGTTCAACCACGGGTCAGGTGGCAAGGCAAGGCGCAGCCGCGCCACCCGATGCGCTCAAACCGCCACGCCCAGGGCCAAGCCTGCTTCGCTCACGGTCTGCCCGAACACCTCCTCAAACGCTTCGCGAAGCCGGACATCGACATCCGTCATCATCACCAGCATTCCGAGATCTTCCAGGCTGGTTACGCCATAGGCGGAAATCCCGCAGGGCACTATGCCGGAAAAATGCGAAAGATCCGGATCGACATTGATCGACAGGCCGTGAAAGCTCACCCAGCGGCGCAGGCGGATGCCGAGCGCCGCGATCTTGTCCTCCGCCTGCGTGCCATCCGCCAGAAGCGGCTTTTCCGGCCGGCGCACCCAGACGCCCACGCGATCCTCACGCCGCTCGCCGCGCACGTTCATCTTTTCCAGACAGCGGATGATGACCTCCTCAAGGCCTGCCACATAGGCGCGGACATCCTGGCGGCGACGCTTCAGATCCAGCATCACATAGGCCACACGCTGGCCGGGGCCGTGATAGGTGTATTCGCCGCCGCGCCCTGTGGAAAACACCGGGAAGCGGTCGGGCTCGATGAGATCTCCGGCATCGGCGCTTGTGCCGGCCGTGTAGAGCGGCGGATGCTCCAGAAGCCACACCAGTTCATCCGCACGCCCCTCGGCAATGGCCGCTACTTCCGCTTCCATGACGGCAAGCGCCTCCTCGTAAGGCACGGGAGAATCGGAAATGCGCCAGCGAACGGCGGGAGAGCCATCCTTCGGCAGCATGGACAGGTTGAGATCGGTACGCTCGGGCATGGGAGACTCGTTGATGCGAAACAGGATTGTCGAAGGGCGGACACTATCCACAGGCACGGAAGCCCGCAAATCATGGCTTTCGCTATATAGGCATTCTTCCGCGAATTTTATCTTTCAAAAAACTGTCACGGCACACTTGCGTCGGCCAAATCCCTTTGCTAGATGCTCCCTCGCCGGCAACAAACTGGCCTACCACGATGCGGTCGTGGCGGAATTGGTAGACGCGCAGCGTTGAGGTCGCTGTGGGGCAACCCGTGGAAGTTCGAGTCTTCTCGACCGCACCAAAAGAACCCGGCGCAAGCCGGGTTTTTTGTTGTCTGGCAATATTTTACGGGCGGACCTGTACTTCGGTTGAGAAGTGCCATCCAGCCTGGCTCGGTCTCACTCTCTCAAGGCTGAGAGCGGCGGAAGCGGGTGACCAGACGCACGGTGTGGTCCGGCTGGACCTCATAAAGCTCCTCATAGCGGTTGAGGAATTCGTCGCGCACCTCGCGGCTGAACGAACTGCCGACGGGATAGGGCACGATGGGTGAGCGGCCGCCATAGGTGAGGCTGTTCGGAAAAGGCTCAAGAACGCTCTGCTGCGTGCTGCACCCGGCCAGAAGCCCCAGCACAAGAATCATCTGTATTTTCATCGCTCCACTCCGCATGCGCCACGAATGCGGTTTTGCGGCGAATGGTTCCCGGCCGCAAGCGGAAGATTGGCTCCGGCAGCTGACGGCGGCGGTTGAAGGAGCAGCAGAGCACTGCCCCGGTTACAGGCCTGCGGCAAACATCGGGCCGCCTTTGTGGGCGGGAAAACCATAGCCGTTGATCATCACAAGATCGATATCGCTTGCGCGGGCGGCGATGCCTTCGGCAAGGAGCGCCCGTCCTTCGGCCGCCATCGCCGCAAGCAGGCGTGACAGAATCTCTTGCGGCGTAAAGGTTTTGGGCGTGATTGCCTTTGCTGCCCGGCAGGTCTCGATGAGGGCGGTGACCTCCGGGTCGACGAGGCGTTGTCCCGCCTCATAGCGATACCATCCGCGCCCGGCCTTCTGGCCAAGGCGGCCTGCCTCGCAGAGGCGATCGGCAATTTCGACATAGCGCTCGGCCGGATTGCGGCTCGCTGCCTGCCGCTTGCGGCGGTTCCAGGCGATCTCGAGGCCGGCCATGTCATAGACCGCGAACAGGCCCATCGGGAAGCCGTAGTCTTCCAGCACCGCGTCGATCTCGTGCGGCGCTGCACCGTCCTCGATCAGATACTCGGCTTCGCGGCGATAGGCGGAAAAGATTCGGTTGCCGATAAAGCCTTCGGTGACACCGGCAACGACGGCGAGCTTTTTCAGGCGTCGCGCAAAGGCAAGCCCCGTTGCCAGCACATCGGGCGCAGTCTCCTTGCACCGCACCACCTCGACCAACCGCATCACATGCGCCGGCGAGAAGAAATGCAGGCCAAGCACCCGGGCAGGGTGGGCGGTTGCCGCGGCAATCTCATCAGGGTTCAGATAGCTGGTATTGGTGGCCAGAATGGCATCGGGCCGCAGCACCTTATCCAGCCGGCGAAAGAGATCGGTCTTCACGTCGAGATCGTCAAAAACCGCCTCGACGACGAGATCAGCGCTCACAAGGCCCTGATCCTCCGCCGTCACCGTCAGCCGCGCCGCCTGTTCCTCACCCTCGGCCGCGGTCAGACGACCGGATTTGACCGAGCGATCGATGAGCCCCAGAATGCGATCGCGGCCTTTTTCCGCAGCCTCGTCGTTCTGGTCGAGGCCGATGACCGTATAGCCGGCGGCAAGCGCTGCCACGGCAATGCCGCTTCCCATCAAACCGAGGCCCGCAATCCCGATGGTGGAGAGCGTGCGGGGCATGACGCCCTCCAGCGCCTCCACCTTGCCTGCCTGTCGCTCGGCAAAGAAGACATGGGAGAGCGCCTTTGCCTGATCGCTGTCGCGAAGCGCGAGGAACGTCGCGCGCTCGCTCTGCAGGCCTTCATCGAGCGAAAGCTCGCCGCTTTGCCGCACCAGGTCGACGGCCTTTGCCGGGGCGTTCTGGCCGCGCGCCTTGGCGAGCAGTTTTTCGGCGACGGCCTCGAAAGCCTGCACGTCGAAGGCAGGCACGGGAAGCGAGCCGGTGCGCCGCAGCGATCTTCCGGATGATTGCTGGACAAGGGTGCAGGCGGCGTCCAGCAGATCGTCCGTCACCACCTGATCGAGGATGCCAAGTGTCAGGGCCTCATCGGCCTTGATGGTGCGGCCGCTTGCGATGAGATCGACGGCCGCGAGCGCGCCGATGAGGCGCGGAAGCCGCTGCGTGCCGCCGGCGCCCGGCACGAGACCAAGCTTCACTTCCGGCAGGCCTAAGCTGACCTGGGGCAGGGCGATGCGGTGGTGGCAGGCGAGCGCCACTTCCAGCCCGCCACCGAGTGCTGTCCCATTCAAGGCGGCAACCATCGGCTTGTCATGCGCCTCCAGCGCCGCCACCACATCCGGCAGGACAGGATCGACCGGCGGCTTGCCGAACTCGCGGATATCGGCGCCGCCGACGAAGATCTTTCCCGCACCGATCAACACAAGCCCGACAATTTCGGCATGGCCGGCTGAAAAGTCGAGCGCTGCCATCAGCCCTTGCCGCACCGCAGCGCCGGTCGCATTCACCGGCGGATTGTCGATGGTGACGACAAGCACGCCCTGCATGACAGAGCCGGAGACGGTGGCGGAAAAGGTGATGTCCGGCATGAACACGTCCTTTATTCGGGAATGACGGCGATTGCCTGGATCTCGATCTTGGCGCGGTCTTCGATGAGCGCCACCACCTGGACGGCCGCCATGGCGGGGAAATGCCGCCCGATCACCTCGCGATAGACCTGGCCGATGCCTTTCAGGTTGGCGAGATAGTCGGCCTTGTCGACAAAATACCAGGTCATCGTGGTGATGTGTTCGGCATGCCCGCCGGCTTCGGAAAGAACCGCCATGATGTTTTGAAGGGTCTGGCGCACCTGGTCGACCAGATCGTCGCTTTCGAAGACGCATTGACTGTTCCAGCCGATCTGGCCACCGACATAGACCTGGCGGCCGGTGGCGGACATGCCATTGGCATAGCCGATCGGTTTGGCCCAGCCTTCCGGCTGCAGGATTGTGTGCATGGCATTGGTCTCCAGGTCAGGCGTTCTTCAACAGTTCGCGGGCAATGATGAGTTTCTGCACTTCCGTGGCGCCCTCGTAGATGCGCAGCGCCCGGATTTCGCGGTAGAGTTTTTCGGTGATCTCGCCGACCCGGACACCGCGCCCGCCGAACATCTGCACGGCGCGATCGATGACCGTCTGGGCATTTTCGGTGGCGACCATCTTGGCCATCGCCGCTTCTTTGGTCGCGACCAGCTTTTGCACGTCGCGGCGCCAGGCGGCGCGGTAGGTGAGGAGGGCGCCGGCATCGATCGCAGCGGCCATGTCGCCAAGCGCTGCCTGCGTCAATTGCAGGTCGGCAAGCTTGGCCCCGAACATGTTGCGCGCCTTGGCGTGAGCGAGGGCCTCAAAGAGTGCTCGGCGCGCAAATCCGAGCGCTGCTGCGGCAACGGACGCGCGAAAAATGTCGAGCGTGCGCATGGCGATCTTGAAGCCTTCGCCGGGCGCGCCGAGCAGCCGCTCTGCCGGAATGCGGCAGGCATCGAAACGGATGGTGGCGAGCGGATGCGGCGCCATCACATCGATGCGCTCGGCAATCGAAAAGCCGGGATCATCGGCATAGACAACGAAGGCGGAAATGCCGCGTGTTCCCGGCGCTTCGCCGGTGCGGGCAAAGACGGTGTAGACATCGGCGATGCCGCCATTGGAGATCCAGGTCTTTTCGCCGTCGAGCACATAATGGTCGCCGTCACGGCGGGCGGCGCAGGCCATGGCCGCGACATCCGAGCCGGCCTCTTTTTCCGACAAAGCAAAGGCGGCGATCCATTCCCCGCTCTGCGCCTTTGGCAGGACCTCGGCCTTCAACCCCTCCGAGCCGGATAGGCCGATGGCGCCGGTGCCGAGCCCCTGCATGGCGAAGGCAAAGTCGGCAAGACCATCGTGAAACGCCAGCGTCTCGCGCGTGAGGCAGACCGCGCGACTGTCGATTGCGGCCCGGCCTCCCGAGCCCGTTGCGGCATCAAGCAGGCCCGCTTTGCCGAGATCGCGTACGAGCGTCCTGCAGGCGCCGTCGGTGTCGGCATGGTCGATGGCGGCAAGCGTGCCGGTGGCGGCATAGGTATCGAGCTTTGCAACAAGGGCACGGTGGCTCTCGTCAAAGAACGGCCAGTCCAGGTGGTCGCGCGAGGGTGGGGCAGTGGGGAGACCGCCAGAAGCGTACTCTGCCATTGCCTCAATTCCCCTCGAAAACGGGCTTGCGCTTTTCCGCAAAGGCTTCGAAGGCGCGGCGAAAATCATGCGTGGCCATGCAGATCGCCTGGGCCTGCGCTTCCGATTCGATCAACTCGTCGAGGCCCATGGCCCATTCCTGGTTCAGCATGGTCTTGGTCATGGTATGGGCAAACCAGGGGCCGTCAGCCAGCGATCGCGCGAGCTTCTGCGCCTCGGCCTCCAGATCACCTGCCGGATGAAGGCTGTTGTAAAAGCCCCAGGCATGGCCCTCGGCGGCGCTCATGGTGCGACCGGTAAACAGGAGTTCGGCCGCGCGTCCCTGCCCGATCAGACGCGGAAGAATGCCGCAGGCGCCCATGTCGGCGCCGGCCAATCCCACACGGGTAAAGAGGAAGGCGGTTCTCGCCTCCGGCGTTGCGAGCCGCAGATCTGATGCCATGGCGAGAATGGCGCCGGCACCGGCGCAGATGCCATCGACCGCGGCGATGATCGGCTGCGGGCATTTGCGCATGGCCTTCACCAGATCGCCGGTCATGCGGGTGAAGGCGAGAAGATCCGGCATTGCCATCTTCGTCAGCGGCTCGATGATGTCGAACACGTCGCCACCGGAGGAGAAATTGCCACCGGCACCGGTCAGCACGACGCAGCGCACGTCAGAGGCATCCGCCAGCGCGCGGAAAAGGTCGCGCATCTCGCGGTAGCTCTCGAAGGTCAGCGGGTTCTTGCGCTCCGGCCGGTTGAGACGGACGGTGGCGACGCGGGTTTCTCGATCGATGTCCCAGAGGAAATGCTCCGGCCGGTAGTCGCTGAAACTGCGTTTCGTCTCTTGCATCGCATTGCCCATCTCGTCTCCTCCCGAAAGCGTTCTGAAGTCCGGCCGCGATGGCTCGCAGCCGGGCATTGTCCGTCTGTCAGTCGTTCGCCTCCGGCGGAAGGAAGTCGACCTCATGGTCCGCAGACAGTTTTACGATCGCCTCAACATCCGTCATCTGGTCCAGGCCGATGAACAGCTGCTCCAGCTTGCCCGCCGGTGCCACCCAGAACAGCGCACGGCAGGGCTTGTCGGATTTATTGAAATAGCCATGCGGCACGCCGCGCGGCATGCGCACAAGATCGCCGGCTCGCGCCTTCGTCCATTCTCCGTCGAGCTTCAGATCGAGTTCGCCCTCCTGCACCAGGATGAACTCGTCCTGGTTGGGGTGGATATGGACCGGGACGTATTGGCCCGGCTCGCTATTGGTCTCGAAGGCAAAGGTGTCGTCGCACACAGCCTTTGGAAAATACACCTGGCCCAATATGTTCCAGCTTACACCTTTGTACCCACTGCCGTTTTGAGTAATGCCCTTTTCCAGCGTCATCGCAGGCTCCCAGCTTTCGTTCCCATTGCCCATGACGAGTTCATCCCGCCATGATTTCCCCGCCGGCAACCGCGATCGCCTGTCCGGTCACGGACTGGGCCGACGGTGACGCCAGCCACAGAACGGCGTCTGCGACCTCCTCCGGCGTCACCAGCCGCCCCTGCGGATTATGCCTGGTCAGCTCCTTCAGCGCCTCCTCAGGCGTGCGGCCGGTCTTTTGAACGATGGTGTCCAGCGCGCCGCGCACCAGCGGCGTATCGGTAAAGCCGGGGCAGACTGCGTTGACGGTGACGCCGGTGCGGGCAAGTTCCAACGCAAGCGCGCGCGTGAGGCCGACGACGCCATGCTTTGCCGCCACATAGGCGGAGACATAGGCATAGCCGGTCAGCCCCGCCGTCGAGGCGATGTTGATGATGCGGGCGCCATTCCCCTTTGCCTTGAGATCGGCAAGAACCGCCTGAGTGACGGAAAAGACACCCGTCAGATCCACCGAAAGCACGTGGTTCCACATATCGAGCGAGGTCTTTTCGAATGCGGCCGTCGGCGCTTCTCCGGCATTGTTGACGAGAATATCGACAGGGCCGAAGCGGGAGCGGGCGGTTTCCAGACAGGCGGCGATGGCTGCCGGATCGGTGACGTCGAAGCCCGGCAGAGCAAGGGTTCCTTCTCTGCCCAGCTGTGCCGACAGGTTTTCGAGCGGCTCGGCGCGACGCCCTGCCAGCGTGACATGGGCGCCGGCACCGACAAGCGATTTCGCAATGGCGGCACCGATGCCGGAGCCGGCACCGGTCACGCATGCGTGGCGGCCGAGAAGCCGGCCGGTCGAAACCTCTGCCACGACCACCTCCTATTTGCCGGCGGGCGCGGGCTGGGCCGCACGCGCAAGATTGGTTTCGTACTGGCGCTTGCCGGAAAAATACTGCTTCGGCCAGGCAACCGAGGTGAGCCCGATCCGTGCTGCCTCGTGCAGAACCCAGGCGGGATCGGCAAGATGCGGGCGGGCCACGGCGCAGAGATCGGCGCGGCCGGCCGAAATGATCGAGTTGGCATGATCGGCCTCGGAGATTGCGCCGACGGCAATCGTCGCAATGCCCACCTCATTGCGGATCTTGTCGGAAAACGGTGTCTGGAACAGCCGGCCGTAAACCGGCTTTTCTTCCTTCCACACCTGGCCGGAGGAGCAGTCGATCACATCGGCGCCGGCCTCCTTGAACATGCGCGCAAAAATCGCTGCATCGTCGGGCGTGTTGCCACCCTCCGTCCAGTCATGGCAGGAGAGACGCACCGAGACGGGCTTGTCGGCCGGCCAGACAGCGCGCATCGCTGCAAAGACCTCAAGCGGAAAACGCGCGCGGTTCTCGTGGGAGCCGCCATACGCATCCGTGCGCCGATTGGTGAGCGGCGACAGGAAGGCCGACATCAGGTAGCCATGGGCTGCATGGAATTCCAGCCAGTCGGCGCCGGTTTCCGCCGCCCGGCGGGTGGCGGAGACAAAGTCTGCCTTCACCCGGTCCATGTCGGCGCGGTCCATCGCCTTCGGCACCTGGCTGTGCGGGAGATAGGGCAGGGCGGAGGCGGAAATGAGCGGCCAGGCACCTTCTAAAAGCGGCTGGTCGGCGCCCTCCCAGGCCAGCTTCGTTGAGCCCTTGCGCCCGGCATGGCCGAGCTGAATGCCAACCTTTGCGGCGCTGTTTTGATGCACGAAATCGACAAAGCGCTTCCAGCCCGGGATCTGTTCATCGCTCCAGAGGCCAAGGCAGCCGAGGGTGATGCGGGCATCCGGCGACACGCAGGTCATTTCTGCAAAGACGAGACCAGCGCCGCCCAGCGCGCGGGCACCGAGATGGACGAGGTGAAAATCGCCAAGCAGGCCATCTTCCGCCGAATACATCGCCATGGGCGACATGACGATACGGTTCGGCAGCGTCACATCGCGCACCGTATAGGGCGTGAACATCGGCGGCGGCACGGAGCCATTGCTGGCGGCGACGAGACCGGATTGCTCGGCAAACCAGCGCTCATAGCCCTCGAGCCAGGTCTTGTCGCGCAGGCGAAGGTTTTCGTGGCTAATGCGCTGCGAGCGCGTCAGCATGGAATACATGAACTGTTCCGGCGGCAGCGTATCGGCATAACGGGTGCCGACAACCTCGAACCATTCCATGGCATTGCGGGCGGCATTCTGGATGCGCGCGACGTCGACGCGGCGGATCTCCTCATAGACCTCCAGCACGCCCGGGATGGCCGATCTCTCATGCCCGTGCTTTTCGAACTGGTTGGCAAGCTCGATGGCATCGTCAATGGCCAGCTTGGTGCCGGAACCGATGGCGAAATGCGCCGTGTGGGCAGCGTCTCCCATCAGAACGACATGGGCTTTTCCGTTGAAATGGCTCCACTTGCCGCAGATCAGGCGGGAGAAATTAAGCCAGGCCGAGCCGCGCAGATGGCGGGCATTGGTCATCAGCGGCGCGCCGTCCAGAACTTCCGAAAACAGGTTCTGGCAGAAATCGATCGAGCCCTGCTGGTCCATCTCGCCGAGCTTGTGGGCGTGATAGGCCTCTTCCGTGGTTTCCACGATGAAGGTCGAGGTGTTTTCGTCGAACTTGTAGATATGCGCCTGGAACCAGCCGTGGTCGGTCTTGCGGAAATCGAAAGTGAAGGCGTCGAACAGCTTGTTGGTGCCGAGCCAGATGTAGCGGTTGGGACGCACCACCATGTCCGGCTCGAAGATGTCCGCATATTTCTGGCGGATACGCGAATTCAGCCCGTCCGAGGCGATGATCAGGTCCGCATCCGGAAAATCCTGGTCGCCCGCGACATCCGTTTCGAAGACCAGTTCGACGCCGAGCGCCTCGCAGCGCCGCTGCAGGATATTGAGAAGCTTCTTGCGGCCGATGCCGACAAAGCCGTGGCCCGAGGTGCGCTGGCGGGTGCCCTTGAACAGCACCTCGATATCGTCCCAATGGTTGAAGGCCTGCTTAATTTCGGCGGCACTTTCCGCGTCCCAGGCCTGCATGGAAACCATGGTCGCATCGGAAAATACGACGCCCCAGCCGAAGGTATCGTAGGGCCGGTTGCGCTCCACCACGCGGATATGATGCTCGGGATGCAGCTTCTTCATCAGGAGCGCGAAGTAGAGGCCGGCCGGACCGCCGCCGATGCAGACAATGCGCATGTTCCGATTTCCTTCCCAGGGATGACGCGGGTGTTCCGTTATTATTTTAGGTTTAAAGTAATAGCCTGCGGCGGCGTCCGTCAAGCTTGAAAATGGCGGGCGAGGGCATGCCGCCCGTTGCCCCTCACAATGGGCGCTGCGGGATTGCGACGCGGTGCGCAGAGGTTGCTTGACGCGGCATGGAAAAGCGGAGGAATAGGAAGGAAACGGAGCAGTCAGGGTGCACCTTTGTCCGCTCCCCGCAAACAGTATCGACAGGAATGGATCATGGTGGAATTCAAGGTGAAAACGCGGGCGACAGGCTCGACCGCAAGCATGGCCCAGCATGGGCCGGCCTCGCTTGTCACGGAAACAGGCGGGACGCTGGAGGTCGTGACCAGTGTGTCCGATCCCGGCTTCAATCCGCTCGACCTGCTCTACTCATCGCTGTCTGCGTGCCTGGTACTCAGCGTGAAGGGAGCCGTGGTGAAGCTGCATCTGCTGGAGAAGTTTTCCGGCGTGCGCGTGCATGTCACGGGACAGAAGGCACCCAAAGGTCTTTCGCGCGTGGCGGAAATTTCGGCCGAGATCCAGATCGGCGGAGACTTGAGCGACGAGGAGCGGCACCAGATCGTGGCGCTCGCCAAGGAACTGTGCACGGTGAGCAACACGCTGGTGCAGACGCCCACCTTCACGGTGACGGCGCAGCCGATGTGACACCGGCTGCGCGGGCGGCGATCATTCGTCGTCGGGGATCAGGCTGTCGATACCAAGCAGGGTGAGTTCGTTCACCACACGCGAGACACCCGGCACACGCTTGACATGGGCCACGATCTTGCGCGCCGTCTGGTTGTCGTCCACCTCGCCCTCGATAGTCACGGTGGAGCCGTCGGCGCGGATGTCGATCGTCTCCATGGCAACGATATCAAGCGCTTCGATGGCATCGCTCACGCGTTCCTCGAGATCGTCACTTTCCTCGGCGCCAAGGGTCGCCGGGGTATTGCCATCCTTGACCGGCTCTTCCTCTCCCGTTTCGTCGACAGTATCGACGCCGTAGCCGCGGTTGCGCTCGCGGTCAAAATTGGCCTTGGCATCGCCATAGGCGGCGTTGCCGACGGGGGCGGCACCGGCGCCGGCCTGGTCCGCATAGGGCCAGCCCTCATCGATATTGCGGGTGTCATAATCGCGGTAATCTTCTTCGCGGGAGATATCGTTCACGGGCTTTTTGGACGTCATCTGTGGCTCCTCGGTGATTTGGTGCTGCCATAACGTGCGGAGCGGCCGTTGGTTCGATCGCCTTATGCGCGTCCTTCCTTTTCGAAGCGACGGATCAGACGGTCGCGTTTCAGCCGCGACAGGCGCTTCAGCCAGAAGATGCCGTCAAGCTGGTCGATCTCGTGCTGGATGCAGGTGGCGAGAAAGCCGTCGGCCTCGTCCTCATACAGCTCTCCGTCGAGATCGCGGTAGCGCAGACGGATAGCGGACGGGCGCTCCACCTCGTCGGTCATGCCGGGCATCGACACGCTGCCTTCGGTGAAGCGCTGCAGATCGACGGAGCGGGACAGGATTTCCGGATTGACGTGGACGAGAAGCGGCGCTTCCGGCGAAAGCCGGATGACCGAGACCCTCTGCATGACCCCGATATGGGCAGCCGTGATGCCGACGCCCGGCGCCGCCTGCATCGTGTCCAGAAGATCCTCGGCGAGCGCCTTCAGCTCGGCATCGAAGCGGGTAACCGGCGCGCAGGGCGTCGACAACCGGGGATCGGGATAGCGAAGAATGGTTCTGACCGTCACGGCAGTTCCTCAGGCGCAAGTCAAGACAGGATCTCGACACCGGGCCGCGCATCCCGGTGTCGCATTTCTGTCAGACGGGTTTCGTATGCGTTTGTAAACCGGAACCGGTGTAGAAATCCCATCTGCCGGAGGATTGCACCGGTGTCCGGCACTTGCCGGTAGAACACGGTATCCAATTGTTGACATTCGGTTTTTCAAGGCCATTCTGCGGTTCGCCATCATCCGTCCCGGGGAAGGCGGCAGAAAGCAGATGCAAGACGAGGGCGCGGCATGACGAATATAGACGAGGACCGCGTTCGCCCGCATGCCGACGAGCGCAATGAGGACATCTACGCCGAGAACGGCTCGATTCGCGCCGATTTCCTGGCCATGGTCGGTGCAGCCATTGCCGACCGCGACCTGCTGTTCCTGCGCCAGAAAGTGGCAAGCCTGCATGAATCCGAACTGGGCGACCTGCTCGAATCGATTCTGCCCGACCAGCGCCTGGCGCTGGTGCGCCTGCTCGGCAATGATTTCGACCTGACGGCGCTGACCGAGGTGGATGAAGCCATCCGCCTCGAGATCGTCGACCAGATGCCGAATGCGCAGATCGCCGCCGCCATCGGCGATCTCGATTCTGATGATGCCGTCTACATTCTGGAAGACCTCGACAAGGAAGACCGGGAAGAGATCCTCGCCCAGTTGCCGTTTACCGAGCGGGTGCGTTTGCGCCGCGCGCTGGACTATCCGGAAAGCTCGGCCGGCCGACGCATGCAGACGGAATTCGTCGCCGTGCCGCCGTTCTGGACCGTCGGCCAGACCATCGACTATATGCGCGACGAGGAGGATCTGCCGGAAAGCTTTACCCAGATCTTCGTCATCGATCCCACCTTCAAGCTGCTCGGCATGGTTGATCTCGACCGCATTCTGCGCACCAAGCGGCAGGTGAAGATCGAGCAGGTGATGCGCGAGACGAATTACCCGATCCCGGCCGACATGGACCAGGAGGAGGCCGCCCAGCTTTTCGAGCAGTACGACCTGATCTCGGCCGCCGTCGTGGACGACAATGGCAGGCTCGTCGGCGTGCTCACCATCGATGACGTGGTGGACGTGATCCAGGAAGAGGCGGAAGAAGACATCATGCGCCTCGGCGGCGTCGGCGACGAAGAACTCTCCGACACCATTCCGGAAACCTCGCGCTCGCGCGTGCCCTGGCTGCTCGTCAACCTCTTTACCGCGCTGCTTGCCGCCTCCGTTATCTCGCTCTTCGAGGCAACCATCGAACAGATCGTGGCGCTTGCCGTGCTGATGCCGATCGTCGCCGGCATGGGGGGCAATGCCGGATCGCAGACCATGACGGTGACGGTGCGGGCGCTCGCCACGCGCAATCTCGACATTCACAATGCCTGGCGCGTGGTGCGCCGCGAAGCGGGCGTCGGGCTGTTGAACGGCGTCATCTTCGGCATCCTGATCGGGCTTGCCGCCGGCCTCTGGTTTCAGGACGCCAATATTGGCGGCATCATCGCCGCAGCCATGCTGATCAACATGATGGCCGCAGCGCTTGCCGGCATCATGATCCCGCTTCTCCTCGACAAGATCGGCGCCGACCCGGCCGTCTCGTCGGCCGTCTTCGTGACGACCGTCACCGATGTCACCGGCTTCTTTTCCTTCCTCGGTCTTGCCAGCTGGTGGTTTGCCATCAGCTAGCCGGACGCGACCCGGCATCGTCGCGTAACAGCAAGCCACGCCGGCCAGGGGACAAGACCCCTCAAAATTGACTGTTACGTAAAAGTCAATTAACGTGCTTCCACCAGACAGGATGGCGGCGTGAACAAGTATTATACCATCACGGAACTGACGCGGGAATTCGGGGTCTCCACCCGGACGCTGCGTTTCTATGAGGATGAGGGGCTGATCCACCCGGAGCGGCGCGGTCGCACCCGGCTGTTTCGCATGGCCGATCGCCGGCTGATCCAGGAAATTCTGCGCGGTCGCCGCATCGGTTTCACCATTGCCGAAATCCGCGAAATCATCCAGGTCTATCGCGAGCCGCCCGGCGAGTTGGGTCAGCTGAAACTGCTGATGAAGCGCATCGACGAAAAGCGCGACGAGCTTCGCCAGAAGCGCAAGGACATCGACGACACGCTGAACGAACTCGACAATGTCGAGGAAGCCTGCCTGACGCGGCTGGCAGAAATCGGCGTCGGCACCTGATCGGCGCTGAAGGTTCAGCCGAAACGGCTGAACCGCTGTTCGGGTCTAAGCCCACACGAAAACGACATCCGATATCAGCGGCTGCTGATCGTGCATTCCTGTGCGATCGACTGAACGCCCGGATCCGTCGCCGGATTGATATCGCCGCGCTGCATCGGCATGAACAGAGATTGCTCGACCAGCTTGTTTGCCGTGCAGTCGCAGAAGCGGTCGCAAAGACCGGCATCATTGCCTTCAGCCACGCAGGAGCGCGCGCAGCTTTGCGTGTAGCCGACAATCGGATCAACCGCAGGCGCCGGATGGATCAGCGAGGCGAGATAAACGAGGCCGATCAGCACCGGCTGGTGAATGAGGTAGAACACAAGGCTGTGGCGTCCCGCTTTCGTCAGCAGGTTGTCGCGCTGCTGCCATGCCGCAAGCCGTGCAAACCCGCCATGGTCGCGCAACAGGCCACCGATGGCGACACCCGCCAGCACGGCGGCAAACCAAGGAAAGACTGGGACAAAATCATTGGAACGCGGAATGGTTTCGGCAAAGCCGGTCCAGGCAAGCAGCCGCGTATCAAACAGCTGAAAGCTCAAAATGCCGGGCATGATCCAGGTACCGAGCACCATCGCGATAAACAGGGCGACGGCCAAAAGTCCAGTCAACAGCGGCGGCACCCTCAGGAATGCCAGCGCCAGAAGGCTTGCGAGCGCGATGTGATGCAGGATGCCGAAGAAAATCCACTCCTGCGGCATCGCTATGCGCGTGGCAATGCTGATGACGGCCGCAGCACCGGCCACCAGGAGGAGCCGCTTGCGAAACGACGGCCAGCGGATGCCTTGGCCATGCGCCAGCAGGAGGCTCAATCCGACCAGCATCAGAAACGAGGTGGCAATCAGCCGGGCATAGATCTTCCACGCCCCTTGAGTCGACGTTCCCGCCTCCAGATAACCGAAGAATTCGAGATCCCAGGTGAAGTGGTAGGAGGCCATGGCAATCAGTGCCACGCCGCGCAATGTATCGATGAGCGGGATACGCGGCGTCCGCAAGGGGCCGCCGGAAGCGGCAACCTGCGAAGCGTCGTCATCAAAGGCTGTGGTGGAGGACAAGCGAAATCCTTGGGCGTTTTGACGCGGGCAAAACCGTCCCGGCCTTCCCGACATGAGTGAAGCGATGACGGCAGAGAAAGCCTGCCATGATCCGCCGTGGTACGGCCTATCGATCCATGATCGCCCGGCGCGCCTCGGAGAAAAACTGCCGGCGCAGGAGAACGAAAATGACGAACAGCGTCGATGCGATGAACATATAGGGCCCGATGAACCAACCGAGATAGCCGATGGAGAGAAAAATCGTCCTGAGCCCTGCATTGAAGTGGCGCGCGGCGATTACATTCATGCGGATCACCTGATCGGCGGCACGCTCGGCC
Organism: Neorhizobium fuzhouense; assembly: GCF_042611105.1. Taxonomy (NCBI): domain Bacteria; kingdom Pseudomonadati; phylum Pseudomonadota; class Alphaproteobacteria; order Hyphomicrobiales; family Rhizobiaceae; genus Neorhizobium; species Neorhizobium fuzhouense. Next base: position 121,407 of record NZ_JBHFFP010000012.1, on the reverse strand, counting down.
GCTGCCGGATCGTGCTGCACCTCATGCGTCATCGGCAGCGCCCCGAAGAGGATGGTGCAGTAGTTGAACAAGCGATAGGACCAGCCGAACTTGAAGAAGGAATAGGCAAACAGCGCCGTCAAGCCTGCGACCTTCGCCTCGAAGGCGGCACGACCGGCATAATCGACAAAGGCAAGGTCGCGGAACACCACGTCGACCCGGTCCGTGGCGCCCAGCAGCGCAAAGCAGCCGCCGATGGCAAAGATGGAGGTCGAGGCGAAGAAAGCCGTGCCGTTCTGCAGACCCGCCATGATCTGCGTGTCGATCATCTTCAGGTCACGCTTTAAGGAATTGTAGATCCACTGGCGACGCCTGTCCGCCATCACCTGGTTGAGGCTGCGGCGCGACAGCACCGGCTCACCGCTGGTCAGCCAGGAATAGGTGATCCAGAGGACGGCAAAGAGGGCAAGGGCGACATAGTCGAGCGTTGTCATCGGGTGTCCGTTCGCGAATCCGGCAATGATCTGCATGGCTACAGCATCGATCTCAAAAATCGAAACGGATTTTGAGGACAGGAGCGGGGGATTTTTCGCAGCGGCAGGGTCATCTGCCAAGCCGCGCACACTGACTGCACCATCCGGCGACGTATCCGGTGGATGACCCCGGCCCCGTGCTCAAAACGCAGGAGCCATGCATTTTTCACCGTTGCGAAATGTGAACGCCGTTAATATACGGTTAAACGCTTGGGGCCACGGTGAGCGTGCGCCCGCAATGGAGACTTCATGGAAGACAGCGTTCAGAAATCCTGCTGGGGCGTGACACTCAAGGCGCTTGCCGGATTTGCCGCCCTCCTGGCACTGGCCTATATCTTCGGACGCATCTGATCGAACGTCGCTCTTTCTTATCCGGCCCGTGATGGACACGCAAGCTGCCGACATCGGACGCTTCCTGTCGCATCCGTTCCACTGCGTGTCGGCAGGCCGCCGCAATCGTGCCATGACGAAGGTTAGGCTGCGCTCTTGATGACACGCAAGCCCGAAGGGTCCCGAGTTCATGTTCCTCTCCGTATTCGATGTGTTCAAGATCGGCGTCGGCCCCTCCAGTTCCCACACCATGGGGCCGATGTCGGCCGCCAACCGGTTTCTGGATCTTCTTCTGTCGGATGACTGGCCCCGCCCGTCCGGGGCGGCCGTCACGCGCCTGAAGGTCAGCCTGCATGGCTCGCTGGCCTATACCGGGATCGGCCATGGCACGGGAAGGGCGGTGATCCTCGGATTGATGGGAGAGGCGCCCGACCGCGTCGATCCCGATCGGATGGAGGAAATCCTGGCGGAGGTGGACCGCACAGGCCGCGTCACGCCACCCGGTCATCCGCCTTACGCCTTCCAGCCGGAAACGGATCTCGTCTTCGACCGCAAGCAGCCTCTGTCCGGCCATGCCAACGGCATGAGCTTTTCCGCCTTCGACAAGCAGGACCGCCTGCTGGTCAAGCGCATCTATTATTCCATCGGCGGCGGCTTCGTCGTCACCGATACGGAACTTGAGGCCATGCGCGGGCCAAAGACGCCCTCGCTCGACAAGGTTCCGTATCCCTTCGCCTCCGCCCGCCAGATGCTCGACATGGCGCGCGGCTCCGGTCTCAGCATCGCCCAGATGAAGCGCGCCAACGAACTGACCAAGATGAGTGGTGAAGATCTGGACGCCGGCCTCGACCGGATCTGGGCTGCCATGGCAAGCTGCATCGACCGCGGCCTCAAGGTGGATGGCATCATGCCCGGCGGACTGAAGGTCAGGCGGCGGGCGAAATCCATCCATGACAAGCTGAATGCCGAATGGCGCAGCAACCGGATGAACCCGCTTCTCGCCAATGACTGGCTGTCGGTCTATGCCATGGCCGTCAACGAGGAAAATGCCGGCGGCGGACGCGTGGTGACCGCCCCGACCAATGGAGCGGCCGGCGTCATTCCGGCCACCATCCGCTATTTCCTGCACTTCCATGAAACGGCCACCACCGAGGACATCCGGACCTTCCTGCTGACGGCTGCCGCCATCGGCGGCATCATCAAGCACAATGCGTCGATTTCCGGCGCCGAAGTGGGCTGTCAGGGCGAGGTGGGCTCTGCCGCGGCGATGGCGGCCGCAGGCCTTGCCGCCGTCATGGACGGATCACCCGAACAGATCGAGAATGCCGCCGAAATTGCGCTGGAGCATCATCTCGGCATGACCTGCGATCCGGTCGCGGGCCTCGTGCAGGTGCCCTGCATCGAACGCAATGCGCTGGGCGCCGTCAAGGCCGTCACCGCCGCCTCGCTGGCGCTGAAGGGGGACGGCTCACATTTCGTGCCGCTCGATGCCGCGATTGAAACCATGCGCCAGACCGGTCATGACATGAGCGAGAAATACAAGGAAACCTCGACGGGCGGCCTTGCCGTCAACGTCGTCGAGTGCTGATGCCGCCTGCTGGGACTTGACGAGGCGGCGGTTACGGGTTTCAAGCGGGTCATGGCACTCCATCTCATCAAACTCTGCGTCGGCGCAGATTCAATTCAGGACCTGCGCGAGTGGGTGGCGGAACGGGCGCTGTCGGCCATGGCCGCCGGACTTCAGCCGCACACCACGCACACCACCCGCATGGTGCCGAAGCGGCTCGATGAACTGCTGGACGGCGGATCGCTCTACTGGGTGATCAAGGGGCAGGTCGCGGCCCGCCAGGTGCTTCTCGACATCACCACCTTCACCGGCGGCGACGGCATTTCCCGCTGCAACCTGGTGCTGGCGCCGGAAGTCATCGAGACGGCGACGCAGCCGAAGCGGCCCTTCCAGGGCTGGCGCTACCTGAAGCCGGAGGATGTGCCGCGCGATCTCGGCACCCTTGGCGAAGATGTTGCCGCCATGCCGGAAGATCTGCGGCGGGAACTGACGGAACTCGGCCTGCTCTGACCAGCTTTGCGCGTTCCCTGCCGCACGTAACCCGCAAGCTTTCCTCTCATGCAAAGAGCCCGCCCAAGGCCGAAATGGCCGTGAGCGGGCTCTGACGTTTCAGGACACGGTCAGCGCAGCTTGATGTGAACCGGCGCGCGGCCCGAGCGGGATGATACGTGCAGATGGATCTGCGCTTCCGGCTGCGAATGGCGCCAGGCGCGGGCGCCGTGGCACAAAAGCAGGCCGACGAGATCACGCGTCCGCTCCTTCGGCTTGGTGATGCCGATGCTCGCCAGCCGCATCGCGGCTTCATGCAGCGGGTGGAGTGCACCCTGCATCAGCTTTCCCTTGCTGCCCGGGGGCAGATGGAATTCGATGTTATTCTCATTCATCGCCATAACGACCTCGTAACGCAAAACAATCGAGGGTGTGGGGTGCGGGTTTAGCCGCCATGCAGGGCCGGCGGAACCGGCCCGACACATTGTATTACTGCTGCGACGCCCAGCACTGGACGCCCTTCTTCTTCAAGGCATTGCAGGCATTGACGGCAGATTTCTGATCATCGAAGCCGCCGAAGCGGGCGCGATAGATCTGGCTGCCATTGGTATTGACGGCAACGGCGAACGGCTTGGCAGAGCGAAGGGCAGGGCCTGCCTTGCCGCGGGCCGTTTCGAGAAGGTCCATGGCACGGTCGCGGTCAGGCGACACGCCGATCTGCACGACCCAGCCTTCCGGCGCCGCCTTGGCAACCGACGCGGTCTTTTCAGACGACGGGCGCGTGGAGGCGGTGGTGACGGAATCGGTCTCGACCGGGCTTTCGTCGCGGGAGGCCACCTGCGGCGCATAGCCGGTGGCTTGAACCGGTGCGGTGACCGGCGCGCGGGTCATCGCAGCCGTGACGGCGTCTGCGGCGCTGCGGGCCTTCGGCTCTGCGGCATAGGCAGCAGCCCCCGGCATCTTCTCGCTCTGGCGATCGGACGGCATCGGGCCGGCATTCGGCAGATCGAGCGAGGCGACCGTTTCGGTGGCGGCAGCGACAGCCGGCGAACGGGAGGTGCGCACCGGAACGGGGACGGCGGCTTCGGCCGGCGGGGCAACGCTGCGCGTCTGGGCGATCAGGTTGCTGTTGCCGCCCTGCGAGGCCTTTGGCAGGTAGGTTGCCACGAGCTTGCGCATCTGCGCATCGCGCCAGGCGGTACTCGATCCGCCGAGAACGACGCCGACGATGGAGCGGCCGTTGAGCTGGGCGGAAGTCGTGAGGTTGAAGCCGGCCGCACGCGTATAGCCCGTCTTGATGCCGTCGACGCCCGGCACATTGCCGACCAGGCGGTTATGATTGCCGATGGTCTGGTTGCCGAACTTGAAGACGCGCGTGGAGAAATAGCCGTAATACTGCGGAAAGTGCTGACGCAGCGCGATGCCGAGACGGGCCTGATCGCGCGCCGTCGTCATCTGCGCGGTGTTCGGCAGGCCGTTGGCGTTGCGATAGGTGGTACGGGTCATGCCGAGCGCGCGGGCCTTGCTCGTCATCATCTGGGCAAACCGGGCTTCAGAGCCACCGATCTGCTCGCCGAGCGCCGTTGCCATGTCGTTGGCGGACCGGGTGACGAGGGCAAGAATGGCCTGCTCGACGGTAACGGAACCGCCGGCGCGCACGCCAAGCTTCGAGGGCGGCTCGGCCGCGGCATGCGCGGATACCGGCACCTTCGAATCAAGCGAAAGCCGGCCGGCCTCCAGCGCTTCGAAGGTGAGATAGAGCGTCATCATCTTGGTGAGCGACGCCGGGTAGCGCAGCGAATCGGGATCCTCGCTGTACAGAACCTTGCCCGTCTTGGCATCGACGACGATGCCGGCATATTTCGGGTTGGCGGCAGCTGGCTCAAGCCCAAATGCCAGCACCGCAATGATCATAAGGAGAAAACCAACGACCTTGTTGAAAATCGAGGCACCATCCTTCGAGAAGGATGTTGTGTTGACGTCATTCAGCACGGCTGCACTCACTCATTGCATTTCAGTTGTTATTTCCGGGCGCCCCCTCAGCATCCGTTCCGGCCACTTTAGGTGGCTAGCGTTACCAAGTGGTTTATGATGAACAGAGGATTAGGATTTTCGCGTCCGTTTTATCGACCATGTCCGATGGCCGTCGCTCTGCGCCCCGTCAGAGACGGCAATAGCGGCCTCAATATGATGATGTCCTGATAAACGTTGGAAATACACAGTCTTCACAGGGAAGAAGGACTCGCGGCGGCGCGCGCACCGCCTCCAGTACCTGTCTTTCCACCGAAGAGCAAAAGCGGCGCCCAAAATGAAAAGGGCCCGCCGCGATACGGCAAGCCCTTGATGAATGAATTCGGCCGGGAAGGAGTCTCAGCGATGGACACTGCTCACGGCTGTCGCGCGGCCATCCTGCAGCTTGACCCAGTTGGCGGGATTGTCCGTCGCCTGACGCTTGAGGAAGGTATATTCGGTCTCGGACCAGAGCATGACCTTGTTGCGCATGTTGTCGAGCACGAAGTCGCCGCGATCGGTGCGCACCGTCAGAACGGCATGACCTTCGCCATTCGGCTGCAGCACGACGGTCATCAGGAGGTTGGAGGGGTTGAAGCCCTGGTTGATCAGCATCTTGCGCTTCAAGAGGGCGAAATCCTCGCAATCGCCGACCGTCGTCGGATAGGCCCAGCGCTCCTCGACACCATAGATCTCCTGGTCGGTCATCGGGGCAATCTCAGTGTTGACCGTATAGTTGACCTCAAGGATCGTGCGCCAGCGCTCTTCGGTGAGCGTCAGCGGACCGGTGTCGGCCGTGCGCACCGAGCATTCGCCCGGATTGCTTTGGCAGAATTCATAATGGCCAATCGGGGGATTGGCCTTGCCGGTGATGCGCATGGATCCGGCGAAGGCTAAGGCGGCCTGTGTGGACAGGAAGGTCAGGCAAAGGGCGACAAAACCCGCGCCGATGATCTTTGTGTACGACATGCACATTCTCTCCTTGGACAGGAGGATGATGGCACCGCCGTCTTGATCTTGGACGAAATTACGTAGTCGAATCAGATGCTTGTTTTAATCAAACTTATCTCGAATTCGGCTAAAGTTTTATCGACCGGGAACCGCAGCCAGGACAGTGGATCTGGTAAAAACCGGGATGGAATTCAATAAAATTCGATCCTTTTCCCGCTAAGCACTTGCAGTTTTTGATCAAGCCCGGCGTTGCGGCGACGGCACCAGCGGCGGTTTTTGGTGGACTTGGCTCCGTCTGGAGCCGGCAACGCCCATGAATGCACGGTCCATGAGATCGGCTTTTGCGGTCATCGAGGCCGTCATCGACCCTCAAAAAAATGTGCCGGAACAGGATTTTTTTCGCTGAGGAGGGTGCCGGGTGGCCGGCATCGGGGCGAGAGATCGCAGACACGATGGATGTGTAACGCATCGGTGCGGGCGCAACGCATGGCGCAGGCACCTTTCGCCTCATCCGGAAACGGCGGAAGGATCAGAGAAAGGCCCGGAGGCTTTCGCGGGTCTGGATGCTTGCGAATTCGATGGCCACGCCTTCGGCGAAATGGCGCACGACGCGACCACGCAGGTGATTGAGCATCACCGGGCTGCCGATCTTCGGCCGCATCTCGATATCGATGGCCGCGCCCGACAGCGACAGGTCGACCAGACGGCACGGATGGCGACTGCCATCTTCCAGTGTCAGTTCTGCGCGCGTGACGCGCGGGCTCAGGCGATCGTGACGGCGGTCTTCCGGCAGGCCGAGTTCATGGCGGTTGGCAAGCCAGATCAACTGGGCGGCCAGTTTCTCGCGCTTGCGGCCGGTGGCAATGACCGACATGACGAAGCCGGTATTGTTCAGCTCCAGCACCTTGCCTTCAAGCCGGCCGAGATGATCGATATAGGCGATAATGCGCTCGCCTTCGACAGGGGCGCCAACGCAGGTGATGACCACATCGCCCGGCGACATTTCGGTGACGGTGCAGGGATATTCCTCGTGACTGTCCAGCATCAGGCGGCCCGGCATATTGACCGAGACACGCTGGAAACCGTGCATCGGCATCGGGCGGCTCTGAGATGGGGCGTTCCGGAACGTGAACATCACCGTCCTTCGCAGGTTTCGTCTGGCGCAACATGCCATCGATACAGCCGGGGCGGTTAACATATGGTTCCGGGGGCCTGCGAAAACCGGCAGCGTTCGGCAGCCGTTACGTGTGCTGGCCGGGGTCGGACAAGGCTGGTCGAGGAGGGCTTACTGACGACGATCCGCGGAAGCCATTGCCTCCAGTTTCTCTGCCAGCGCCAGCATGTCGATCAGCTGCCAATGGTCGACACGAAAGGCGCCCAGCGCCAGCGGCCGCAGCGTCGGCAACCGTCCGAGCGGCAGGAGGCTTGCCAGCAACCGGTCGGCGCGGCCGGCGCCGGATCGCAACGGCAGCAACAGTGTCTCGAAAATCGGATAATCGGGGCAAGCCGCAACCGAGAGGGTCATCACCACCGGCCGTTCGGTGCGAAGCGAAAGCTGAGCCGCACGGTTGGCGACGGCCCGTGAGGGACCATCCCACAACACCTCGAACGGGTTTCCCCGAAGCTCCCTGTCGAAGAGGTCGCAGATGCGCGTGCCCGCCAGTCGAAAGTTCAGGCTTTCGCCCTCCTGGTCGAGGATAAATAGATCGGAAAGACGATGGCGCAGTTCTGCGGGATTGACCTGCGCACGCTTCGGCGCCGGCTCTCCCAGACGCAAGCTGTCCCAATAGCTGAAGACTTCCTTGCTGCGCTCGTTTCGCATTGACACCATGTGTTTCGTTTCAATCCCGTCCGCGGCGCTTTTTGCGCGATATGGATATCAGGAGCGAAAATCGTGCCAACATGGGGGGAGCGGCGACCAGAGGGTGGAAAGAGAGGGCCGACGCAATGGAAACGGCCCGCAAAATGCGGGCCGCCCGGTGTCTCTTTCTGGCCGATGGCCGAAAGCTTATTTCGTGATGCGCAGCGAAAGCCCGGTCTTGCCATAGACGGGAACCGTGTCATGTCCTTCAAGCACGATCGCCTCGAACGTCCCGTTGAAGCTGTCGGAGCGGATGAGCGAAAGCTCGTCGCCGACAGACGGCGTATAGCCTGCGGCAAGGCTGACCCGCAGCGTTCCGCCTTCGACGGCAACACTCTTTGCGACGGTGATGCCGCCATCCTTGCCGGACAGGGCAACATCAAGCCCACCGGCGCGGCGCAGGACGAGGTTGCCCGAAACGGCAGGATGCGCGTCGGCGACCACGACCCGGCCACCGGAGATGTAAAGATCGCCCGTGCCGAATGCGCGCGAGGATTTGGCAACAAGCGTTCCGTCTTCGACGATCACGCCGCCGGAAAAGCTGTTAATGCCCGAAAGCGTCAGGCTGCCGCTGCCCGTCTTCACCAGTCGGCCTTCACCGGCAATATCGTTCTTCCAACTGTCGGCCGTGTTGAAGCCGCCCTTTGCCGCATCCATGGTGACCGTCACGTCGCCGTCAAAGGCTGCAAAGCCATCGGCAGCGGCAAAGAGGTTCAAGCGGCCCCAGCCTTCCGCATCGCTCATGATCGGGTAGCCGGCGGGAAGCGCCGTACTCTTCAGGACAAGCCGGCGCTGGGCTGCATCGAGATAGGGAAGCCGCGTTTCAAGCAGGACTTCGGCACCCTTCGGTACCACAGCGGCGGCATCGCCAGCGGAGATCTTCGGCAGGCCATAGCTGAAGCGTGGCGTAACGAAGTCAGCGTTTGCGGCCCGGTCAGCAAAGGGATCGGTGCCAGCGGGCGCCGAATGGGCAAGAGCCATCAGCCCGTCAAAGCCTGCAGCACCGGTATCGGTTGCCAGAAAACTCTGGGTCTGCTGATAGGCCTCCGCTTTCAGGCCGGCATAGTCGGCGCGGTTGAGGTTATAGGCGACAACGGCCGTAGCCTGCATGCGCCCACCGATCACGTCGAAGGGCTGGTGCATGCCGGCGCGGATGCGGTTCTCGCCCATGCGCACGGCGCGAGTGACCATTTCCTGGTAACGCTGCGGCACCAGATAGGCCATCACCAGCGCATCGCGCCAGGCTTCGGCGGTGTGACCGCTCGGAAAGCCGCCGTCGCCGGCGGGCTTGGTGCTCTTGGCCGGCTCCAGCTGCGGCACGACCCGCACCTCCTCGCTCCAGCGATAGGGACGGGCATATTTGTAATAGCGCTTGGCGGGCTCGGTGGAGCCATCCTTGCTGCCGGCTTCGACCAGATCCACGGCCTTGCCCATCACCGCATTGCCATCCTTGCTGCCGACACCGCGATTGTTGCCCTTGTCATCATATTTGACGCTCGTCGCATCGGCGGGCATGTCAGTCACCGTCGTCGTCTGCTGTGCGCCCTTGCGCCAGGCGTCAGCCAGCGGCCCAAGCCCGTCGGTGATGCTGACGCTCTTGCCGCGGCGGTCATCCAGATAGGCTTCGAGATCGTCCTCAGGCGTGTTGGCGGCCGTGGTGCGGATGACATAGGCAAGGTTTGCGGCATGCACCGCAGGGTTCTTCATCGTGCCATCGGTTGCACTGCGCGGCAGGCCGTCCCAATCGGATTTGGTGACGGCGGCGCAGCCGTCTTTTGCCGGTGCATCCTGATCGGCATCGACGAAAGGCGTGCGCGGTGTCCAGATCTCCAGGAAGCCGGAGAGAAGCCGCACCCCGGCATTGGTTTCAAGCGTCGAAAGGCAGGCATCGCCACGCTGGTTACTGGCGCCGGTATCGACATAGGCCGGGATGCCGGCGGGCGCAGGCGCGCTGTCTGCATGGCCAAGGCCCGCCGGTGCCGGCGGCAGAACCAGAGTATCGGCAAAGGCCGGCGTCAGGGCGCTCGACAGGAGGAGCAGAACGGTGAGGGCGGCGGTCGGGCGGGCAGGGACAAAAGCACGCATGGCGGAGGGCCTTTCTGGAGCAGGACATGCCGGCACCGGCAGTCGCCGTGCTGTCGATCCTGTCCGGGACGTTGTAAACGGTGGACGAACAAGAGATGCAGCGTTCGGGCGCCGGCATCGCGCGCTCCGCCTTTAGTCCATGCGTGCAACAGTTTTCTTACAAGCGGAGCAGGAGTTATATTTTCACCCCTGTCCTTGTTCCCGGCGATCGGCGTGGTCCCTCCAGGCGCAAGGTCATCTTTCCCCGGTTCATCTTTCCCTCGGTCGGTGACACGCCTATATGTCGGGGATCGAAAACGCGAAGGATGCACCGATGGACGATTCGCCCAACGCACCAGGCTCAGGCGAACAGCCACGGCGGGAGGAAACGGTCCGGTCGCCGGGCGTCCAGACGTCGGTGCCGGGCATACAAAGACCGCGGGCCGCCTCGCAGCCGATCTTCAACCTGCCGGGACCACTCGTCCTGACGCTTGGCCTGCTGGTCGTGCTCTATCTTGTGGACGCCTATCTGCTCAGTGACCAGTGGCGCGACATCGTGCTGTTCGAACTGGCCTTTACGCCGCTGCGCTATGTCTATCCGCTGACCGACCAGGGTCTGGAATGGCTGTGGACGCCGGTCACCTATTCGCTGCTGCACGGCAGTCTGGAACACCTGATCTTCAACGGCCTGTGGCTGACGGCCTTCGGCGCGCCGGTGCTGCGCCGGATCGGCACCGTGCGCTATCTTGCCTTCTGGATCTGTTCGGCTGCCGCAGCCGCCTTTTTCCACGCGGCCCTCAACTGGGGCCAGGAAACGCTCCTCATCGGTGCCTCCGGCGTGGTGTCGGCGCTGATGGGCGCGGCCTGCCGCTTCGCCTTTCCACGGCATGGCGGCGGCATGCGGCGCGATTCGTCGCATTTCTTGCCGCGCCAGGGCATTGTGACGGCGATGAAGAACCGTACGGTGCTGGTGTTTACCGTGGTCTGGTTCCTCGGCAACGTCCTGGTTGCCGTCGGCATGCCGCTGGTCGGCTCGGACTCAGGCGCCATTGCCTGGGACGCGCATATCGGCGGCTTCCTTTTCGGCTACCTGCTGTTTGGCCTCTTCGATCCGCTGGTGAGTGAAAAAGAAGTTGCTTAACAAAAGCCTGTAAGGGCCCGCTTGGCGGTTGCAAAGCGGCGGAAGCAGGCGCACCATTCCTGTGTGGGTGTGCCGTGTCGTGTGGGGAGTTTGGTCGAGGGCGCATCCAGACACAGTCAATAGGAGGAATTGATGCCTGTCTCCGTCAAGAACATTCTGGATACCAAGGGTCGCGACGTCATCTCCGTCGGACGGGAGAAGACGGTGGCCGAGGTGGCTGCCATTCTGGCCGAACATAAAATTGGTGCCGCCGTCATCACGAGCCTTGAAGGCCGCATTGCCGGCATCTTCACCGAACGCGATCTGGTCCGCGTCGTGGCGCAAGATGGGGCTGCCGGGTTGGAAAAGCCGGTTTCATCCGGCATGACGGCCAATGTCATCCGCTGTCGCGAAGAGACCAGTCTCAACGAACTGATGGAAATCATGAGCACCGGCCGCTTCCGGCATGTCCCCGTGGAAGAGAGCGGCAAGCTGATCGGCATCATCTCGATCGGCGATGTGGTGAAAGCACGCATTCGCGAGGTGGAAGCCGAAAGCGAACACATGATGGCCTATATCGCCGGCTGAGGCATCCTGGGGCTGACGGCTGCGAGGAAGCGGCCGTCAGCTGGCAAACACGTCCTGCATGCGCTTCAGTTCAGCGATTCGGGCCTTGGTTTCGGTATAGCCGCGATCAATGGCTTCGCCGGCCCGGTGGAATTCGGACAGCCCGATATCGCTCAGGCGCGGATGCAGCGCCAGATCCGGCGGATCACCCGCCAGCCGCGCCCGCGAAATCCTCTCCTGGATAATGTTGAAGGCCTGCACCATGACGCTGGTCACACCGATCCGCGCCTCCCGCACCTTAGTGTGCTGACCTTCGACCACAGGCATCACGCTGGCATTGTGCTTGACCACGGCCGAGCGGCCGAAAATATCGTAGTTCAGGTTGACCGCCACCACGAGCGGCTGCTCGTAGGCGCGGCAGACGGATGTCGGCACCGGGTTCACCAGCGCCCCATCGACCAGCGTGCGGTTGTTGCATTTCACCGGCTCGAAAATGCCGGGCAGGGCATAGGAGGCGCGCATGCCGGTGATCAGCGAACCGCTGGTGATCCACACTTCATGGCCGGTATTGAGTTCGGTCGAGACGGCAACGAAGGGCCGGTCGAGGTTTTCGATCGCGATATCCTCGAGATCCTCCTGCATGCGTTTGGTGAGCCGCAGGCCACCGAACAGCCCGCCGCCGCCGATCGTCAGATCGAGAAGACCGGCAATGCGCCGGACGGTAAGCGAGCGGGCAAATGTTTCCAGTGCATCCAGCTTGCCGGCCAGATAGCAACCGCCGACCAGCGCACCGATCGAGGTGCCCGCGATCATGCCGATCTCGATATTTTCCTCTTCGAGCGCGCGCAGCACACCGATATGAGCCCAGCCGCGCGCAGCCCCGCCGCCCAGCGCCAGTGCAAGCTTTGCCTTGCGCACCGGCCGTTCAGGGGAAACGAGCGCGGCGGGCGCCTTTGCACTTCCCTCCGCGTTTGCTGCCGGCACATCGCCGCGATTCCAACCCCAGTTCAGCATGCCTGCATCCGTCCTTCAGCTGAACATCCCCCGGACGTTCATCTAGCGCCGGTTTCGGTTGAGAATTCGTTGATGTTATGGCCAAATGGAAGCGGTCGTAAACGACTTTGACTAATGTCCGTCGTGATACACCGTTTCAGGATCAAAATGTCGGTCTGTGTCGGTGATGTGCAGCTGCGGCTGACCGTCAACCAGCGTCACCGCGCGGTAGAAGCAGGACCGACGCCCCGTGTGGCAGCTCGCATCATGACCTGCCACCGACACCTTCAGCCAGACGGCATCCTGATCGCAATCGGTCAGAAGCTCGACCACGCTCTGCAGATTGCCGGAGGTTTCGCCCTTCTTCCAGATCTTTGCCCGCGAGCGGCTGTAATAATGGGCGATGCCGGTTTCGATGGTCAGCGCCAGCGCGTCCCGGTTCATGTGCGCCACCATCAGCAGATGGCCGTCACGGATGTCGGTGACGATGGCGGTGACGAGGCCGGCCTCGTCAAAACGCGGGGTAAACGGGCCCTTGTCTTCCAGCGCCGCCTTGTCGCGCGGCGCCGCTTCAAATTCGATCGTCATGATGGATACTCTGAAACTGACCGGCGCGCGCTAGCGCCGGATCATGGTGAGGAAACGCGCCTGCTCGGCGGCATTGTTCTGGTAGTCGCCGGTAAAGGTGGTGGTGAGCGTCGAGGAACCCTGCTTCTGGATGCCGCGCATCGACATGCACAGATGCTCGGCATCGATCATGACCGCCACACCGCGCGGCTCCAGCACCGACTGGATGGCATGGGCGATCTGTGCGGTCATCGCCTCCTGCGTCTGCAGGCGCCTGCCAAACACCTCGACCAGCCGGGCGATCTTGGAAAGCCCCAGCACACGGCCCTTCGGCAGATAGGCGACATGCGCCTTGCCGATGATCGGCACCATGTGATGTTCGCAATGGGAATAGAACGGAATATCGCGCACCAACACGATATCGTCATAGCCCGCCACTTCTTCGAATGTGCGGCCAAGCACCTCGTGCGGATCCTCGCCATAACCGCTGAACAGCTCGCGATAGGATTTTGCAACGCGCCGGGGCGTATCGATCAGGCCTTCGCGGCTCGGATCGTCGCCGGCCCAGCGCAACAGAAGGCGCACGGCGTCCTCGGCCTCCTGCTGGGTGGGGCGAGCCTCGCTGTTGCCGGCGGGGAAATTTTTCACGATGGCGTCCATCTTCTCGTCTCCTGATGCGGTTCAAGGCCGCACCTGACCAAAGCCTGTCGGCTGGCGTTTCCGGTTGTCTCAAAGTCCGGTACCAATCTGGCATTACGGGCTTTCTGGCCTGACGGATCGGTTTTTACAAGATAAAGCCTACCGCTTTCTCACGGCATTTCGGCAAAACTTTCCGCCTTGATGCGTATGGCTTCGATCATCATATATAGTCGGGAAGGCTGCGCGACCAGCACCGGACCATAGACAATCCGTTCGCGATCCGCATGCAGACCTGGCGCTGACAAGCGCTGCGTGAGCGTGAGACAAAAGCCGGCAAGCCGCGAGAGAGAATGATGGACGATATCTACAATAGCCGAATCCTCGAACTCGCCGGCAATATCGAGCGTACCGGCGCGATGGACGATGCCGATGCGACATCGGAAAAGCACTCAAAGCTCTGCGGTTCGAAGGTGCGCGTCTTCGTCAAGATGAAGGACGGCGTCATCGACGATTTTTCCCACCAGGTGCGCGCCTGTGCCCTTGGCCAGGCCTCGTCTTCCGTCATGGCCCGCCATGTGGTGGGTGCGAGCGCCAGGGATGTACGGGCCGCGCGCGATGCGATGCTGTCGATGCTGAAGGAGGGCGGCGAGGGACCGGAGGGCCGGTTCGAGGAGATGCGCATCCTGAAACCGGTGAAGGACTACAAGGCCCGCCACGCCTCCACCATGCTGACCTTCGATGCCGTCGTCGACTGTCTCGATCAGATCGAGGCTAAAACCCAGGCCATGGCGGGCTGAACCCCATGTGCCAGCACTGCGAGGCGCTTGAGGACGACGAGGACGACCAGCGGCCGAACCTCAAGACACGACATCGCGGCCGCAACTGGCAGGGGCCGTTTCGAAAGACGCCCGGCCGTCTTCTCGGCATGGGCTTCATCCGTCTCTACCAACTGACGCTCTCCGGCTTCATCGGCAATTCCTGCCGCCATATTCCGACCTGTTCGGAATTCGGCTATGAAGCCGTTGCCCGCCACGGCCTGTGGTTCGGCTTCTGGATGACGGCCAGACGGTTTTCAAGCTGTGGTCCCTTTGGGTCGTCCGGGCTCGACCCGGTGCCGGAAACGCTGGCTTCCCACCAACGCTGGTGGATGCCGTGGCGCTATCGCAATGCTGTCCGAAAAGCCGCCTGACCATGCCGATACCAATGGAATATCACCACGCCACGGACGAATTCGAAGCCTTCATGAAGGACCTCTTGGCGATCTCGCTGCTGAAGACCCGGCATCAGGGCTACACGATGCTGCAAGCCGTGCTGCAGGTGTTTCGCCGCCGGCTCTCTCTGGAACAGGCGATCGCCTTTGCCAATCTTCTGCCGGCAGTGCTGCGCGCGATCTTCGTCAGCGATTGGGATACGCGCGAACCGCTCAAGCCTTTTCTGGATCGGGCGGCGATGATGGACGAGGTGATGGCACTGCGCCACAACCACAATTTTTCGACGCCAAGCGCTATCGAGGATGTCACCAGCGCCATCCGACGCCATGTCGATGTGCCGCGGCTGGATGCGTTTCTGGGCACTTTGCCGCCAGGTGCCCGCGCCTTTTGGGGAATGCCGGGCTGACGGTTGATCTTTACGCGCAGGCGTTTTTCACCTATCACGCGCGGGTCAAAAGCGACCGCATCGCGCGGTCCGATATCACCACCCGCATTCGTTGGCGGGACTGGATAACAGGAGAAAAGCGTGTCCGTTTCCCTTACCTTCCCCGATGGCTCGATCCGCAGCTATGAGCCCGGCACGACCGGCTTTGCGGTCGCCGAATCCATTTCGAAATCGCTCGCCAAGAAGGCCGTTGCCATCGCTATCGACGGCACTGTGCGCGATCTCTCCGACGCCGTCACCGATGGCCGGATCGAGATCGTCACCCGCACCGATCCGCGCGCGCTGGAACTCATCCGCCACGACGCCGCCCATGTGATGGCGGAAGCCGTGCAGGAACTGTGGCCCGGCACGCAGGTGACCATCGGCCCGGTGATCGAGAACGGCTTTTATTACGATTTCAAGCGCGTCCACCCGGACAGCCGCGAGGACTGGCCGTTTACGCCCGAAGATCTGCCAAAAATCGAAAAGCGGATGAAGGAAATCATCCAGCGCAACAAGCCGTTCACCAGGGAAATCTGGTCGCGCAACAAGGCGCGCGATGTGTTTGCCGACAAGGGCGAGGCCTACAAGGTCGAGCTGGTCGATGCCATCCCGGAAGACCAGGACCTGAAGATCTACTATCAGGGCGACTGGTTCGACCTGTGCCGCGGCCCGCACATGGCCTCCACCGGCCAGATCGGCACGGCCTTCAAGCTGATGAAGGTGGCCGGCGCCTACTGGCGCGGCGACAGCACCCGCCCCATGCTGACGCGCATCTACGGCACCGCCTGGGCCACACAGGAAGAGCTTGACCAGTATCTGCATGTGCTCGCCGAAGCCGAAAAGCGCGACCACCGCAAACTCGGCCGCGAAATGGATCTTTACCATTTCCAGGAAGAGGGCCCCGGCGTCGTCTTCTGGCACGGCAAGGGCTGGCGGATGTTCCAGACGCTGACGGCCTATATGCGCCGCCGGCTTGCCAATACCTATGAAGAGGTCAATGCACCGCAGGTGCTCGATGCCTCGCTCTGGGAAACGTCCGGCCACTGGGGCTGGTATCAGGAAAACATGTTTGCGGTGAAATCGGCCTATGCCTTCACCCATGCGGACGACAAGGAAGCCGACAACCGCGTCTTTGCCCTGAAGCCGATGAACTGCCCCGGTCACGTACAGATCTTCAAGCACGGGCTGAAATCCTATCGCGAATTGCCTGTTCGCCTTGCTGAATTCGGCCTTGTGCATCGTTATGAAGCCTCCGGCGCGCTGCATGGACTGATGCGCGTGCGCGGCTTCACGCAGGACGACGCGCATGTGTTCTGCACCGAAGAGCAGATGGCGGCAGAATGCCTGCGCATCAACGACCTGATCCTCTCCGTCTACGAGGATTTCGGCTTCAAGGAAGTGGTGGTGAAACTGTCCACCCGGCCGGAAAAGCGCGTGGGCACCGACGACCTCTGGGATCGCGCCGAAAGCGTGATGATGGAGGTTCTGAAGGAGATCGAGGCGCAGTCGGGCGGGCGGATCAAGACCGGCATCCTGCCGGGCGAGGGCGCGTTCTACGGGCCGAAGTTCGAATATACGCTCAAAGATGCCATCGGCCGTGAATGGCAGTGCGGCACGACGCAGGTGGACTTCAACCTGCCGGAACGGTTCGGCGCCTTCTATATCGACCAGAATTCCGAAAAGAAGCAGCCGGTGATGATCCACCGCGCCATCTGCGGCTCGATGGAGCGTT
This sequence comes from Neorhizobium fuzhouense, assembly GCF_042611105.1. Classification (NCBI taxonomy): domain Bacteria; kingdom Pseudomonadati; phylum Pseudomonadota; class Alphaproteobacteria; order Hyphomicrobiales; family Rhizobiaceae; genus Neorhizobium; species Neorhizobium fuzhouense. The sequence continues at coordinate 104,367 of NZ_JBHFFP010000012.1, read as the reverse complement.
TTCTCGGCATCCTGATCGAGAACTTTGCCGGCCACATGCCGCTGTGGTTTGCGCCGCAGCAGGTTGTCGTCGCAACGATTACCTCGGATGCCGACGACTACGGTCGCGAAGTGGCCGAAACGCTGCGCGAGGCGGGCCTCATCGTCGAGACCGACTTCCGCAACGAGAAGATCAACTACAAGGTCCGCGAGCATTCCGTCACCAAGGTGCCGGTCATCGTGGTCTGCGGCCGCCAGGAAGCGGAAAACCGCACGGTCAACATCCGCCGCCTCGGCTCGCAGGCGCAAACCTCGATGACGCTCGATGAAGCCGTCGCGTCGCTGCGCGAAGAAGCAACGCCGCCGGACCTGAAGCGGCGTGCTGCAAAGCGGCTTGCTGCACAGAGCTAATGCCTGACATGACAGCCCCTGTACCCGCCGGTGCAGGGGCTGTCAGCATTCTGTCATGTAAATGCAATAATCCTGCCATCAGCATCAAGCCGCTGCCCGGAGAGGCCCCTTGCGTTTCAAGGAATTGTCATACGCCAATGATCGTGATCCACGCCTGAAGCGCTGGGTCATTCGTTCCATCGAGGGCCTGTCGGGCCGCAACCGCTATGTGCGTCTCTACGATGCCTGGCGCCATGATGTTTCCGTCGGCACCGACCGGGTGTTCGGCCGGATGCTCGACCTCATCAATGTCCGCCTCGACGTGGAGGGCACCTGGCCGCCGCAAAACCTGCCGGATGCGCCGCTGGTCATCGTTGCCAACCATCCGTTCGGCATTGGCGATGGCATCGCGATCCTGTCCCTTGCCGAACAGCTGAACCGTCCATTCCGCGTGATGATCAACAATGAACTGTTGAAAGTGCCGGAGCTTCAGCCCTATGCGCTGCCGGTCTGCTTCGAGGAGACCCGCGAGGCGATGGCGATCAACATGGAAACGCGCCGGGAGGCGATGCGGCTCCTGAAGGAGGGTGTCACCATCATCATCTTCCCGGCCGGCGGTGTGGCGACAGCCAAGAAAGGTTTCGGACGCGCCGAAGACCTGCCGTGGAAGATGTTTCCGGCGCGCCTCATCCAGGCGGCGCGTGCCAATGTCATCCCGGTCTATTTCCACGGCCAGAACGGCCGGCTATTCCATCTGGCAAGCCGCATTTCGCTGACGCTCCGGCTGTCGCTGCTGATCCGCGAATTCAAGCGCCTGTCGGGCACGTCGATCCACGCCAAGATCGGGCCGCTGCGGAGCTGGGAGGAAATGGCGGCCTTTCCGGATCGGAAGGATCTTCTGGCTGAGCTTTATCAAGCCGTCTTTGTCATGCGCGAGATCCCGAGATCACGCTTCCGCAAGACGGGGTAGGGGAAAACCTCAGTCGGCGTCGACATTGGTCGCCTGCTGCTCGCGCATCAGCACTTCCACATCGGCATTGCGTCCGGAGGTGACGGTGAAGTCACGCTGGTAGATCTTGTCCTTGTTGCGGGCAATGGCAGTGTAATCGCCTTCCGCCAGCACCATCGTCGTGAAGGCGCGCACGCTTTCGCTCACCACGTCGCCGCCGGAGGTGAGCACCGACCAGGCCGTATCGGCAATCGCCTCGCCGCCGGGCTGCGAGACGAGCTTCAGCGTGATCTGGGCGGCGCGATGCTGCAGCGTCGCCTCCGTCAGCTTGCCGGCCTCGACCTGGATATCGGCCCGCGCCACCGCGTTGATATCGCCGTATTCGGAGACGATGTGGTAGGTCCCGGCATTCAGCCGGACGATCGTGTCTGCCGTCACATTGGCCATCACAAGTCCGCGCTCGCCATCCTCGCGCACATCGGCGGAATAGACGGAAAACTTCAGCTTGTTGGCCGGAATGCGCTGCTGGCTTCCGGCAACGGCATTCAGCACGAAGCCGCCGGCATCGAGCACCAGCGTCTGCTTTTCAACCGGCCCCTCGGCCGGCACTTCCAGCTTTTTGGTCACGCCCGCGCGGCCGAAGGCGACGTTGACGAAGTAATCGCCGGGCGGCAGCATGAAATTGGCCGGTCCGCCTTCGGAACTCGCCACCATAGGCAGTTTGCCGTCCGGCCCGGGAATGGGGCTGAACACGCGCCAGGTGAGGCCGGTCTTCATCGTCTCGCCGTTCGGCGTCAGCGTCGCCTGCAGCGTCACATCCTTGGCAACCGGCGCGGCGCGGCCGGAACTTGGCGAAAATGCATTCAGCTTCGGCATCTTCGCCGTGCTGTCCATCTGCTTGAAGGTCTTGAAGGCGTCTTCCGCCAGAGCCCGGCCGGGCACGACAAAGCCAGCGCCCGTCATCACAAGGAGCGTTGCGAGAAAGGCGACCGCGAAGGGAGATGATTTCATGCCGTGGCGACCGTTGACTCTTTGAGAATGAACCGCCACTTCAAGACCAACCAGACGGCAAATTCAAGACCTAGCACACCTTAGCGCTTCTTTTGCAGCCATAAGGCGTGCCAAGCGGCGCAGTTTGCCCCGGAAAAAGTCCCGGGCGGAAAAACCCCGTCCACCAACAGCCGCCGGACAGCTCGGCCATCGGTCATGCCCGGCAAAACACGGATCTTCTGTCTGCCATGAGCACTGAAAAGACATTGTTCGACTATCTTGCCACCCGCCGCTCGATCCCGGCGCCGCAGATGACCGATCCGGGGCCGGATCGCGCTGCCATCACCTCCATCCTGACACTGGCCTCCCGCGTTCCCGACCATGGCAAGCTGGCGCCCTGGCGGTTCATCGTCTATCGCGGCGAGGAAAGGCTGCGGCTCGGCGCCCGGCTGCTCGACATCGCGCTGTCGAAGACGCCCGATCTATCGGCGGAGCTGCAGGCGGTCGAGCGGACCCGGCTTGCCCGCGCGCCGGTCGTCATCGCGGTCGTCAGCACGGCAGCCGAACACTTCAAGATCCCCGTCTGGGAACAGGAGCTTTCGGCCGGTGCCGTCTGCCTCAACCTGTTCATGGCCGCCAATGCGCACGGCTTTGCCGCCAACTGGCTGTCGGAATGGGTTGCCTATGACGATGCGGCCAAGTCCGTGCTCGGCATTGCACCGCAGGAGAAGGTGGCGGGCTTCCTCTATATCGGCTCGACCACCTTTCCGCAGACGGATCGCCCCCGGCCTGATCTTGCAGAGATCGTCACCTGGGTCGGCGAGGAGACGAACTGATGTTCTACACCACCGACGAAAACCGCCACGGCCTGTCGCACGATCCGTTCAAGGCGATCGTGGCGCCGCGTCCGATCGGCTGGATCGGCACGAAGGGCAGGGACGGCTCGCTCAACCTGTCGCCCTATTCCTTCTTCAACATCGTTTCCGATCGGCCGAAGATCGTCATGTTTTCCTCGAGCGGCCGGAAGCACAGCGCCCAGAACGCCGAGGAAACCGGCGTCTTTACCGCAAGCCTCGTCAGCCGCTTCATCGTAGGGCCGATGAATGCCTCATCGGCACCGGTCGCCTATGGCGTCAATGAATTCGAACTGGCCGGCCTGACGGCGAAAATGGGCAAAGAGGTCGATGCGCCCTTCGTCGAGGAGGCGCATGCCGCGCTCGAATGCCGGGTCACGCAGGTGATCCAGCCGATCGGGCTCGATGGAACGACAGGCGAGCAGGTGATGGTTTTCGGGCAGGTGGTCGCCATCCACATCAGCGAATCGATCATCCGCAACGGCCGCATCGACATGGGCCTTGCCCGCCCCATCGCGCGCATGGGCTATATGGACTACGCCGATGGCGGCACCGACGTCTTTCAGATCGAGCGTCCGGCGGCAGGCTAGGCGGATACGCCAAACACCTCGTCGATAACCTCTGCCTGCATGGGGGAGGTGGCGATCATCGCCTCGAAGCCTTGTTCCTTGGCAAAACGACATTCCGCGGCAAAGGCATCGGCATCCTCAATGTTGGACCCGGTATCGACGACGAGGACGCCGGCTGCCTTGGCGGACATCAGGAACAGGCTGCGCGCGGTGCGCAGAGTCTGCGGTTCCTCGCCGGCGGTCAGGGGCGAGGAAAGACCCATGGCGCGGCAAAAGGCCGGACCATCCCAGATCAGCGCCTCCAGCCGCGCGCTCATCCGGCGAAAATCGCGCACGAAGGCGGCACCTTCCGGCGTGTCGGCCGGACAGGCTGCGATCCTAAGCGGCGGGCCGGGCAGGTTTTCCTCCGCCTCGATCACGGTCAGCAAAACATCCAGATGCTGCAACAGGGCCGCTTGCGTCACCTGCGGCAGGATGACGGTGCGCGCATGCCAGCGCATGGCGGCGCGAATCGCGTCCTCGATCCCTGCATCGGTGAGCGGCGACAGGAGAACGGCGAGGCTTTTGTGCTCGCCGACCGGCTCGCCTTTTCGGGGCAACGCGCGGCCGTGCAGGTCCATCCAATCCACCAGAGGTCTGCGGGGGCTGGAGGACGAAAGCGTCTGGAGGGCATCCGCCGTCAGTCTTTGCCAGCAGCGGGGTACGGCGGCATGGCTTGGCAGCACGATCGCTTGGGTCAGCGGAACCCCCTGTCAAAAGTTAAGGGACATGGTGAACGGAACATAAACCATTTCTCTCTAGCCTCAACTTCAAGAAGAGGTCTGCAGCAGACTACTCCTAATGTTCGGGGCGCGTCATCGGTGATCGTACAGACTTTCCTTCGATGGGCCGAAAACGCCAGTATCGGTGAGCGGGAAAAGGCGGCCGCAGCACTATCCAGCACCTTCCTGACGCTCTCGCCTGCCCACGACCGCTACCGGCCCGCCCTTGCAGCGCTTACCCATCTGCTGGACGATCCGGCCGCAGGCGTTCGCCGCACGCTGGCGCAGACGCTTGCGCCGGCAGCGCACGCACCGCGCAGCCTCATCCTGGCGCTTGCCGAAGACCTGCCGGATATCGCCTGTCACATCCTAACCCTTTCGCCCGTTCTGACCGACCGCGACCTCGTGGATCTGGTCGGGCGCGGCAGCCGCGTGGTTCGGGGCCTCATTGCCGCACGCCCCCATCTCGGCGCCGGTGCCGCCGCCGCAATTGCCGAAATCGGCGAGATCGGCGAGATCCTTCTGCTCCTCGACAACGACACGGCTTGCCTCACGCGCTACAGCCTGCTGCGCATCGCAGCCCGGCATGCGGGCCATGGTCAGGTCCGCGGCAAGCTTCTCTTGCGGAGCGATCTGCCTACCGAAGCGCGCGAACGGCTGGTGCGGCATGTCGGCGAAGCCTTGGCAAGCAATCCTTTCGTCTCGCGCCTCATCGATCCGGTGCGGCTGGCACATGTAACACGGCAGGCGGCGGATGCCGCGACCCTGCAACTGTGTGATCACGCGACAGAAGAGGACGTGGCGCGGCTTGCGGCCCATCTTGCCGTCGATCGCCGACTGACCGCCACCTTCCTGATGCAGGCGCTGGTCAGCGGGCGCATCGACCTCTTTGCCGCGTCTATCACGCACCTCTGTGGGCTGTCGCACGGCCGCGTGCGCGCCGTGATGGCCACGGGCCGAAGCCATGGTCTGCGGGCACTCTACGAATCAGCCGGCCTTGGCCGCGACATCTCGCCGCTTTTCGTTGAGGCGACGCTGATCTGGCGCCATCAGGCCGGCAAGTCCGGCGGCCAGCCGATCACGGACATGTTCGACATGCTGACCGAGACTGTCGAGCGCCCGGCAGACCCGAACGCGCCGATCAATGAACTTTTGGACTTGGTCGAGGAGATGGGCCATCTGGACCATCGCCGGCGTGCACGCGCGGCTGCGCGCTCCCTTGCCGCCTGACGGGGTCCTGCTCAGCGCAGCTTGCGGGCCACCCAGGAATAACCGTCTTCCATGAGGCGCACCGGGCTTTGCACGAGGTTGCGCACGCTCTCGCCGCTCGGAAGGATGTCGCGCACCCGGCCCAGAGCCTGTCTTGCGAGATTTTCCTCCTGTGCGCGCTGCTCCTGCGGCGTGGCGGGCTCGGCCGGTGGGGGTGCGGCCGGTTTTTGCGCGGGCACCGCCTTTTCGGCTTTGACGATGCTGGGATCCTGGCAAACGGCAATCACCACCGGATAGGAGATATTGGCAAAGGCGGCCAGTTCCTTCTCCGAAACCGCGTTGCAGAGCTCCAGCGTCGGCCAGCGTTGTTCGAGCGTTGCGACATAGCGGCAGTCCGTCGCGCTGTCGTCGCAACCCAGAATCGTCATCATCACAAGAGCGGTGCGCATGGGAGATCCTTGGCAGGGGCGGGACCTCCCGTTATGAGGAGGATCGTGACGCCGTTAAGGCAGAAATCATGAGGCAGGCATGCAGCAGGACATCACCATAGAGCGCGAACCTCCCCGGCAACCGGATGTCATCCGGCTTCTGGAACTCTCGAATACCTACATGGCTTCGCTCTATCCCGCCGAAAGCAATCATATGCTGCCGCTCGAAGAGTTGGAACTGTCGACGGTCTCGTTTTTTGTCGCACGCCAGGGGCAGACGGTGCTGGGATGCGCCTCGCTGGTACGCAATGAGGATGGCACCGCCGAGATCAAGCGCATGTATGTGGATGATGCGGCACGGGGCCTCAAGCTTGGCAAGCGGCTGCTTGCGGCACTGGAAGAGGAAGCCGTCGCCCAAGATATTTCCGTTGTGCGACTGGAAACCGGAATCTACCAGCCGGAAGCCATCGGGCTCTACCGCAAGGCCGGTTACAGCGAGATCGAACCGTTCGGCAGCTATCGCCCCGATCCGCTGAGCCTATTCATGGAAAAGACACTGCGGCCGGGGGACATCCTCAAGAAGGACTAAAAGCGGATCAGGCGGAACGCCGATCCTTGGCGGCAAGCCCCGTCAGCGAGTCGGCGCTTTCGGCCGGCTCGGACAGTTCGATCTCTCGCATCCATTCCCGCCAGATGGCGACCAGGAGCGCCATCAGGACCGGGCCGATGAAGAGGCCGAGAAAACCCATGGTCTTGACCCCGCCGACCAGCCCGAAAAAGGTCGGCAGGAAAGGCAGCTTGATCGGCCCGCCGACAAGGCGCGGGCGGATGGTCTTGTCGACGATGAAAAGCTCCACCGATCCCCAGATGAGCAGTGCCAGGCCCGCGACATAGGAGCCGCTTGCCGCCAGATAGATCGACACCAGCGTGAAGGAGAGCGGCGCGCCCCCCGGCACGAGCGCCATGATGCCGGTCAGCACGCCGAGCGTCACGGGCGAGGGGACACCGGCTACCCAGTAGGCGAGGCCAAGTACGATGCCTTCGCCGATGGCAATCAGCGTCATTCCGGTCACGGTCGAGCTGATGGTCGCCGGCACGACGCGGGAAATACGCTCCCAGCGCGCCGGCAGGATGCGCTCGCCCAGCATGTCGATCTGGTGGGAGAAGGAGGCGCCATCGCGATAGACGAAAAATAGCGCAATCAGCATGAACAGCAGAGACAGAAGCAGGTGGAACGCGCCGTCGCCGGCCGCGATCACCGCCCGGTAGATATTGCCGATATTGGCCCCGCTGACGATCTGCACCAGTTCGCCGATGGCACCCGGTTCGCCGATATGCCGTTCCCATTGCTGGCCAAGCCAGGTGCCGGCCATCGGCAGTTCGATGATCCATTTTGGCGGCGGCGATCCGAGGCGGTTTGCCTGCAGGGCCCAGGCGATCCAGCCGCGCGTCTCGCCGATCGTATAGGAAATCGCAATCCCGATCGGAACAACCAGGAAGGCGATGACAAGGATGATGGCAATCGTCGCGCCGAGCGTCGTGTTGCCGCCAGTGCGGCGCAAAAGATCGCGGTAGAGCGGCCAGCTGGCAAAGCCCACCACCAGTGCGGCCAGAACCGGAACCACGAAACCGTGAAAGAAATAGATGCCGGCAAAGACAATCAGCACCAAGAGCCAGCGGGCAGCGGAAATGGGCGGGACAAGGGCGATTCGCGTCGGCGTCACCGGTCCGAGCCAGCGCGGTTCCTTGGCGATTTTCTCTTTTTCGGTCACGATGGGTCAGTCATCCTTGTTCGCGCATTCGCACCATATGGTCCGGCCGGCCAAGGGGTGCAAGTGAGCATTTATCAGCATGTGCGAAGATTGTGGTTTTCCGAGCATCTCGAATGGGATAGTACTATGACCATCGTCAATTAAGTTTCCGTCCACCCGAATGCCCGTACCTCACCGACGCTTGTCATTGCACAAGCGCATATCTGGCAGATCCGATGAAGTGTACGGCGCCGCCGATCGTCTGGTTACATTGAAACATTACGCACACTGTTGGCAAGCATTCTGTTTCCTTTGCGGGCGGCAGGCGAAAGGGCAAGACCTTGTTTTGCAACATCGGGATCCAGCCTTGCGCGCGACCGGGCGTGCCGGGGCAGGGGCGGCGCGCAACATTCTGGCATGGTTGCGTGATCAGCATGTGACGCTGCCACGCCGGAACCCGACCATTTTGGCGCAAGAGGCACTGGAAAGACGACGTGCTTGTCCTAGATTCCTGACGAAGAAGGGTGGCCGCCGGGCGACGATTGCCTTGGCTGGCCAGTCGATTGCCGACTGCCGCCCGCTCCCGAAACCGCGTCCGCCGCACTGGCCAAACAGCGGCGCACCGCAAGGATGGTGCGCTATGCCGGTCGCTGCAAAATCAACAGCCGTTTTCCATCTGGATAGAGTGATCAAGACTTGGTACGCCATTCTGACACCTGCCGTGATCGCGCCCAAGGAACTTCTCTATGCCCCATAACTCTCAGGTCGACCTGACGAATTGCGACCGTGAGCCGATTCATACGCCGGGCAGCATCCAGCCGTATGGCTGTCTTCTTGTCACCGACATGTCGGGGGGAACCGTGCTGCGTCACTCCGCCAACCTGCCGGCGATGCTGGGCCTCACCGGCGTAATCAACGGCGCGCGCCTGGACGAGGTAGTGGGCGACGAGGTGGCCCATACGCTGCGCAATGCACTTGCCACGACAGACGACCCGGCACGGCCGGCGCTGCGCATGGCGGTGCCGCTTCCTGCCGGCACCTTCGATGTTTCGGTGCATCGTTTGAACGATATGGCCATTATCGAATTCGAGCCGGCCAGTGCTCACTCCGACCAGCCTCTGGAAAACGCCCGCATGTTGATCAGCCGCATCCGTGCGATCAGCGGGATTGACGAACTGGTCGAGAAATCGGCGCGGCTCGTCTTTGCCATGCTCGGCTATGACCGGGTGATGATCTACCGATTCGAGCATGACGGCGCCGGCAAGGTGGTGAGCGAATACAAACGCCGGGATCTGGAAAGCTTCAAGGGACAGTATTTTCCGGCAAGCGATATCCCGAAGCAGGCACGTACCCTTTATCTTAAAAACACCATCCGTATCATTTCGGACGCGAGCGGCACCCGCGTGCCGGTACTGCCGGAACTCGACGACACCGCGGCCCCGCTGGACCTTTCCTTTGCGCATCTGCGCTCGGTCTCGCCCATCCACTGCGAATATCTGCGCAACATGGGCGTTGCCGCTTCCATGTCGATTTCTGTCATCATCGATGGGGAATTGTGGGGCCTGATCGCCTGCCATCATTATGCGCCGAAATCCCTTGCCATGTCGCAACGGATTGCCGCGGAAATGTTCGGCGAATTCTTTTCGCTGCATCTGAGCGCGCTGAAGCAGAAGCAGATCCTCGACACGGCCAACAATGCCCGCAAGTCGCTCGACCGGTTTCTGCAATCGGCATCGCATACGGTTGAGGTGGCGGGCTTCCTGCGCCAGTCTCTCAACGAGTTTTCAAAAATCATGCCCTGCGACGGCATCGGTCTGTGGCTGGACGGTATCTGGACCGGGCACGGCGCGGTGCCGCCGCAGGATGCCATTGCCGGACTTGGCGATTTCGTCGCCTCTGTGTCCGGCGGGCGGATCTGGGGAACCGACCAGTTGTCCCTGCACCTGCCGCAGGCGATAGACTATGCGTCGGATGTCAGCGGCTTGCTGGCCATTCCGCTTTCGCAACGGCCGCGTGACTATATGTTCTTTTTCCGCCGGGAACTGGTGCAGATGCTGGATTGGGCCGGAAATCCCGAAAAATCCTATACGACGGGCCCGATGGGCGACCGCCTGACGCCGCGCAAGAGCTTTGCCTTGTGGAAGGAAACCGTCCACCTGAAATCGCAGCGCTGGACCGAAAGCGAACGCGAAATCGCTGAAGCCATCCGCTCGGTGCTGGTGGAAGTGGTGCTGCACCATAACGAGCTTCTGGCCGACGAGCGTGGCAAGGCGGATGTGCGCCAGCGTATGCTGAACGAAGAACTGAACCACCGCGTCAAGAATATCCTTGCCGTCATCAAGGCTCTTGTCGGCCACCCGGTCCAGGAAGGTCGGCTGATCAGCGATTACGTAGCAACATTGAAGGGCCGCATCCAGGCGCTAGCGTTTGCCCATGACCAGGTGGTGCGCGGCGGCGATGGCGGCGCGCTGAAAGACCTGCTGGAGGCAGAGCTGAAACCCTATCGCGACGGCGAAAGGCAGGTTTCGCTGCGAGGTCCGCATGTCTGGCTGGACAGCCGCGGCTTTTCCGTCATGGCCCTCGTCCTTCACGAAATGTCGACGAATGCGGCAAAATACGGTGCGCTCTCGGCCAATGGCGGTCGGCTCGATATTACCTGGAGCCGCAACGAGGACGGCAGCTATGGGCTCAACTGGGCGGAAGAGGGTGGCCCGCTGGTCCATGCCCCCAAGCGCGCCGGCTTTGGCACGGTTCTCATCGAGCGCAGCATCCCTTACGAGCTCGGCGGCGAAAGCCGGGTCGATTACCGCCCCTCCGGCCTTCATGCGCATTTCCTGATCCCGGCCAAGCATATTCACGGATCGGACGGGCCGACCGTGGATCAGGAGGTGGAGCTCGATGCCGCGTCGGCAAGCGAAATCGCAGCCCTGCTGGGCGATCTGGAACTTCTTCTGGTGGAAGACCAGATGCTGGTGGCGGCCGATGTCGAGACGCTCCTGCTCGACCACGGCATCAGCAAGGTGACGACCGCCCCGTCCGCCGCCGAAGCGCTTCGCCAGTTAAAGAGTTTTACGCCGCATGTGGCAATCCTCGACGTCAATCTCGGATCGGGCACGTCATTGCCGATTGCGGAGGAGCTGGTGCGCCGCGACGTGCCCTTCATCTTTGCCACGGGCTACAGCGACCAGTCGGTGATCCCGGCAAGCTTTGATGCGCCCGTGGTGCGCAAGCCCTATGAGGCGACAGCCCTCATCGGCGCCGTCATCCGCGTGCTGGCAGCACGCGAGCCGGTGCCGCAGAACTGACAACGCCGCGGGTTCGTTACCTGGACATGGAAACGCCCGCAGATCCAATGGACCTGCGGGCGCTACCTTGAGGGTCAAAACTGGACTGAATTCTCAGTCAGATATCAAGATTGTCGGCGAAGGCTGCACGGTCCTGGATGAACCGGAAGCGGGCGTCCGCCTTGGTGCCCATCAGGTTGTCGACCGCCTCGCGGGTGCCCTCGAAATCCACATCATCGATGGCGACACGCAAAAGCGTGCGCTTGGCCGGATCCATGGTGGTTTCCTTGAGCTGCGCCGGCATCATTTCGCCAAGGCCTTTGAAGCGTCCGATCTCGACCTTCTTGCCCTTGAACTCGGTTTCCATCAGTTCGGCGCGGTGCCGGTCGTCGCGGGCGTAAACGATCTTGGCGCCCTGGCGAATGACGTAGAGCGGCGGCACCGCGAGATAGAGGTGATTGCCGCGGATGAGTTCGGGCATTTCCTGATAAAAGAACGTGATCAGCAGCGAGGCGATATGGGCGCCGTCGACGTCGGCGTCCGTCATGATGATGATGCGCTCGTAGCGCAGATCCTCGTCGCGATATTTGGTGCGCGTGCCGCAGCCGAGCGCCTGGATGAGATCGGCGATCTGCTGGTTGGCGGAGAGCTTTTCGCGGCTGGCACTGCCGACGTTGAGGATTTTTCCGCGCAACGGCAGGATCGCCTGGTTGGCGCGGTTGCGCGCCTGCTTGGCAGAGCCTCCGGCCGAATCGCCTTCGACGATGAAAAGCTCGGCGCCTTCGGCCGTATTCTGCGAGCAGTCGGCAAGCTTGCCCGGCAGGCGCAGCTTGCGCACCGCCGTCTTGCGGTTGACTTCCTTTTCCTTGCGCCGGCGAAGCCGCTCTTCCGCCCGCTCGATCACCCAGTCGAGCAGCTTTGCCGCTTCCGCCGGATTGCCGGCCAGATAATGGTCAAAGGGATCGCGCAGCGCGTTTTCGACGATTCGCTGGGCTTCGACGGTGGCGAGCTTGTCCTTCGTCTGGCCGACGAATTCCGGCTCGCGGATGAAGACGGAGAGCATGCCGACCGCCGAAATCATCACGTCGTCGGTGGTGATCTGGGCGGCGCGCTTGTTCTGCGTCAGTTCGGCGTAGTTCTTGAGGCCCTTGGTGAGCGCGATGCGCAGGCCAGCCTCGTGCGTGCCGCCCTCCGGCGTCGGAATGGTGTTGCAGTAGGAATGGATCAGCGGATCGCCGCCATACCAGGTGATCGCCCATTCCATGGCGCCATGGCCGCCGGTCTTTTCCGTGCGGCCGGCAAAGATCTCACGGGTGACGGTGAAATCCTTGCCGAGCGTTGCGGCCAGATAATCCTTGAGACCGCCGGGGAAATGGAAAACCGCCTTTTCCGGGATCTCGCCGCCAGCTGCCACCACGCCCGGATCGCAGCTCCAGCGGATTTCCACCCCGCCGAACAGATAGGCTTTTGAGCGCGCCATGCGGAAAATGCGCCCCGCATCGAACTTCGCATGCTCGCCAAAGATCTGCGGATCGGGATGGAAGCGCACACGCGTGCCGCGCCGGTTGTGCACGTCGCCCAGTTCTTCCAGACCGCCCTGCGGCACGCCGCGGGAAAAGCGCTGGCGATAGAGTTTGCGGTTGCGCGCCACCTCCACTTCGAGAAGATCCGACAGCGCGTTGACGACGGAGACGCCGACGCCGTGCAGGCCGCCCGAGGTCTCGTAGGCCTTGCCGTCGAACTTGCCGCCGGCATGCAGCTTGGTCATGATCACTTCCAGCGTCGACTTGCCGGGCACCTGCGGATGATTTTCCACCGGAATGCCGCGCCCGTTGTCGCTGACGGTCAAAAATCCTTCGGCATCGAGATGCACTTCGATAAAGTTGGCGTGGCCGGCGACGGCTTCGTCCATGGAGTTGTCGATCACCTCGGCGAACAGGTGATGCATCGCCTTTTCGTCGGTGCCGCCGATATACATGCCGGGGCGCATGCGCACGGGCTCAAGCCCTTCGAGCACGCGAATGGAGGACGCGTCATAGCTGTCCGATCCGGTAGCAACCGGTGCGGCACGGGGAGACCGGGAGGGCTCCGGCACCTGGGGCGCGGGGGTCACTGGCCCGGCGCTGCTGGCTGGCGCCGGCGCTGCTTCAGACGTCTTGGCGCTGTCGCGGCTTGAGGTCGGAAGGCTGGCGAAGAGATCGGTGGTATCGTCCATGGGGTCCGTCTATATGGCCTTTGAGCAAGCGGCGGTGGGCTCTCGATGGGCAAGTCCCGCGTCTGGGTGGCTATCGAATCGCCCGCGAGTGTGCCAGATAACCGGCCGTTTCGCGATGCCCGCGCATCAAGGCATGGGTCAGATCCGGGTTTGCGCCGCCGCGAGCCTGTTGGCAAGCCGGACGTCCGGCGGTAAAGGCATTGGAAGCGGCATGTCCACAGATCATTTTTACAACCGCCCCGTCAAGCTTGGCCTGCAGCGGTTGGCGCTGACGGCAACTCTCCTCATTTCCCCGGCAATCGCGCGTGCCGAGGAGCCGATCAAGCCGTTCAAGGACGCGCTCTTTTCGCAAAACCGCGTGCTGGAAAGTCGAGATGGCGGCGCTTTCCAGGTGATCGATTATCAGGAACAGCGCGATATCAATGCCCGCGACGAGGAACCGGAACGGCGGGTGAAATCGGCCTATGTCGATACCGGCGTGCGCAAGGATCAGGTCAACGAAACGCTGAACCTCTCCGGCAGCCCGCTTGAGGTGATGCGCGTCGGCCCGCTGCAGGATGCCGCCTTCACGGTCATCTTCATCCATGGCCGGGGAGGGGATCGCCGGCTCGGCGCCAACGACTATTCCTTCGGCGGCAATTTCAACCGCCTGAAGAATTTGGCCGTGCAGAACGGTGGCAGCTACTATGCGCCGAGCATCAAGAGCTTCGATCCGAATGGTGCCGCCGATGTTGCAGCGCTTGTCCGCCATGTCTTCGAACTGTCGGCGGGGCGGCCGGTGATCCTCGCCTGTGCCTCGATGGGCGGCTTCATCTGCCAGAGCGTCAGCCGCGACAAGGAGGCCGTACGCTATCTGAAAGGGTTGGTGATCATGGGTGGCCCGCCGGATCCGGGTTTTCTGACGACGCCCGCCGCCAAGCTGAAGATCCCGGTATATTTCGCTCATGGCAGCGCCGACAAGGTCTACAAGGCAGAAGACCAGATCGGCCTGTTTGAGAAAATGCGCGCGAAAAAGTATCCGGTCGTCTTCCGCCTGTTCGAAACGGGCGGCCACGGCACGCCGGTGCGCATGAGCGACTGGCGCGAAATCCTCAATTTCATGTTGACGGGCGGCAATTTCGCTCCGCGGTGAGCCGTCTGGCCGCTTTTAACCACGCTTCTGAACCAAAGCGGAGATTTTACATACCAATTGCCGCCGGAACGTTCTAAAAAGCCCCGATCACAAAGATGAGGGGGCCGTTCTTGTTTGGATGGCCGGGAGATGAAGGGATTGAAAGCACGATGACGCCGGATGTTCGCCCGCTGGTGGCGGGAAACTGGAAGATGAATGGCACGCGGTCCTCTCTGGACCAGATCAAGGCAATGGCTGAAGGCGTGCAGGGTCCCCTCTCGGAAAAGGTCGATGCGCTGATCTGCCCGCCGGCCACGCTGCTCTATGTCGCGACCGCCCTTTGCACCGACAGCCCCCTGATGATCGGCGCCCAGGATTGCCATCAGGACCAGTCCGGCGCCCATACCGGCGACCTGTCGGCCGAGATGATTGCCGATTGCTTCGGAACCCATGTCATCGTCGGCCATTCGGAACGCCGCAGCGATCATGCCGAAACCGATCATCTGGTGCGCGCGAAGGCGCAAGCCGCCTATGCCGCAGACCTGGTGGCGATCGTCTGCATCGGCGAGACGGCCGACGAACGCAAGGCAGGCCAGACGCTCGAAATCCTCAAGCGGCAGCTTGCCGGTTCGCTCTCTGACAGCGCTACCGCCGACAACACCGTCATTGCCTACGAACCCGTCTGGGCGATCGGCACCGGCCTGACGCCGACGCTGGACGACGTGGAAAAGGCACATGCCTTCATGCGTGCCGAGCTCGTGGCCCGCTTTGGCGCCGAGGGCCGGAAAATGCGCATTCTCTATGGCGGCTCGGTCAAGCCCGGCAATGCGGCGGACCTGATGTCGGTCAAGAATGTCGATGGAGCGCTGATCGGTGGAGCGAGCTTGAAAGCCTCCGACTTTCTCGCCATCTACAGCGTCTACGAGGCCTTGACGGCATAAATCGGCGCAAAACGCCAAAGCCGTGCACTTGCCCCTTGGAATACCGGACCGGCTCGGGTAAAGAGCCGGCCAAACCATTGATGCCGAACCCTTCATGGATGCCGCCCAGACGGCGCGCAGGACTGGACTGATATGCAGACCGTATTGATCGTTATCCATCTCATGATCGTGCTGGCGCTCGTCGGCGTTGTGCTGATTCAGCGCTCCGAGGGCGGAGGCCTTGGCATCGGCGGCGGCTCCGGCTTCATGTCGGCCCGCGGCACGGCCAATGCGCTGACCCGCACGACCGCCATTCTGGCGGCCCTCTTCTTCGCCACCTCGCTCGGGCTCGGCATCATGGGCCGCTACGAGCGGCGTCCGACCGATATTCTCGACCGGATCCCCGCCGCCCAGCAGGGCCAGGGCAACGGCATTCTCGATTCGCTCGGCGGCCAGCCTGCCAACGGCACCGCCCCCGCAGCAGCCGGCGCTGAGGCACCCGCACAGCCGGCACCGGCCGATCCGAAGGCGGTTCCGACCGGCCAGTAAGGCCGTTCGACGTTTCAAACTGCCGGCAGGCCGAAAGCCTGCCGGTTTTCTTTTGTTCAGATTTCAACAGCTTTAATCAACCCATGCGAATTTTGGGCTGGTGGAATCGATCGTTAAAAGGTATCCGGTGACTCCCATGGCGCGATATGTATTCATCACAGGCGGCGTGGTTTCTTCCCTCGGAAAAGGAATTGCGGCCGCAGCCCTCGGAGCCCTGTTACAGGCCCGCGGTTACCGGGTTCGCTTGCGTAAGCTCGACCCTTATCTCAACGTCGATCCAGGCACGATGAGCCCGACCCAGCACGGCGAGGTCTTCGTGACCGACGACGGTGCCGAGACGGACCTCGATCTCGGTCACTACGAACGCTTCACGGGCCGTTCGGCGACCAAGACCGACAACATCACCACCGGCCGGATCTACAAGAACATCATCGACAAGGAACGTCGCGGCGACTATCTCGGCGCAACCGTCCAGGTGATCCCGCACGTCACCAACGAAATCAAGGACTTCATTGTCGAGGGCAATGACGAGTATGATTTCGTCATCTGCGAAATCGGCGGCACGGTCGGCGACATCGAGGCCATGCCTTTCGTCGAGGCGATCCGCCAGCTCGGCAACGAACTGCCGCGCGGCGCCGCCGTCTATCTCCATCTCACCCTGATGCCGTATATTCCGGCCGCCGGCGAGCTGAAGACCAAGCCCACCCAGCATTCGGTGAAGGAACTGCAGGCGCTCGGCATTGCACCCGATATCCTGCTGGTGCGTGCCGACCGGGAGATCCCCGAGGCCGAGCGTCGCAAGCTTTCGCTGTTCTGCAACGTGCGCCCCTCCGCCGTCATTCAGGCGCTCGATGTTGCCAATATCTACGACGTGCCGATGGCCTACCACAAGGAAGGTCTCGATTCGGAAGTGCTGGCCGCCTTCGGCATCGAACCGGCGCCGAAGCCGCGCCTCGACGCCTGGGAAACCGTCAGCAACCGCATCCGCAATCCGGAAGGCGAAGTGACGATTGCCATCGTCGGGAAATATACCGGCCTGAAAGACGCCTACAAATCGCTGATCGAGGCCCTTTACCATGGCGGCATCGCCAACCAGGTGAAGGTGAAGCTCGAATGGATCGAGTCGGAGATTTTTGAAAAGGAAGATCCCGCGCCTTATCTCGAAAAGGTCAATGGCATCCTCGTGCCCGGCGGCTTTGGCGAGCGCGGAGCACAGGGCAAGATCAATGCGGCAAAGTTTGCCCGCGAGCGCAAGGTGCCGTATTTCGGCATCTGCTTCGGCATGCAGATGGCCGTGCTGGAAGCGGCCCGAAACCTCGCCGGCATCGAGGAAGCGTCTTCCACCGAGTTCGGCCCCTCGAAACAGCCGGTCGTCGGCCTGATGACCGAATGGGTGAAGGGCAACGAGTTGCAGAAGCGCTCGGCCGCCGGCGATCTTGGCGGCACCATGCGGCTTGGCGCCTACAAGGCCTCGCTGAAGCGCGAAACGAAGATTGCCGAGATCTATGGCTCGACGGATATTTCCGAACGCCATCGCCACCGCTACGAGGTGAACGTCGACTACAAGGACCGTCTGGAAAACTGCGGCCTCGTCTTCTCCGGCATGTCGCCGGACGGTCTTCTGCCGGAGACGATCGAATATCCCGATCACCCGTGGTTCATCGGCGTGCAGTATCATCCGGAACTGAAGAGCCGGCCGCTCGATCCGCATCCGCTGTTCTCGAGCTTCATCGAAGCGGCGCTGGAACAGAACCGCCTCGTCTGACGGTCTCCGGCCGCTCCTGCTCGACAGACAAAAATCCCTCTCCGGCGACGGAGAGGGATTTTTTGCGTATGGCTTTCTGGTTTCCCCCGGCAGGCCACCATCCGTTCAATCGCGGGGATCGGCCTGTGCGCTTTTGCCGGTCACCTCGGCATAGGCTGACAGCGCCCGGTCGCGCGCTTCGAAATGATTGACCACCGGTTTCGGATAGGTTTTCCCCAGTGTCACGCCGGCCTTCTGCAGCACCTCCACGGGCGCCTCGAAGGGGCGGTGGATGTATTTCTTCGGCAGACGTGAAAGTTCCGGCACGAACCGCTTGATGTAATCACCATCGGCATCGAATTTTTCACCCTGAAGGATCGGGTTGAAGACGCGGAAGAAGGGCGAGGCATCGGCGCCGGAGCCTGCCACCCATTGCCAGTTGGCGGCATTGGAGGCGACATCGGCATCGACGAGTGTGTCGCGGAACCAGGCTTCGCCACGCCGCCAGTCGATCATCAGGTCCTTGATCAGGAAGGATGCGGTGATCATGCGCACGCGGTTGTGCATGTAGCCGTGGCGCCAGAGTTCGCGCATGCCGGCATCGACGATCGGATAGCCGGTCATCCCCTTTGTCCAGGCTTCGAACGCCTTGTCGTTCTCCGTCCAGGGAAAGGCGTCGAAGCGATCATTCCAGTTGTCGGTGCGAAGCTTTGGAAACGCTGCCAGCAGGTGATGGCAGAATTCGCGCCAGACCAGTTCCTTGCGGAAATGGATGACATGATCGGAAGAGTGCAGCCCGCGCGTCGCATGCCAGATGCGCGCCGGCGAAATTTCACCGAAGGCGAGATGCGCTGACAGATGCGACGTCGACCCGGTGAGACCCGGAAAATCGCGATCCGCCTTGTAGCTGTGGATCGGTCGCTCGATGAACTGTTCGAGCTTTTCGAGGGCGCCGGTTTCTCCGGGCGTCCAGAGCGTTTCGAACTCCTTTGCCCAGTTCGGGCGCGTCGGCAGCAGTTGCCAATCGGCAAGGTCCTCGGATGACGGAAACCGGGCAGGGGCAGGTAGGGTCTCTGGCGCATCAGCCGGCTCGCGCGGCTCGCCATCCGCCTCCAGCGCCTTCCAGAAGGGCGTATAGACGCGGTAGGGACCGCCGGATCCGGTGCGCATGGTATGCGGATCGTGCAGAAGCTGGCCCTTGAAGCGCTTCACCTCAAGCCCGTCCTCATGCAGGGCCTTCAGGATCTCGGCGTCGATCTCGTCACGCTCGTAGAGCCGGTTGAGATAGACGGCCTTGGCCCCGGTTTCATCGGCAAGAGCCAAAAGCACATCGCGTGCCTTGCCCGTTTTGAAAACAAGCCGGTTGCCATGGGCCTGAAGCGCCTTGTCGAGCGCCTGAATCGCATGGTGCAGCCACCAGCACTGGGCTGCTCCCAGCGGCCCGACGGCCTCATGCTCCGGCTCACGCACATAGACACAGACCATCGGCAGGCCCGTTGCGACAGCGCTCAGCAGCGCGCCATTGTCATCCAGACGCAGATCCTTGCGGAACCAGACAAGGATGGGCGAGTGGGTTTCATCAGGCACCGTGAACTCCGTAATCATCGTGTCTTTGCCGAATGATACGGCTGAAGACGCCGAACGGATCATCGCGGGCGACAAGTCAGAACGGGCGCAGCAGCAGGATCGGGCAGGGAGCGCCGGCCGGCAGGTCGGGTGCATGCGGGGGGCGCACGATCAGGCAATCGGAATCGGCAAAGATCTTCATCATCGAAGAATCCTGCTTGGCAAAAGGCGTTGCCATCAGACGCCCCTCGTGATCGCGCGAGAGCGTTGCCCGCAGATAATCCTGGCGGTGGTCATTGGCTGAAAGCGGCACGGCTGCGACGGCATCGCCCCTGCGGTTTTCAAGGGTTCGGTGGGCAAGCTTTGCAACCAGCGGCTCAAGGAAGAGCAGGCCGCAGACAAGGCTTGCGACCGGATTGCCCGGCAGCCCCAGCACCTGCATGGCTCCGAGCGAT
Organism: Neorhizobium fuzhouense; assembly: GCF_042611105.1. Taxonomy (NCBI): domain Bacteria; kingdom Pseudomonadati; phylum Pseudomonadota; class Alphaproteobacteria; order Hyphomicrobiales; family Rhizobiaceae; genus Neorhizobium; species Neorhizobium fuzhouense. Next base: position 84,644 of record NZ_JBHFFP010000012.1, on the reverse strand, counting down.
CCCACCATCAACGGTTTGCCGGGGCGCATAGCGATGCGCCAGAAATCAAGCTCCATGCCCTGCGCCACAAGCGCCTTCTGCACCAGATCATGATCGCCCACGGAGGCACCGCCGAGTGTCACCAGCACATCGGCGCCCTCATCGACGGCGCGGCGAATGGAAGCCTCGATGAGGGGCGCGCGATCCGGCACGATACCGAGATCCAAAACCTCGCCGCCAGCCGCCTCGATAAGGGCTGAAATGCCGAATGTATTGGAGGCGATGATCTGCGACGGTTGCGGCACCTCCCCCGGAGATACCAGCTCATCGCCAGTGGCGATGATGGCGACGCGCGGGCGGCGATAGACGGCAAGCGTCTTATGGTTCATTGCGGCAGCCACTGTCAGACGGGCCGCATCTAGGTGTGTTCCGGCGAGAAGCACGACGTTGCCTTCGGCAAAATCCTGACCGCGCGGGCGAATATGGCGGCCTTTGGCAACCGCAAACGTCGTGCGGATACGGTTGCCGTCGAGGCGCTCCGCATCCTCCTGGATCAGCACGGTATCGGCACCCTCCGGCACCGGCGCGCCCGTAAAAATCCTTACCGCCTCGCCCTTACCGACAGAGCCGGCAAAGCCATGGCCCGCGGCAGATTCGCCGATAACAGAAAACTCGGCGCCGACGGCGGGCGCATCTTCGGCCCGCAGCGCATAGCCATCCATGGCCGAGGAATGAAAGGGTGGCTGGGTGAGACGGGCGGCGACATCGGCAGACAGAACACGGCCGGCAGCGTCACGCAGCGGCAGCTGCTCGCAGGTGACGACCGGCGTTGCCCGGGAAAGCAGGCGCGTCAGGGCCTCGGACACCGGCAGCAGGCTTGAAGTCATGCGCTTGCCTCGTCGGGCCGGCGCCAATCCCCGGATTTGCCGCCGCGCTTTTCGACAAGCTGGATGCCGCCGATCTGCATGCCCTTGTCGGCGGCCTTTGCCATGTCGTAGATGGTGAGGCAGGCGATGGAGACAGCTGTCAGCGCCTCCATCTCGACACCGGTCTTGCCGGTGAGCTTTGCGGATGCCTGAACCCGAAGGCCCGGAAGCTCCTCGTCTTCGGTAATCTCCACCGTCACCTTGGTCAGCATCAGCGGATGGCAGAGCGGAATGAGATTTGCCGTCTGCTTGGCGGCCATGATGCCGGCAAGCCGGGCTGTGCCGATCACATCGCCCTTCCTGGCATTGCCGTCGCGAATGAGCGCCAGCGTTTGCGGCTGCATGCGCACGAACCCTTCGGCAAGAGCGATGCGCACGGTCTCCACCTTGTCGCCGACATCCACCATATGGGCTTCGCCGGAGGCGCCGAGATGGGTGAGGCGGGGTTCGTTCTCCGTCATTCCGCTGCCTGTGCGGCAGTCGTTCCGGACAAGAGAGCACGCGTGGCCGCTGTCACGTCGTCCTGCCGCATCAGGCTTTCGCCGACGAGGAAGGTGGTGATGTCGACCTTTTGCAGGCGCTTGCAGTCATCATGGGTGAAAATGCCGCTTTCGCCGACCAGCAGCCGGTCCGCCGGCACCATGGCGGCGAGCGCCTCGCTGACGGTGAGGCTCACCTCGAAGGTGCGCAGATTGCGGTTGTTGATGCCGACCAGCGGCGACGACAGCTTCAGCGCCCGCTCCATTTCCGGCGCGTCATGCACTTCGATCAGCACGTCCATGCCGAGCGCCAGGGCCTCGTCCTCCAGCCGGCGCGCCTCTTCATCGGACAGCGAGGCCATGATCAGCAGAATGCAATCGCCACCCCAGGCACGCGCCTCGTGCACCTGGTAGGTGTCGAACATGAAATCCTTGCGCAGCGCCGGCAGCGCGCACGCTGCGCGTGCGGCGGTAAGAAATTCCGGCGCGCCTTGAAAGCTCGGCGCGTCCGTCAGGACAGATAGGCAGGCCGCCCCGCCGGCCTCGTATGCGCCGGCCAGCGCCGGCGGATCGAAATCCGGGCGGATGAGGCCCTTCGACGGACTGGCCTTCTTGATTTCAGCAATCAGCCCGAAGGTGCCGGCCTGCTGGCGCGCCTTCAGCGCCTTGTAGAAGCCGCGGGGAGCCGACTGGTCGGCAGCCATCGCCTTCAGATCGGCAAGCGGCACACGAGCCTTGGCAGCGGCGATTTCCTCGCGCTTGTAGGCTTCGATCTTTCTCAGGATATCGCTCATGAGACCTCACATAGGTTCGTTGGAGACGGCGACAAGCGTATCGAGCACTTTCGCCGTGTGGCCACCGTCCAGCGCCTGCGCTGCAATCGCCATGCCTTCGCGCAGATCGCCCGCCTTGCCGGCAATCACCAGTGACGCAGCGGCATTGCAGAGCGCAATGTCGCGATAGGCGTTTCGGGCACCCGACAGCACGTCTCTCAAGGCCTTGGCATTGACCTCGCCATCGCCGCCCTTCAGATCGTCAAGGCTGGCGCGGGCGACACCGAAATCTTCCGGCGTGAGTTCGAAACTGCGGATGGTACCGTTTTCCAGCGCGCTGACCTGCGTAACTCCAGTGGTGGTGATCTCATCCATGCCGTCGCCATGCACGACCCAGACCGTCTCCGACCCAAGATCCCGCATTACCTCGGCAATCGGCTGTACCCAGCGCGGCGAAAAGACGCCGAGCAGCTGCTTGCGGGCACCCGCCGGATTGGACAGGGGGCCCAGCAGGTTGAAGATGGTGCGGGTGCCGAGCTCGACCCGGCTTGGACCGACATGACGCATGGCGGCGTGGTGAACCTGCGCAAACATGAAACCGATGCCGGCCTCATCGATGCAGCGCGCAATCAGATCCGGCGGGATGTCCAGCTTGACGCCCAATGCGGTCAGCGCATCGGCGGTGCCCGATTTCGAGCTCAATGCCCGATTGCCATGCTTGCCGACAGCCACGCCGCAGCTTGCGACGATCAGCGCCGCGAGCGTCGAGATATTGTAGGTGCCGAGCCCGTCGCCGCCGGTTCCGACGATGTCCATCACGGCACTCGAGGTTTTGACCGGCAGCATTTTGGCGCGCATGGTCGACACGGCGCCGGAAATTTCGTCCACGGTTTCGCCGCGGACCCGCAGCGCCATCAGGAAGCCGCCGATCTGCGAGGGCGTCGCTTCGCCCGACATCAGAATGTCGAAGGCAAGGCGCGCTTCATCGCGCGACAGCGCCTGGCCGTTCGCCACCTTGGCAATGAAGGGTTTCAGTTCGGGCATGCGTCTTGCTCTCCCCCGGTGCATCGGCCCCCGAGACCGGCGACCGGTTTCGGCAGGCCCGATGCAATGTCTTCAATCCTGTCCGAGCCTTAGCGCACCATCGCCTGATCGGCCATCGCCTGGTTGATCTGCACGCCGTAAGTCGTCTGCAGATCGGTGACCATCTGGTCCAGCATGTCGTCGCCGGCAGCACGGGCAATCTGCTGCAGCTGCTGTTCCTCGCCGGAGAGCGCATCGGCCGGCGGCTGGTTGACGGCCGTGACATGCATCAAGAGGCGGCTTTCGCCATCAGCGGCGGGGCCGGTGGCATTGGTGTTTGCGGGGCCGGAAAAGGCAGCCTTGACGGCTTCGCCACCGAAGATCGGGTCCGTGCTCTGGCGGCGAAGACCGGTCTTGGTTTCGACGGCAAGACCCAGCTCGCCGGCGATAGCGGCAAGGGTTTCGCCTTCATCGAGCCGTGCGCGCAGCTCTTCGGCGCGGGCAGCAAGCGCATTGCGCTGCTGCTCGGTCGTCCAGTCGGCCACGACCTTGTCATGCACTTCCGACAGCGTGCGATCGCGCTCGGGGATAACCTCGCGCACGTCGAACCAGACATAGCCGTCATTGCCGAGGTTGGAGGGCAGGGTTTCCGCGCCGACATCGCTGCGGAACACATCCGTCAGCAGGCTCTCGCTCTTTGGCAGGGATACGGGTGCGCCGTTGCCATCATTGCCGCTACGATCCGCGGTCACCGTCACGGCCTTCAGCTTCAGCTGGGCTGCCGCTTCCTCAAGCGAGGAGCCCGAGCCACGCAGATCCTCGAACCGGTCATGCGCAGCCTGCACGTTCTGGGCGGCAGCAGCAAGCGACAGGTTGTTGCGGATCTCTTCCTTCACCGCATCGAAGGACTTTACGGTTTCGGGGCGGACATTGGTCACGCGCAGCACGACCGGGCCAAAAGCCCCTTCGACCACCGGCGTGACGCCACCCTGCGGGCCGAGCGCAAAGGCTGCATCGGCAATCTTCTGGTCCGGCAGCTGGTCCTTGGTAAAATCGCCGAGCATCACGTCGGACAGCGTCTTGCCCTGATCGGTGACGAGCGCGCTGAAATCCAGCTGGCGTTCCTTCATCTGCGCGAGCGCGGCCTTTGCCATTTCGACGCTGGGGAAGGGCAGCTGCTCGATGGTGCGGGTTTCCGGCGACTTGTAGCTGTCCTTGCGGCGATCATATTCCGCCTGAACCTGCGCGTCGGTCACCGCCGTCGGGTCGGCGACATCGCTTGGCTGCAGGGTCACATAGGCGAAACGGCGCAGTTCAGGTGCGCGGTAGCGGCTCTTGGCCGCGCCAAACCAGGTGGCAAGCACGTCTTCGGCCGGAGCCTTGACGGGATCGATATTGGCAAAGGACAAAAGAAGGTAATCCACGTCGCGCGCTTCGTTGCGATATTGCTTCAGCGCATCGACCAGAACCTTCGGCGCCTGGAACCCATCGGAAACCGCATCGACGATCTGGCTGCGCACGGCAACCTTGCTGCGCTCCTTGATGTAATCGTTCTCGGCAAGGCCGGCATTGCGCAGGCGGGTGCTGAACAGCGTGCGGTCGAACCGGCCGTCATTGCCGCGGAAAGCGGGATCTTCGGCAATCAGGTTTGCCAGGCGATCCTCGGAGAGGCCAAGGCGCATGTCCTTCGACAGCTGGTCAAGTGCGGCACCGGCCGAAAGCTGGGCAAAGGCCTGGCGATCGACGCCGAAGGCGCGGGCCTGTTCCGTGGTCAGCTGCGTGCCGAACTGGCGGCTGAGCGCGCTCAGCTGGCGCTGATAGGCCAGGCGGAACTCCGCCGGCGAAACTTCCTGATCCCCCACCGTCATCACGGCATTGCTCTGCGGGCCCACGAGGGATGCAGACACGCCCCAGATCGCGAAGGAGCCCACGAGAAGCAGAAGAAGCAGTTTCGCGACCCAGGAGCGGGAATAGTTTCTGAGGGTATCAAGCATCGATCGACATTACCTTGAAAACGGGGCAGCCACCGGCAGCGCGCCGGAGCGTTCGAAGGACTGTCTCTAGAACAAAGTCCACAGGAAATGAAGGTCCGCCGTGGTAAAAGAAACGCGTGCATCCGCTTCATCTGCAGGAAAAACCATCTCTTACCCGGACCAGCGCCACCCGGCCGATGGCCGGTGGACGACGCTCAGGTCGATGAGACGGTCAAGGCCGGATCGGCATCTGCCGGATGGCTCGTCTTTTCCGTGTCGCCTTTGCGCTTCTTGCGGGCACGAAACACGGCCTCCGTGACCAGAGAGACGGGAAGGGCAATGGCGAAGGGAATGAAGAAATAGATGACGCGGAAGGCAACCAGCGCCCCGATCGACGCCTGATCCCCCATCACATGCTTGACCGTGACCTCCAACACCCCAAGCCCGCCCGGCGCATGGGTGACGAGGATGGCGATATTGGCCAGCACGAAGGCCGTGGCGGCCTTCAGATAGCTGACATTCTCCGTTGCCTGCATCAGTTCCATCAGGCAGGCCGAGACGAGCGCAAAATTTACCGTGCCGACGACGATCTGCAGGATGGCGATCCGAACCGTCGGCATGACGAAGGTCCATTTCCGGATTTTTAGAGGCGCGCGCAGCACCCCCGACAGGACGACATAGACAATGGCCAGCACGAAGCAGAGGCCGCCGAGCAGCATGGAGACACTTGACGAAATCCGCAGGAGCTGCGCCACATCAGCCGGGTTTGCCACCATCACGATGCCGGACAGGACGAGAAGCCCGAGGCCAACCGTCATGCCGGACATCAGGACGATCTTGGCGACATCCTCCGTCGACATGCCCCAATGGGCATAATAGCGATAACGGATGGCGCCGCTGCTGACGCCGGCAAGCCCGATGCTCTGACCAAGCCCCAAGGCGACGAAGGAGGCGAGCGCGATCTTCGGATAAGCCAGGTCGTTCTTCACATAACGCACACCCGTCCAGTCGAAACCGGTCAGGCAGAGATAGGAGCCGGCGCAGTAGAGCAGCGCCAGCAGGAAATTCGACATGGGGATGGCGCGCACCGATTCGACGATCTGGTCCCAGGTGAACTGGCTGAGCCCGATATAGACCAGATAACCGGCAAGGCCGAAGCCGAAGATCATCGTGCCATAGGTGAAGAGGCGCTTGCGTCCGCTCATGCCGACCACGACGCGAGCAGGCGGCGGACGGGGCGCGGCGCGCAGAAATGCGGGCAGGCGGGAGAAAGGTTTGCGACGGGGGCCATGATCATTCACCGGAAAAGAACGCCGGTAAACGGGATGATGCCGCTTTGGTTCCGCAGGCTTGAAAAAAGCAATCCCGCCGGCTTTTCAGCCGGCGGGATATGAAGGCGCAAGGGGAGAGATCGAGGGGCCGATCAGTCCTCGTTGGCCGCCATCTGCGAGAGAACTTCGCCGCGACCGCGGGCGCGAAGAACGAGCGGGACGATGAGCGCAAGCGCTGCGACGATCAGCAGGCCGGCGGCAATCGGCGAGGTGAACAGCACGGTGAAATCCCCCTGGCTGATGGCGAGCGCCCGGCGCAGCTGCTGTTCGGCAAGCGGCCCCAGGATAAGGCCGACGACGACAGGCGCGATCGGATAGCCGAAGACGCGCATGCCATAGCCCAGAACCCCGAAGCCAAGCAGCATGCCAAGCTCGAACACGGACGGGTTGGCGCCGATGGTGCCGAGCGTCGCAAACAGGAGAATGCCGGCATAGAGCCAGGGTTTCGGGATGGTGAGCAGCCGCACCCAGAGCCCGATCATCGGCAGGTTCAGCACCAGCAGCATGAAGTTTGCAATCAGCAGCGAGGCGATAAGCCCCCAGACGAGCTGCGGATTGGTGGCAAACAGCAGCGGTCCGGGCTGCAGCCCGTATTGCTGGAAGCCGGCGAGCATGATGGCCGCGGTCGCCGTCGTCGGAAGGCCAAGCGTGAGGAGCGGCACGAGCGTTCCGGCAGCCGACGCATTATTGGCCGCTTCCGGGCCGGCCACGCCTTCGATCGCGCCATTGCCGAACTCTTCAGGATGCTTGGTGAGGCGCTTTTCAGCCGCATAGGACAGGAAAGTGCCGATTTCGGCACCTCCGGCCGGCATGGCGCCGATCGGAAAGCCGATGACGGTGCCGCGCAGCCAGGGCTTCCAGGAGCGAGCCCAGTCGGTACGGTTCATCCAGACGGAACCCTTCACCGCTTCCACCTTGTCCGGCCCCTGCAGGCCCTGCGCTGCGATGAACAGCGTCTCGCCGATGGCAAACATGGCAACAGCAAGCGTCGTCACCTCGATGCCGTCAAGAAGATCCGGCACACCGAAGGCGAGGCGCGTCTGGCCGGTCAACTGGTCGATGCCGATGGTGGACAGGAACAGCCCGACGAAGAGAGCCGTGAGCCCGCGCAGGGTCGAATCGCCGAAGGCCGACGACACGGTAACGAAGGCGAGCACCATCAGGGCAAAATATTCGCGCGGCCCAAACACCAGCGCAAGCTTGACGATGTAAGGCGCGATGAAGGCAAGGCCGATGGTGGCGATGAGGCCGGCCACGAAAGAGCCGATGGCAGCGGTTGCAAGCGCCGGTCCCCCACGTCCCGCCCGAGCCATCTTGTTGCCCTCGAGCGCTGTGACGATCGAGGCGCTTTCGCCGGGGGTATTCAACAGAATGGAGGTTGTGGAGCCGCCATACATGCCGCCGTAATAGATACCGGCAAACATGATCAGCGAGCCGGCCGCATCGAGCCGGTAGGTGACCGGCAGAAGCAGCGCCACCGTGAGCGCCGGACCGATGCCGGGTAGAACGCCGACAGCGGTTCCGAGCGTCACGCCGATCAGGGCGTAGAAGAGGTTCATCGGCTGGGCGGCAATCACCAGGCCCTGCAGCAGGAATTCAAACGTGCTCATGACGTGGCTTTCACTGGAAGAGGCGCTCAAGCGGCCCGGCGGGCAGGGAGAGCTGGAGAAGGCCGGCAAAGATCAGCCAGACGACCAGACAGAGGACGATGCCGACCGGCAGCGAGATCCACAGCTTGCGCTTGCCGAAACCGGCAGCCGTTGCGGCAAACAGAACGCCGGTGGCAATCGAGAAGCCGGCCGTGTTCAACAGCAGCATCTGGGCGGCAAGTCCGCCGACCACCCAGGCGACCGGCTGGATTTCCTGTTTTTCGCGCGCCGGGAAATCCCCCCGGAAGGCGGCAATCACGGTCCACACGGCCAGCAGCAGCAGGACGACGGCAATCGCCATCGGTACGGTGCTCGGGCCGACCGGCGAATAGCCGCTGACCTCGCGAAGACGGGCAGCATCGAAGAAGATGACGGCGGAGATCGCGACCAGCACGGCGGCGATGGCAAGCGCCGCCCAATCGGGGCGACGCTCTCCGGCCTTGTTCAAGGGTCCTTGGTTCATTTGACCAGTCCGATGTCCTTCAGGATGGTTTCGGTGGCGGAGATGTCCTTGGCGAGCTGGGCATCGAAGTCCGCGCCGGACAGATAGGTATCCTGCCAGCCCTTGGTCTTCAGCGTCTCCTGCCAGGTCTTGGAGGTGACCAGCTTCTGGATATCGGCCGTCACGGCGGCCTTCTGCTCAGGGGTCAGGCCGGGTGCTGCGGCCACCATGCGCCAGTTCTGCACGGCCACATCAAGGCCCGCTTCCTTCAGCGTCGGGGCATCGGTGCCGGGAATGCGCGTGTCACCGGAGGTGGCAAGCAGGCGCAGCGTGCCGGACTTGATCTGCGATTCGAACTCGCCATAGCCGGAAATGCCGACTGTCACCTGCGAGCCGAGGATGGCCGCCAGCGCTTCGCCGCCACCCGAGAAGGCGATATAGTTGATCTTGGTCGGATCGACGCCGGCAGCCTTGGCGATGAGGCCCGCTGCGATATGGTCGACACCGCCGGCCGAACCGCCACCCCAGGACACCGAACCCGGATCCTTCTTCAGCGCGGCCACGAGATCGGCAACCGTCTTCAGCGGCGAGGAGGCCGGAACGACGATGGCTTCGTTTTCGCCGGTAAGACGGGCAATCGGCGTCACGTCCTTGAGCGTCACCGGCGCCTTGTTGGTGAGGATAGCGCCCACCATCACGTAGCCGCCGACGATCAGCGCATTCGGCTTGCCCTTCTGCTGGCTGGCGAACTGGGCAAGGCCGATGGTGCCGCCGGCGCCGGGCACGTTGATCACCTGGACGTTCTTGGAAATGCCTTCCTGCTGCAGGGCCGTCTGCAGCGAGCGGGCCGTCTGGTCCCAGCCGCCGCCCGGCGCGGCCGGTGCCATCAGCGTATAGTCGGCTGCAGCGGCGGGCAGGGCAACAGCGCCGGCGAGCAGGGATGCGAGAATGATGTGTTTCAAGGGTCGTTCCTCCAATGGCGTCGCAGCGACGCTCTGATGATCAGCCATGCAGGAGGGAAGACGAAACATGTGGCGCGCGGATGCTTGTGGCTTCCAGCGCGCAGATCCCCCTCCCACGCAGTCCGGGACGCCTCCACGGCCCGGATAGGAACAAGCGACCACATTATGCTGACATTTAGCTGACGTTTAACGCAGCGCGGGCACACCTTGCGGAGATAATGGCTACTGGAGCCGCAAGACCTCGTTCCAGCGCGCAATCAGCCGGGCGCGCTTGACCTGATCGAGATAGACCATCAGTCCGGGGCTGACCGGCACGGGCTTCAACTGCCCACCGAGCAATTCGCGCATGGTGCTGGCGGTGTTTCCTTCAGCAACATCAGGGTTTACGGCCGGAATCTGCAACTGCCGCGTGAGGATCGTCTGGCCTTCCTTCGACATGAAGAAGTCAAGGAACCGACGCCCGAGGTCGGGCGAGGCGGCCGCCTGCGGCACAAGCCCGATGCGCGACATCACCACGGTATAATCCTTCGGCAGCACGATCCCGACCTCCGGATGGTTCGATGCCCAGTCGGCGGCATAGGATCCCAGAATATTGTAGCCGAGGACGAATCGGCCGTCCGCCACCCGCTCGAGGATCGCCTGGCTGGTGGAATAGAGTTTGACGCCGGCTTCCCCCATGGCGTTGACCACCGACCAGATGTCGTCGAACTGCTCCTGGTCGCGCGACATGAACAGAAAGCCGACGCCGGAGCGCTCGATATCATAGGTGCCGATGCGCCCGTAAACCGCATCGCCTTGCGCATGCAGGTAGGCGACGAATTCGGCGCGGGTCGCGGGCGGCGCCTTCTCGGTGAAACTCGGCTTGTGATAGACGAAGACGGCCGGCTCGAAGGTCAGAGCATAGGCGGTGTCGCGCCAGTTTGCCCAATCGGGCCAGCGCGCACTCATCGGCAGGCGGCTTGGCTGGGCATAGCCGTCATTGGCAAGCTTCACCTGCAGGTCCATGGCGGAGGAAAAGGCGAAATCCGCCGTCTTTCCACCGCCATCGGTTTCGCGCACGATCCTGTCATGGATCTCGCCAGTCAGCATGTCCTCGTAGCGCACCGCCACATCGACATTCGCCTTCTGGAACGCCTCGATCATCGGTCGCGCAATCGGCTGATCGAGCGAGGAATAGACCACCAGAACCGGCGCATCCGCGCGGCCCGACCGTGCGGCAAAGGAGGTAACCTCCGCATGGGCGACCTGCGCAAGGGCAAGGCCGATGCAAAGGGGGAAAAGACGAATGGCCATAATGCCCATGATGCATGACCGCTGCGACCGAGACAAGGTGAGGTGGCAAAGCGATGCTCTGCGTCCATGCATGGGGATAACTCTCGTCGCGAGCCCCTTGCTCCTGCCCGCCTCAGCAAAGACAAGTGACAGCTCAAGCTTTCGGCTCTAGTCTCGGTCCCAACGAGGGGGGAGTTGGGTTGCGCATTCTGCTGGTGGAAGACAATGGCACGCTTGCCGAGGGCCTGTCAGCCATCTTGCGTGGCAGCGGCTATGCCGTGGACGTGGTGTCGGATGGCCTGTCGGCGGAAGCAGTGGCAACGGCGGAAAAATTCGACCTCATCATCCTCGATCTCAATCTGCCGGAAATGGACGGGCTTGACGTGCTGCGCTCGATCCGCGCGCGCCAGAACCAGGCGGCCGTCATGATCCTGACGGCCCGCGGCACGCCGGAGGAGCGGGTCAAGGGCCTTGATCTCGGTGCCGACGACTATCTGACCAAGCCGTTCGATATTTCCGAGCTCGAGGCCCGCATCCGGGTGCTGCTGCGCCGTCAGGCGGGGCTGCGCTCGTCGCGGGTCGAGTTCGGCGGCCTGAGCCTTGATCTGACCTCGCGCAGCTTTTCCGTCGGCGGCCGGCCGCTCGATCTGCCGGCGCGCGAGGTGGCGCTGCTGGAACTGTTGTTCCTGCGCGCCGGCAAGGTGGTGTCGAAGGAATCGATCATCGGCTCGCTTACCGGTTTCGATGACGACCTCTCGTCGAACGCCATCGAGCAATATGTATCGCGCCTGAGGCGCCGCCTGCAGGTGCACGGGCTGACCGTCAAGACGGCGCGCGGCATCGGCTATTATCTCGATCTGGTGGCGCCGCCGTGATGCGGGGCATCCCCCGTTCGCTGCGCGGCCGCCTGCTCGCCTCGCTTCTGGCGGCCACGGCCGTCCTCGGCTCGCTCGCGCTGGTCGATACCTGGCGGGAGGCGCGCCAGACGGCAAACGACGTCTCCGACCGGGTGCTGGCCGGCTCGGCGCTTGCCATTGCCGAACGGGTGGTGGTGGCAGAAGACGGCTCGCTGGAAGTCGACATCCCCTATGTGGCGCTCGAAATGCTGACGTCTGCCGCGCAGGACCGGGTCTTCTACCGCGTCGACGGGCCGCCCGGCACCTTCATCACCGGCTATCAGGCGCTGCCGGCGCTTGCGCGGCGGGAAGGCCAGTCGACCGCCTTCGATGACGCATTCTTTCGCGGCGAGCCGATCCGGGTCGCAACCCTTGCCCGCTCCGCCTCGACCGGAATTTCCTCCGTTCCGTTCACCGTCACGGTTGCCGAAACGACCATCGCGCGGCGCCAGCTCAGCCGCTCGATCCTCTTGCATTCGGCGATCCGGCTGCTCCTGATGATGGCGGGCGCCTCGATCATCGTGTGGATTGCCGTGTCGCTGTCGCTGCGCCCGCTCTACCGGCTCGGTGGCGCCATCGAACGGCGCAGTCCCGATGATCTCGAACCCATCGGCGAGCAGGTGCCAAGCGAAGTGGAAGGCCTGGTCGAAACGGTCAATTCCTTCATGGTGCGGCTCAAATCGGCGCTGGAGGCGCTGCGGCATTTTACGGGCAATGCCAGCCATCAGCTGCGCACGCCGCTTGCCGTGGTGCGCACGCAGCTCGCGCTTGCCGCCCGCTCGGCCGATCCGGCCGATGCGCAGGCCGCCATCGAGCGTGCCGACGCCGCCGTTGCCAATGCCGAGCGCATCCTGGCGCAGCTGTTGATGATGTCGCGCATCGATGCGGCCTCCAAGGGCGCCGAGACGGATCTCGTGCGGCTTGATCTGTGCGCGCTGGCCCGCTCCGTCACGGCAGACCACGTGCCGCCGGCTGCCGAAGCCCATATCGATCTCGGCTTTGAAGGGGAGGGGCAGGCGCTGATGCGCGGCGAACCGCTGCTACTCGCCGAAATGCTCAAGAACCTCATCTCGAACGCCCTGCTCTATGCCGGCCGAGGCGCGGAAGTGACCGTACGCGTGTTCAGCAGTGACCAGACGCTGGTTCTGGAGGTGGAGGATAATGGCCCGGGCATTTCCGCCGACAACCAGGCGCGGGTGATGAAACGGTTTGAACGGGCAAGCGGCCCGGAGGAACACGGCAGCGGCCTTGGCCTGCCCATCGTCGAGGAAATCGCCTCGCTGCATTCCGGCTCGATGGCGCTCGAGACGGGACGGGACGGGCGCGGCCTCAAGGTGGTCCTGCGTTTTCCGGCAGCCGCTGTGTAAGCGGAACCGGACGGTCACGCCGCCGATGGGCGGAAGCGCCGGGTGAGGCGTCAGTGAACCGTGTCGCCGGCGAGGTCCTCGTACATCAGGCGCAGTGCGTCATCGAGAGCCGCCACCAGAATATCGGTGATCTGGTCGGGGTCGTTGGCTTCGAGAAAAAGCGCAAGGGCGGCGTCCTGGAGGTCCATCTGGCTTTCCGTCTCGTTCATCGTCATGCTCCTTCTGCGCCGTGGCTCATCCCGGCTGACCACCCGGATATAGCGTCTGCGCCTTGCGTCTGGCTTGCCGGGCCGACCGAAGGCCGGCACGAGGCAAAAGGCGCATGGCTTATCCGTGCCACGACGAAATGATCCACGGAAACCATGGTTCCGGCTGCCGTGCACCTTCGCACCATCCGGCCCCGAAGCAGTCATGACGTGAATCACTTCGCGTGCACACATCGCGTCCGCGGCGCTTCCCGTCAACCGTTTGCGTGAGAAATCCGGCCCGCGCCCAAGCCCGGACGCGAAAACGGCAGCAATCCGGGATCGCTGCCGTCTTCCATGCCTGATCAGAGGTCGGTCAGTACCGCGCGGTCGGAAGCGGCCGCGCAAACCGGCCGGGCGCAAGCGGCGGAACCTCCGTGAGATCCTCCCAGTCGGGGCCATGACCGCGCCCGGTCATCAGCCATGAAAGGCTGACCGCAAGCACGCCGGCAAGGGCCGCCAACTGACGGGGCGGGGGTGCCGCCCGGTCATTTTCCCAATGGCGCAGCGTTTGCGCATCGACACCGATCACGCGCGCCGCATCGTCCAGGGAGAAAGCCAGCGCATCGCGCGCGAGCGAAATGCGGCCACCGAACGTATCGTCCGAGGCAGAGAATCCATCGTAGCCAAACATGCCGTCATAGCGTGCATCCATCATCGAAGCCCTCCTGTGGCCAGATCGTCATAGGGGTGCCGGGGCCGCCGCAGTGTCGGCCCCGGCAAGGTCTGGATCAGTCCTTGCCTATCCATGCCTTGATCTGGTCCGGGTGGTCCTTGATATAGGTCGCAACCGCCTCATCGTAGGACGTCTCCTGGGCGGTAAACATCGCTTTTTCGAGATCCGCGATCGGCAGCTTCATGCGCGACAGAAAGCCGGCAACCTCGGCATTGTCCTCGCGAAACCCCTTGCGGGCCAGCACATCGACATGTTCCGCTTCACCAAGCGCCTTCTTCGGATCGGCGATGTACCGCAACTCATATTTGCCGAACATCCAGTGCGGGCTCCACGAGGTCGCGACGAACCAGTTCTTCGAGCGTTCGGCGCGGTTGACCGTGGTCAGCATTCCCGCTTCGCTGGAAATCTGCAGCTTGTAGTCATCAAGGCCATAGGTTTTCAGCGCATCCTGCGACAGCCGGGTAAGGCCCGCACCCGGATCGATGCCCTGCACGGTGTTCTTCAGCTTTTTGGCGACCTCCGGCTTCTTCAGGTCCTCGATCGAGGCGATCTCGCTTTCCGGGATATAAGAGGGAACGACCCAGCCGAGCTTTGCGCCTTCGTAAACGGAGCCCAGCGTATCCACCTTGTCCTTCACCTTGGCAAAATAGTCGGCATGCGTCTGCGGCAGCCAGGCCATCATCATCACGTCGAGATCGCCGCGGGCAACGCCCTGGTAGAGCGGGGCGACATCGGTCTGCACCAGGTCCACCTCGCGGCCCATCTCGTCCTTGATCAGCCTGGCGGCGAGCTTGGTGACGAATTCGGCATCCGACCAGGCGGCCCAGCCGATCTTCACCGGCTTTGCATCCTGCGCAAAGCTTGGCATTGCCGTGCCGGAAACAAGGGCTGCGGCGAGCGTGATGGTTGCGCCAAGGGAGGCGAGTGTCTTCAACATGGGTGCTCCTTTTTCAAAGGTTCGCATTCGGCGGGGAACGCCCCGCCATGGGTCAGCCGGTGGTGGAGGCAGCAACGCCAGGCGCTGCCGCCGGGGCCTGCCGGCTGGCGGTTTTCGCAGACAGGAAGCGGCGGAAACCGACGCCTTCCCGTCCGAGAGACTGGGTGATGCGGTCGAGAATGACGGCGAGGATGACGACGGCAAGACCGCCTTCGAAACCCGTTCCAACGTCCAGCCGCTGGATGCCGGTCAGCACGATATTGCCGATACCGCCTGCGCCGATCATCGAGGCGATGACCACCATGGACAAGGACAGCATGATCGTCTGGTTGATGCCGGCCATGATCGAGGGCAGGGCGTTCGGCAATTGCACCTTGAACAGCAGCTGCGCCGATGTGCAGCCAAAGGCCTGGCCGGCTTCGATGAATTCGGCGTCCACCTGGCGGATGCCGAGATTGGTAAGCCGCACCACCGGCGGCATGGCAAAGATCACCGTCGCAATCGTGCCGGGCACGGCGCCGAGACCGAAAAACATCGCCGCCGGAATGAGATAGACGAAGGCCGGCATGGTCTGCATGAGGTCGAGCACCGGACGAACGGCGGCCGCCACGGCATCGCGCCTTGCCATGGCAATGCCGAGCGGCAGGCCGAGCAACATGGCAAGGAAGGTGGATGCAAGAACCAGCGCCAGCGTCTCCATGGTTGGCAGCCACAGGCCCATGTGCTGCACAAGCCAGAGCGACAGGCCGGTGAAGACGGCAAAGCCGACACCGACGCGCCAGAGCGACAGCAGCACGAAAAGGGCAATGCCAAGCGGCATCGGCGCCGAGGTCAACAGGTTGAGGATGCCATCCGTCACGAAGCCGATGGCAGACGCAATCACGTCGAGTGCCGGCGAATAGTTGTCGAGTACGTAATTGACGGCCGTATCAACGGCGTCACCGATTTCAAAATTCATGGGGGAATATCCTCTCGTCATCGCGACCGCTTAAGGTGTCGGGCAAGCCCGGCACGCGCGGTCCTTCGATCAGCTGGCGCGATCAAGCGTTTCCAGCAGGGCGGATTTGCTGATGGAGCCGATATAGCGCTGGCGCGCGTCCACCACCGGCACGGGCCAGGCGCTTCCGGCCACACGGCCGAGCACGTTGGACAGCGGCTCATCGGATGGAATGGGCTCCACATCGGCCAGAAACGCACGGCGATAGGGATCCGGGTCCTTTGCCTTGACGTTTTCGATCAGCGACGAACGGCTGACCATGCCGTGGTAAGTTTTGTCGCGACCGAGAATGATGGCGTAGTCGCGGTCGTAATTCTTCATGCGCTCAAGCGCGGCGGCCGCCGACACGCCCTGGCGCTCGATGATCGTCACCTGCGTCTGGCGCGCGACGTCGCCGGCCTTGAACACCTGGGCGACATCGACATTGCGGAAGAAGGAGCGGACATAATCATTGGCCGGTTGCGTGACGATTTCATCGGGCGTTCCGACCTGGATGACCGCGCCATCCTGCATGATGCAGATGCGGTCGCCGATGCGCATGGCCTCGTCGAGATCGTGGCTGACGAAGACGATGGTGCGGCTGTGCTCGGACTGCAGGCGCACAAGCTCGTCCTGCATTTCCGTGCGGATGAGGGGGTCGAGGGCGGAAAAGGCCTCGTCCATCAGAAGCACGGTCGGTTCGCTGGCAAGCGCCCGGGCAAGCCCGACACGCTGCTTCATGCCGCCGGACAACTGGTCGGGGCGGCTGTCGGCGTAACCGGAGAGGCCAACGGCCTCAAGCGCTGCCAGCGCCTTTACCTTGCGTTCCTCTTCACCAACGCCTGCGACCTCAAGGCCGAAGGCGGCATTGTTCAAGACCGTGCGGTTGGGAAGCAGCGCAAACGACTGGAAGACCATGCTGATGTCGCGCCGGCGAAGGGCAATCAACTCGCTACGCGACATTTTCGTGATATCCACGCCGTCGATGGCAATGGATCCGGCCGTCGGCTCGATCAGGCGGTTGAGAAGGCGCAGCAGTGTCGATTTTCCCGAGCCTGAGAGGCCCATGATGACAAAGATCTCGCCGGGATAAATGTCGAAACTGGCATCGGAAACCCCGATGGAATGTCCCGTCTCGGCGTGGACATCGGCTTTCGACCTGCCGGATCGGAACAGTTCGAGCGCCTTTTCAGGACGCTCTCCAAACACCTTGAAGACGGATTTGAGACTGATCTTGGGCGTGGCGGGCAAAGCCGGCACGTCATTTTCAGTGGGCATGACCATGGCTATTCAAGCCCCCGCTCGGCAGCAGGGGAACGCTCCTTTTTTGGGAATGGTTCACCGCCGGAGGGTGCTTGACCGACCGGAGAAACGCGATTCCGATTTTAAATCACGCGGCGACAAGACCGCTTTGCTGATAAAGGCGACCGTTGGCAGCAATGCCAATGCGAGACGCAAGCCGTTGTTCGAAAGAAAGGGATCCACAGGGCGCAGACGCTTCTTCCGGGCGAATTTGTGCCTCTGGATAACGAAGAAACCCGCAATTGTCCATAAAAAAATCCAGATTTAGCCCATCCGGTGGAAATTCCACCCAAAACCAGGCAAGGGAAGGGGTCTATATTGGGCCTGAAATCCTGCGTTTCCACCTTCCGGAAGACCAGTAACTCGGCGGTCTTGCAGCCCCTCGTCACTTCCTTTTTGACCCACAGCCATCGGCGACTGGATGAAGGCACGAAATTCGGCTAGGCATGATGTCGACCATCATGCGCAGGACCTTTTCATGAACAATGTCATCAAGTTCCAGAAGCCGAAACCGGTGAAGCCGCCGCGCCAGACACCGCCCTGGCTGCGCAAGGTCCTGACGGCCGCCGTCCTCATCCTCGGCTTTGCCGCCGCCTGGGCCTATTTCCAGTTTGCGGCAACGGGTGCACCGGCCCCTTGAGACTTTTGCGGCTGATGCACCGGGTCGTTACTCAACGGTCAGCTGCTGGCGCAAAAAGACGACGAGGCCGAGAGCCGACATGGCGGCGAGCCAGCCGAACAGGATGACAAGGCCGAGCTGGCCTGCTTCTGCGCTGCCGTGAAACAAAAGCCAGTCGCGCAAGGCCGCAGCCGCCGATGCCGGAAGCGGCAGCACGTCCGCTGTGTCGGAAAGAGCCAGATAAAGCTGCAGCAGCGTGACCGTGAGCGTCAACACGAAGGCGAAAATCACCGCTGCAATCATCGACCGGGTCAGAATCGTGACCGCAGACACCACAGCGGTGAGCACAGCAAGTTCGAAAAGAGCCACGGCAAAGGCTTCGACCAGCATAAGACCACCGTCGACCGATACCACGATGCCCGACGATCCTCGGCCGGACAGCAGTGACACGGCAAGGTTCAGAGCGATGTCGCCGAAGACAACGAGACCAAGGCCCGCGGCAAGCCAGATCAGGCAGAGGAGAAATTTCGCCGCAAAGAGGTGAGGGCGGCCACGGCGCGGCACCAGATGCCGCCAGGTCGCATAGCGATACTCGGTGAAGAAGACACCGGCGATGCCGATGGCAAAGAGCAGATGAGCGACCGAATTGCCGGACACAGACAGCGTCTTTGCCGCCGAACTGAGGATATCGACCGTACCCGGCATGCCGCGCCCGGTGCGCACGACGACCAGCATTTCGAGCGAAAGCCGAAACAGCAGCACGCAGAACGGCACTGCCACAAAGCCCCAGAACAGTATGCCTGGCTGGCGGATAAGCTTCAGCATTTCGCCGGACAGAAGGGCTCTCATGGCTGACGATCCCGCGTTTCGGAGAGGAACACCTGTTCCAGATCCGGCTTCACCCATTTGGCTTCATGAATGCGGACACCGGATGCGGCAAGCGATGCGATGAGATCGGGCACGGTCTCGCGGGGCAGGCGCAGATAGATGCCGCCATCGCCGGCCTGCGCGGTCTCGCCCAGCCGTACCAGCAGCGCGTCCGGCTCTTCCACCTTAAGCCAGAAGCGCCCGTCACGGTCCAAAAGATCCGCCACATTTCCCTCGGCCGCCAGGCGTCCGCGCCTAAGAATGGCAACCCTCTGGCAGACACGCTCCACTTCATCCAGCAGATGGCTCGACAACAGAACGGTGATCCCATCGCGCGTCGCAAGGTCGCGGATCAACGAACGCATTTCCAAAATGCCGTCCGGATCAAGCCCGTTCGTCGGTTCATCGAGCACAATGGCGTCCGGCCTGCCGATCAGGGCGCAGCCGATGCCCAGCCGCTGCTTCATGCCGAGCGAAAAGCCGGACACTTTCTTGTCGGCCGCAGACAGGATGCCGACGCGCCGCAGCACCGGTTCGACCCGGTCGCGCGTATCAGACAGCCGGGCAAACATTTCAAGATGCTCGCGGGCCGTCAAAAACGGATAGAAGCTTGCGGCCTCCACCAGCATGCCAAGCCTTTGCCGGCTGGCTATACTTGCGGGCGCTCCAAAGATCTCCACCGTGCCACGATCCGGCCGCACCAGACCGGCGACGATGCGAAGCAGCGTCGTTTTGCCCGCACCGTTCGGCCCGAGCAGTCCATAGACCTGACCGGCCGGGACCTGCAGCGAAAGCCCGGCAAGCGCCACCACGGCGCCAGAGCCGCGCCCGAATGTCTTTTCCACGGCATGAACGGCAAGCGCCGCATCGGCTATGTCAGGCGTCATCATTTCCGACATTCGATCACATCCATCAACGCGCCACTCCTGTCGGATCTGTCTGCCACAGCACGGCTTTTCTGCGGCATCCCATTAAAGATCTTTGCCTTTGATCGGATCAGGAGGCGAGGACGTTGCATTTGAAAATAGAATCTGCCCCGGCTACAGTGCTTTGCGGGATAAGGTAGATTATGGAATATTTTGATTGACCATAAGTCCAGTCCTACGCGTGAGGATGCCAAACCGATTGGCGCATCAATGCGTCAAATGCTGCCATCACGAGGATCCCGGCGATCACCCGGTCTGGTTTGCTTCCCATTCCTTTCGAAGGATCGCGTATTGCATCGTATTCTCGTAGATCGGGTTACCGTCGTCGTCGTTTGTAAACGAGATGAACTCCTTGAACACACCCTCCCGGCGCATCCCCAAACGTTCGCAAAGACGCTGCGACGGAAGATTGTTGTCCTCGACATAGGCATATAATCTGCGTGCATCTTTCACGGCAAAAAGAAACTGGAGCAAGGCACGCGCCGCTTCCGAAGCCAGACCCGCTCCGCCAAAGTCCGGGTTGAAGTTCCATCCAACCGAATATGTATCTTCTTCCGGTATGGCAAACAGGTCGCCGATGACCCTGTCTGTCTCTTTCAGGCAGACAGCAATGTAGTCATCGCTTCCACTGCGTTTTTCCGCTTCTGCCTTTGCCGCATCCATATGATCGAGCTTGAGGGACAGGAAACAGCTGACCTTCGGATCGGAAAGATAGGCAAAAAGATCGGCAGCATCGTCGATCTGGAAGTTTCGCAAGGTCAGGCGCGGTGTTGTAATAATATCCATTGCAGCACGTTATCGCCGTTTGCTCATGTGCGAAATAGGACGCCGCCACAAAGTCCGTTTGCAATGGTCGTCGAACGATCAACCGGCCAGCGCGAGGCCCGCGCCATAAAGCCCAAGGGCGAAGATCGTGTGAGCGGCAAGGTTGAGGAAGCGGACCTTGTTGGGGTTTGGTGTTTTCGATGCAGCAATCCCGAGGCCCATGCCGGGCTGCATGATGAACCAGCCGGCGCCGACGGTGATGATGCCGAAGACAAACGCCGGCAGAAATGCCGGGTCCTGGCGCCAGTCCATGCCGACGATTGCTGCAAACACGATGCCGTAGAGAATGCCGACAGCGTAATGGCCGGTCCAGCCGATCAGGTTTTCCTGGCGATGTGGTTCAAGCGCTGCAATGTTTTCATGCAGGAAACGGCCGCGTGATACCGCAACGAACCACCGGCCGGCCGGGCGCCAGTTCGGGCGGTTCTGCTTCAGCGCCGCATAAAGGAAGAGCGCCCAAACATCCATGGCAAGCGTTGCCACGATCCCCAGAGCCGTGCCGTACCAGATCAAAGCCCCCATGCCCGACACCTTCTCTCTTTTTTGCCCTGTACCGGACCACGTGCATGTTCACCGGTCACGATGGCCCAACCAAATTTCACACCGACAACCCCGCCGCCCCGGCTCTCAGTCATTCCTCGTCGTTTACATCACAGTCGGTCACATCACATTCGAAGCTCTGTCCATCATAGGCCGGCTCCACATGCTCAGGCGTTTCCGCCATCACGGTGCGGTAGTCCATCGGCACATGCATATGGGTGAGGATCGCGCGCTTCGGCTGTAGACGTCCAATCCAGCCGAGCGCCTGTTCCAGGGACAGATGGCTCGGGTGAAACGTGTATTGCAGGGCATCGATGATCAGCATGTCGAGATTTTGCAGCCGCTCAAGGCTTTCTGCCGGAAAATCGCTGACATCGCTGCAATAGGCGACGTTTTCGAAGCGGAAGCCGAGCGACTGGATATCGCCATGCTGTTGCAGGTGCGGATAGGCGCGGATCGGCCCGCCCGGCCCGTCCACCACCACCGGCGCATCCAGGGTTTCGATGAGGTGCGGCAGAACGATCGGCGGATAGTTGCCGCCCGGCGGCGTTTCCAGGCAGTAGCCAAAGCCCTGCCGAATGCGCCCCATGGTGAAGGGATCGGCCCAGATCGGGATGCGCTGGCGCTGCGAGTGGAAATAGCCGCGGACATCGTCGATGCCGTGCAGATGGTCGGCATGGGCATGGGTATAAAGGACGCCGTCCAGCCGCTTCACGCCGGCTGAAATCATCTGCTCGCGAAAATCCGGGCCGGTGTCGATGACGAGGGTCGTCACGCCGCCATGGGCTGCCAGCCGCTGCACCAGCAGCGCTGCGCGGCGGCGGCGGTTACGCGGGTCGTTGGGATCGCAGGCACCCCAGTCGCCATCGAGCCGCGGCACGCCGGGAGACGACGAGCAGCCGAGAATGGTGAAACGAAGCCGGTCACCCGCCACGATGTCAGATCCTCGTCATCTTGGAAAAGCAGCGGAACGCGTTGGCGGTGGTGATCTCCGCCATCTCCTCATAGGACACGCCCTTCACCGCAGCCAGAACCTCGGCCGTGTTGACCACGTAGGAGGGTTCGTTGCGCTTGCCGCGCCAGCGTTTTGGCGCCAGATATGGCGCATCCGTCTCCACCAGCAGCCGATCCATCGGCACGGTTTTCGCAATGGCGCGCAGCTCTTCGGATTTCGGGAAGGTCAGGATGCCGGAAAACGAGATATAGCCGCCGAGCTTGACGCCGCAATCGGCCAGCGCCTGACCGGCGGAAAAGCAGTGCAGGATGAAGGGGAAGGCGCCCTTCCCCGTTTCCTCGGTCAAGATCTGCGCCATATCCTCGTCGGCGCTGCGGCTGTGGATGACGAGCGGCAATTGCGTGCAGCGCGCAGCCTCGATATGGCGTCGGAATCCGGTCTGCTGGTCGGCGGGCGTCTGCGTATCATAGAAATAATCGAGACCCGCCTCGCCGATCGCCACGATCTTTTCGTGACTTTGCGCCAGCCGCACCAGATCGTCGGCGGTGATGTCCAGCTCTTCGCCGGCATTGTTCGGATGCGTGCCGACCGAGCAGAACACGGATGGATACCGCTCGGTGAGCGCGAGCAGCGTATCGAGCTTCTTCACCCGCGTCGAGATCGTCACCATCTGGGAAACGCCCGCCGCATGGGCGCGCGATACCAGTTCGTCGCGCTCGGCGTCGAAATCGGCAAAATCCAGGTGGCAATGGCTATCGATCAGCATCGCCGTCATGCCGGCGAGACCTCGGGCGCCACATAGCGCGGGAAGACCGGGGCAGGCGCCGGAAGCGCCGTGCCGGGCACGAGGCGACCCGCCTCGCCCAGCCTGTCGAAGCCGCGATGTTCAGGTGCAACCGCCACGAGATCGAGGATCTTAGCCGCCGATTCCGGCATGATCGGCTGGAAGAGCACGGCGATCTGGCGCACCACTTCGGCGGTCACCCACAGCACCGTTTCCATGCGCGGCACATCCGTCTTGCGCAGCACCCAGGGCTCCTGGGCGGCGAAATAACGGTCGGCCTCGTTGACGATGTTGATCGTGGCGGCAACGGCCTTGTGAACCTGCTGGCGGCCCATTTCCTCGCGGCAGATGGCAATTGCTGCATCCGCCGTCGCAAGGATCGCCTTGTCAGCCTCGGTCAACTCACCCGGCTGCGGCACCCTGCCCTCGCAGTTCTTGGCAATCATCGACAGCGAGCGCGACGCCAGATTGCCAATGCCATTGGCGAGATCGGCGTTGATGCGGGTCGCAATCGCTTCTTCCGAATAACTGCCGTCCTGGCCGAAGGAAACCTCGCGCAGGAAGAAATACCGCACCTGGTCGAGCCCGAAATGGGTGACGAGATTGACCGGATCGACCACGTTGCCGAGCGACTTCGACATCTTCTCGCCCTTGTTGAGCAGGAAGCCGTGGGCATAGACGCGCTTCGGCAGCGGCAGGCCGGCCGACATCAGAAAAGCCGGCCAGTAGACGGCGTGGAAGCGGATGATGTCCTTGCCGATGATATGAGCATCCGCCGGCCAGTATTTCGCCCGCGCGCCGTTCTCGTCTTCGACATAGCCGGTGGCGGTGATGTAATTGGTCAGTGCATCGACCCAGACATACATCACGTGCTTGTCGTCGCCGGGCACCTTGATGCCCCAGTCGAAGGTGGTGCGCGAAATCGAGAGATCTTTCAGGCCCGACTTCACGAAGGAGATGACTTCGTTGCGGCGTTCGTTCGGGCCGATAAAGTCCGGCTCGTCCTCGTAAAGCTTCAGGAGCCGCTCTTCATAGGCCGAAAGCTTGAAGAAATAGCTTTCCTCTTCCACCCATTCGACCGGCGTGCCCTGGGGACCGTAGCGCACGCCATCGGCCCGCAGCTCGGTTTCCTCTTCCTGGTAGTAAGCTTCGTCGCGCACGGAATACCAGCCAGCATAGCCACCCTTGTAGATGTCGCCGTTCTTCTCCATGCGGCGCCACACTTCCTGCACCGTCGCGTGGTGGCGCTTTTCGGTGGTGCGGATAAAATCATCGTTCGATGCATTCAAAAGCTTGCCCATCTCACGGAATTCGTTGGAATTCCGCTCCGCAAGCGCCTCGGGCGAAATGCCTTCGGCACGCGCCGTCTGCTGCATCTTCTGGCCGTGTTCATCGGTTCCGGTGAGGAAGAAGACATCCTTGCCGTCCAGGCGCTGGAAGCGCGCCATGGCATCCGTCGCGATCAGCTCATAGGCGTGGCCGATATGCGGCTTGCCGTTCGGATAGGAGATGGCAGTGGTGATGTAATAGGGCGTTTTGGAAGACATTTCGGCCAGCATTCGTGAATTTCTCTGGCCCGCGTCTTAACCCATGTTTCGCCGTTGCGAAACAGCAAGTTTCCAATCGTCAGCGCAAGCAACGGCGCGGCTACTGCGCCACGTCCTCCAGAAGCGAAATGATCGTCTGCTTGCGATCAAGATTATAGGCCTGCGAAATCGTCATCCGCTCGGCAATCGCAGAGGACAGGCGCGAGGCGCGGTCTGCGCCGGCGAGATCCCCCGCATAAGCTGCCGTGCGCGCCCGGGCGACAAGGCTTTCACGCAGATGCTCTAGGAAGAAGCCGAAGATCACGTCATTGTCCTTGGCCGACAGCACATCGGCCAGCCGGTGCATCGCCTTGCGGGCGGCGGGGCCCGACGATGCAGTCACCTCGGCAAAGGCGTTGATGATATCGATGCCACCATAGTTCATGAGTTTGAGCGCCTGCGACACGCTGCCGTTCGATGCCGCGAGCACTTCCTGCGCCATGCGTCCGCCATCGAGCGTAATGCCGAGCGAAGACAGTGCCTGCGTCAGATCCGCCTCGCCGATCGGCTGCAGCTTCAGCGGCAGGCAGCGGGAGCGGATGGTGGGCAGAAGCTTGCCGGGCGCGTGGCTGAGCACCAGGAACAGCGCCCGCTTCGGCGGCTCCTCAAGGATTTTGAGGATGGCATTGGCGGCATTGCGGTTAAGATCGTCAGCCGGATCGATGATGACGATGCGCCAGTTGCCGGTGCCCGATGTCTGCGAGAAGAAGTGCCCTGCCCGGCGCACCTCGTCCACGGTGATCGCGGTTTTTGCCTTGCCGGTCTTTTCGTCCACCGGCCGGGTCAGGTGCAGAAGGTTGTGCGAGGCGCCAGAGGTAATCTGGCGGCTGACCGGCGAAGCCGGGTCCGGATCGGCCAGAAATCGCGGGGCCGTTTCGGGATCGGGATGGGAAAGAACATGATTTGCAAAGCGGAAGGCCAGCGTCGCCTTGCCGATGCCTTCCGGCCCTTCGACAAGAATGGCATGGTGGCTGCGGCCGGAGCGGTAAAAGCTCGCCAGAAAATCCTGCGCCTCGTCATGACCGAACAGATGGCTGTTGGTCTGCGGAGGGATGGCGCCGTCAAGCACGCCAAAGGGCAGATCGCTCATGTCAGGCTCTCCGCGCCAGGATTGGGATTGGCGGCGCCCCCGGCCTTCATCTCGCAGTCCAGCCATTGCCGGACGATCGCATGAATGTCGCGCGCGATCTCGTCCTCGTCACGTGCGGCATTGACCACACGGCATCGGTCAGGCTCTTGCGCTGCAATATCGAGAAAAGCGCGGCGGCGCATTTCATGCACGTCGATCTCTTCCCTTTCAAACCGGTCCGGTGCGTCGGTGGAGCCCTGATCGGCGCTGCGCTTGCGCGCCCGTGCGAGCCCCTGTTCGGCCGGAAGGTCGAGAATGATGGTGAGATCCGGGCGCACGCCATCGATCGCCACGCGCTCCAGCCGGTCGATGAAGCGCTCCTCCAGATTGCCGGTAATCCCCTGATAGACACGCGAGGAATCGATGAAACGGTCGCAGAGCACCACCCTGCCCTTTTCCAGTGCCGGCCGGATCAGCGCCGTCACGTGGTCATTGCGGGCAGCCGCAAACAGCATGGCTTCCATGCGCACGCCGAAGGGTTCGGCCGCGCCGGAGAGAATGACATGACGGACCGATTCGGCGCCACGGGATCCACCCGGCTCGCGGGTCACCACCACATCATGGCCCTCTGCCCGCAAAGCATCGCCCAGCCGGCGGATCTGGGTGGATTTGCCTGCCCCTTCCCCGCCTTCAAAACTTACGAACAATCCCCGGATTTCCGTCACTCTGCCGCCGCTCTCACGCTGTCTGGTGACTTCCCTTAGCGCATTGTGCCCGCTTGCGAAACAGCAGCCGGTTTTAGAGCCAGAACAGCAGAAGCTCCATCAGCGCATCCGTGGCCTTCGAGACAAGCGAACCGGAGCCGACGGCCGAGGCGGCATAGAGCGGCACCTCCTTCAGCGGTCGTTCCCCCTCGAAGACTTTGAGAACGCCGACCTCCTGCCCCTCGCTGACCGGCGCCTTGAGCGGCCAGCGGTAGACGATACGACCGGAAAGCCGCGGCGCATCACGGCTTGGAATGTAGACCTCGATCGGCCCCTTGGCCGAAAGGTTCACGGAGTGATGGTCGCCGCCATAGACGGTCGCCTGGCCGACGGTTTCACCTTCGGCAAAAAGCACGCGCGTGGTGAAGGAGGAAAGCCCCCATTCAAGCACGCGACGCGCTTCGTCCAGACGATCCTTGTCGCTCGAAAGACCGGCGAGCGCCAGAAACAGCCGGGTGCCATCCCGCTCGACGGAAGCAACGCCGGCAAAGCCTGCGCCTTCGGCATAGCCTGCCCCCAACCCGTCAATACCCATGCCAAGCGACAGAAACGGGTTCTTGTTGCGCTGGAAGATCTTGTTCCACTCGAAATCCGGCTGGGCGTAGAGGGGATAAAATTGCGGATAGGTTCGGCGGATATGGCGGGCAAGCTCGACCAGGTCGCGCACCGTCGTGCGGCTTTCGCCCTCCGGCAGACCGGTCGCATTGGCATAGATACTGCGCGACAGGCCAAGATCGCGGGCGCGGGCCGTCATGCGCGCGGCAAAGCCCTGCTCCGATCCGCTGACACCCTCGGCAATGACGATGCAGGCATCGTTGGCATTGTGGATGATGACGCCCTTGATCAGATCTTCCAGCCGGATTTCGGAGCGAAGCGCCGCAAACATCGTGGTGGTGCCGGAGGGTGCGCCGCCGGTGCGCCAGGCGTTTTCCGAGACCCGATAGGTCGTATCAAGCGTCACCTCGCCCTGCGCCAGCGCCTCGAAGACGAGGTCCATCGTCATCAGCTTGGCAAGCGAGGCGGGTGGAAAGGCCTGGTTTTCATTCTGCGCCAGAAGCACGGTGCCGGATCGCTCCTCCACCATGTAGATCTGTTTGGACTTCAGGCCCGGCAGCCGTGTCTCATCCGCCGCCTGCGCCGTCTGGACGCAGGCAAACGCCGCCGCCGCAAAGGCTGCAACCCGGACGAAGGACGTGAAAAAGGCAAAGCGCATCGGCAAACTCATCAACCGCATGAGTTCGTGGGTAGCAAGGCCGTCCGGTCGGCGCAACCGCAGGATCAGGGCCGTGCTGCTTTTTGCGGTACGGCGGGCTCGATGCGGCCATCATCCCGCAGGATGACATTGCCGAAAATCACCTGCGGCTGCGCCGCCGAATGCACCGGCGCCGCATAGGCGGTCTGCGTGGAAGGCGCCGACGCTTGGCGGGCGGGTTTGCGAACCGGCGCTTCCACCGGCGGCATCACGGGACGCGCCTGCGCAACCGGCTGGACCGCGACGGGCTTTGCGGAAACGGCAGGCTGCTTCTGCACGACGGGGCGCGCCTCAACCGGCTTTGCGACGGCAGCGGGAAGCGAGGCTACCGCATAGGACTGGCTTGCCTTTGCCGCCGGCTTCGCCTCAGCCGTGCGGCCTTCGGAACCGTGCGCCGTGCCTGGACGGCTGTACGGCGCAGGCGCGCTGTGCGGCAGACCGGATGCGGTGAGAGGCGCGGCCTCATAGGTGCGGGCGACTGCGGCAAAGGCCGAACCCTGGCGCTTGGTGGTGGAACCGCTGGTCGGCGTCGAACCGGCATAGGCGGTCGGGCCGCCATTGCCATAGCTCTGCAACTGGTCGCCCAGCGACTGGTTGGAGGCGACCATCACGCCGGAAGCGACCTGGCCATCCGGATGAATGCCCGGCATCCGATCGCCCTTGCGGATATAGGACGCCATCAGGAACGGCATGTCGCGGCCGTCCATCCGGGCGCGGCCGACATATTGCACGTTCACATGCGCGGTGCCGGTACGCTTGAAATCGAGGAGGTCGGCCGCCTTGCTGGAGACGTCGATCAGACGGCCGGGATGGAACGGCCCGCGATCGTTGACACGCACGATGACGGAGGAGCCGGTATCGGTATTGGTGACACGGGCATAGCTCGGCAGCGGAAAGGTCGGGTGGGCTGCGGAAATGCTTTCGGTGTCATACACTTCGCCATTGGCGGTGACACGACCATGGAAGGCCGATCCGTACCAGGATGCCAGACCCGACCTGTTATAGTTCGGGTCTTCCTTGGGCACGTAAACCTTGCCCTTCACCTCGTAGGGATTTCCAACGAGAAAGCGTCCGCCGCCCTTCGGCACGGGTTGGCCTTCCGCCACGACGCGCGGGCTTGCCTTCACGCCGTACTCGCTCTCGGAAAAATATTCCTTGCTCTTCGGTTTGTTCTTCTTGGCGACGGTCGTCGATGGTGTCGCCGCACAGGACGCCATGCCGACGCAGACGAGGGTAATCCCCAGCCAACGCGCCCCCAGATGAAGTTTGCCACTCTCAGACGTCAAAATATCGTTCCCATGCCGCTTGGGGATAACGCCCGGGTCCTCGTCCTGGCCTCTCCCGCGCCCTCTGCTCCGCATGGTTAACGGCTTCGGGCTCACAGGCCTGCAGTTTTGCCCGCAACGTGGCCAAAATGCGATCCAAAACCGTGGATAGTTAGAATTACAACGACTTATGGTTAACCATTCGCTAAAATCCCCAGGCGCCAGACGCCCCGAAAAGCGGATGTTCTTCACCGAATCCCGAAATAACGCAAAGGGGGCTCTCGAGATCACGCGTTCTTGGTTTGCTGTCGTCTCCGGCCGCCGCCTATCGTGACGGAATGATGACATCCCGCCTCCTGAAGTTTTTCGCCTGGTCCTCGCTTGCCGCAATCATTTTCGTCACCGTGTCGCCGATCGGCCTTCGCCCGCATGATCCGCTTCCTGTCGACATCGACCGGGCGCTTGCCTTTGCCGTGATGGCCTTCCTGTTTGTCAGCGCCTACCCGAAAAAGGCCTGGATGCTCCTGGTCGTGCTGGCGCTGGGCGCCGGCGCAATCGAGGCGCTGCAGCTCATTTCGCCGACACGGCACGCCCATCTGTTCGATGCCTGTATCAAGGCAGGCGGCGCCGTGGCGGGCAGCCTTGCCGCCATGGCTATCGGCTGGCTTCGCGCAAAATGGGCCGACAGCCCTGCCCGACTGGCGCGGCGAAGCGCCGGCTAGGACAATCGCGCCGATCACTGACGTGCAGAGAATTCAGCGGGCTGCAGACCGGTCACAGTCGCCGTTCAGGTTCGACGCACGAGTTCGAGGATCAGCCGACGCTGCGTGAGCGCCAGAAGCACTCCATAAACGGCGCCACCGGCTGCAACACCGAGGGCCAATTGCAGCAGCGGCCGATCGAGTCCGAACGCGCCGCTTTCCAGCAGGAACCTCACGGCAACCGCCATCACTGCGGCAAGGCCGAGCGGCAGCAGCGTATCGCGCATGCCCTGCGCCAGCGGCAGGCGCGCCACCTTCAGTACCACCGCCAGATAGGCGAGAAGCACGCCGACATTGGCAATGCAGACGGCAAGGCAAAGCCCGACCAGCCCATCGACCGATGCGCCGATGACCATGGCGCTGACCACGGTGATTGCCCGGCCAAGGCCGAACCACCAGAGCACCGAGGCGTGACCGGTGGCCTTCAGATAGGGAATGAAGCTGCCGCAGGGCGACATGATGCCCTTGGAGACCGCCAGAAGCCCGAGGACCGGAGCGGCAAACAGCCATTTTTCGCCAAACACCACCGCCATCGCCGGTTCCGCCACGGCCCAGATGCCGAAGAGAAGCGGCGCCAGGAGAAGCGTCGTGGCACGCGTGGTGCGCGACAGGATCTCCGACTGGCGCAGCGTATCGTCATTCATCCGGCTGAACGAGGGAAACAGCACGCTCATCAGGCCCGTGAGCACGATCTGGTTGGGCAGGTCGGAGAGGCGGTTGGTCAGGTTGAACGTGCCCGCGTCCGGCAGGCCGAGCATGCGCGTGATGACGATGATCGGTGACTGGAAGGAGAGAAAATTGACGAAATCGGCCCCCACCAGTCGCATGCCGTAGCTCGCATGGCGCTTCAACTCATGGGCGGCAAATTGCAGGCGCGGCCAATAGGCCGCCGCGATGAAGAGGCCGACGAACCGCAGCACGGCGCTGACATAAAGCTGCGCGATGAGCGCCCAGATGCCATATCCACCGAGAACGACGGCAATGGCGGCCAAGGCGCCGATCGCTTCGGCGACCACCGTGACAAAAGCCTCGCGGTCGAATGCCATGCGCCGCGCCAGAAGCGAGCTTGGCACATCCGGCACGAGATAGAGCACGAAAAGCGGTGAAAACACCTGGAGGAGCCAGCTCGCTTCCGGCGCGCCGAGAAGATCGGCCAGTGGATCAGCAAAGACATAGACCGAGTAGCCGAGAAAAACCGACATGGCGAAATTCGTCCAGAAGACGGTGTTGTCGCTGACGGCATCTTCCCGCGCATCGCGAATGAGGCCCGCCGTCAGCCCTGCCCCTGCAAACATCAGGAGAAAGGTGATGACGATCATCCCGCTTGCCACCATGCCCAGCTCGGACGGCGCCAGGTAGCGCGCGAGGATCGGCACGCTCACGAATTTCAGGGTGAAGATGGCAATCTTAGATGAAATGCTCCACGCAACGCCCGTGATCGTCCTTCGCTGCGAAGCCATCAGCCACTCCATTTCTCTGCCACCACGACATCCGGAACCATCACACTGGCGCCGATGCAGCCCTATCGAACGGGGATACCATGGCCGATCTAGGGCAGGATTGCTGCAGCGCAAGAGATCATGCTGCGCTTGCGTTATCAAGCGGAAGTCCCGGCTTATCCAATCATCTGTTGACGCGCGCCCGAGCCTGGCTATAAACGCGAACGTGTGAGCATCCGTTCGCCCTCATTGCTTTGGAAGAGTGTCCGAGTGGTTTAAGGAACCGGTCTTGAAAACCGGCGTGCGGGAAACCGTACCGTGGGTTCGAATCCCACCTCTTCCGCCAGTTTCCCTCCCGCATCTTAGTCATCGTCCCAAAAAAAAGCCCCTCCCGCGCGATGCGGAAGAGGCCTCTTGCGTCGATTGTCGCGGCTCAGGGCTGAGCGGGCTGTGCAGGTGTGGCAGGTGCCGAATTGGCGTCGCTCGTTCCTGCCGCAGGCGTGCCGGCGCCGGGCATCGGCGCTGCGGGCGACTGGCTGGCGGGGGACTGCGTGGTCGACGAGGTCGTTGCCGGATCGGTCGGCGTGCCGCTTTGCGACCAGAGTAAACCGCCGATCAGAACGATGGCGATAAGGCCGATCCAGACGGCTGTCGATCGGGTTTTGCCGCGTGTCGGCGGAATGTCTGGACCGCGGTCGTTGGGGCTGTAAGCCATGGTCACTCCTCCCGTTCCGTCCCGGCATGATGGAAAGGCCGTGACGTTCAAGCGTTAAGATGACGCATCACCGTCGAGAGCATTTTCCGGAACGATGATGCGCGGTGGTGAACTCCTTCAACCGATCATCACCGCGTTTGGTTCCCTCCGACGCTTTCCGGCATCACCCGCCTGAGACCTCCAGGGCAAAAATGTCTGGAACAGATCGCGAGGGTGGCGGTTCGTCCTTTGAACCCGGGCCGTGTCAAGCGGACGTGATGGGGATGGAGAACAGGGGTATTTTTCCGCTTTCTTCCTCTGGCCAACGAAATGGCAGGCGAGCTTCCCACCCATCCGGCCCGGGATCACCTTCTTTAAAACCGTGCGGGTGTCGGCACGCGCGTCGGCAGCGGCAGCGGTCGGCTGTATCACCAACCCGCCCGCCAGGTGCCCATCAAAAGAAATTATTCGGCCGCCTTCGGCAGTTCGACTTCCAGCTCGTAGGAATAGCCTTCCAACATAGCATAGGCCTGCTCGATCACCTTGATCTCGGTCTCGGCCTTGGTCATGGCATCGGCGATGGCATCGCAACGCGCCGTCAGCATGCGGCCCAGCACATCGCTTTCCGGGCGCTTTCCCATGCGGTCCATGTGGTTGCGGATGCGGCCGCGGTGGCGCTCCAGCTCCAGGATGTGAAACCGCGCATTGACGATCCGGTCGGTGAGCTTGCGGCGCATGGCCGAGACCGGATCGAAACTGCCCGGCGGCCGCTCGTCGAGAATGATCTCGTTCACCAGCCCGTCGAGCAGCAGCAGACCTTCGAGGTCCTTGGCGTCCGTCAGTTGCGGATCGTAGCCGGTATCGTCATAAATCTTGCGACGCACCGGATCGAGCAGCAGTTCATAGGCGGTCTTCAGCCGCGCAAAGGCCTCCACGTCACCGCCGGAATCCGGATGCGCGCTTTTGGCCCTTGAGCGATAGGCCGATTTGATGGCGGCGCCATCGGCATCGCGCGGCACGCCGAGTGTCTTGTATGGGTCGGTCACGGTTCCACCTGGTTTCAGGGCGTCCAAGGTCACCTCTCCTAGTCTCCCGCAGTGCAAGCCTCAACCCCTCGCGGCATCTTGTGGCGAAACGGCGGCCGGATCGGGATTTTCCCCAGTCCTGGCAACCTTGACAAAGCCCGACAGGAAACGCGGCACGCGGCCTTCTGCCACGGGCGCCATGATCACGCTGACGCAGAGGAAGGGCAAGAGCAAGGCAAAACTCGCCGCAAGGCCGACATGTTCTGCAACAAAGCCGAGAAGGGGCGGCACGCCGATGCTGGAGAGGAGAAGCGTCAGCGAAAGCGCTGCAAGATTGTCGGCAGTCTGGCCACGGCCAAGATCCACCGTCGTTGCCACCGCCAGCGGAAAGCCGAGAGCAACACCGCAGCCGATGAGGAAAAGTGCTGCTGCCGCAAGCGGCAGCCCGCCGGTGGACAGAAGGGCCACAAGACCGATCGCAACACAGGCGGCGGAGCCGCGCACCAGCGTCAAGGGCCTGAACTTTTCACGCAGCACGTCGCCCACCATGCGGGTGGCGCCCATGCCGACGGTGAACCCCGCATAGAGCACACCGGCCGTTGCCGCATCCGCGTGCAGCACTTCGCGCAGGTAGAAAATGCCCCAGTCATAGATCGCCCCTTCGCTGATGCCGATGCCGAACACCATGATGCAGATGAGGACGATGATCCGGTCCGGCAGCACGAAGACCGGGCGTCGGCCGGATGGGCGCCGAACGGCGCGCGGCTCGACGGGCGCGATCTTCCAGACGACGAGGCTGGAGACAAGCACAAAGAGGGCCGCTCCCGACTGATGCACGAACGGGCTCACGTCGCGCGCGGCAAGGAAGCCCGAGACCAGCGAGCCGGCCAGCAATCCGACCGACCAGAAGCCGTGGCTGCGCGACAGGACCTTGCGGCCGGTGCGCTGTTCGATCCCGGTCGAAATCATGTTGGCGGAGACATCATGAATGGTGCGGAAGAAGCCAAAGAGCAGGAAGCCGAGAAAAAAGCCCCAGACCGGCACGATGGTCAGGAGCGGCGTCATCAGGCCGGCAATCGTCAGCATCAGCGGTGCTGCCACCCGCGGGGTCAGCGCCGCCGTCACCCGCCCGGCAATCGGCAGCGCCAAAAATGTACCAACCGGTGCGCCGAGCAGCGCCATGCCGAGCACCGCCTTGTCGACGCCGAGCCCCTGCTGAATGGCGGGAAGACGGGTGAAGAGGGAAACGAAGAGAAGCGCATTGCAAAAGAACAGCAGCGCGGGCGGCGCAAGAATGGGCATCGGGGAATTTATCCGGAACGGCGGGGGTGAGGTGATCACCTCTGGCACCGCTCTTGCCAATCAACAAGACGCGGCAGACCATGTCGCTGTGATCGGCGACGCTATTTGCGCCGTAGTGACCACAGGGAAACAGTGGCGGCTGCGGCAATCTCCGGTCGGCGCAAGCTTGCTGCCGTACACAGGGTCGTCTTGCCACGAATTCCCATCACGCAAGGGAGTGCATCATGAAGCTTCGAACCGTGCTTGGCCTTTTGCTTCTGACGCTCATCGGCGCCGTGCCGTCGAGGGCCGAAGAGACACTCGACACCGCCCGCGCCGTGATCGCCCGCCAGATCGATGCGCTGACGCACGGCGACGATGCGACAGCCTATGCGCTGGCAGCACCCGGCATCCGCAGCCTCTTTCCGGATCAGGCGCGGTTCAGCGCCATGGTCAGCCGCAGCTACGCGCCCCTGCGCAAGGCGGGGCGCTATGCCTTCGGACGGGCGAGAAGCGTAGAGGACGGCGCCATCGTCTATCAGGAAGTGATGATCGACGGAGAGGGCAGCGACTGGACCTGCGTCTACGAGATGCGCCGGCAGGACGACGGAGATTACCGGGTCAACGGCGTGCGACTGATCAAAAACACCACCAGCACAGGCATCTGACGGCTTGCCTGGCGCACGCCTTCACCGTCAGTCGTCGCCGCGAGCCCAGGCTTCCTGCGTCTCGGCCATGAAATCCTCATAGCGTCCCTGCGCGATTGCCGCGCGGATGCCCTGCATCAGTTCCTGATAGTAGGAGAGGTTGTTCCACGACAAAAGCATGCCGCCCAGCGCCTCGTTGGAGCGCACGAGATGGTGCAGGTAGGCGCGCGAATAATCGCGCGTTGCCGGGCAGCTCGACTGTTCGTCGAGCGGGCGCATGTCTTCGGCATGCTTGGCATTGCGGATATTGACCTTGCCCTTGCGGGTGAAAGCCAGACCATGACGGCCGGAACGGGTCGGCATCACGCAGTCGAACATGTCGATTCCCTTGGCGACGGACTTGATGATATCGTCCGGCGTGCCGACGCCCATCAGGTAGCGTGGCTTGCTGGTGGGCAGCACCGGCAGCGTGATGCCCAGCATGTCGAGCATGACCGCCTGCGGCTCGCCGACGGCAAGGCCGCCGACGGCATAGCCCTTCAGATCCAGCTGTTTCAGCCCCTCGGCGGAACGGATACGAAGGTTCGGCTGGTCGCCGCCCTGCACGATGCCGAACATCGCCTTGCCGGGCTGTTCGCCAAAGGCCACGCGGCAGCGTTCGGCCCAGCGCAGCGAAAGCTCCATCGCCCGCTCGATCTCCTTGGGCTCCGCCGGCAGCGCCACGCATTCGTCAAGCTGCATCTGGATGTCCGAATCGAGCAGGCCCTGGATCTCGATCGAGCGCTCCGGCGACATGTGGTGCGTGCTGCCATCGATATGGCTCTTGAAGGTGACGCCCTTCTCGTCAAGCTTGCGAAGGCCGGACAGCGACATGACCTGAAAACCGCCGCTGTCCGTGAGGATCGGTTCCGGCCAGCGGATCAGTTCGTGCAGGCCGCCAAGCCGTGCGACTCGCTCAGGACCCGGGCGCAGCATCAGGTGGTAGGTATTGCCAAGGATGATGTCGGCCCCGCCTTCCCGCACCTGATCGAGATACATGGCCTTCACCGTGCCGACGGTGCCAACCGGCATGAAGGCTGGCGTCCGGATGGTGCCGCGCGGCATGGAGATCTCGCCCAGACGCGCATTGCCGTCGGTGGCCTTCAGGGTGAACTGGAAGTTTTCGCTGGTCATGGGGTGTCGGTCTTCCGGAAAAGCAGGCTGGAATCGCCATAGGAATAGAAGCGATAGCCCGTGGAAATGGCATGGGCATAGGCGCGCGTCATCGTGTCGAAGCCGGCAAAGGCCGACACCAGCATGAAGAGCGTCGAGCGCGGCAGGTGAAAATTGGTCATCAGCACATCGACGGCCCGAAAACGATAGCCGGGCGTGATGAAGATATCGGTCGCGCCGGACCAGGCCTTCAGCGTGCCATCGGCGTCTGCCGCACTTTCGAGGAGCCGCAGCGAGGTGGTTCCGACCGAGACAATCCGCCCTCCCCGGGCTCTGACCGCATTCAGCGCCGCGGCGGTGGCAGCCGACACATATCCGATCTCGGAATGCATCTTGTGTTCGGTCGTGTCGTCCGCCTTGACCGGCAGGAAGGTGCCGGCGCCGACATGAAGCGTCACGAAGTGACGTTCGATGCCGGCAGAATCGAGCGCTGCAAAGAGGTCGGGCGTGAAATGCAGGCCGGCGGTGGGCGCAGCAACGGCGCCCTCCTCGCGGGCATAGATCGTCTGGTAATCGCGGCTGTCCTGCTCGTCTTCCGGACGCTTGGCAGCAATGTAAGGCGGCAGCGGAATGTGCCCGACGGCCATGATCGCCTCATCGAGCGCCGGGCCGGAAAGATCAAAGCGCAGCAGAACCTCGCCGCCCTCGCCCTTTTCCTCCAGCACGGCATCCAGCGTGCCGAGCGCACAGGTTTCGCCGGAATGGCCGAAGCGGATGCGATCGCCAATCTTCAACCGCTTGCCGGGCTTGGCAAAGGCCTTCCAGGCATCGGGCGCCACGCGCATGTGCAGCGTTGCCGAAACATGCAGATCCGGCGCGCCCTCGCGCGAGCGGACACCTTCCAGCTGCGCCGGAATGACCTTGGTATCGTTGAACACCAGCGCATCGCCGGGGCGCAGGAAGGATGGCAAGTCGCGCACCACGTGATCCTGAAGCATCGCCGCCCCGTCCGGCTGGACGACGAGCAGGCGGGCGCTATCGCGCGGGCTTGCCGGCCTCAGCGCAATGTTTTCCTCCGGCAGGTCGAAATCGAACAGGTCTACGCGCATGGTCTGAACCGAATGCTCCTGGCTGTCGTGCTGATATCCTCTGGCCTTTGCGGGCTTGCGCCGCTGATACTGCCAGATGCGGCAAAAGAAAAGCGCCCCGGCAGAGCCGGAGCGCCCGATGATGCGTGCGATCGCCGGATCAGGCTGCGATGTCGGCCGCAACCTTCATCGAGATGATCGAATCCGGGTCGGTGACGGGCTCGCCCTTCTTGACCTGGTCGATGACATCCATGCCCTCGATGACCTGGCCCCAGACGGAATACTGCTTGTTCAGCCACGGCGCATCGGTGAAGCAGATGAAGAACTGCGAGTTGGCCGAGTTCGGGCTCTGCGAACGGGCCATGGAGCAGGTGCCGCGAACGTGCGGAACGGCAGAGAATTCGGCCTTCAGGTCCGGCTTGTCGGAACCGCCCATGCCGGCGCGGGCCGGGTTGAAGCTTTCGCCGCCCTTCTTGCCGAACTTCACATCGCCGGTCTGCGCCATGAAATCGGGGATGACGCGGTGGAAGACGACGCCGTCATACGCGCCTTCGCGGGCCAGTTCCTTGATGCGGGCCACGTGACCGGGTGCGAGGTCCGGCATCAGCGCGATGACGACCTGGCCCTTGGTGGTTTCCAGGATGATGGTGTTTTCCGGATCCTTGATCTCGGCCATGATTCTCTCCTTCTTGACGGGCGTCGCGCCCTTTATTTTCCGACGGTGACCTTGATCATCCGGTCGGGGCTTGAAACTTCCCCATTGCCGCCCTGGCCGCGCTTGATCTTGTCGACATTTTCCATGCCCGACACGACCTTGCCGACGACGGTATACTGCCCGTTCAGGAACGAGCCCTGGTCGAACATGATGAAGAACTGCGAATTGGCGGAATTGGGATCCTGCGAACGGGCCATGCCGACAGTGCCGCGCTCGAACGGAACCTTGGAAAACTCGGCCGGAATATTCGGCAGGTCAGACTGGCCGGTACCAGCGCGGCGGGCATCAAAGCCCTTTTCCATATTGCCGAACTGCACGTCGCCGGTCTGGGCCATGAAGCCGTCGATGACGCGGTGGAAGGCGACATTGTTGTACTTGCCTTCGGCCGCGAGCTTCTTGATCTGCGCCACATGCTTGGGCGCAACCTCCGGCATCAGCTGCACGACAACCGGTCCGCTCTTCAGCTGGATGGTCAGGAAATCGTCGGCGGCCGCAAGCGCCGTCGATGCGAAGGACGCGACCGCCATGGCGCCGGCAAAGGCAAGGGTGAGAAGTTTCATCGGGTGAACTCCGTGTTGGACTGGGCGCCTCAGCGCTTGAGCTTCCTGGAAAGGGCATCGAGGACGGGAGCCGGCACGAAGGCCTTCACGTCGCCGCCCATGGCCGCGATTTGGCGAACCAATGTGGCCGTAATGGGCCGCGAGGCCGTGCCGGCCGGCAGAAACACCGTCTGGATATCCGGCGCCATGGCAGCGTTCATGCCCGCCATCTGCATTTCGTAGTCTAGATCGCTGCCGTCCCTGAGGCCACGGATCAGAAGTTTTGCGCCCGCTTGGCGCGCCGCCTCCACCACCAGTCCGTCGAAGGAAACGACCGTCAACTGCCCTGCCCGTTCCGGCAGGGCGTGGGACAAGGACTGGCGGATCAGATCCGCTCTCTCGTCGAAACTGAACATCGGGACCTTGCCGGGATGCACGCCGATCGCCACCGTCACCGCATCGGCAACATTGAGCGCCTGGATGAGAACATCCAGATGACCGTTCGTCATGGGGTCGAAAGATCCCGGATAGAAGGCTGTCCGCATTGCACCTCGCCTGGCAATTTGACGCCTTGTGTCATGGAAGCCGCCGGTTCGCAAGCGGTGAGCCCGATGAACGACAGATGAACGCAGCGTTCAAGGCCGTTTCAGGCGATCCATGATTAACTGTCATCATCGAAACGACGC
This sequence comes from Neorhizobium fuzhouense, assembly GCF_042611105.1. NCBI lineage: Bacteria > Pseudomonadati > Pseudomonadota > Alphaproteobacteria > Hyphomicrobiales > Rhizobiaceae > Neorhizobium > Neorhizobium fuzhouense. The sequence goes on along the minus strand of NZ_JBHFFP010000012.1, from coordinate 45,957 downwards.
GACACCCTCGTGTGTCACGAAGATGAATGAAATCAAGGCTGGCGAGCCTGATGACCGGCAAGATGCTTCCGCCCGCTGCGGTTGAAGCCCTTTCGATCAACGCCAGCCGGGGCTGAACCTTAACGATTCCTGAACGCCAGATGAACGGCGTCTTCAGGCAGGCTTCAGAGGCCACTCGGTAAGGTTCCGCCAAAATCGGGTGGAACCCATGAGCGTATTGTACGTTCTGGTCAACGAAAAGGAAGTTGGAAATGTTTGCCAAGAGAAAGACTGCCATGCCGGATACGATCACGATGATCAATGTGGTGTGGACGGCAGTCATTGCAGTCATGATGACTGCAACGGTCACGCTCTACCAGGGAAAATCCAACGTCAACGAAGTCCACTATACTCAGATGACGGGCAGCTATATGGAGCAGCCGTACTACTGAGTTTCATCCGTCAAGGAAGGAATGCATATGTACGTCACATTGATCGTTCTTGCTGGTCTGATCAGCACCATGTTTGTGGCAACTGTGACTTCCACCGTGACGGAATTAAAGCGCGAACGTGCCAACCTGCGCGATTTTGCCCGACGCCACAGCGCCTTCTGACAAAGGCGCTGGCCGACCGGATGGGAAGGCGGCGACAGCCACCCATCCTTCAATGAAGACCTGCTCCCAGGACTGACCGACCGGTAATCCCGGTCTTGAAAAAAGCCAGCGGCGAAAGCCCTGGCTTTTTTCATGGCGTTTTTTCCGCGAAGTAGTCACCGATCAGTCCGCCCATCCCTCGCCGTCAGGTCAACAAAAAGGCTGGGCGATCCGTCGCCCAGCCTTCAGGATTTCGTACGGAGAAGAAAGCCTATTCGGCCTGCCCCTCATCGCCGTCGCCGGATGCCCCGTCTTCTGACGGTGCAGTTGCCCCAAGGTCACCGGTCTCGGCCAGGACCTCTTCCGGCAGGCCTGCGGCCTCCTCGTCGCCTTCCGGCTCGCTGATGCGCTCGACAGACACGACCTTCTCATCCTTGGCGGTGGAGAAGATGGTGACGCCCTTGGTGGCGCGGCTGGCGATGCGGATGCCGTCGACGGGCACGCGGATCAGCTGGCCGCCGTCGGAGACGAGCATGATCTGGTCCTTGCCCTCGACCGGGAAGGCGGCGACCAGTTCGCCGATTTCCGCCGTCTTCGACGTATCGGTGGCGCGGATGCCCTTGCCGCCGCGGCCGGAGGTGCGGAAGTCGTAGGTGGAGGAGCGCTTGCCGATGCCCTTTTCCGAGATCGTCAGCACGAACTGCTCGCGCGCCTTCAGTTCCTGATAGCGCTCTTCCTTCAGTTCGCCGACTTCGCCGACCTCTTCGCCGACCAGCGCGATATCGTCTTCATCGACACCGCTGGCACGACGTTCGGCAGCCGACCGCTTGAGATAGGCGGCCCGCTCCCACGGTTCGGCATCTACATGGCCGACGATGGTCATCGAGATGATGCGGTCGCCGGGCGCCAGCGTAATGCCGCGCACGCCGATGGAATTGCGGCCGGCAAAGACGCGCACTTCATCGACCGGGAAGCGGATGGCCTGGCCAAGCGCGGTCGTCAGCAGCACGTCGTCGCCGGCATCGTTGTCGGCAGCGCCTGCCCCATTGCAGGTCTCGACGGAGAGGATTTCATCGCCATCCTCTTCGAGCTTCATGGCGATCTTGCCGTTGCGGTTCACCTGGATGAAGTCCGACAGCTTGTTGCGGCGCACGGTTCCGCGCGTCGTGGAGAACATCACGTCGAGGTTCTCCCAGCTCTTTTCATCCTCCGGCAGCGGCATGATCGTGGTGATGCGTTCGCCGGCTTCCAGCGGCAGCATGTTGATGAGCGCCTTGCCGCGCGATTGCGGCGTGCCGACCGGCAGGCGCCAGACCTTTTCCTTGTAGACGATGCCGCGCGAGGAAAAGAACAGAACCGGCGTATGGGTATTGGCGACAAATAGCCGGGTAACGAAATCCGTATCCCGGGTTGCCATGCCCGAGCGACCCTTGCCGCCGCGGCGCTGGGCGCGATAGGTGGTGAGCGGCACGCGCTTGATATAGCCGAGATGTGACACGGTCACGACCATGTCCTCGCGGGCGATCAGGTCCTCGTCGTCCATGTCCGGCCCGCCATCCATGATGACGGTGCGGCGCGGCGTACCGAACTCGTCGCGCACGGCGATCAGCTCGTCCTTGACGATGGTCTGGATGCGCAGGCGCGACGACAGGATATCGAGATAATCGCTGATTTCGGCGCCGATCTTGTTCAATTCGTCGCTGATTTCATCGCGGCCAAGCGCGGTAAGGCGTGCCAGGCGCAGTTCGAGAATAGCGCGCGCCTGCTCTTCGGACAGATTATACGTGCCGTCCTCGTTGATGCGGTGACGCGGATCGTCGATGAGGCGGATCAGGGCCTCGACATCCATGGCCGGCCAGCGGCGCGTCATCAATTGCTCGCGCGCCGTCTGCGGATCGGGTGCGCGGCGGATCAGGCTGATGATCTCGTCGATATTGGCAACCGAAATTGCAAGGCCGACCAAGACATGCGCACGGTCGCGCGCCTTGCGCAGAAGATACTTGGTTCGCCGGCTAACCACTTCCTCGCGGAAGACGGCGAAGGCCCGCAGCATGTCGATCAGCGTCAGCTGTTCCGGCTTGCCGCCGTTCAACGCCACCATGTTGCAGCCGAAAGAGGTCTGCAGCGGGGTATAGCGGTAAAGCTGGTTGAGGATCACATCGGCATTGGCGTCGCGCTTCAGCTCGATGACGACGCGGTAGCCCTGGCGGTCGCTTTCGTCGCGCAGATCCGAAATGCCTTCGACGCGCTTTTCGCGTACCAGTTCGGCGATCTTTTCGATCATCGTCGCCTTGTTCACCTGGTAGGGAACCTCGTCGATGATGATCTGCTCGCGGTCGCCGCGCATCGGCTCGACGCGGGCGCGCCCGCGCATGATGACCGAGCCGCGGCCAGTCTCGTAGGCGGCCTTGATGCCGGAACGACCGAGGATCAGCGCGCCGGTCGGAAAGTCGGGGCCGGGAATGATCTGCATCAGCTCCGGCAGCTCGATAGCCGGATTGTCGATGATGGCGATGACGCCGTCGATCACCTCGGACAGATTGTGCGGCGGAATGTTCGTCGCCATGCCGACGGCGATGCCGCCGGCCCCGTTGACGAGCAGATTGGGGAACTTTGCCGGCACGACGACGGGCTCCGACATGGTGCCGTCGTAGTTGTCGCGGAAATCGACCGTTTCCTTGTCGAGATCGTCGAGCAGCGCATGGGCCACCTTCTGCAGGCGGCATTCCGTATAACGCTGGGCGGCCGGCGGATCGCCGTCAATCGAGCCGAAATTGCCCTGACCGTCGATCAGCGGCATGCGCAGCGACCAGTCCTGCGCCATGCGGGCCAAGGCGTCATAGATGGCGGAATCGCCGTGCGGATGGTATTTACCCATCACGTCACCGGTCACGCGCGCCGACTTGACGTATTTCTTGTTCCAGTCCAGGCCGAGTTCATTCATCCCGTAAAGGATGCGTCGATGAACCGGCTTCAAACCGTCACGCACATCGGGCAGCGCGCGGCTCACGATCACGCTCATGGCGTAATCGAGATAGGACCGCTGCATCTCCTCCATGATGGAAATAGGTTCGATGCCGGGAGGCAGCTTTCCGCCGCCGGGGGTGCTCTGCTCAGTCAAATCGGATACGATCTCTGTTCGGAATCAGTTGGTTCTGTATAGCCGAAAGGCCGGTTCAACGCCAATTTACCGGCAGGTTTTGAACAGGCTTTTGCGACGTTTGCGGGGCAGATGCACGAAAGACCGCGCATCTGGAACTTTCCTCGCCCGCGCAACTGTCCTAACAATGTTAATGGGCCGCCGCAAGCGGCGTGAGGGGGAAGACGGATGGCGAGCGCAGATACCATCATGAGCGCGTTTACGACGCTGCTGGTCACGCTCGATCCGCCGGGGCTGGCGCCGATCTTCCTTGGCCTCACCGCCGGCCTGACGCGGGCGCAGCGGCGTCAGGTCGCCTGGCGCGGCTCGCTGATCGCCTTCTTTATTCTGGCGGTGTTTGCCGTCTTCGGCGCCGGCATCCTGTCGCTGCTCGGCATTTCGATGGGTGCCTTCCGCATTTCTGGCGGCATGCTGTTGTTCTGGATCGCCTTCGAGATGATTTTCCAGAAGCGCAACGACCGCAAGGAAGAAACCTCCAAGACGGCCATCACCATCGACCATATCCAGAACATCGCCGTCTTTCCGCTCGCCCTGCCGCTGATCGCCGGACCGGGCGCCATTTCCGCGACCGTCCTGCTTGCCGGCTCCTTTGCCCAACCGCTCGACCGTGCCGTTCTCATCCTGATGCTGGCGATGGCCATGGCGACCGTTCTCATCGCGCTGATGATTGCCGACCGGCTGGACCGATATCTAGGCGTGTCTGGCCGCGCGGTTCTTACCCGTCTGCTCGGCGTGCTTCTGGCCGCGCTCTCGGCACAGTTTGTCGTGGATGGCGTCAAATCGGCCTTTGCCCTCTGACGAACCAGGTCCGGCCTTCATCCGCGCGCCGATCGATCGGGCGCTCATCTGCGTCGGCTGTCGACGCCATCTACAACTCTTCCAGGCATATACGATGAGAATAACCGCTTATCTGCAGCGCTTCCTGCCATCGCAGCCACCCTTGAGTCTCAAGGAGCGGATCCGCGCTTCACTCGGCGCTCTTGTCGGGATCGCGATCACGGGGCTCGGCGGTGCCTTTGCGCTCAGCCAGGGCTTGATGGCGCCCATGCTGATTGCGCCGATGGGGGCCTCGGCAGTGCTCCTGTTTGCCGCTCCCTCCAGCCCGCTGGCGCAGCCATGGTCCGTGATCGGTGGAAACGGACTGTCCGCGCTGATGGGGGTCATCGCCTGCCTTCTCGTGCCAGACCCGGTTATGGCCGCAGCACTTGCCGTCAGCCTTGCGATCGCGGTGATGTCGGCCTGTCGCTGCCTGCATCCACCGGGCGGGGCCATGGCGCTGACGGCCGTGATCGGCGGCGGCGCCATACAAAACCTCGGTTTCGGCTTCGTGCTATGGCCCGTCCTCGGCAGTTCGCTGCTGCTTCTCCTATCCGCGCTCGCCTATCATCTCCTGACCGGCGGCCTCTACCCACACCGCCCCCAGACCTCGCCCCAGGCTCATGCAACGGAAGATCCCGCGCCACTGGCGCGCATCGGCTTTCTCGCGGAAGATCTTGATGAGGTGCTGAAGGATTATGACCGGTTTCTGGATATCGACCGGGGCGATCTGGAAACCATCCTGCGGCGCACGGAACTGCGCTCCTACCGCCGGCGCGCCCAGCATGCCGATTGCGGCAGCGTCATGTCGCGCGATGTCGTGGCGGTGGCGCCCGATACCAGCCTCCAGGAAGCCTATGCCCTGATGCGCCGCCACCGGTTCCACGCTCTGCCCGTCACCGACGAGCAGGCCAGGGTTGTCGGTATCGTCACGCAGAGCGATTTCCTGCATAAGCCGCGCTGGGTGGCGGGGCGTCCGCGCATTGCCATCAGACAGCGCCTTCGCCTGATGCTGGCGGGCGCTTCAGCGCCAAACGATACCGTCAAGGACATCATGACCACCCCCGTGCGCACGGTCAGCGCCGATATGCCGATCGCCGACGCCATTATCGCCTTTGCCGAAGGCGGCCTGCACCATCTGCCCGTCGTGCGGGGCGGAAACCGGCTTGCGGGCATCATCTCGCAATCCGATGCACTGGTGGCCATGCTGGAGGACAAAACGGCCGGCGGAAGCCCTCCTCCACCGGCCGTTGCGTAAATTTGTTCGCGGATAGAACGGATCGATCAGAATGGGATATCGTCGTCCAGATCGCGCGCGAAACCGCCGCCGGAGGACTGGCCACCGCGGCCGGAGCTTGCGGGAGCACGGTCGTAATCGTCGCCGTAGCCGCCACCGAAATCACCACCGCCAGCGGGCTGGCCGCCAGAACGGCCGCCACCAAAGCCAGCGCCCTGCCCGCCACCTTCACCCCGGCCGCCCAGCATGGTCAGCGTGGAGTTAAAACCCTGCAGCACGATTTCGGTCGAATAGCGGTCATTGCCGGTCTGGTCCTGCCACTTGCGGGTCTGAAGCTGGCCTTCGATATAAACCGTTGCACCCTTCTTCAGGTATTGCTCGGCAACCTTGCAGAGACCTTCGTTGAAGATCACCACGCTGTGCCATTCGGTTTTTTCCTTGCGCTCGCCGCTGTTGCGGTCGCGCCAGGTTTCAGACGTTGCAATGCGCAGGTTGGCAATCGGCCGGCCGTCCTGCGTCCGACGGATTTCCGGGTCGGCACCGAGATTGCCGATCAAAATTACCTTGTTGACGCTGCCAGCCATTTTTTCACCTTGTCTGCTGCCGCATGCGGCACGCGAATTTTAAAAACCTTTCCCACTCTACCCCATTGCCGGCGGCGAATGGGTTTTGGAGATCGGTAATCCACAAGCAAATTTGTTCTTTCTTTGTTCTAGTATTCCGCTATGATCCTGTCAACGTCCGGATGCGTAGCACGAATCGAAAAGCCACTCGGCAACGCCTTTCGCCTCGACACCGGCCGATGGATCACTAGATAAGGGACTTGTCCTCCCACAGAGCCTTTTTCACGATGAGCGAACTCAAGACGATTTCCATTCGCGGCGCCCGCGAGCACAATCTCAAGGGCATCGATCTCGACCTGCCCCGCAACAGCCTGATCGTGATGACCGGCCTGTCCGGATCGGGAAAATCATCCCTGGCCTTCGACACCATTTATGCGGAAGGCCAGCGGCGCTATGTCGAGAGCCTGTCGGCCTATGCGCGCCAGTTCCTGGAAATGATGCAGAAACCGGATGTCGACCAGATCGACGGCCTGTCGCCAGCCATTTCCATCGAGCAGAAGACGACGTCGAAAAACCCGCGGTCGACGGTCGGCACCGTCACCGAAATCTACGACTATATGCGCCTTCTGTTTGCGCGCGTCGGCGTGCCCTATTCGCCCGCCACCGGCCTTCCGATCGAAAGCCAGACGGTGAGCCAGATGGTGGACCGGGTTCTCGCCTTCGAGGAAGGCACCCGTCTCTACATTCTCGCGCCACTCGTGCGCGGCCGCAAGGGCGAGTACAAGAAGGAACTTGCCGACCTGATGAAGAAGGGTTTTCAGCGCGTAAAGGTGGATGGCACCTTTTACGAGATCGCCGAAGCCCCGACGCTCGACAAGAAATACAAGCACGATATCGACGTGGTGGTCGACCGCGTCGTGGTGCGCTCCGATATCGGCGCGCGTCTCGCCGACAGTTTGGAGACATGCCTGCGATTGGCCGACGGACTGGCGATCGCCGAATTTGCCGACAAGCCGCTGCCGCCGGAAGAAACGTCCGCGGGCGGTTCGGCCAACAAATCGCTCAACGAAACCCATGAGCGGGTGCTGTTTTCGGAAAAGTTCGCCTGCCCCGTTTCCGGCTTCACCATTCCGGAAATCGAGCCGCGGCTGTTTTCCTTCAACAACCCGTTTGGCGCCTGCCCGACCTGCGATGGTCTGGGCTCGCAGCAGAAGGTGGATGAGGCACTCATCGTGCCGGAGCCGGAGCGCACGCTGAAGGACGGCGCGATTGCGCCCTGGGCCAAATCCTCCTCGCCCTATTACAACCAGACGCTCGAGGGCCTCGGCAAGGTCTATGGCTTCAAGCTGTCCGACCGCTGGGCAAAGCTGTCGAAGGAGGCGCAGAGCGCCATCCTGCATGGCACCGACGAAAAAATCGAATTTCACTATATCGATGGCGCCCGCGCCTACAAGACGACGAAGAATTTCGAAGGCATCGTGCCGAATCTCGAGCGCCGCTGGAAGGAAACCGACAGTGCCTGGGCGCGCGAGGAGATCGAGCGCTACATGTCGGCCGCCCCCTGCCCGGCCTGCAACGGCTTTCGCCTGAAGCCGGAAGCGCTTGCGGTGAAGATCGACAAGCTGCACATCGGCGAAGTCACGCAGATGTCGATCAAGGTGGCGCGTGACTGGTTCGAGGACCTGCCGGAGCGTCTGACGTCCAAGCAGAACGAGATTGCCGTGCGTATTCTCAAGGAGATCCGCGAACGCCTGCGGTTCCTCAACGACGTCGGGCTCGATTATCTCAGCCTCTCGCGCAATTCCGGCACGCTGTCTGGCGGCGAAAGCCAGCGCATCCGGCTTGCCTCGCAGATCGGCTCGGGTCTGACCGGCGTGCTCTACGTGCTGGACGAGCCCTCGATCGGCCTGCACCAGCGCGACAATGCCCGTCTTCTCGACACGCTGAAACACCTGCGCGACATCGGCAATACGGTGCTGGTGGTCGAGCATGACGAGGATGCGATCCTGACGGCCGATTATGTCGTCGATATCGGTCCGGCGGCCGGCATCCATGGTGGCGAGGTGATTGCCGCCGGCACGCCGCAGGAGGTGATGGCGCATCCGAAATCGCTGACGGGCAAATATCTGTCCGGCGAGCTCGGCGTTCCCGTGCCGGCTGAGCGGCGCAAGCCGAAGAAGGGTCGCGAGATCAAGGTGGTCGGCGCCCGGGGCAACAACCTGAAAAATGTCACGGCGGCGGTGCCGCTTGGGCTTTTCACGGCCGTCACCGGCGTGTCCGGCGGCGGAAAATCGACCTTCCTCATCGAGACGCTCTACAAGGCGGCGGCGCGGCGCGTCATGGGTGCCCGGGAAATTCCGGCCGACCACGACCGCATCGACGGCTTCGAATTCATCGACAAGGTGATCGATATCGACCAGTCGCCGATCGGGCGCACACCACGCTCCAACCCGGCCACCTATACCGGCGCTTTCACGCCAATCCGCGACTGGTTTTCCGGCCTGCCGGAAGCGAAGGCTCGCGGCTACCAGCCCGGCCGTTTCTCGTTCAACGTCAAGGGAGGCCGCTGCGAAGCCTGCCAGGGCGATGGCGTGATCAAGATCGAGATGCACTTCCTGCCGGACGTCTATGTCACCTGCGACGTCTGCCATGGCAAGCGCTACAATCGCGAGACGCTCGATGTCACCTTCAAGGGCAAGTCGATCGCCGACGTGCTCGACATGACGGTCGAGGAAGGCGTCGACTTCTTCTCGGCAGTGCCGGCCGTGCGTGACAAGCTGCAGGCGCTGTTTGATGTCGGGCTCGGCTATATCAAGGTCGGCCAGCAGGCCAATACGCTCTCGGGCGGCGAGGCGCAGCGCGTGAAGCTTGCCAAGGAACTGTCGAAACGCTCGACCGGCCGCACGCTCTACATCCTCGACGAACCGACGACGGGGCTTCACTTCCACGACGTGGCAAAGCTCCTGGAAATGCTGCATGAGCTCGTCAACCAGGGCAATTCAGTTGTCGTCATCGAGCACAATCTCGAAGTCATCAAGACGGCCGACTGGGTCATCGATATCGGCCCGGAAGGCGGAACCGGCGGCGGTGAAGTGGTGGCAACTGGGACGCCGGAAGCCATCGTGAAGGAAAAGCGCTCCTATACGGGCCAGTTCCTCAAGGATCTCCTGGAGCGCCGGCCCGTTCAGAAAATCGAGGCGGCGGAGTGATCCGCCGTCACCAGAGGGTGCGAACGGGAAAGGTGCTAAAGGCTGCGTCGATGGTGACGAGCGGCGCGTCCTCTGTCAGGCTTTGCGCCGCAAGGAGCCGGTCAAAGGGGTCCTTGTGGCCAGAGGTAAGCTGTCCTGCGCGAAGGGCGTGAACATGATCGACGGGAAGCAGCGAAAACCGCTCCGCAGCCACGAGCGTTTCAAAATCCGAAACAATGGTAGCGACCTCCGGCCATTTGCCAAGGCGATGCTTGGTCGCAATTTCGAATGCGGAAATTGTGCTCACCATAATCTCGTTCTCACGAGCGGTGATCAGGGTTCTGGCATCGCGTCCAAGGCGAGGATCATCAAACAGCCACCACACCAGAGCGTGGGTGTCGAGCAGCAGCTTCATTTTCCGTTATCTGCAGGGTGGGAGTATTCACCCTCCCAGGCCGCCAGCTCGTCCTCGGACATCGGTTCCAGAAACAGGTCCGCCGGTATTTTGTCGCGAAGATGCGCAAGAGCACCGGGCCTGCGAAATCCGACAGCCTTGTCCTCGCTTTCCGCGAGCCGCACCAACCTTGCCACAGGCGCGTCGTCACGGGCCAGCACGATCTCTTCGCCGGCCTCGACTCGGTCTATTAGCTTGGACAATTCGGTATCGGACTTTGCAATGCGGATCACGGTCATGGGCAGTCCTCGCGCTCGTCTGGCCCTCAATCTAATCCTTTCACCTCTGCGTCTCAATGGGAGCTTGGCATGACCCAATCCGGCATCATCCGCACCGGCATCGGCGGCTGGACCTTCGATCCCTGGGAGGGCACGTTCTATCCGGAAAAGCTTGCCAAGAAGCGCCAGCTGGAATTTGCCAGTCGCGAGCTGACCGCGATCGAGGTGAACGGCACCTATTATTCCAGCCAGAAGCCGGCGACATTCGCCAAATGGGCGGCGGAGGTGCCGGAGAATTTTGTGTTTTCGCTGAAGGCCAGCCGCTATTGCACCAATCGCAAGGTGCTGGCGGAGGCGGGTCCGTCCATCGAAAAATTCCTGCAGCAGGGCATTGCCGAACTCGGGCCCCATCTTGGCCCCATTCTCTGGCAGTTCATGGGCACGAAAAAATTCGAGCCGGAAGATTTCGAAGCCTTTCTGCAGCAGCTTCCGAAAACGCTGGATAGCCTGCCGCTTCGCCATGTGGTGGAGCCGCGCCATGAGAGTTTCTGCACGCCGGAATGCGTGGCGCTCCTGTCGAAATATCAGGTGGCTGCCGTCTGTGCCGATCATGCCGACTATCCGATGTTTGCCGATGTAACGGCCGACTTCGTCTATGCCCGCCTGCAGAAGGGAACGGACGACATGCAAAGCTGCTACCCGCCGAAAGACATCGATCTCTGGGCAAAGCGGGTGAAAACCTATGCAGAGGGCAAGGTGCCCGATGATCTGGCGCTCCATGCGCCGGACCGGCAGGTGCCTGCAAAACCGCGCGACGTCTTTGCCTTCTTCATCTCCGGCGGTAAGGTGAATGCGCCGAACGGCGCCCGTCTGCTGCAGAAGGCTGTGGCGCAGTGATGGTGGACGGGTTGGCCGGCCGCGCCGCCCGCATTTGGATTGCGCAAGCAGGTCCATCGAACTTTGCCGATCTGCAGGCGATTGAAAGAGCAGCCTTCGCATCGCTCGCGGCTGCGGGCGGGGTAGCGGGCGAACCGGTGGTGAGCGCCAAGGACGATCTGCAAGCCTATTGCGACTCAGGCTTTTTGCTGGCGGCCTTTGATGCCGAAAGACCGGTTGCCTTTGCCGGTGGGCTGGTTCTGCACGATCGGCTGCATGTGGCGGAAATGGATGTCCATCCCGACTGGCAGCGCCTGGGTCTTGGCACGCGATTGCTGGAGGCGCTGCTTGAGGCGGCAAAGGTCCGTCCCCTGCGCGGCGCTTCGCTGACGACGGATCGCTGGGTGCCGTTCAATGCGCCTTTCTACCGGCGCTTCGGCTTTGTCATTGTCGAAGCAAAAGACTGTCCGGATCACCTGGGAAAGATTGTGGCCCGGGAGGTGCGCATGGGTCTTGATCCACTGCGTCGGGTTGCCATGCTCCTTGATTTTTCCTGAGACGGATCAGGGACAAAGAGGCGGCGGGCCATCCAGCGGCCGCACCCGTTCCAGCAGGGTTTCCGCCGTCATGCCCGGACCGAGTTCCGCAGCGGCCCGGCCGTGCAGCCAGACGCCGGCCGCTGCCGCTTGGAAGGCGGGAACGCCCTGCGCCAGAAGCGCTCCGATGATACCGGCGAGAACGTCGCCGGAGCCGGCCGTCGCAAGCCAGGGCGGCGCCGTATCGTTGATCAGCACGCGACCGTCCGGCGCTGCAATCACCGTGTCCGCCCCCTTGTAGACGATGACACCGCCGGCGCGTTCCGCCGCCGCCAGAGCCCGCTCCACCTTGCCGCGCCGCCCGTCGGCGCCAAGATCCGGGAAGAGCCTGCCGAATTCGCCCTCATGCGGTGTCAGCACAAGGCGTGTCTGTCCCTGCCGAAACAGGTCGAACAGTTCCTGAGGATGGCTGGCGAAGGAGGTAATCGCATCGGCATCCGCGACCAGCGGATAGCGGGCCACGGCGCGGGCAAATTCCCGGGCGCGCTCGCCGACGCCGAACCCCGGGCCCAGCACGAAGGCGGAGATTTTTGCGCTGTCGCACCACTGGCGGAGTTCTTCGACCGTATCCACGGCGCGCAGCATCACCGCCGTCAGCGCGCTGGCCTGCACGGACATCGCCGCCTGCGGTGCGGCAACTGTCACCAGGCCGGCGCCGGCGCTGAGGCCCGCAGCCGCCGACAGGCGGGCAGCGCCGGTATGGGAGGGGCCACCGCTGAAGACGGCGAGATGCCCGCGCGTGTATTTGTGCGTGACAGCACTGAGACGCGGCAAGTCCTCGCTCCAGATCCCCGGGCCGTTCACCGCAAGCCTGCCGGACACCGCCCGAATGATGCGACGTGGGATGCCGATGTCGAAAACCTCGATCTCGCCGCAGAGATCGCGCCCCGGCATCAGCAGATGGCCCGGCTTGCGGGTCATGAACGTCACCGTCCGCGCAGCCTGAAAGGCCGCCCCCAGCACCAGACCACGCGCCCCGCACAGGCCAGACGGCAGATCGACGGCAAGGACCGGACATCCCGCCTCCGCTACGGTGCCGATCAATCGGGCCACCTCTTCCGGAACCTCGCGCGACAGACCGGCCCCGAACAGGGCGTCGATCACCACATCGCCGGCCTGCGGCCGGTATGTCGCAAGCGCGGCCGTGGGGATGGGGCAAAAATCGAAGGCGCGTCGCGCATCTTCCTTCAGCCCTGACGGATCAGAAAGCGCGTGGACGACGACCTCGGCGCCAGCCTCGCTGAGGCCCCGCGCGGCGACATAACCATCGCCGCCATTGTTGCCGGGACCGCAGAGGACCGCAAAGCGGCGCGCGCCCGGATAGGCGCGAAGTGCGCTCGCCGCCACCGCCTGCCCGGCCCTTTCCATCAGATCAAAGGAGGGGATGCCGGACGCTGCGGCTGCCGCATCCGCTCGTGCCATTTCGTCCGGGGTGAGCAGAATTGATGCAAATGGAACCATGCCACCATTCAAGCGCAGGCAGCCGAAAACGCAACCCCGAATTTCTGGCAATAAATGCCTTATTTTCAGGCATTTGAACATTTATACGCCACCACGATGTCGCGGTTTGCTCAACGGGTCAAAAGCGCCATGGGAAGTTTCCACACAGGTCTTGCCACAGGCATCGCGAAACCATAGCCTGCCATGTGCATGCCAGCCAAGCTGCAATGGCTTGGCAGCCGGCAGAGGATTTCTGCCAAACTCGTCCTAGTTTGGCACGATACCTGCATCAACAAGGGCGAGCGGGCAATGGCCTGCTCCCAAGGGAGAAGCGGAGAGATATTTTCTCATGAAAAAGATCGAAGCGATCATCAAGCCTTTCAAACTCGACGAAGTTAAGGAAGCGCTTCAGGAGGTCGGACTGCAGGGTATCACGGTGACGGAAGCCAAGGGCTTCGGACGCCAGAAGGGACATACGGAGCTTTACCGCGGCGCGGAATACGTCGTGGACTTCCTGCCGAAGGTGAAGGTCGAAGTCGTTCTGGCCGACGAAAACGTCGATGCCGTGATCGACGCTATCCGCAATGCGGCCCAGACTGGACGCATCGGCGACGGCAAGATATTCGTATCCAACGTGGAAGAAGTCGTGCGTATCCGGACCGGTGAAACCGGGGTGGACGCCATCTGATCCTGCGCCACAAATCCGGCTTCAAAGAACCGGATAGAGCCACTATTTCATAATCCAAGGGAGAGACCATGACGACCGCAAGCGACATCATGAAACAGATCAAGGAGAACGACGTCAAGTTCGTCGATCTGCGCTTCACCGACCCCAAGGGCAAGCTGCAGCACGTCACGATGGATGTTGCGGCGGTTGACGAAGACATGTTCGCCGATGGCGTCATGTTCGACGGCTCGTCCATCGGCGGCTGGAAGGCCATCAACGAGTCCGACATGGTGCTGATGCCGGATCCGGCAACGGTTCACATGGACCCGTTCTTCGCCCAGTCGACCATGGTCGTCATGTGCGACATTCTCGACCCGGTCTCGGGCGAAGCCTACAACCGCGATCCGCGCGGCACCGCCAAGAAGGCCGAAGCCTATCTCAAGGCATCCGGTATCGGCGACACGGTCTTCGTCGGTCCTGAGCCGGAATTCTTCGTCTTCGACGACGTCAAGTACAAGGCAGACCCGTACAACACCGGCTTCAAGCTGGATTCGTCGGAACTGCCGTCGAACGACGACACCGATTACGAGACCGGCAACCTCGGCCACCGGCCGCGCGTCAAGGGCGGCTATTTCCCGGTTCCGCCGGTCGACAGCCTGCAGGACATGCGCTCGGAAATGCTGACGGTTCTCGCCGAAATGGGCGTGGTCGTTGAAAAGCATCACCACGAAGTGGCGTCTGCCCAGCACGAGCTCGGCGTGAAGTTCGACACGCTGGTGCGCAATGCAGACAAGATGCAGATCTACAAATATGTCGTGCATCAGGTCGCAAACGCCTATGGCAAGACGGCCACCTTCATGCCGAAGCCGATCTATGGCGACAACGGCTCGGGCATGCACGTGCACCAGTCGATCTGGAAGGACGGCAAGCCGACCTTTGCCGGCGACGAATATGCCGGCCTGTCGGAAACCTGCCTCTACTACATCGGCGGCATCATCAAGCATGCCAAGGCCATCAACGCCTTCACCAACCCGACGACCAACTCCTACAAGCGTCTGGTTCCAGGCTACGAAGCCCCGGTTCTGCTCGCCTATTCGGCCCGCAACCGTTCGGCCTCCTGCCGCATTCCGTTCGGCTCCGGCCCGAAGGCCAAGCGCGTCGAAGTGCGCTTCCCCGATCCCGCGCAGAACCCCTATCTCGGCTTTGCTGCCATGCTGATGGCCGGCCTCGACGGCATCAAGAACAAGATCCATCCGGGCAAGGCCATGGACAAGGATCTCTACGACCTGCCGCCGAAGGAGTTGAAGAAGATCCCGACCGTGTGCGCCAGCCTGCGCGAAGCGCTCGACAGCCTCGACAAGGATCGCAAATTCCTGACCGCCGGCGGCGTGTTCGATGACGACCAGATCGATGCCTATATCGAACTGAAGATGCAGGAAGTCATGCGTTTCGAAATGACCCCGCATCCGGTCGAATTCGACATGTATTACTCGATCTGATCGCCGCTTGCGGCAGACGCCAAGACTTGGAACCGGCAGGCATCGCCTGCCGGTTTTTTCGTGGGCACATGCCACACGCGCTTTTTGCCGCGGCGCACAAAAAAGACGGTATTTCCCGCCTCAAAACCTCAAATGTGCTGGTGCCTGCGCCCTCTTGATGTCAGTTTGATGAATGACCACATGTCATGCGAAAGGACGTTCGCATCATGAAACAGAGAAGCGCAAAGTTTACGATTGGTGAAGTGGTTCGCCACAAGGTGTTTCCGTTCCGCGGCATCGTGTTTGATGTCGATCCCGAATTTGCCAACACCGAGGAATGGTGGAACTCGATCCCGGCCGAAATCCGTCCCCACAAGGACCAGCCGTTTTACCACCTGCTCGCGGAAAACGACGAAACGGCCTATGTCGCCTATGTGTCGGAACAGAACCTCATCCACGATGAGAGCGGGGAGCCCCTGCGCAATCCGCATGTGTCGCAGATTTTCGACCGCGCCCCGTCCGGGCAGTTGCGCCCTAAAGCCATCCTGGCCCACTGACCGACACGTTCCTGTCGCGCGATAGGGCCATTAAAAAACGACGCTGCGGTGGCCGCAGCGTCGTTTGGAATTCAGTCGACGACCGTCAGGTCCGTCGTATCAGTTGCCGGCCTTGGCAGCGTTCTGCGCGTCTTCCAGCTTCTTGCGGGCTTCTTCCGCCTTCTTCTGCATGCCTTCCTGCAGGCTGCGCTGGCTTTCGGCGAGCTGCGACTGCGAGATAGCCGGACCATCGAAGACGCCGGTGAAGCCGTTCAGCGCAACCTTGATCGGGTTCGGCGCACGGCGGAAATTGATCGAGGTGAAGACCACCTCATTGCCCTTCTTCAGGCTGGCGATCATCGGATCCGTCAGCGGAATTTCAGCCGTGCAACGGTCGGGGATGCAAAGAACGTAATCGAGCTTCTGGCCCTTGCCGCCATCGATCTGCATCATCACGCCCGGCTGGATGAGGCGGGCGGAGGGAACCGAGACCTGCAGGATCTTGCGGTTGACCTTGCCTTCGACCGTGATCAGGCCAACGGCGGTGATCAGCTGTCCGTTCTGCGACAGAAGCACGTTCTGCACGGCGCAGACATCGCTGTCGTCCTGCTTTTCGCACGTCTTGAACCAGCCGAGCGGCGGAGCGCCTGCCGGTGCTGCAGCATTCTGCGCGAAAGCGGCGACCGGAAGTGCGCCGATGGAAAGTGCCAAAGCGGACATCGCCGTCCGCAGAACCTTGTTTGCCTTAAGCATCATACCAGAATCCGTCTCCTGAAAGCGGTTTTTTGGAGCAGTTGTCATCGCTCCGCGCCGGGGTCATGGTCCACCACCTGTCGTTTAAATGAGGCAATTGAATGACCCGCGTGTTCGGGCGAATCTGTTACATCGCAGCGCCTGCGATATCCAGCACTAGTTTTGAAATTCGCTGGCTCCCCTCCAACTTTCCGGCCGCTATATTGGTCTTTGTCCGGCCTATGCGTTAGTTTGAGCCCGAATCGTCGAGAAGACCGAGAGGTATAGGATGCGCCGTCTGATCACCCTGTCGCTGGCAACCCTTGTGCTGGCCGGCCCGTTTGCCACGGGCGCCGCAGGCGCTGCACCCCAGCACGGGCTTGCCATGCATGGCGAGCCGGCGCTGCCACCCGGTTTCCAGCATTTTCCTTACGTCAATCCAGATGTGAAGAAGGGCGGCAGCATCGCCTACGGCGTGGTCGGCACCTTCGACAGCCTGAACCCTTTCAACCTGAAAAGCATCCGCACCACAGCCCGCGGCATCTGGGACAATATCTTCGGCAATCTGATCTACGAGACGCTGATGGTGCGCTCCTCCGACGAGCCGTTTACGCTCTACGGACTCCTGGCCGAAAGCGTCGAGACGGACGAGGCGCGCAGCTTCATCCAGTTCAACCTCAACCCGAAAGCCAAATGGTCCGACGGAGAACCGGTGACGCCCGAGGATGTGATGTTCTCGCTCGAAGTGCTGCGCGACAAGGGACGCACCCCGTTCAGCGCCCGCATGGTGCCGATCGAGAAGATGGAAAGGGTCGGCGAGCATGGCGTGCGCTTTACCTTCAATGGCAAGGCCGACCGCGAGTTTCCGCTCATCCTGGCAACCGGCACGCCGATCCTGCCCAAACACGCGGTGGATGTAGCCAGTTTCGACCAGTCGACGCTGAAGACACCGGTGGCGTCCGGCCCCTACCGCATCGCCTCGGTGCAGCCGGGGCAGAAGATTGTCTACGAGCGACGGCCCAACTACTGGGGGAAGGACATTCCCTCCAAGGTGGGCTTTGACAATTACGACCAGATTTCCGTCGAATATTTCCTGCAGGAAAACAGCCTGTTCGAGGCCTTCAAGAAGGGCGCGATCAACGTCTATCTGGAGGGCAACCCCACCCACTGGGCGCGCGCCTATGATTTTCCGGCGGTCAGCAGCGGCGATGTGGTGAAGGACGTCTTTTCGCCGAAACTGCCGACCGGCATGCTTGGCTTCGTCTTCAACCTGCGCCGCCCGATGTTCGACAATCCGGATGTGCGCGCCGCCCTGACGCTTGCGTTTGATTTCGAATGGGCCAACCGCAACCTCTTCGATGGCGCCTATACCCGCACGCAAAGCTACTGGCAGAATTCCGAGCTTTCCTCGCTTGGCCATGCCGCCGACGACAAGGAACTGGCGCTGCTTGGACAGGCGAAGGACCGGATACCCGCCGATATTCTCGCCGGCACATCCATGCTGCCGCAGACAGATGGCTCCGGCGGCGACCGCAAGGTGCTGCGCCAGGTGGTGGAACGGCTGAAAAAGGCCGGCTACGCCATCGACAAGGGCCGCATGGTCGATGGCAGCGGGCGTCCGCTTGCCTTCGAAATCATGACGCAAAGTGCCGACCAGGAAAAGGTCGCCATCGCCTTCCAGCGCACGCTGAAGATGATCGGCGTCGAAGCCTCGATCCGCACCGTCGATGATTCGCAGTACCAGGCCCGCTCGGGCAGTTTCGACTACGACGTGATCATGAAGTCCTACCCCTCGTCGCTGTCGCCCGGCATCGAGCAGGTCGGGCGCTGGGCGTCCGATTCGAAGGACCGGCAGGGCAGTTTCAATTTTGCAGGCCTTGCCGATCAGGATGTCGACCGCGTCATCCAGGCCATGCTGAACGCCCGCTCGAAAGAGGATTTCACCACGGCCGTGCGTGCCTATGACCGGCTGCTGCTGGCCGGCTTCTACATGGTGCCGCTCTACCACATCCCCGAGCAGTGGGTGGCGCGCTGGCGCACCATTGCCCATCCCGATATGGTGCCGCTCTATGGCTACCAGCTGCCCACCTGGTGGGATGTCCGTGCGCAATAGCGCCGGTCTCGCCTCGCCCGCTTGAAGGACCCTTGCAATGGAAAAACTGACAATCGATCTCGTTTCGGACGTGGTCTGCCCCTGGTGCTATCTCGGCAAGGCGCGACTGGAACTGGCGATCGCCGAGGTGCAGGACGAGGTCGGCATCGACATCAACTGGCGCCCGTATCGCCTCAACCCCGATTATCCGGCTGAAGGCGTCGACCAGAAGGCCGCACTCGAGGCAAAGCTCGGCGGCGCAGAGGCCGTGAAGCGCGGGCACGAGATGCTGACCGGGCTTGGCCACGAAGTGGGCATTGCCTTTGATTTCGATGCGATCCGCATCGGCCCCAATACGCTGGACGCCCATCGGCTGATCCATTGGGCGATGATCGAGGGACGCGAGATCCAGGACAAGGTGGTCGACCGTCTGTTCAAGGCCAACTTCGAAGAGGGCAAAAATGTCGGCGACCATGCGGTGCTGCTGGCCATTGCCGAGGAGGCCGGCCTCGATCGCAGCGTCATTGCACCGCTTCTCGCCTCCGACGCCGACAAGGATACGGTGATTGCGGAAATCGAGGCGGCGCAGAAAATGGGCGTCAACGGCGTGCCCTTCTTCATCATCGACCAGCAATATGCCGTGAGCGGCGCCCAGACGCCGGATGTGCTGGCCAACGCCTTTCGCGAGATTGCCAAGGCCAAAGCCGAGGCCCGCGCCGGCATGAACTGAAACAGTCTCGTCTTTTGCCAGGCGCGATTGACGGGCCCGTCCATCGGGCCTATCCCGGCAGGATAAGAACCTTGCCGGGATTTTTTGTGTGCGCGCCTCCGATTCGACCCTGAAGGGCGTCCTGATCGCCTTTGCCTGCTTTGCCGCCTACTCCTTCAGCGATGCCTCTATCAAACTGGTGGAGGGGCGCGTACCGCCCTTCCAGGCGGGCTTCATCGGAACCCTGGTCGGCGTCCTGGCCGTGCCCTTCCTTCTCAAATCCGGCGACCGCTGGACGGACATGGTGCGCACCACCAACCGCCCGCTCTGGCTGCTGCGCTTCTTCTGCTCGGCCATCGGCACCGTCGGCAGCATTGTCGCCTTCACGCATCTGTCGATGGCGGAAGCCTTTTGCCTGATCTTCCTGCTGCCGTCCTTTGCCACGATCATGTCGGTGATATTCTTGAAGGACAAGGTCGGCGCCAAACGCTGGGCGGCCGTGGCGCTCGGCTTTCTGGGGGTTCTGGTGGTGCTGCGCCCCGGCTTTCGCGAGCTGTCGTTTGCGCATCTGACAGCGCTCGCCTCCGGCTTTACCGCAGCCATATCCGTCATCATCTATCGCTATCTGGGACCGAGCGAAAAGAACATCTCGATGTATGGCGCGGGCCTTCTCGGCGGTGTCAGCGTCTGCGCGGTCGCCATGCTGCCGAACCTCATGATGCCCGGCGCCTACGACATCCTGCTGATCGTCATCTTCGGCCTTCTCGCCGCCGTCGGCACCGTGCTTCTGATGGTTGCCTCCTTCTACGCGCCGGCGGCCGTCGTCACCCCCATCCAGTACAGCCAGATGCTCTGGGCGATCCTGCTCGGCTACCTCATCTTCGGCGATGGCGTGGATCTCTGGATGGGCGTCGGCATCGCCCTTATCGTCGGCTCGGGCCTGCTCACCCTGTCGCGCGAACGCACCCGCGGTGTCGCCCTTCCCCCGCCCGTTGCCGGTCAGAGCGAAGCGACGCTTGCGGTTAAGCCGGAATCGGGCGACACGCGCGGCTGAGGCTTAGCCCTCAGCTTTTCCGCGCCAGTTCCGCCAGTTGCACCATGATCTGAGCTGCCGTGGCCAGCCGCTTTTCCGGCGTCGGAAGATCGCGCGAGAGCATGATCGAGTGGTCGGGGCGGATCTTGGCCATCGAGCCTTGCTTGGCGATATAGCCGACGAGGCCGGCCGGGTTCGGGAACTGCTTGTCGCGCAGTTGCAGCACGATCCCCTTCGGGCCTGCCTCGACCTTTTCCACATTGGCGGTGCGGCAGAGCGACTTGATGTAGACGACCTTCAACAGGTTCTGCACCTCGACCGGCATGGGGCCGAAGCGGTCCATCATCTCAGCACCGAAGCCGTCGATCTCCGACAGTTCCGTCAGCTCGCCAAGGCGGCGGTAGAGGCCCATCCGCAGGTGAAGGTCCGGCACATAGTTGTCCGGGATCATCACCGTGATGCCGACGGAAATCTGCGGCGACCAGCCGGTGTCGTGCACCTCGTCGTCGCCCTTCACCTCGGCCACTGCCTCCTCCAGCATCTGCTGGTAAAGCTCGAAGCCGACTTCCTTGATATGGCCGGACTGCTCTTCGCCCAAAAGATTGCCGGCGCCGCGGATGTCGAGATCGTGGCTGGCGAGCTGGAAGCCGGCGCCCAGCGTGTCGAGCGATTGCAGCACCTTCAGGCGCCGCTCGGCGGTCGTCGTCAGCGTCTTGTTGACGGGCAGCGTGAAGAGCGCGAAGGCGCGCACCTTGGAGCGGCCGACGCGCCCGCGCAGCTGGTAGAGCTGGGCAAGCCCGAACATGTCGGCGCGGTGGACGATCAGCGTATTGGCCGTCGGCACATCGAGCCCCGATTCGACTATGGTCGTCGACAGAAGCACATCATATTTGCCGTCGTAGAAGGCATTCATGATGTCCTCGAGCTCACCTGCCGCCATCTGGCCATGGGCGATCGCCACCTTCAGCTCCGGCACGTCCGATTGCAGGAAGGCCTGGATTTCCGGAAGGTCGGCAAGCCGCGGGCAGACGTAAAAACTCTGGCCGCCGCGATAGTGCTCGCGCATCAGCGTCTCGCGGATGACCAACGGATCGAAGGGCGAAATGAAGGTGCGAACCGCCATGCGGTCGACCGGCGGCGTGGTGATCAGCGACAGTTCGCGAACACCGGTCATGGCAAGCTGCAGCGTTCGCGGGATCGGCGTGGCCGACAGCGTCAGCACATGCACGTCACTCTTCAGCTCTTTCAGCTTTTCCTTGTGCTTCACGCCAAAATGCTGCTCCTCATCGATGATGAGAAGGCCGAGATTGGCAAATTTGATGCCGGTGCCGAGAAGCGCATGGGTGCCGACGACGATATCCACCTTGCCTTCGGAAATGTCCTTCTTGGTCTGGTTGAGCTCCTTGGTGGTCACGAGCCGCGAGGCCTGTTCCACCCGGATCGGCAAGCCGCGGAAGCGTTCGCGAAAGGTCTTGAAATGCTGGCGGGCGAGAAGCGTGGTGGGCACGACGACGGCCACCTGCGCGCCGTTCATGGCGGCGAAGAAGGCGGCGCGCAGCGCCACTTCCGTTTTGCCGAAACCGACATCGCCGCAGACGAGGCGGTCCATCGGCCGGCCGGCGGCCAGATCCTCCCGCACCGAATCGATGGCATTCGCCTGATCTTCCGTCTCGTCATAGGGGAAGCGGGCGGCGAACTCGTCATAGAGCCCTTCGGGCGTCGCGAGAACCGGCGCGCGGCGGGTGATGCGGGTGGCGGCAAGCTTGATCAGGGCATCCGCCATATCGAGCAGGCGCTTCTTGAGCTTGGCCTTGCGGGCCTGCCAGGCGCCTCCGCCGAGCTTGTCGAGCTGGGCTTCGGCGGCATCCGAGCCGTAGCGTGACAGGAGGTCGATGTTTTCAACCGGCAGGAACAGCTTTGCCTGATCGGCATAATGCAGTTCGAGACAGGCCCGCGGCGCTCCCGCCGCTTCGATGGTGACGAGGCCGACAAAGCGACCGATGCCGTGTTCGGCATGGACCACCAGCGAGCCTTCGTCGAGCCCCGCCACTTCCGAGATGAAATCGGCGCCGCGCTTGCGACGCTTGGAGCGGCGTACCATGCGGTCGCCGAGAATATCCTGCTCGCCGATGACGACGAGATCGCCCGTTTCGAAACCGCCCTCGAGCGACAGCACGGCCGCGGCCGCCTCGCCCTTCTGCAGCGTCTTCAGGTCGGAAAATTTTTCGATCTGGCGCACCCGCTTCAGGCCGCGCTCGTCCAGCACCTGCAGGAGACGGTCGAGCGAACCGGCAGACCAGCCGGTGATCAGCACCTTGGAGCCTTCGGCGCGCTTGTCGGCGATATGCTTGACGACGAGATCAAAGACGTTGACGCGCTCGTCGCGCTGCACGCGCTCGGCTTCCGCATCGGCTTGCGCCTTTGCCCAGCGCGGGCCGGCATGGGCGTCAAGCGCCACCACGCGGCGCGCCTCACCGTCATGCTCGTTGAACGGCGTCAGGCGAAGGGCGCCGGCAGCATCGAGTTGCGCGGCAATGTCCTTGCCCGTCAGGTAAAGCTGGCCGGGCGAAACAGGCTTGTAAGGGGCCGATTGCGCCGTCGTTCCCTTTCCGGTGCCGCCGGTGTTCTGGCGGGCGTCGAAATAGTCGAGAATGAGCTTGGAGCGCTCCTGGGCCGCCTCGCGTGCCGTGTGGTCGGTGACGATGCGAAAACCCTTCAGATAGTCGAAGGCGGTTTCCAGCGTCTCGTAGAACAGCGGCAGCCAGTGCTCCATGCCGGCATAGCGGCGGCCCTCGGAAACCGCCTGATAGAGCGCATCGTCGCGCGTCGCCGCGCCGAAGGTCGACAGGTATGCCTTGCGGAAACGGCTGATCGTATCGGGCGTCAGCGTCACCTCGCTCATCGGGTTGAGGTCGAGCGAGCGGGCCTGGCCCGTCGTGCGCTGGCTTGCCGGATCGAAGGTGCGGATCGTCTCCAGCGTATCGCCGAAGAAATCGAGCCGCACCGGCTCCTCTGTTCCGGGAACGAACACATCGAGAATGCCGCCGCGCACGGCAAATTCGCCGACCTCGCGCACCGTCGAGACGCGATCGAAACCGTTGCGCTCCAGCCGCGCGGCAATGTCGTCCATGCGAACGACATTGCCGGGACGGGCGGAAAAGGCGAGGCTGTCGATCACCTCGGCCGGCGCGATCTTCTGCATCATCGCATTGACGGTGACGAGCACGATCGCCGGATGTGGCTTCTTGGCATGGGCAATCAGGCCTGACAGTGCCGTCAGCCGTCGCGCCGAGACATAGGCGCTCGGGGAAACGCGGTCATAGGGCAGGCAGTCCCAGGCCGGCAGCGTCAGCACCGGAATATCGGGCGCCAGGAAGGACAGCATCTGCTCGATATCGGCCATGCGCTGGCCGTCGGAGATCACATAGGCCACCGGCTGGCCGGTGCGCGCAAGCTCGGCCAGCAGGAGCGGCTCCATGCCCGCCTGCACATTGGCAATGGTGAGCCCCGCCGCAGACGCAGCGATCTTCTTTGCGTCGAAACCTGAAATCATTCCGGGCGACCGTGCTTTTCTTCAAGCGCCTCGATGGTGACGATGTCGAAATCCGGGCGATAGGCCATCAGGCGGGTAAACATCGGGGTCTGAAGATGGGCAGGCACCGGGTCGGCGCCGGTAATCCAGCGGTTCAGGTCCTGATCCTCTTCCGCCATGATCGCCTCGAACTCATCGAGTTCGGCGTCCGACAGCTGGGAAATATTGTTCTCGGCAAATTCGCCGAAGACGAGATCCATTTCGCGAATGCCACGATGCCAGCAGCGGTAGAGAATCCGGCGGCGGCGGGGATCGAGATCAGCGCTGGTGCGTGTCAGTCCAGTCATGGAATTCAAACCTTTGTTGAGCCGCTGATATAGGATGAAAACTTCTCCGTGTCAGCCTTGCCAAGCGGCCAAATTCCAGCGCATTTTGCCGGCCATGCGCCCTGCCCTGCTTGATCCCCTGTTTGCCCCTGTCGGAAGCCTTGCCGGTATCGGCCCGAAACTGGCCGAGCTGATTGCCCGCGTCACCAATCGGGAGGATGCCGAGGACTGCCGTGTCGTGGACGTGCTCTTCCATGCGCCGTCCTCGATCATCGACCGGCGCAACCGGCCGGGAATTGCGCTTGCGCCGCAGGGCGCCATCGTCACCATCGAAGGCCGGGTCGACCGTCATCAGCCGCCGCCATCCGGCTCCAACATGCCCTACCGCGTCTTCCTCCACGACGAGACGGGCGAACTGGCGCTCACCTTCTTTCGCGCCAAGGGCAACTGGCTGGAAAAGGCGCTGCCGATCGATGAACGGGTGATGGTGAGCGGCAAGGTGGACTGGTTCAACGGTCGCCCCTCCATGGTACACCCAGACCTGATGATGAAGGTGTCGGATGTTGGCGATATGCCGCTGGTCGAGCCTGTCTATCCGATGACAGCCGGCCTGATGCCCAAGGTCTTGCGCCGGGCGGTGGAAGGGTCGCTTGCCCGCCTGCCGGAATTTCCCGAATGGATGGATCTGGCGCTTCAGCAGAAACAGGGCCTGCCCTCTGTCTCGGACGCCTTTCGCCAGTTGCATGATCCGCGCGACGCCCACGATCTCGATCCGCAGACGCCATCGCGCCGCAGGCTTGCCTATGACGAGTTGCTGGCGGGTCAGGTATCGCTGGCGCTGGTGCGCCAGAAATTGCGCAAGGTTGCCGGCCGGCCGATCCGGGTGAAGGGCACGATCGCCGCGGCCATCCGCTCCGCCCTGCCCTTTTCCCTGACCGGCAGCCAGAGCAAAGCCATCAACGATATCCGGGCCGATATTGCCAAGGACGAGCGCATGCTGCGCCTGCTGCAGGGCGATGTCGGCGCGGGCAAGACGCTGGTCGCGCTGATGGCCATGGCCGATGCGGTGGAGGCCGGCGGCCAGGCGGTGCTGATGGCACCGACGGAAATTCTGGCGCGCCAGCATTTTGCCACCATCAGCCGGTTCGGGCAGGCTGTCGGCCTGAAGGTCGAGGTGCTGACCGGCCGCGTCAAGGGCCGCGAGCGCGACGCGGTGATGGAGCGCATTGCCTCCGGTGAGGCGCAGATCATCGTCGGCACCCATGCGCTGTTTCAGGATGCCATCGTCTACAAGGACCTGATGCTGGCGGTGGTGGACGAGCAGCACCGGTTTGGCGTGCACCAGCGCCTGCGCCTGACCGCCAAGGGCATTTCCCCGCACATGCTGGTGATGACGGCAACGCCCATTCCGCGCACGCTGGTTCTGGCCGCCTTCGGCGACATGGATGTATCGAAACTCACCGAAAAGCCGGCCGGCCGCAAGCCGATCCAGACGGTGACCGTTCCGACCGAACGCACCGACGAGATTGTCGGCCGGCTGCGGTCGGCCTTGGCCGATGGCAAGAAGGCCTACTGGATCTGCCCTCTGGTCGAAGAATCCGACGCATCGGAGCTGATGTCGGCGGAAGAGCGTCATGCAGCGCTGGTCAAAGCACTGGGGCCGCAGCTCGGCGCCCGGATCGGTCTTGTCCACGGCCGTATGACGGGCGCGGAAAAGGATGCGGTGATGGCAGCCTTCAAGGCGGGCGATGTCCGCCTGCTGGTCGCAACCACCGTGGTCGAAGTGGGCGTCGATGTCCCCGATGCGACGATCATGGTGATCGAGCATGCCGAGCGCTTCGGGCTTGCCCAGCTGCATCAGCTGCGCGGCCGCGTCGGGCGCGGCGCGGACGCCTCCACCTGCATTCTTCTCTACAAGGGGCCGCTCAGCGAAACAGGACGGGCACGCCTTTCCATCCTGCGCGACAGCGAGGACGGATTTCTGATTGCCGAGGAGGACCTGAAGCTGCGCGGCGAAGGCGAACTGCTCGGCACCCGCCAGTCCGGCACGCCGGGCTTTCGCATCGCAAGCCTGGAAGCCCATGCGGATCTTCTGGAAATCGCCCGCAAGGATGCCGCCTATCTTCTGGAAAAAGATCCGGACCTGACCGGCGAGCGGGGCCAGGCGCTGCGGGTTCTGCTTTATCTGCACCGGCGCGATGAAGCGATCCGTTTTCTGCGTGCCGGGTAAGGCGCACCAGACACAGACGTCACCAGCCGCAACGCGTGATATTTGCGGGCGTTTCTCACCGATGCGGGCGTTTCTCACCGAATTTTCACCACTCGGCTCATTTGCCGCAGGAACTGCCAAGACAGCTGACCGGTTTGTCGCTCTGACTTGATAAACGTCATGTTTTCGACGCTGTCAACGCCTGCTGTCGCCTGACACATTCGGAGTTCACCATGTCCAGTAAAAGACCCATAGGCATCAAAGCCTATGACGCACCTGCCGGCGGCTGGGGCGCGCTTCGCGCCGTTGCCAAGACACTCGCCAGCCAGCAAATCGTTGCCCAAGGCAGCGCCACGCTGCGCAGGGCCAACCAGCCGGACGGTTTCGACTGCCCCGGCTGCGCCTGGCCGGACCCCCGCCACGCCTCCTCCTTCGAGTTCTGCGAGAACGGCGCCAAGGCCATCACCTGGGAATCGACGGCGAAGCGCGTCGGCCCGGAATTCTTTCACCAGCATTCGGTGAGCGAATTATGGACCTGGAGCGACCATAAGCTTGAGGATCAGGGGCGTCTGACGCAGCCGATGATCTACGACGCGACGCTCGATCGCTACCAGCCGATCGGCTGGGACGAGGCCTTTACGCGGATCGGTGAGGGCCTCACCGCGCTGGAAAGCCCGCATCAGGCGGAGTTCTACACATCTGGTCGAGCCTCCAACGAGGCAGCCTTCCTGTTCCAGCTTTTTGTGCGCGCCTACGGCACGAACAATTTTCCCGACTGTTCGAACATGTGCCACGAGGCGACCAGTGTCGGCCTGCCGCAGTCGATCGGCGTCGGCAAGGGCACCGTGCTGCTCGAGGATTTCGATTCCTGCGACGCCATTTTCAGCTTCGGCCATAATCCCGGCACCAACCATCCGCGCATGATGGCGACGCTGCATGACCAGGCGCGCCGCGGCGTGCCGATCATCGTCTTCAACCCGCTGAAGGAACGGGCGCTCGAAAAATTCGCCTCGCCGCAGAACCCGGTCGAGATGGCGACGCTTTCCTCGACGCCGATCGCCTCGGCCTATCATCAGGTCAAGGCCGGCGGCGATCTGGCGGCGCTGAAGGGCCTGATGAAGGCCGTGTTCGAGCGCGACGACGAAAGTCTTGCCAGAGGCGAAGATGGCGTGCTCGACCGCGCCTTCCTGGCCGAGCACACACTGGGCCTCGAGACGGTGCGCCAGGATATCGATGCGACCGCCTGGGCGGAGATCGAGGACGTATCCGGTCTGTCGCGTGAAGCGCTGACGAGTGCCGCCGATATCTACATCAAGGCAAAGAACGTCATTGCCTGCTACGGCATGGGGATCACCCAGCACGCCCACGGCACGGAAAACGTCCAGCAACTGGCCAATTTCCTGCTGCTGCGCGGCAATATCGGGCGCAAGGGGGCCGGTATCTGCCCCTTGCGCGGCCATTCCAACGTCCAGGGCGATCGCACCGTCGGCATTACTGAAATCCCGACCGAGGCGCTTCTCGCCGGTATGGAAAAGGCCTTCGGCTTTCGGCCGACCGGGAAAAAGGGCCATAATGCGGTGGAAGCGGTCGATGCCATCCATGCGGGCAGCGCCAAGGCGCTGATCTGCCTTGGCGGCAACCTTGCCGTTGCCATGCCCGATACGGACTACACGTTCGAGGCGATGCGCAAGCTTGATCTCTCCGTCCATATCGCCACCAAGCTCAACCGGTCGCATCTGCTGACGGGCAAGACGACGCTCCTGCTTCCCTGTTTCGGCCGCACCGATCTCGACGTGCAGGCCTCCGGTCCGCAATCGGTGACGGTCGAGGATTCCATGTCGATGGTGCATGCCTCGCGCGGCTTCCTCAATCCGCCCGGCCCGCTGCTGCGCTCGGAACCGGCCATCGTCGTCGGCATGGCCAAGGCTACGCTTGGCGACCGCTATGGCATAGACTGGGACGGCATGCTGGAAAACTACGACCGCATCCGCGACAAGATCGAAATCGTCTTTCCCGACTTTGCCGGCTACAATGCCCGTGTGCGGGTGAAGGGTGGCTTTCGCCTGACGGTCGGGGCCTCGGACCGGGTGTGGAACACATCGACGGGCAAGGCGATGTTTCTCGTCGCCCGCGGCCTGCAGGAGGATGGCGAGCGCCTGGCCGACGACGCGCTGGTGCTCACGACTCTGCGCGCCCACGACCAGTACAACACGACGATCTACGGCATGGACGACCGTTACCGCGGCGTTTTCGGGCGCCGCGACATCGTCTTCATGAATGCCGAGGATCTTGCCGAGCGCGGTCTTACCGAGGGTGACCGGATCGATGTGCGCTCTCTTGTGTCGGGCGATGGCCGCGCCCGCGGCGTCGAAGGCTATACCGCCGTCGCCTATGACCTGCCGCGCGGAACGATTGCCGGCTACTATCCGGAGATGAACGCGGTCATCGCCATGACCGATCATGACAAACGTTCGGGCACGCCGGCCTATAAGGGCGTGCCGGTCAAGGTCTCGGCGTCCAACCCCGCCTGAACGACAAGGGCCCCGGCGCAGCGCACCGGGGCCATTGCGTGTTTGCCTTTGCGAAAGGGCCGCTGCGGATCGGCAGCTTACTTCGCCATGCCCGGGAGCGTGACGCGGAACACCTGGAACATGGTGTCGACGTCCGCACCGCCTTCGGCCTTGTAGGCGGTGCCCACCTGGAAGCCGTCCTGCGTCAGGAAGTCGTTGTCATTGGCGACAAAGAGGAAGTAGTCGTCCGGAGCCGACGGGTCGAGAACACTTGCAATCGACATGGCCTCCCACTTTTCCGACAGATTGTTCTTGTCGTTCGGTGCACCATTGTGCAGGCCGAAACGGGCCAAATCAGCCTGATCGTTGAGGTCGATGAAAGGAGTAACCGTCGCAGGCTTGACCGACGCATCCACCACGCCCTTGGGGGCAACCGGCTTCAGGCCGTCGAAATCGCTATTGGCGATGTCGGTGGCGGACGAAAGATCAACCAGATCGATCTTGCGATAGACGGAGGTGTCGCCCTTCAGGCCCTGGCCATTGTTGCTGTCGCGGGCAAGCATCAGGAAAGCCTTGTCGGACAGGGCCAGAATTTCGCTCTGGGCAGCGACGGCCACCTTGCCCTTGTTGTCGAAGGTCGGCAGCGGCACGACATATTCATGCACCAGCTTCAGCTTCGACACATCGCTGGCATCGTAGACCAGTGCGCGGGTGTTCATGCGGGTCGAGGACGAATCGCCGCCATCCTGGCGGGTCGCCGATTGCAGGAGGGCAATCACGAACTTGCCGTCCGGCGTGATCGAAAGGCCTTCAAGCCCCTGGTTGTTCTGGCGACCAGTGTCGGGATCCTTCGGGTCGGGCTTCTTGCCGGCGGCATCGACATTGTTGGAGGAGAAGTTCAGCGCATCCTTGCGCATCGGCAACAGCGCCTTCGGCGGCTGCGTGGCGGCAAGAAGCTTGCCGTCGGCACCGAAGCGATAGATGTAGGGACCGTATTCGTCGCTGATCAGCATCGAGCCATCCTTCAACAGCACAACGGCTTCCGGATCGAGCGAAACCTTGCCGGTGCGGGCTTCCGGAAGCGCCGGAAGATCGCCGGCTGCGGCGCGCACGCCCGATTCCGGATCAAGCCCGGTCATGTTCTTGCCCTGATTGTCGAGAAGCAGAATGGTATCGGCAAGCTTTGCCTGAAGGCCGGTCTGCTGCTTGTCGGCCGCAAGCGTCGTTCCGGCGGCGGCCGGCGTCAGGCGCAGTTCGATGCGGTTGATGCGGGTATTGTAATCCGTGGTGCCTTCGACGTTATAGCCACGGTCAGGCAGCAGCCAGAGCGCGCCGGTATAGGCATCGCCATCCTTCTTCCAGCTCTTAGTGTCGAAGGCCATGCCCGAGCCGGAACCGAAGGTCTCGCCGAACTTGTCCTTGAGGTTTGCCGGCATGCGGCCGATGGCGACAAGGCCCTTGTTGGCAATGGTGATGCCGGCCGCGCTGACGCTGCCTTCGGCAAAGGCGGCAACGGGCGACAGGAAGATGGAGGCGGCAAGCGCCATCTTCAGGCAATGCGAAACACGAATGGGAGAATGGCGCATGATGCGAGCCCTTTGGACAGATTTCGGGAGGGGCACGCTGCCTGACGGCTTGAATGACGGACTGAATGGCGAAAGAGATACACCCCTCCTCCATCCGCCTGGAACGCCCCCTGATCCAGTCTCTAGGGGGACAATATGACAACGGGATGAAGGTTTGTCGCGCCAGCGCTTCAGGCGGGCTCGGGTGTCCCATCGCCCGGCCGTTCGGTCAGCAAGGGCGTCTTCGGCGTCCAGGGCGGTGTAATGAGCGCGCCCGAGATCAGAAGCTTGGCGGCATCCTCCGGCGTCATGTCGAGCATGATAATGCGGCTTTTCGGCACGAAGAGCAGAAACCCCGCCGTCGGCACCGGCGTTGGCGGCAGGAAGACGGCAATCATCTCCTCGCCGTCCGCGTTGAGGCGGGCGGCTACCTCGCCTTGCGCCTGCGCCGAGATGAACACCAGCGCCCAGGTGCCCGGGCCGGGAAACTCGATCAGGCCGACCTTCTTGAACGAGGTGGACTGGTCCTTCAGCACGGTTTCAAAAATCTGCTTCAGGCTTTTGTAGAGCGTGCGCACCAGCGGCGTGCGGTGCAGGATGGATTCGCCGAACTTGACCACCGAACGGCCGATCAGGTTCTTGCCGAGAAAACCGATCAGCGTGATGAACACCATGGCGATCAGAAGCCCGGTGCCCGGTATGGCGATATCGAAATAATACTGCGGGTTATAGCGCTCCGGGATATAGGGCGTCACCCAGCTGTCGGCCCAGTCGATGAAGGCGAACGTCAGCCAGATGGTGATGGCAAGCGGGGCGCAGATGATGAGGCCGGTCAGGAAATTGTTCCGCAGCCGGCCGGCGAGCGTTATGCGTTCCGGGCTATCCGTCATCTCGATCCGTCATTCATGCTGCATCGCCGTAAAAGTCGGGTGAGACCGGACAATGAAGGAGCGCTCCGCCCCCCGCAAGGGCAGAGCCGCCGAATTGTCGCTGACGCACTGCACGATCAACCAGCCGTGATGACGCCGCGCGCTATTCCACCGTGACGGACTTCGCCAGATTGCGCGGCTGATCGACATCGGTGCCCATGAAGACGGCCGTATGATAGGCGAGGAGCTGGATCGGCAGGGCGAAGATCATCGGCGAAATCACCTCGTCCACCACGGGCAGCACAATCGTTGCCATGGT
Organism: Neorhizobium fuzhouense; assembly: GCF_042611105.1. Taxonomy (NCBI): domain Bacteria; kingdom Pseudomonadati; phylum Pseudomonadota; class Alphaproteobacteria; order Hyphomicrobiales; family Rhizobiaceae; genus Neorhizobium; species Neorhizobium fuzhouense. The sequence continues at coordinate 14,260 of NZ_JBHFFP010000012.1, read as the reverse complement.
CGGCAGTTTCGAGGCAGCCGCCCCCTTCTCGTCGGTGATGAAGATGATCTTGCCGCCGCGGGCTGCCACTTCCTGCATGTTGGAAACGGTCTTTTCAAAGAACCGGTCATGCGGGGCAATGACGATGACCGGCATGTTTTCGTCGATCAGTGCGATCGGACCATGCTTCAGCTCGCCCGCCGCATAACCTTCCGCGTGGATATAGGAAATTTCCTTGAGTTTTAGCGCCCCTTCGAGCGCCAGCGGGTAGCTGGTGCCACGACCGAGATAGAGCACATCCTTGAACCGCGACAGGTCGCGCGATAGGCTTTCCATCTGCGGCTGAACAAGGTTCAGCACGCGGCTCATCACGCGCGGCATCTCGATCAGGTGGCGCACCAGAGCCTTTTCGTCCGCCTCCGACAGCGTGCCACGGGCGCGGCCGGCCTGGATGGCGAGCGATGCCAGCACCGCGAGCTGGCAGGTGAAGGCTTTTGTCGAGGCCACCCCGATTTCGGGGCCGGCCAGAATCGGAAACACCGCATCGGCTTCCCGCGCAATGGTCGATTCGCGCACGTTGACGATGGCGCCGATCGCAAGCCCCGCCTCCTTGCAGTAGCGCAGCGAGGCGAGCGTATCGGCCGTCTCGCCCGATTGCGAGATGAACAGCGCCGCCTGGTCGGACGACAGCGGCATTTCGCGGTAGCGGAATTCGGAAGCCACGTCGATTTCCACCGGCAGGCGCGCATAGCGCTCGAACCAGTATTTACCGATGAGGCCGGCAAGATAGGCCGTGCCACAGGCGGACACGGCAAGGCTTCTCACCTTGGCAAAATCGATGGCGGCGCCTTGCGTCTTCACCGTGCCGCCTGCGAAATCCACATAATGGCTCAGCGCATGCGAGATGATTTCCGGCTGCTCGTAGATTTCCTTTTCCATGAAGTGGCGGTGATTGCCCTTGTCGACCATCAGCGCGGCCGATTGCGAGATCTGCATCGGACGCGAGACGGGCTTTCCGGCGTAATCCGTGATCGAGACACCGCGCGCCGTCATCACCGCGCAATCGCCATCGACCAGATAGGTGATACGATTGGTAAAGGGGGCAAGCGCAATGGCGTCGGATCCCAGAAACATCTCGTCCTTGCCGTGGCCGATGGCAAGGGGCGGCCCGAAGCGGGCACAGAGGATCGTTTGCGGGTCATCGGCAAACATCACCACCAGCGCATAGGCGCCGCTGACGCGGTTCAGCATGGCAAGCATGGCGGCCCGATGATCGAGGCCCTCGCGGGTATAGCGCGCAAGCAGATGCGCCACCACTTCCGTATCCGTTTGGCTTTGGAAGACAGCGCCTTCGGCCAACAATTCGTCGCGAAGCTCGGAAAAATTCTCGATGATGCCGTTATGAACGACCGCCACGCCCTCGACGAAATGCGGATGCGCATTCGTCTCGTTCGGCACGCCATGGGTTGCCCAGCGCGTATGGGCAATGCCGATCTCGCCGGGCAAGCGTTCGACGGACAGCTTCTTTTCGAGGTTGAAGAGTTTTCCCTCGGCGCGGCGGCGCTCCATCACGCCGTCATGGATCGTGGCGACACCGGCCGAATCATACCCCCGATATTCGAGCCGCCGCAGCGCATCGACCAGCCGCTCCGCCACCGGCGCCTTGCCGACGATGCCAACGATACCGCACATAGATGAACCTCATTTTCTTGGTCGCGCCTGGCGCGAATTCCTAGCCGAGCGCGTGGCAGACGCAATTGCTGCGGCGGTCAATTTCCGTATCGAACCGTAATGTGGCCGGGTTCAGGCACTGGCCTTGCGGCTTGCCTTCAACGCCTGCGCCCGCTCGCGGACGGCCTTCGCGCGCTCCGGCTTCACCTCCTGGCGGGCGCGGCCGAAGGCCAGCGCGTCGTCCGGCACGTCCTCAGTAATCACGCTGCCGGAGGCGACATAGGCGCCATTGCCGATGGTGACAGGCGCCACCAGCGCGGAGTTGGAGCCGATGAAGGCATTTTCGCCGATCCGCGTCTCGCTCTTGTTGAAGCCGTCGTAATTGCAGGTGATGGTGCCGGCGCCGATATTGCTGCCGGCGCCGATGAAGGCATCGCCGATATAGGTGAGATGGTTCACTTTGGCGCCGGCGCCGATCTCGGCCTTCTTCACCTCGCAGAAATTGCCGACCTTGGCGCCCTCGCCGAGATGGGCGCCGGGGCGCAGGCGCGCGAACGGGCCAACCGTTGCACCGGACGCCACATGCGACCCTTCCAGATGCGAAAAGGCATGGATGACCGCCCCCGATTCGACGGTCACGCCCGGTCCGAAGACGACATTCGGCTCGATCAGCACATCCTGCTGAAGCACGGTGTCGTGGGCGAGAAACACCGTTTCCGGCGCAATCATCGAAACGCCCGACAGCATCACCTCATGGCGGCGGCGCTGCTGCCAGCTTGCCTCCAGAAGCGCCAACTCGGCGCGCGTATTGCAACCGGCAAGCTCGGCCTCCGGCGCATCGATGGCCACGACGCGGCCGCCATCAGCCCTCGCGATTTCCACGAGATCCGTCAGGTAATATTCGCCCTTGGCATTGCTGTTGCCGATCTTTTCCAGCCATTCCAGAGCACGCGCACCATTGATTGCCATCAGCCCGCTATTGCACCAGGTGACGCGGCGCTCCTCGTCGGTTGCGTCCTTTTCCTCGCGGATCGCCACCAGTTCGCCGTCCTTGACCAGAAGCCGGCCATAACCGAAAGGCTTTTGCGTATGAAAGCCGATGACCACGACATCGGCGCCTTCGGCCAGTTTCTCGCGGGCCGACAGAAAGGTTTGCGGGCGCACCAGCGGCACGTCGCCATAGGTCACCACAACGTCATCGAAGCCTTGCGCAATCGCCTCACGTGCCATCAGCACCGCATGGCCGGTGCCGCGGCGCTCCGTCTGCAGGAAGCTTTCGATCTTCACACTGTCGGTTTCGGCAGCCTTTGCCACCGCCTGCGCATCGCGCCCGAGCACCAGTGCGGCATTCTCCATGCCGGCACCGCCGATGGCGCGCATGACATGACCGATCATCGAAAGCCCGGCAATCGGGTGAAGAACCTTCGACATGGAGGACTTCATCCGGGTGCTGTCACCGGCGGCGAGGATTACGGCGAGGCAGGTGCGGGGCATTGCGGTCTCCATGAACGTCTGTGCGCGCTTCATATCAGCAGTTTCGCGCAGGCGCCAACAGGCAGTGCGATCCTTCCACTCGTTACCTTTCTGCGTGCATTGTCTGTTTTGTGCACATCAGTTCCCGGCATGCGAAAAGGGCGTCCTGGGGGCGCCCTTTTCAATAGTCGTTCATCGGGAGCGACCGGGCAAAGCCCGGCGAACCGCCTGCATTTTACTGCGGCAGCTTGTCGTCGACGCCCTGCACGTAAAAATTCATGCCGAGCAGCACGCCGTCTTCGGCCTTCTCGCCGGCCTTCAGCCAGGCCGAACCGTCCTGCTTGTTGATCGGGCCAGTGAAGGGATGCAGTTCACCGGACTTGATCTTGGCTTCGGTTTCTTCGGCCATCGCCTTCACGTCGTCAGGCATGTTCGTATAGGGCGCCATGGTCAGGATGCCGTCCTTCAGGCCGTCCCAGATCTGCTCGGACTTCCAGGTGCCGTCCAGCAACGCCTTGGTGCGCTTGATGTAATAGGCGCCCCAGGTGTCGACGATCGCGGTCAGCTGCGTCTTCGGGCCGGCGGCGATCATGTCGGACGCCTGACCGAAGGCCAGGATGCCGCGTTCGGCGGCAACCTGCATCGGAGCCGTCGTATCGGTATGCTGCGTCAGCACGTCGACGCCCTGGTCGATCAGCGCCTTGGCGGCATCTGCTTCCTTGCCCGGGTCGAACCAGGTGTTGGCCCAGACGACCTTCAGCTTGAAGTCCGGGTTGACCGACTTCGCACCCAGTTCGAAGGCGTTGATGCCCATGACGACTTCCGGGATCGGGAAGGAGGCGATGTAGCCGGCTACACCCTTCTTCGACATCTTGGCGGCAATCTGGCCCTGGATATAGCGGCCTTCATAGAAGCGCGAATTGTAGGTAGCGAGGTTTTCCGCGGCCTTGAAGCCGGTGGCGTGCTCGAACTTCACCTTCGGGAACTTTGCCGCAACCTTCACGGTCGCATCCATGAAGCCGAAGGACGTGGCATAGACCAGGGAGCAGCCGGAGCGGGCCATGCGCTCGATGGCGCGCTCGGCGTCCGGGCCTTCCGGCACGCTTTCCAGATAAGGCGTCTCGATCTTGTCGCCGAGTGCCTTCTGCAGCTCCTGGCGGCCAAGATCATGCGCCTGCGTCCAGCCGCCATCGGTCTTGGTGCCGACATAGATGAAACACACCTTGGTCTTTTCCTGCGCCTCGGCGCCCACGGTGAAGCTCCCAAGTGTGGCAGCCGTGGCGGCAAGTGCGATAATCAGCTTCTTCATATTCAACCCCTGTTTGGCTCGAAGCTACGGTATGGATGGTGCCGCCTCAGCGGTCCGGAACGAAGGGTTTCCCCAGGCAAGCCGGCGTATTGATGAGCGTTGTGCGGCGATTATGCGAGATGATGATGAGAACGACAATAGTGACGGCGTAAGGCAGCATCGAGAGAAACTGCGAGGGAATGCCAATGCCAAGGGCCTGGGCATGCAATTGCAGGATGCCGACCGCGCCGAAAATGTAGCCGCCGGCCAGAACCCGCCACGGACGCCAGGAGGCAAAGACGACGAGGGCAAGCGCAATCCAGCCGCGGCCGGCCGCCATGTTCTCCACCCATTGCGGCGTGTAGACGAGCGACAGCTGCGCGCCGGCCAGCCCCGCACAGGCACCGCCGAACATCACGGCGAGATAGCGCGTGCGCACCACATGGATGCCGAGCGCGTGGGCCGAGCCGTGATTGTCGCCGATGGCGCGCATTTTAAGGCCCGTACGGCTCCTGAACAGGAACCAGTGAACCCCGACCACCAGCGCAATCGACAGGTAGAAGGTGATATCCTGGGCAAACAGCAGGCGACCGATGAAGGGAATATCCGACAGCACCGGAACCACGATCGGCTGCAGCTTGACGCCGGGAATGCCGACGAAACTTTCGCCGATCTGGCCGGAGAGGCCGAGACCGAGCAGTGTCAGCGCAAGCCCCGTCGCCACCTGGTTTGCCACGAGCGTCAGCGTCAGGAACCCGAACAGCAGCGAAAAGGCTGCCCCTCCCAGAATGCCGCACAGCACGCCGAGAACCGGCACGCCGGTGAGATAGGAGCCGGCAAAGGCGCAGACTGCGCCCATGATCATCATGCCCTCGACGCCGAGGTTCAAGACACCGGCACGTTCCGTCACCAGTTCGCCGACGGCTGCAATGACAAGCGGCGTGGCGGCCGTGACGATCGTCAGAAGAATGGCTTCAAACATCGTCAGGACCTCACGTCAACATTGCGGCCGGTGCCCAACACCAGGCGAACACGGTAGAGGATCAGCGTATCGCAGGAGAGGACGAAAAACAGAAGCAGGCCCTGGAACACCCGCGTCACCTTGTCTGACACACCGATCGACAGCTGTGCCGCCTCGCCGCCGAGATAGGTGAGCGCCAGCACGAAGCCCGAGGCGATGATGCCGAGCGGATTGAGCCGCCCGAGAAACGCAACGATGATGGCGGTAAACCCGTAGCCGGGCGAAATGCTCGGCTGCAGATGGCCGATGGAGCCGGACACTTCCGAGATCCCGGCAAGGCCGGCCAGCGCCCCCGACAGCATCATCGAAAACCACACCATGCGCCGGGCCGAAAAGCCGGCAAAACGCCCTGCCCGCTCCGAGCGCCCGAGAACCGTGACTTCGAAGCCCTTCAGCATGAAGCGCATCATGAACCAGAGGGCAAGCGCTGCCACAAGCGCAAAGACGATCGCCCAATGGGCGCGCCCCGATGCCAGAAGCTCCGGCAGCACCGCTTCCGGCGCAAAGCTTATCGTCTGGGGGAAATTGAAGCCTTTCGGATCACGCCACATGCCGCGCACCAGCCAGTCGAGAAACAGCTGGGCAATATAGACGAGCATCAGGCTCGTCAGGATCTCATTCGTGTTGAAGCGCGTCTTCAACAGTGCCGGAATGCCGGCATAAAGCGCGCCGCCCAGCATGCCCATGAGAAGCATCAGCGGCAGCACCAGAACCGAATGCCACTGCGGCACCAGAACCGGCAGGATCGAGCCGCAGATGGCGCCGATAGTAAACTGCCCCTCCGCGCCGATATTCCAGTTGTTGGAGCGATAGCAGACGGAGAGGCCGACCGCGATCAGGATCAGCGGCGCGGCCTTGATCGCCAGTTCATGCAGCGACCACACTTCAAGCAGCGGATCGATGAAGAAACTGTAGAGCGCGTGGAGCGGATCCTTGCCGAGCATGAGGAACATCAGTGCACCGGCCAGAAGCGTCAGCACCAGCGCCAAGAGCGGCGAGACAACGGAAAACAGGCCGGAGGCGCTGGCGCGCCGTTCCAGTTCAATGCGCATGGACGGCCTCCCGCGGGCTGGTGGAATCATGAATGCCGCCCATCAACAGGCCGATCTTCTCCAGCGTCAGTTCGCCCGCTGCATAGGGCCTCGACATGCGTCCCTCGGAAATCACCGCAATACTGGTCGCCACCTCGAAAATCTCGTCGAGATCCTGGCTGATCACCACGACGGCTGAGCCGGCGCGCGCAAGGTCGATCAGCGCCTGGCGGATGCGACTGGCGGCACCGGCATCCACCCCCCAGGTCGGCTGGTTGACGATGAGGACCTGCGGCTTGCGATCGAGTTCGCGGCCGATGATGAATTTCTGCAGATTGCCGCCCGAGAGCGACCCTGCGGCGGGGTCGTCGCCGCTCTTGCGCACATCCATCTCGCCGCAGATCCGCTTTGCGATGGAGCGGATGACATCATGGCGGATGACGTTGAAGACGCCCCCCGTCAAGAACTCCTTGCGGTCGGATGTACTGCGCGACAGAAGAAGATTGTCGGACAGCGCCATGTCGGAGACGGCGGCATGGCCATGACGCTCTTCCGGCACGAAACCGGCGCCCAGCAGCCGACGCCCGTTGATGCCGGTGCGCCCGACCGCGCGGCCACAGATCTCGATCGCATCGTCCTGCGGCACCGTCACCTCGCCCGACAGCGCGTCGAACAATTCCCCCTGCCCGTTTCCGGCCACGCCCGCAATGGCGACGATCTCACCGGCACGCACCTGCATCGAGATGCCGGACAATGTGACGGCAAACGGCGTGCGGGCGGGAACGGCGAGGTTCTTCACCGCAACGAGCACCTCGCCAAGCGGCGTATCGGCCGCCCGTTCGACGCCGGCCACGTCAGAGCCGACCATCATGCGCGCCAGCGACGCCGGCGTCTCGCGGCGCGGGTCGCAGGCACCGGTCACCTTGCCGTGGCGCAGAACAGTTGCCCGGTCGCAGATGCGCTGCACCTCTTCCAGTCGGTGGCTGATGTAAAGAACCGACCGTCCCTCCGCCTTCAGCTTGAACAGCGTTTCGAACAGCCGGTCGGCCTCCTGCGGCGTCAGCACAGAGGTCGGCTCGTCGAGGATGATCAGCTTCGGGTTCTGCAGGAGGGCCCGCACGATCTCGATGCGCTGGCGCTCGCCGACAGAAAGATCGGCCACATGGGCGTTCGGGTCGAGCGGCAGGCCATAGGCGCGCGAAAGGTTTTTCGCTTCCTCGGCAATCTTCGCCAGCGGGATTTTCGGATCGAGCGAGAGCGCGATATTTTCAGCAACCGTCAGCGCCTCGAACAGCGAGAAATGCTGGAAGACCATGCCGACGCCGAGCGCGCGCGCCTCGCCGGGCGAGCCGATGACGGCCGGCTTGCCTTGCCAGACGATCTGCCCCTCGCTCGGCTGCAGAACGCCAAACAGCATCTTCACAAGGGTCGATTTGCCGGCGCCGTTTTCACCCAGCAGCGCGTGGATTTCCCCCGGCGCGATCGACAGATCGATACCGTTGCAGGCGGCAAAACTTCCGAAATATTTGGTCAGTCCCCGGACCTTCAGAAGCGTACCCGCTTCCGGAACCTGCGCTTCGCTCACTCACATCCCCTCATCCACCCTGGGCCAACCTTCTGCGAGGTTTTGACGGCTGCCAAGGCGTGTCCTGTGTTTGCCGTCTCCATGCGGCATAGAACTCGATTGATACTCGTTTTGGTGCTGTGCACAACAGGAAAGTCCAGCTTTCCCGGCGCTTTACTTGGATTTTCCAAGACTGGGGAAAAGCTGCAGCACGCCGCCAATGGCGTAGAGATAAAGGCCGGTCACCACCACGCCCCAGACCAGCCAGGCGGGGGATTCGAAATGCAGCAGAAGCGAATAGGCCGACAGCGCGCACCACAGGAGAAAGATGCTAAGATTGAGCCGGCGCAGCCGCTTCACCCGCACCGGATGAAGGAAATTGATGGGAAGGAAGGTGAAGAAGACAGACACCATGACGACGATCAGCGCCGTAATTTCGCTGGCCTTGATGACGAAGAGCGTCAGAATCACCATGTTCCAGACGACCGGGAAGCCGGAGAAGAAATACTCCTCCGTCTTCATGCCCGTATCGGCATAATAGATGGCACTGGAGACGACGATCATGCCGGCCGCGACAAAGGACCAGGTCTCGCCGATCATGCCACTCTGGTAGAGCGCAAACGCCGGCAGCAGGACGTAGGTCACATAGTCGATGATGTTGTCGAGCGTATCGCCCGACCAGTTGGGCAAAACTTCCTTGACGCGCACCTTGCGGGCGATCGGCCCGTCGATGCCGTCGATCAAAAGCGCCAGCCCCAGCCACCAGAACATATCGACGAAGCGGTGTTCAGCCGCCGCGACGACGCCGAGAAAGGCGAGGAACGATCCGGATGCGGTCAGCACATGGACCGAAAATGCCCGGATTTCGGCATAGGGCACTTTGCGGTAATTGAAGATTCGCCTGATCACGCCCTGCTCCGGAGCTTAAAAATCGAACGGCTGATATGCGGCCAATCGGCGCGCTTTGCAACATCTGCGTCGCAAACGGGGGACACGGCCATGGATAAGTGTCACAAGTTTGCCTAAATAGAAGACGGGCGGTAGAGGCCTCCTTGGCCGCCCCGGGGCGACGAAGGGGCGGCCAAGCGGGCCAAACACCGCGTGGTCAGTTCGCCCTCTCAGGCGCGGGACATGAAGAAGTATCAGGTCATGAACGAGTTCGACATTGCAGTTGTGGGTGAGGGTCTGGCGGGATCGGTGGCAGCATTCGCGCTGGCCCGGGCCGGACGCAAGGTGGCGCTGGTTGCGCCGCAGATCAACCGGCAGGACCGGCGCACGACTGCGCTGATGGATCAATCGGTGCGCTTCATGGACAGCCTCGGCCTTTGGGATGCCATTGCGCCGGACGCATCCGCTCTTTCGACCATGCAGATCCTCGATGGCACCAAGCGGCTGTTTCGGGCGCCGCCGGCGCAGTTTCGCGCCGCCGACCTCGGGCTGGCCGCTTTCGGCTACAATATCCCGAACCGGGCGCTGATGGCCGTCCTTGGCGAAGCGCTTGCCGCCGAAAAGAACATCACGCGGATCGATGCAAGCCTTGAGCATCTGGATCTGGCGGGCGATGGCGCCGTTCTGACGTTTGCAGGCGCAGATACGCTGAAGGCCGGTTTCGTGGTCGGCGCAGACGGGCGCGGATCCACGGTGCGGCAACAGGCCGGCATCGGCACGCGCCGCTGGGCCTATCCGCAGACAGCCGTCGTTCTCAATTTTTCCCACGAGCAGCCGCATGGCAATGTCTCGACCGAATTTCACACCGAAACCGGCCCCTTCACGCAGGTGCCGCTGCCCGGCAGCCGCTCCAGCCTGGTCTGGGTGGTGAAGCCGGCAGAGGCCGAGCGCCTGCTGGCGCTAGCGCCCGAGACACTTTCGATCGAAGTCGAGCAGCGCATGCAATCCATGCTCGGCAAGGTGACGGTAGAGGAAGGGGTCGAATCCTGGCCGCTCTCCAGTCTCATCTCGGACCGTTTCGGAAAGGGTCGCGTTGCGCTGATCGGCGAGGCCGCGCATGCCTTTCCACCCATCGGTGCGCAAGGGCTGAACCTCTCCCTGCGCGACGTCATGGAACTCGCCAATCTCCTGAAGACGGATGGTACTGCGGCCATTGCCGCCGACACGGGCGACCGTTTCAACCGTCACCGCCGGCCGGACATCATGACGCGCACCTTCGGGGTCGATCTCCTCAACCGCTCGCTGCTGTCGGATTTCCTGCCGATGCAGGTAGCGCGTGCCGCCGGTCTTCACATGCTGACGGCCATCGGGCCGCTGCGCAATGTGCTGATGCGCGAAGGTATCGAGCCGGGTCGCAGCCTGCGCGAATTCGCAGGCGGGCTACGGCATCCCTTCTCCGCCAAGAAAACCGGATGAGATGAGGTAAAGCACCGCCGGCAGCGTGGCGATGGAGAGGACGGTGGTGATCAGCACGGTTGCCGAGGCCCTCTCCTGCCAGACGCCGTAGTGCTGGCTGATGACGAAGACATTGGTCGCGGTCGGAAGGGCCGCGAGCAACACGGCCGCCTGGATCCAGGATGGTTCAATGCCGCCGACGGCAGTCAGCGCCAGATAGACGACTGTCGGCAGCACGACGAGTTTTGCGAGTGCAATCACACCGATTTCAGCCGGAATGCGCGTCAGCGGGCGCAAGGCCAGCGTCACCCCCATGGCAAAGAGCGCGCACGGCGCTGCCGCCTGCGCGAGGTAATCCACCAGCCGCATGGCGGCAAGCGGCGGCTGAATTCCAAGTGCCGCCACCAGAAAGCCGGCCGCCGTCGACAGGATGAACGGATGCAGCGCCACCTTGCGCAGGACATCCGAGATGAGGGCGATCGGCGGGCGCCTGTCTCCGCCGGCAAGCGCCATCATGGTCGGCGCCACGACGAAATGCGTGGCGTTTTCAAAGCAGACGATGAGTGCCACCGGCACCGCGACCGTATCGCCGAGCACCAGCAGCGCAAGCCCCGGCCCCATATAGCCGATATTGCCGTAGGCGCCGCCAAAGGCCTGGATGGTGGAGGCGGCGGTCCCGGCCTTGCGGACGAAGAACGCGATGGCAAAAACCAGCGCAAAGACGCAGTAAACGGCAGCCAGCTGCGTGACGATGAAATCGATCCGCGTCAGGTCCTCGATCGGCGTGCGCGAGACAAGCTTGAAAAACAAAGCCGGCAGGGCCGCGTAGACGATGAACGTGTTCATCCAGCCGAGCGCTTCTGCACCCTGCCCGCTTGCCTTTGCCGCCACATAGCCGATGAGGATCAGCCCGAAAAAGGGAAGCAGCAAAGCAAGAATGGCAGCCATTTCAATCCTCCGCCGCGGCAAGAGCACCGCGAGCAGGGAATCGCTTAGCCGATTTGCATGAGGATTGGAAAGCTCTGCTGAAACCAGATCGCCATGTCGCTCACCAGGCCGAAGATGAAAGCAAGCCCGGTCAGCACCAGAAAGGCGCCCATCAGCTTTTCGACCAGCCCCAGATGGCGGCGGAAGCGCGTGAGAAACCGCATGAAGGCGCCGGAAAAACCGGCCGCGATCCAGAACGGAACGGCAAGACCCAGCGAATAGATGGACAGAAGCAGCGCGCCATCGCCGACCGTCTGGCGGGATGCCGCAACGCCAAGGATCGCGCCCAGCACCGGACCGATACAGGGCGTCCAACCGAAGGCAAAGGCGAGCCCCATCACATAGGCGCCGGAGACGGTGGCCGGCTTACCACCCGACTGGAACCGCGCCTCACGCGACAACAGCCCGATGCGAAACAGGCCAAGAAAATTCAGCCCCATGATGATGATGATGACGCCGCCGATTTTCGCGAGAAGATCGATATGCTGGCGCAGCATCACGCCGATGGTCGTTGCGCCGGCACCGAGGGCGATGAACACCGTTGCAAACCCAAGCGTGAAGAACAGCGACGACAGCAGCACAGCCCGTTTCACCGAAGGGCTTCTGGCCGTAGCTTCGTCACGAAACTGCTCGACCGACACACCGGCCATGTAACAGAGATAGGGCGGCACCAGAGGCAGCACGCACGGCGACAGAAACGACAGGGCGCCGGCGATCAGGGCGCTGAACAGCGATATTTCGGCAATCGACAAGACATCCTCCGCGTCGCACTCCAGCTCTTCCTAAAGCAGGCTCTGCTGCGTCTGCCAATGGCCTTTTCGGCTGTGTCGGGCAAATGTGTGCTTGGGTTCGGGCAAGTGCGGGTTTCCGGGGGCGGCATCACCTGACAGTTATCTGCCGAATCGCTGATGGCCCGCGCGCACGCTCCCAGCGCACAGGCCACACTAGAGAATGTGGCTCAACCGGTGCCGGATATGCTCGTTCGGAATCAAATGCGTCGCTTCGGCAACGTGATAGGCGTCGCGGGCTGCTTCGAAGGGCAGCACCCACATGATCATGCCCAGAAGAAACGCGATCAGAAAATATTGTATACGCATGACGCAAGGGCTCGGCCCGCCCGGCGGCAAAATTATGACGCAACCAATTCGCTGCACCCACCGCATCAGTAAGGCAGGGGTTGAAGCGATTGCATAAAATCTGGAAAGTGGTGAGAGCGAAGGGGTTCGAACCCTTGACCTACTGATTAAAAGTTCTTTGAGAAACGAGTGAAATCAATGTCTTGCGTAAATTTCATGTCGCTAATCAGCCGCTCATCTGCGCATCATCGTCACAGGATGCCCAGCCACTTTCTAACAATAAGGCGCGCCGTCTCGCCCAGATATATGAGGAAGCCGGCGCCCGTCATTCCCACAGCCACCAGCACGGCCGAAAAGCCGTAGCCCAGCCGCCGCACCTGCCGCCATTGCTCGATGTCTGGCTGCACCTTGGTGATTTTGCCGTCGAGTTCGGTAATCACGTCGCGCTGCTGCGCAACCACCATGGCGGATATCTCCACATCCTTGCGGATCTCGCTTATCGCGGCGGCTTGCTCGTCCATGCGTTCATGAATGCGTCCGCGGCTCACGCTGGCGTTCTGTTCGTTTTCGTCGATCCGCCGTTCCACGCGCTCGAGGAGCTTCAGGATGGCATCCAGCATAGCTGCATTATTTTCAGACAATGGCGGGCCTCCTGTTGAGCGCGCCCATTGTGCAACGTCATCACTGCCGTCAAATGCAAAAATGGCAGTTAATACAAGCGAGCCCGCCAGTCGTTCCACCGGCCGGCAGGCTCTAACCATAGTCAACACACACGAGGTGCCACATGGCCGCCAGAACATTACAGAGCATTCTCACTGTCATCAACAATGACGACGAGCCGCAAACCATCCCCGGCAAGAAAACATTCCGTCAGGCGGCAGAAAGCTATCTCGCCCATGGTGGAGAGGCCAGATATCTAAACCCGATCATCGAGCACTTTGAGGGGCGCGAGATCGCATCGATTTACCCTTTTGATGTTCGCGCCATGGCAGACGCTATCTACCCCACCCAAGGCAATGCGACCAAGAACCGGCAGGCCATCACGCCGGCGCGCGCGGTTCTGCTGCATGCATATGAACGCGGATGGTGCGGCCTTATCCGCATCAAACGCTTTCGCCAGGACAGGCCAAACCGTCCCAAACCTGCATCACCCGTCTGGCTGCACACATTCGCGCGCCAGGCCGACAAGGACGAGCTGCAGCACCTGTCTGCGATCGTGCTATTCATGGCGCAGACCGGCGCCCGCATCAGCGAGGCGGTCGCACTATGCTGGTCAGAGGTGGATCTGACGGCGCGAACCGCTCTCCTCCTCAAAACCAAGACATCAACCAACTCGATGCGCTATCTGACCGACGAACTTGCCGGACGGCTACGCGACCTCAGAGGCACCGCCAGAGCGCACGAACGGGTTTTTCGATACACCAGCCGCCACAGCGTCAACGAACGCATCAGGGCCGTCTGCGAGCGGGCAGGCATCCCGCACAAGCCACCGCACACCTGCGGCCGTCACACGTTTGCTACGCGAGCAATCGAGCTTGGCATGGATGTCCGCACTGCCATGGCGGCAGGAGACTGGCGCAGCTCGTCCGTGTTTCTGGAAACCTATGTCCATCCGCGCGCCAATGCCGGTCGCATAGTCGCTGATCGGTTCGCGCTGGACGCATTCTGCGAGATCTAAAAACGATGCCGGCAGGCGGGATCAACCGCCTGCCGGCACGTACACATGATGATGGGGCGTGAGGTTACCAGCCGTTGGCGGTGAGGGTGGCGATCGGCGGCTGCACGAGGTAGCCGGCGCCGGTTGTATTGGGGTGCAGCGTGTCAATG